>VGFT01000010.1 GCA_016868775.1 Bacteroidota bacterium | reverse complement strand
AACAGATTAGGTCTAGGTGCCTATTGTGCACTTGTTATTTTTGGTGTATGGATTATTTGGGGACTTTTAACACTGATGTGAAATTGTTTCACTCATTACTGTCTTTATTGGACTTTTGTTTCTGATTAGATGTTTAAGGAAATGGAAAAATTAGTAGGAAAAAAATATTTCTTATTGATGCAGTTGGAGCGGTTGTTTCAGTTCTCTTTTTACTTTTTCTGTACTCATTCGAAGAATTATTTGGTATGCCAAAAAGTGTGTTGTGTATTTTCATTTCCATTGCAATAGCTTTTTCAATTTACTCAACTACAATTTACCTTACCAATCACCGTGAATTGCGGACTTGAACCTTTAAAATAATTTAAATGCCAAATTCCCTGCAACCGATTCTGCTGCTCCTGCTGCTTTCCGCCCTCACACGGGTACAGGCACAGGACGATCTGTTGGGACTCCTTGGAGAGGACAGCCCGAAGAAAGAGTATGTCAAGGCGGCCTTCAAGTCCAGCCGCGTCATCAACGCTCATTCAATGGAGTTCATCAATCCGGGCACGATGGATTTCCGGATCCTGCATCGGTTCGGAAACATCGATCAGGGGCTGAAAAATTTTTTCGGACTCGACCAGGCCTCCATGCGGATGGGATTTGATTTCGGTCTTCGGCCCAACCTGATGGCCGGCATCGGCCGCAACACGTTCAAGAAAGAAGTGGACGGATTCATCAAATACGCTCCGATCCGGCAATCGACCGGTCCGGGCAGCTTTCCGGTGACCGTAGCACTGGTAGCGGGTATGACCGTCGACGGACTCCCCTGGGCAGATCCTTCCCGCGAAAACTATTTCTCCTCCCGGCTGGCCTATTATTTCTCTGCTATCATCGGCCGCAAATTCAGTGATGCCTTCACCCTGCAGCTAACGCCCACCCTGGTACACAAGAACCTGGTGCAGTTGCAAACAGATGCCAATGATATCATGGGCTTGGGGCTGGGCGGACGGCTGAAACTCAACAAACGCATGGCGCTGACTTGGGATTATACCTACGTACTGAACGGGTTGCCGGCAGGATATCAAAATCCCCTTTCGGTGGGATTGGACATCGAGACCGGCGGACACGTATTCCAGCTGCATGTCTCCAACTCCGCCGGCATGAACGAGCGGGCCTTTATCACGGAAACCACCGGCCAATGGGGAAAAGGGGAGGTGCGCATGGGCTTCAATCTTTCCCGTATGTTTCAACTGAAGAAGAAAAAAATCGGCTCCTGACCTATCTTTGCACACGCCAAAAAACATCGTTATGAAATACACGCTTCTATTGATCGGTTCATTGCTTTCTCTTTTGGTCGCACAGGCCCAACCCCCTGCCGGCGATGCCAACCCGGGGGATGCCTACGGAGCTAAATTCATGGTATCCGAAGCCCTGAACCTCAACGATGTGGTCAAGAAACTCAAAGGGGGATCGGAGTTCCCCGACGTGCAGGTAGCTGCCAAAGTAGTGGACGTTTGCCCCAAGAAGGGATGCTGGCTCAAACTCGAGCTGGCCAACGGAGAGACCGCCACCGTTAAAATGAAGGACTATGGTTTCTTCCTGCCCGTCGCGGCCATCGGTAAGAACGTCGTGATCAACGGGGCGGTAAATCTGAAGACCGTCTCCGTAGCCGAGTAAAAGCACTACGCCGAGGATGCGAAGAAGTCCCAGGCCGAGATCGACGCGATCAAAGAAGCCAAGCAAGAAGTACGCGTGCTGGCCAGCGGGATCGTGGTCGCTCAATGATCTTGTTTTATCGCCTGATGTTTTTAACGTTGATTTTCAAAACATAAGTCGCCGGAGAATCGCCCGCCGGTTAACTTTGCGCCCTCATGAAGGGTGGAATATTGTTGTGGCTGGTTTTTCTGATTCATTTCTGTTCGTGGGGGCAATCCGATTCGGTATCGTCCTTGCAAGAAGTGGTGATCACGGCCACTCGCCAGGAAAGACGTGTGGGCAATGTGGCAGTACCCGTCACACTCATCCAAAAGACCCAAATCCAACAAGCCGGTTCCCTACGGTTACGCGATATTCTGCAGGAACAGAATGGGCTGGTCATGACCAGTGCCTTTGGTGTGGGATTGCAGATGCAGGGACTTAATCCTGAGCATACGCTCATTCTGGTAGATGGTCAGCCCCTGGTGGGGCGTACCTCCGGGGTGCTGGACCTGAACCGAATCGCCCTAGCCGGAATCAAGCGGATCGAGATCGTAAAAGGACCCTCCTCCAGCCTATATGGGTCAGAGGCCATGGCCGGTGTGATCAATCTCATTACCGAATCGCCCGGTAAGAAAGAATTGTCCGGATCTATCCGGTACGGTACCGGAAACCCAGAGTCGGGCTGGGCCCTTCCCTTCTCCTCCAACGGGTTTCAGCAGGTTGACCTGGCTGTACAGGTCGGATATCAAGCTGGGAAATGGAGGTTTCGACACAGCAATAACTTTCTGTATTCAGAGGCGATCAGTTTTCGACCGTTCTCAACCGACCGGGTGCCTCGGCCGACCCACCGACTCACGCATCAAACCAGCTTTGATCGACCCATCGGGGAGCGGACCGAGCTGAAGGGGTTGATTCGTTTCAACCAAGACCGCATTCAACAGGAATTTGCGGTTCAGAACAACGGACAACTCATCGAATCGTATGGACGGGAAAAAAACAGCGAGTGGAATATTCAGCCCACGATTACGCATCGGTTCAACCAACGTCTGAAAATGCATACCCGGGGATTTTTTACCCGGTATACAGGCGATCAGCGATTGTCCTTCATCCAGCAACCCGATAGCAGTTACCTCGACCGGTTTGAGCAGGGGTTATATCGTATCGAACAGCAGGTGGATTGGAGTCTGGACAAATCGACTTTCATCGTTGGAACCGGTTATCAACTCGACCAGGCACGGTCTACCCGATACGATGCCCTTGATCGCATCAAGCAAAATCGTGTGGCCTATGCCTTTTTCCAGTGGGAGTGGGCCTTACACGACAAATGGATCTCGGTGGTCGGCGCCCGATACGATGACAACCAATTGTTCGCGGCCGCACTCACGCCCAAATGGTCGGTCAAGTATAAGCCCAGCGAGAAGTGGTCGGTTCAGGCATCCGTGGGACAAGGATTCAAGGCGCCTGATTTTCGCCAGCTCTACCTCAATTTCACCAACAATGCCGCCGGTGGTTATTCCGTATACGGTACACAGGATGCCATCCGCGTCATCACGGAGCTGCAACGCCTCGGACAGATCGCGGACCTTCAACCTGACTTTTCCAATCTCTCCAGCCTTACCCCAGAATATTCAACCGGTTCGAACTTGGGGGTCTCCTATCAGCCCGCCCAGTCCCTGTCCATCCGCCTGAACGGATTTCGAAATGATATTCGCTCACTAATCGATGTTCGGCAAGTGGCCACTCGAGTTGACGGATCCCAGATCTTCAGCTACCTGAACGTGCGTCGGGCTTTCACCCAGGGACTAGAAACAGAGGTAAAATGGCGGCCGCAGGCCCATTGGACCCTCCAGGTTGGCTATCAATGGCTGCAAACCGGTGACAAAGATGAACTCGATCGCATCAAGAAGGGGATGGAGTACCTCCGTGCCCCGGATGGGTCCAGTCGTGTCATGTCCACTCGTGAATACATAGGTCTTCCGAACCGAAGCGAACACCAGGCACAGGTCAAGTTAACGTACCAGCCGGCCGAAGATCGTTTCCTGTTCATCCGGGCGCTGTATCGGAGCCGGTGGATCGTCGCCAACAGCAACGGAAATGGAGTACATGACGATCAGGATGAAGTTGCTTCCGGCTTTCTTCAGGTCAACCTCTCCGGCGGGATCCCCATCCGGAATAATCTTAAACTCCAAGCAGGCATTGAAAACCTTTTCAACTACCAAGATGTTATTTATTTACCCAACTTCCCCGGACGCAACCTATACCTGACATTAAACTATACGCTCTGAGCTAACCCTAAAACCGTTAAACATTTCACCCTCCCAAAAAAACAATCCATTCATGCGAAATCCAATCCTCCTCCTGACCGCTCTCATCGCATTAACCGCTTGCGAAAAGGACAAGCCAACGCCAACGATAGATCAACGCGCCTACTCCGTAACAACGAATGGCAATGTGGTCACGGTACGCAATTTACCTGCTGACACCATCGTAGGCACCACCTCACAGGGCCAACCCATCGGCGCCGGACGATATACCTTTTTCAGTCTGGAGAGCAACCAATGGATTCCCAATTCAGATTCCAATAGCAACCGATGGGACCTCGCTTTTGCCGGCACTACCGTTCGGGTGAACAATTTGACCAGTGGTCCGGGTGCGGGCGGCGCCTTCGTATTCAATGGCCCGTTCGAGACGTTGACCTCCGTACCCGCCGATTCCACCTTTCGGGTCGATAACCACCCGGTCTCCTATGCCATTCCCCGTGGCTCCGGGCGAGCCTGGTACACCTATGATGGTCCCACCAACCTGCTGATCCCCATTCCCGGCCGAACCCTGGTGATCCGTACCGCCAGTGGGCAGCGTGCCAAAGTCGATATTTTTAATTACTACCGGGGAGGAGTGACCCCCTCTGCTTCCGCACCAGACAGCATCAAGATCCGGGATCAGCGGTTCTTTCATTTCAGATTCACCAAATTTTGATGAGAAGATGAGAGGATGAGGTTCAATGTTCTTAGTGAGTTGCTGAGACTCAACTAAATACTTCAAACCCCAAACCTCAACTCCTCATCCTCTCATCTCCTCCTCATCTCTTATCCGTATTTTCGCGGACCGAAAAATCAGTATGTCCGCCCACTACCGCGAGTTTACCGGCCTGAACCTGCCCGCCCTCGAAAAAGAGGTACTGTCCCATTGGGCACAGGAGCGAACCTTCGAGCAAAGCATTGCCCACCGCGATGGCAAACCCGCCTTTGTGTTCCATGAAGGTCCGCCCAGCGCCAACGGCATGCCCGGCATCCATCACGTGATCTCGCGGACACTAAAAGACCTGGTCTGTCGCTATCAGACCATGAAAATGAACAATATATGGGAGTTCAGAACGCATAAGGCTTTTTCGGAATCTGAAAGAGCTGCACTAGAATTTGCTCTTGCAAGTTCGACAATACCCAATTCAGTAGATGATAGAATTGCTGAAAATCTAAGATTCTATTGGAATGAAGGGGAAATAGTAGAGATTGTTGGAGTTGTGGCTCTTTTCGGATATTTAAATAGATGGAACGACTCAATGGGAACAGAGCTTGAAAAAGAAGCGATAGAATCTGGAGAAAAATATTTAAAACAAAAAAATTGGACAGCCGGCATGTAAGTGCCCCTTTTAACAGACAGTGTTTGAGTTGTGAATTTCGGTAATTTCTAGTTTCCTTTTCCATTCATCTGGTGTTTGGTTGTTCAGGGCTTCGTGAGGTCTTCGGTAGTTGTATTCTTCGATCCATTCCCTGGTCAGGTATCTGACTTCTTCAAGATCTATAAAAGCATAGGCATCAAGGATAGCCTCCCGATACAGCCTGTTGAATCGCTCTATGTAGCCGTTTTGCATGGGTTTGCCAGGTTGGATGTATTGGTTTT
>VGFT01000009.1 GCA_016868775.1 Bacteroidota bacterium | reverse complement strand
CGATGCTGCAATGAGTACGATTAATCTTTTCATCAGTTATTTTTTTTATGCTGTTAAATAATCAAATTGTCAAATGAATCAAATAAATTAATCCCTGAGGCAACGAACAGAGAACCCTTTCTCCTTAAAGAAGTAGTACCTGAGTACATCGCCAAAGTAGTAATACAGGTAAAAGAATCAGGCAAGGTTTGAATTGAGCTCCGTACAACTCCACCAGTTACCGTACTAGCCAATGAGGTCGAATGAGCCATTGGAGTTACGGTTACCGCCCGGAAGACCTGAGAAACCGCTGCTATTAGTGCCGTTACCGTCTTCAGCCCAGCCCTGCTTGGATTTCATTTTAGCACCTGCTTTTTCTGCTCCACCCGAATAATCAGTAAGTAGAGTCCATTCGGCATCGGAAGGAATATGATACCCAACAGGCGCGAGACCTCTTGAATCACTTACCGCATACCAATTATACAACTTGCCATATATCTCACCATTCGCAGGGTCATTTTCATAATAGCACCAAGCAGCTTCTCCAGCATCCGCATACGCTTTCCATTCGCCATCAGTTTTTGCTTCCGGAATAACCTCTCCATTACGGAATTTGTCTACATCCAGATTTTGAGTCATCCATACTTGTTTGCCTATGGTTACTTCTTTGGATAATGTAGTTTTATTGGGTGGTTCTTCATCCTTGATGCCACCACCCGTGTTGGGTGGTTCTTCATCCTTGGTGCCACCACCCGTGCATGATGCCAGCATCATAACCGCCATCAATTTTACGCATAGAATTAGTGTTACTTTTTTCATTCGATTTGTATTTAAAATTGTCTCCTACTCTGTCAAAAGGCAAAGTAGGTTTCACCTTGTAAAATTTATTGTTTTTTATTTAGTCGTGTCTTAACAATCTACTCTAACGGTCTACGGCTTGACGAAGGCAGGAATTTGTAAACCGTCAGCCTAAAATATCACACAAATGTTGATAGAACTACAAATGTTCAATTACTTCCATCAGCCCTGCTTTTGCCAAGCCGATGATAGGAGCTGCCTTTCCTGTATAAATATACTTCAAAAACGCTAATTCTGATTAGTAGCGGCCATTTTATTCGGAGTGAGAGTTTTCCCGAAATGATTAAAAGCGAATGACCTACGACCATTGTTGGAACTCACCAGCTCCCATTCGGCAAATTTGTCATGCTTTTTTAGGCTGTCACTAACCATTCAGTAGCCGCTTTAAAACTTAATCAAATCAGATGAAATACTCACTGGTAAGAAATCGATTCTGAACAGCGATGAACACTTCTGAACATAAAATACCGTTCCAGAACGGAATCACCCGTCCCGGAACGGTATTGACCGGTTTAGAACTCTAAGGCCGCCGCTATTTTTTTGTATCTGAACTCCCTGAGTCCCGCTGCTTCAATTGTTCGATCAGCGCTTGCTTTTCGCGGCTCAGACTAGCAATAGTCTGCTGTAGATTTTTCTGATTTTGCTGCAACCGTTGGTTTTCTGAAAGGAGGTGGTCATACATACGATTTAAAGCCCCCTGCTGCTCCCTTAGGCTGTATACGAGCTTCGTGGTGGTAGCATTTCTCCAATACTGGTAATACGCCACCCCGACAAGCACCACTAAACCAATTGTAACAAAGGTCTTTGTGTTTGAGTTATCATCCTCCTTACTCAGTTTTGTGAGCATGTTCATTGCTTCATAGTTGTTCATAACGTTCGATTTTATGGGTTTTAAGTTTAGGGTTTGAAATAATCCTGTATCCAAGGAAATAAAAAGTGCCCATCCCTGAATGATAACTGAAGCGGAGGCAATCCATCAGTTTTATTCCATAGGCAATCAAGACTTCCGTAGTAACCTCATCGCCGTGAGCAGCGATCATCCTTTCGATCTGCCTCTTTTTTTCCCGCTGCCCGGCCGAAATTTCTAGTAAAAGATCATCATCTGGCTTATGCACCAGCGAATGCCGCCGCCGCTTACAATCATGACGCTTGCCATATTCATCCACCCAGGGGCTGCAATGAATTTTATTTGCCCTGGCCTGATCTTCTATGGGCTCGCCACAGTAAAGACACCTTCTTCCTAACTTGTAGGTGAGGGATTCCCGTTGGATGGGACCGGATTTCGTTTTACGCATATATAGGTATTTTATTTTGGTATATTTCCCACAAGTTAGTAGATTTACCGGATGAGACAAATTCCTCTTTCAGAAATCAGGGGCACTGACCTACGGGCGGCTGAGCTGCAGGGCAGCCTTTTGGAGCGTAACCTGAAGCTTCGGGATACGGGCATAGGCTCCAAAACCTTTCACTACTGGAAAATGAACGGCTTGATTTCTTCGATCAGCAACAGCACTTGGGCAGAAGTGAATTTTGTTGAATATGTGTGGCTCAAGGTTCTTGACACCATGCGTGGATTTGGCTGCCCCATCAAATTGATGCAGCAAATTCATGAAGACCAGTTTATTAAAGCCTATGAAGAAGATCTAGATAGTAGAACACTTGAGGAGAACATCGCCTATTATAAGAGCCTTCAAAAGATCAGAAAGCTAAATAAGGATGAACAGGATAGGCTCGATGCGAGTTTAAAGCGTTCCAATGATCCTTTTCTGAAAATTGGCCTGCGAACAGAAATCAGTTATTTCTACCAAATACTTGTTGCTTGTATCGTGCATGGCCGGGAGACAGGAATTGAAATCTACCCGGATGGAACTTACAAAATGATCCGGGGTGAGGAGGATCGTGACAAGCTACGCCGCCCCCATATTCACATCCCCTTCTCTTTCTACATAGCCGAACTGTTTACAGATGAGGATAAGCTTGAGTTCATAACTAATGTAGGGCTGGTTAACGCAGATGAATTAAGGCTTATTCAGGAGCTTCGAAAAGAAAATGTCGAAAAAATAACCATCACCATCGATAAAGAGAGTGGAAAACCTAAAAAGATAGAGTATGACAGAGGTGGATTAATTGAAGGACATAAGGCCAAGGAGGTAATGCGCCTGCTGGGCCTGAAAAATTACTCCTCCATCAAACTTAGCACCAGAAACGGCACCACCCTTTCCTTTACCAAAACCGATAAGAAAATGATTGAATGACCCGTTTGAGACGGCTCAGTTTAGCCATTGGGCTTTCTCCACTTGCAGTGGCAAGGCCCCAACGGAGTAAAAATGAACCCTGTTAACGAGAATGAAAAAACAAACAATGGATCCAAAAGCGAACTGACCGAGAATGATATTGATGAGCAGATATGTTTATTTTCAAAAATAATTATTGACATATTTTTTCAAATAACTCAATCCGATGAAAAAGCAAGCCTTGAACTTACAAGCAACACTGGAGCAGCTGACAAGCAACCGCTACGGATCCCCAAAAAGAAAGCGGGGCAGCGAAGCAGTTGTATACACCCGGGTAAGCAGTCAGGAGCAGGTACAAAACAACGGAAGCCTGGAAGTGCAGCGAAAATACTGTGACAACTATGCAGTAGCCAACAGTATCGCCATCCGAGAATACTTCGGAGGAACATACGAGAGCGCCAAGACCGATGGCCGAAAGGAGTTCCAACGCATGCTGGAATATGTCAAAAAGCATAAGAGCATCTCGTATATCATAGTTTTCAACTACGACCGCTTCTCCAGAACCGGAGCAGCTGCTTCACACCTGAGCGAGGAGTTGAGTAAGCAGGGAGTGACTGTAAAATCAGTCACGCAGGATATCGACACTTCAACCGCCATCGGACGGCTGCAGGAGAATTTCTTTCATCTGCTAAATAACTTTGACAACCGCCTTAAAAGCGACCGAACCACTATTAACACCCGGGAGGTGATGCTCAAAGGCTACTGGCCTTATGCTACCCCCATGGGATATAAAAATCTAAAACCCAAGCACCGCGCCTGCTTCCATGAATATGTGATTACTGATGAAGGAAAACAATTAAAGCGGGGATTTCAAATGATATCGGAAGGTAGTTATCAATTCAAAGAGGTTATAGAGTACCTAAGCCGCCGTGGAGTACGTATCACTAAAACAAGCTTTCGGCATGTTTTCACAAACCCCTTCTATGCCGGATTTGTTACCGGTAAGCTTGTTGAAGGAAAACTCATCAAAGGTCACCACCCACCACTGGTGGATATCAAAACCTTTATGAACGTTCAGGACATCCTAAATGAAAATCCGATTGCAGGGGTACCGAAAATTTCACGCCATGATGAGATTCCGCTTAAAGCTTTTGCAAAAGATGATGCGAGCGGTATTACCTTCACAGGCTATAAGACAAAAGGAATCTGGTATTACAAGATAAAAGAGGGGCCAGTTCCCGTAAATGTAAACGCTAAGCAGTTAAACAGTTTATTTGTCACACTGCTTTCGAACTATCAATATAACCCTGCGCTTCGAAAGCAACTGCAAAGCACACTCACTCAAAAATTGAAAGAGCGTCTTGCGCTGAATGAAAAAGAAAGCACACTTATCAAAAAGAAATTGGCCGAGAAAAAATCGCTGCTAGAGAAATTAGAGCTGAAGTTTATCGCCGATCAAATAAATGAAGAGCTATACCAAAAACACGCAACCACCCTTCGTCAGGAAATCGATCAATTCAGTCAAGAAATCGAATCAACCAGCTTCAGCAGTTCGAACCTTGAAAACGCAGTAAGTAAATGTTTGACCATTGCACAGAACCTCTGTCAGTCATGGGTTACAGCAGAATATGAAACCAAGCAACAACTACAAAAGCTGGTATTCCCTGAAGGAATCCTGTATAGTAAGCAAAAAGGGGTAGTTCGAACTCCGAGAGTAAACAGTTTATTCGAAGCAATCCCTTTACTGACAGGCGATTCATCGAAAAATAAAAAAGCCGATCCATCAAAGAATCGGCTTCAGTTCAAGAAAGTGCCCAAGACTGGATTCGAACCAGCACACCTCGCGGCGCCGCCACCTGAAGACGGTGCGTCTACCAATTTCGCCACCTGGGCCCCAAAAGGGAGGCAAAGATAAGCAGCAGGGCGTTCCACCCAAAAAGAAGAGAAACCGATCGGATCACCTTGCCGGAGAACAGAACCGACTGACTGCTGTCAGATCCTCCTCAAAAACCCGTTGCGGCCATTATCTTTAACCCATGAGCCGGATCAAACAAGCCATGCACATCGGCTATTCTCCCCGTAACCGGGTGGAGTTGATCCGTGGCGGCAAACCCTATTTTGAACGACTCGCTTCGATGATCCAGGGTGCAAAAACATCCCTCCACCTTCAATTCTACATCTTTGAACCCGATCACACTGGTGATCGGATCATCGAGCTTCTCTGTGCCGCCGGAAAACAGAATATTGCGGTGCACCTACACCTGGATGCCTATGCCTCCGCCCGGCTCGATAATAAACGCGTGGAGAAACTTCGAGCCGCCGGCGTAGCCGTCAAATGGTGCGAACCCCTGCTGCGAAGTACCCGCTTCTATGTAGGGCGACGCCTCCACCATAAGATCGTAGTGGCCGATGAGCCAGGTAAGCACCGTCGGGACGATTCACCACCACATACCACAACCAAGTGTTCAACGGCGTGGGTGTAGTCATGTAAGACGAATCAGACCAATTTCTTTTTCGGATCTCCCGGCGTACGGCCCCGTCGATCTGATATTTATTGAATCCAGCATAGGACAGATAGAGCAAACTGCATATCAGTCCGATCCGACTCACCCAAAGACGCGCCGGATGTTGTTTTTTTAAAAAGATCAATAACAACAGTGCAACACCCGGTCCCACCGAAAAAAAAGGATCGGCCACAAACAACCAATTGAACGCCACTCGAACATGCGAAAAAGGCTCGAACCAACCCGTACCATACACATTGAATCCGTCCAGAAATAGATGCAGAAACACCAGCACCCCAAAAAATCCGTACGCCTTTCGTTTCACCGGATACAACCCCGGATGCAAACGAGCATGCGCTTGCACGAGCAGATACATGGCGATGAAGGCAAATAAAATGGAATGGGTGAACCCTCGGTGCGCCAGCAGGTCCTCAGCCGGATCGTTCCAAAGTCCGGCTATAAAATCGACATCGGGCAAGCTATGCGCCAATGCCCCCCAAAGCATGGCTCGGCGGCCCAGCCGACGACCGGCCATCCACTCCCCTGCACAGGCCCCAATGGCGATATGGGTTAACGAATCCAAGAAGTTTAAAGATAAGCGGCCGGTCCGAATCGACAACTGATCTTGCTCTGCGCCGACCCCGTATCTTTGAAACAGAACTTAACCTATGGATCTTGCTTTCCAACAAAACGAGGATCGATACCGCCAACTGCTGAGCGAACTGCGTCAGCGGCTCGATAAGATCCAAATCGGTGGCGGCGCTGCTGCACAGGAAAAACAACGGCAAAAAAATAAACTCCCCGCCCGCGAACGCATCGAATACCTGATCGACCCCGGTACCGATTTTTTAGAGATCGGCGCCCTCGTTGGCTACGAGATGTTTTCCGAACACGGCGGTTGTCCGGCGGGCGGGACCATCGGCGGCATCGGAACCGTGAGCGGAAGAACCTGTATGATCGTTGCCAACGATGCCACCGTGAAAGCCGGTGCCTGGTTCCCGATCACGGGAAAAAAGAACCTGCGCCTGCAAGAGATCGCAATGGAAAATTATCTGCCGATCATTTATCTGGTCGACAGCGCCGGTATCTACCTACCCTTGCAAGAAGATATTTTCGCCGACAAGGAACATTTCGGAAGAGTCTTTCGAAACAATGCCCGCATGAGTGCCATGGGCATCCCACAGCTCGCCGCCGTACTCGGTCCCTGCGTAGCCGGCGGCGCCTACCTGCCCATCATGAGCGATGAAACCTATATGGTGGAAGGAAATGGATCGATCTACCTAGCCGGCCCATACCTAGTAAAAGCCGCCATTGGTGAAACCGTGGAGCATGAAAAACTAGGTGGCGCCGACACGCATACGGCGATCTCCGGAATCGCCGACCGAAAATTCGCCACCGAAAAAGAATGCCTTCAACACATCCGCGAAACAATCGGACGATTGGGGCACTCTCCAAAAGCCGGATTTGATCGCGTGGCTGCAAAAGCCCCGGCAAGAGCCATCGAGGAAATACACGGATTGTTCCCGACCGATGGCAAGCCCTATGATATGGCCACTATTTTGGAACGTTTGGTGGATGAGGGATCCTATCTGCCGTTCAAACCGGAATATGGACAAACCATTCTTTGTGGTTATGCCCGCATCGAGGGCTGGTCGGTCGGTATCGTAGCCAACCAACGCAAATTGGTCAAAACCCGTCAGGGCGAACAACAAATGGGCGGCGTGATCTATAACGACAGTGCCGACAAAGCCGCTCGCTTCATTCTCAATTGCAATCAAAAAAAGATCCCGCTGCTGTTCCTCCAAGATGTAACCGGATTCATGGTGGGCAGTCGCTCTGAACACAGCGGCATCATCAAAGACGGTGCCAAAATGGTAAATGCCGTCGCGAATTCAGTAGTTCCGAAATTCACGATCATCGTAGGAAACTCCTTTGGTGCCGGTAATTATGCGATGTGCGGCAAGGCCTATGATCCGCGGTTGATCCTCGCCTGGCCTACGGCCAAGATCGCCGTAATGAGTGGCGATTCAGCGGCAAAAACCTTGTTGCAGATTGAAACCGCTACCCAGAAAGCAAAAGGCAAAGCGCTGAGTGAGGCGGAAGAAAAAGAATTGGGCGATCGGATCCGTAGCAAATACGAGGCGCAAACCGCTCCCTATTACGGTGCGGCCCGTCTCTGGGTAGACGCCATCATCGACCCAATTGATACGCGCAAATGGATCTCGAAGGGGATCGAGTCGGCCGACAACAACCCCCACCTGCCGGAATTCAAAACGGGCGTATTTCAGGTATAGATGTCCGACGTCGTAACCATATACACCGACGGATCGGCCAGGGGCAATCCCGGACCCGGCGGATACGGCGCCCTGTTGATCTATGGAGATCATAAAAAAGAATTGTCCCAAGGCTATCGACGCACCACCAACAACCGAATGGAATTAATGGCCGTGATCGCGGCCCTGCAGGCCCTTACACGAGAGGGACTTCGCCTCACGATTTATTCCGACAGTCAATACGTCGTAAAAGCCATCGAGGAAAAATGGCTGGATAAGTGGATACGCACGAATTTCAAAGGCGGAAAAAAGAATCGAGATCTCTGGGAACAATACCACGCCCTTGCGCAAGTGCATCAGGTACGATTTCATTGGGTGAAGGGCCATGCTGAAAATCCGCTAAACAATCGGTGCGACGAACTGGCGACACAAGCCGCCGATGGAGCAACGCATCAACTATTGGTAGACGAGGGCTATGAATCCGGCGTCAACGACTGACCGATCGATTAGGCCGTTACCGACTTGGCCTTTTGAGAGATCACCCAATGGCGATAGGTAAAGACGATCATAGGCAACAGCACCCCGGTAGCCAACAACGAATTTCGATAAAACGGAATGGCCAACGTATAACATTGCATCAATCCATTCCAGTCCCTGGAGTAGACAGCCTCACCAGCTTGCATCCAAACCAAAAAATTGGAGAATAGGAAATAAAGGGTCGGTCCCGCAAGGGCGCCCACCGCTATACGTAAACGAGAGGAAGATCCGATCCAGGCCGCCAGCAGCGGCAAGCTCAGCAGCAACAAATAATTCTTCCACTGACCCGCATAAAATCCGGCATAGGGAAACAAATTCTGCTCATACAGAAACTGAATGCACGCATCGCTGAGAAACAAACAGAGAAGCGGCAACAAAAACATTCGGTCGCGGTCCTTTGCCATCAATCCACTGAACAGGGCCAGCGCAATCACGGGAGAAATGCCGGAGAATTCGACATGGGGACCAACAAAAAATTTAGCCGACAGCGTAAGGGCTACTGCCAGCAGATAAAACAGAATGTATTTGGAGATGTTTTTCATGGATGCACACAGTTGGGTGAGAACAAAAATAGTCCAAACCGGACAATGAAATCATGGAATTATCAACGACTGTGGATAGGTCCGTTGTTTACAGATTCTCTTCTTGGAGGGAGGAGGCAATAAACACTAAACTGGGTGTATGAGCCCGTAAGACGACAAAAGCGCCGGAAGGCACGAAGGCGCTAAGCTCCGGTTTGCCCAGGGTCAACCCCTCGTTTTCCCCTTCCAATTGCAGCTGTCCCTCTACCAGCAACACCACACCGGCACGATCGGCCCGGTAAGGGTATGATTCACCCGGCTTCAAGGCGATTGAGTCGATGCAGAAATCACGAACCGGCGCAGGATAATGCCGCTTGCCGGTCTGGTCCGCTACTGGTTCCAAGATATGTGGTTCCACGGAGTCCGTTCGAACGTGTCGAAGCAATTCCGGCACATCGATGTGCTTGGGGGTAAGTCCGCCGCGCAGCACATTATCCGAATTAGCCATGATCTCCACGTTTTGTCCCTCCAAATATGCATGCGGCACGCCAGCACCCTGAAAGATCCCCTGTCCTTTTTCGAGGCGGACGAGGTTGAATAAAAAAATCGAAAAGATCCCGCGATCGATCCGACCCGTTTGAGAAAACGTTTGATGCGCCCGGGCTGCCCAAAAACAAGGGTCGGATTTGGATAGCTTACCCAACCCATAGGCATCCATCATTTTCCGAAGCGGCGCTTCCAGCAACTGGTTTACGTCCGGCTGGGGAAGTTCCATCACCCAACGGTACAATCCGGCGTATCCATTTTTTTCCCATTGATGCTGCAAAGGATGTAAGAATAGATGCTTTGAAAAGATCTCCTTTAGCGAATTGGGGGATCGAAACCCATGCAACAGCCAAAATTCACTCAGGGCCACCATCAGCTCGGGCTTGTGGTTGGGGTCTTTGTAGTTTCGGGTGGGTGCATCCAGGGGGATGCCCAGTTGATTCTCGCGCTCAAAATCCGCTCCGGCCATGGCCCTCGTGGGATGCACCTGAATGGAGAGCATGTCGCGTACATCCAGGATCTTCAACAAGAAGGGAAGTTGGGGTGCCAGTTTGCTAAGCATACATGTTTCGCCGGCGGGCGAGAGAAGTTGTGCGGGACCTTGGGGATGGATCCCCATCCAGTACTCGGCATGGGGACGATGAGCCGTATTGGACAATCCCAATAAGTCAGGCAGAAAGTTCATTCCTCCCCAATCATAATGTTTGATCTGTCCTTTCAACCGAAATATCCCGGGCATAATACGTAGCGATGCGTGTTTTATCCCTTGGCTAATTTGTAGCCAGCGAGGTGTATTGCATAAAGATAATCAATGGCCGAGCATCAGGATTTTGGAAACTGGGGCGAATCGCTGGCAGCCGATTGGCTGGAAGCCAACGGCTTTGAGATCCTTCACCGCAATTGGCGGATGGGAAAACTGGAAATTGACCTGATCGCCCGAAAGGAGAAGTATTTGCATATCATTGAAGTGAAGACGCGCCATGGCCACGAGTATGGATGGCCGGAGGAAAGCGTATCGGTGTAAAAAATTTCGGCACCTGCAGGTAGCCGCGGGGGTATTTCTACGCGCACATCCCCAATATAGATGGCTTCGATACGACCTGCTCTCCATTACGCGGCATCGAAACGGAGGCATTGATTTTTTCTTTCGAGAGGATATCTATTTCAGCCGGTGAGCCAGGGAAGCTTGCAAGCGACGGACCAATTCAAAGGTAGCCTGGCATTCCTCCACATTTTGATGGTGCACATGGGCATAATCCGCAAAACGTTTTCGCAAGTGCGGAAATCCGGCACAGTCGGCCGGACGCACCGAGTAGATGCGGCATTTGTTGTCGGAGCGATTCAGAAAAGGACAGGGTCTGGATCGATTGAGCCAATCGCGGTCGCCCCCCCGTTCTTGACGTAAATATTTTTTTTGAAAAGCCGCAACCGTCAGGCCTAAATAGCGGGCGATCCGACGCCGATCGGTGATCGTATAGGTGGGCGTCATGCTGATGCAGCAATTCGCGCAAGAAAGACAATCCACCGTCTTCCACACGCCCGGTTCCAAAGAGCGGATGCGGGCATCCAGTCCACGGGGCGAATTTTTGGACAACCGGGTCAAGAACCGTCGCAGGGAACTTCTGTTTTTCCGAAGAAGGGGTCGATACGCTTGGAATTGATGGGATATGGATCTTTTCATGTGGCGCGAAGATAGAAGGCTTCTTCATATGGAACGCATTGCTTAGATTTGGAGACAACCATTTTTATGCGCTTGCTCACCCTTTTTTGTATTGGCCTACTCGGGCTGACCCATAGCCATTGTGGGGGATCCGGCAATACCTCGGCCCCCCTTTGCGACACCACCTGCTTAAAGGACACCATCCGATTTGTTGCAGATCATCCTACTGTGCCGATGGTTGCGATCGTGCCCAACGAATGCAGGCCGGATACCCTTTTGTGGTCGTATGATGGCCTGGGCGTGTTACGAAAGATCAGCTTAAAATTCATTCTCAAGAAAGACATCCCTCTTCAAGCCAGTCACACCCGATGCATATTTGATGGTAACAAGAAGGCGTGGCTCCTGTTCAATGACTGTAGTACGGGACGAGGCTACCAGATCAAACTTCCGTTCGACAAACGGGAAAGCATTTCTATCCGTAATAAAAGCATAAATGCAATCGATCCAAAATTCAACATCGATCCAAAACTTATTGCCTACACCGATCAGGGGAATATTTTTGTCGAGCATACCCAGAAAGGAACCCTTACCATGATGACTTTCCGCGAGGAGCTTCCCATCGATCACGATCACATTCATGAATACATCGACTCGGTCAACATAACCTCACAAAGAATCTGGGTACGTATCAAAATTCAGAATAAATGGGAAGAACTCGAGAAACGCATTGATCTGGAATCCATTGATAAGTAAAAAATGTGGGAACCCTACAAACGAGGATTCAAGGCTTACCTTCAATTGGAAAAATCGCTGGCCGACCACACGGTGGCTGCCTATGGCAGAGATCTGGAACACCTGACCCGGTACTTGGAAGAGGCCGGGATGGTCGGCGGACCCAATACCATCCGGCTGCAGCATCTGCAAGCCTTTGCCCGCCAGGTTGCAGAACTCGGCATGAGTGCCTCCTCCCAATCCCGCATGCTCTCCGGCATCCGGACCTTTTACAAGTACTGCGTTATCGAAGGGATCGTGAAAGAGGACCCCACACTCCTGCTGGAAACGCCCAAACAAAAAAGAGCCCTTCCCGATATACTGAGTTTCGAGGAAATCGAACAACTCATTCAGTCAATCGACCTAAGCAAACCCGAAGGAACCCGAAACAAAGCCATGCTGGAAACGCTTTATAGCTGCGGACTTCGCGTGTCGGAACTGATCGGTCTACGGCTCTCGCAGCTGTACCTCGACCTGGGTTTTATCCGCGTGATCGGAAAAGGAGATAAAGAACGGCTGATACCCATCGGAAGCAGTGCCATTAAATACCTCGAGATCTACCGCGACACCGTAAGGTGTCACCTGACGATCCAAAAAGGCCAGGAAGATTTTGTATTTCTCAATAAGAGAGGCAAACAACTGTCACGAGTCATGGTTTTCTACATAATCAAAGCACTGGCCCAAGCAGCCGGAATACAAAAAACCATCTCGCCACATACCTTTCGACATTCCTTCGCCACCCACTTGATCGAGGGCGGTGCCGATCTGCGTGCCGTACAGGAAATGCTGGGCCATGCCAGCATCACCACCACCGAAATCTACACGCATCTGGATCGCCAATTCCTACGAGATACCCTTTCCAAATTTCATCCGGCCTTTACTCTTTAGTTCTGCCTTTTGAGGGGAGGGCCATTTTCCCTTTTACCCGGCGAACATCGGTGTGACGGGGATTTACCTGTTTTTTCCGACGATCTTCCGGCTTCTGTTTCTCAATCCAATCCGGAGAAATGACAATCCCCAGCGTAACCCGACGATCTTCGGTTCGAATATCTTCGACCGGGCGTGGCACCGGCTTACCCAATGTATCGATTTGCTGCGATTCGGCTCGGCAACCGATCAAAAAAGGTAAAACCAAAGAAGCCAAGGCCTGCATCCATTTGATTCAGCGCCGGGCTGCGGTGAGCGGCCTGCCGAGCTGCTGATTCGAAAACCGACCGCTTACCTCGCCCGGTTTTCGGTCGGTAAAAAAACCGATCAACTGCTCATCGGTGTAAGTAGAAAAATCAACGATGGTTTTGGAACAGGACAAACAAAATCGCCCGTTGCCCGCGGGTTTCATCTCCGTCCATGACTGTTGACAGGGCTCGGGAATCTGAATCTGCAAGGGGTTTCTCTTTTCCATAGCGGGTGTTTAACCCAAGATGAGTACAGGCAACACATTACACAAATCGCAAATCAGTATATTTAGGAGTGGCCTTCTTGAAAAACATTGAGACCTCACGGCTACCCGATGCCGACCTTGTGATCATGTATAAGGAGAGCGGCGACCTGACGATCTTGGGCGAGCTGTACCAACGGTACATGGACCAGATCTATGGCGTATGCCTCAAATACCTAAAAGACCCGGAACTAGCCAAAGACAGCGTAATGGCCATATTCGAGGAACTGACCTTGAAACTTCGAAAACACGAGGTTACCCATTTTAAGGCCTGGCTCCATCAACTGGCACGCAACCACTGCCTGATGTATTTGCGTAGTCCCCTTAACAAAAACTCCATTCCCCTGCCTGATGAGCTTATGCAATCGGTCGAAGCCGAGCATCTGAATGCCGTAATGGAAAAAGAACAACACCTGCAACAAATGTCGCGCTGCCTGGAAACCCTGGGCGAAGAACAACGACAAACCGTGGAAGCCTTCTACCTGCAGGAAAAATCCTACCAGGAGATCTCCGAATCCAGTGGAATGGACTGGAATCGAGTGCGTAGCCTGATCCAAAACGGAAGAAGGAATTTGCGAAACTGCATGGAAAAATTAATTCGAGATGAATAGTGTAACCGACTGAACAACAAGACATGGAACAGAATAAAAAGATCATTTACGACGGTGTCTACCTGGAACGTTACCGCAAGGGAGAACTCTCTGCAGCAGAAGCCCATGCGTTGGAAAAAGCGTCCTTGGAAGATCCCCTCCTGGCAGAGGCACTGGAGGGTTATCACAGTGCCACCCGGGGTTCTGAGCCAGAACTGTATTTTTTGAAACAATGGGTCAACGAAAGGGTCGAGGAGAACCAAGCGGCCATTCGTTTCCTTCCCAAAAACAGATCCATGGCACCCCTGCTGCGGATCGCAGCGGTGTTCTTGGTTTTGACAGGTGCGGCCTGGATGACTTATTTCTTTTGGATCAACCCAAATCAATCCCAATTAGCCAGCAATAGTCCCAAAGAACCTACCCAAACCCCTATGGTTCAGGAGACCAACACCACCAATTCAGCGCCACCGATAACCCAATCTGCTCCCCCTTCCGAAGAAAAAAAACCACCCGTTGCCGCCGAAAAAATTGAGCCAATCAATCCCCAGCCAATTACTGCCCAAAACCCCGCATCTGCACCGGTTGAAAATGAAATACGAATGTTGCCCCCTGCAACCGATGCTATGGTCGAATCCGAAACAAAAGATAAACCAGCACCCCCACCAAACCAGCGCTCCAACAAAGAGACCATAGTCGTTACCAAAAACGATGCCATTTTATCGGAGGCCCCAACCCCGGAGGGGGGGTGGAAAGCCTATGAGTCCTATCTTGAACGCAACCGTCAGCCCGCCCCCACCGCCAGCAATACCCAAGTTAACCCGGTCGTTGACCTCACCTTTTCAATCGGACAGGACGGAAGGCCACAAGACATTCAGGTGGTTAATTCCGCTGGCACGTTTTATGACGAAAAAGCCATCGAACTGCTCAAAAAAGGACCCAGCTGGCTCCCCGGCAAAAGCTCCAAACGAGCAGAACTCCGTGTACGATTCTAGCAGTACCTTTGCGTTCCAAAACTTTCATCCATATGAAGCGCATACTTTTAGCCGGACTTATGATGTCCGCCTCCCTGCTCACCGAAGCTCAACTCAAAACTCCCGCCCCGAGCCCCGCACAAACACTGCGGCAGGATTTTGGCCTGGGAAATATCGAAATCTCCTACTCCCGACCCGGCGTACGCGGTCGGAAGGTATTTGGCGATCTTATTCCCTATGGACAAGTATGGCGCACCGGTGCCAATAGCGCCACCACGATCAATTTCACCGATGATGTGATCATTGGCGGAAAAACGATCGCACCCGGTAAATATGGACTGCTGAGCATCCCCGGTGCCAAAGAATGGATCTTCATCCTCAGCAAACAAACCAATGTGACGAGTCCGGCCGACTACAAAGCAGACCAAGACGTGGTACGCATAAACGCTGCCGTCACAAAGAATAAAACTTCCACGGAAACCTTTACCCTTTCCTTGCAAGACATCACCAACACCACTTGCAACCTCGTGCTCAGCTGGGAAAAGCAAACATTGACCCTTCCCATCAAAACAGAGATCGAAGCCAAGATCATGGCCAGTATCGATGCCGCCATGAAAGCCGAAAAACCGCCTTATTTCAACGCAGCGATGTACTACCTGGATAATGGAAAGGACCTCAACCAAGCCCTGAGTTGGTTCGATAAGGCTATTGAATCAAACCCAACTGCATTTTGGATCCAGCACCGACGCGCCGTATGCCTGGCGAAGCTTGGAAGAAAAGCAGAAGCCTTGGAACAAGCGGAAAAAGCAAAACAAGCCGCCGCCGAAGCCAAAAACGATGATTATGTAAAACTGAATGAAAAACTAATCGCCGAACTGAATAAATGATCCGATCAACTCTGATCGATCAGATAACCCCGTCGCTCGACGGGGTTTTTTTATGCCCACCCAGCGCATTGAATACCCAGGCCAACAGCACAACCGTGATCGCACCCACCGGATTTAACCAGAGAAATCCCAACTTGAACGACTCGGGCCAGAAATACCCGTAAAAAAAGACGCCCAATACGATCAACTCGCCAACGATTAAGGACCAAAAAACCGACGAAGCAGAACGAACTCTGGGCATGAACAGTGCCACCAAAAAAACACCCAAGATCACTCCATAAAATAAGGACCCCAAAATATTCACCGCCTCGATCAAGCTGTTCCCCACATTGTAGGTGAACATGGCCACCACAATACAAAAAACACCCCACCCCAACGTGTACCACCGCGAAAGCCCGTAAGCCTGCTCGCGTTCAGCGGGCGACCTGGAAAACCGCAAATGCATATCTACCACCGTACAAGCCGCCAAGGAGTTGATCGCCGCCGCTATGCTTCCCCAGGAAGCCAGAAAGATCATAGCGATCAATAAACCCACCAACCCCACGGGTAAATGATCCAACACGAATCGAATGAAAATATAATTGGTGTCGTTGCCATCACCACCCGCAACTTTCTTATCCAACCAACCGCGAACGGTTTTACGAATGGCATCCGATTCTCGCTGCAAACCCTGCATCTGCGGAATATACGCTTGGGCGGTGAGGGAAGATTGTCCGCCTGCCTGTACATATTGCTCCACTACATTTTTCTTGATCGTCAACAGGGAATCGTATCGAATCTGCGCCACCTGAAACGAATCGCGATAAGCCGAACGCTCCATGCGCTCCTGCTGAACCCGGTTGAAGATCAGGGGTGCCCGCTCAAACGTATAATAACTGAATAATAAAGCCCCCACCAACAAAATCAAAAATTGCATGGGCACTTTCACCAATCCGTTCATCAACAATCCCAGCCGACCCTCCCGAATCGATTTACCGGTGAGAAACCGACCCACCTGACTCTGATCCGTTCCAAAATAAGACAAGGCCAAAAAGAATCCACCGATCACCCCGCTCCAGATGTTGTAGTTGTCCGACCAATCAAAATGCCCATTTTTCAATCCATCGGTTATGACATTTAGCTTGCCCATCTTTCCGCTGATGTCCAATGCCTCGAAAAACCCTACCTGATCCGGCATCAACCGGACCATGATAAATCCCGCTAAAAACATCGCCAATAAAATAATGGCAAACTGCAATTGCTGCGTGTAGGCTACTGCACGCGCCCCGCCACTCATGGTGTAGATGACCAATAACCCTCCCATGAATAAATTCGTCCAATAGATATTCCAACCCAACAACGAGGATAAGATCAGCGATGGCGCGAAAATGCTGATGCCGGTCGACAACCCCCGCTGCAAAAAAAATAAAAGGGAGGTAAGTGTACGCGTCTTACCATCAAAGCGATGCTCTAAATACTCGTAGGCCGTAAATACATTCCACTGCCGAAAACGAGGCACAAAAAACGCACTGATCACGATCATCGCGATCGGGATGCCGAAATAATACTGTACAAAGCGCATGCCATCGGTATACCCCTGCCCCGGTGCGGATAAAAAAGTAATGGCCGATGCCTGCGTGCCCATGATGCCTAACAAAACCAATCCCCAAGGCAAATTCTGATTGGACCGAAAATACCCATCCAGGTCCTTCGTGCTCCGGCTCTGCCGAATGCCATACCACACCACACCCGCCAAGGTCACACACAATACGATCCAGTCCAGTAGTTGCATATGTCAATCAGGAAAATAAATGAGTAAACCGCTGAAACAGTAAGATCAACAACACCAGCACCGCGATCAGGGCTGTATACCAAATTCGATAGTTGTCGTTCGGATGCGATGTTGCCATAGCAGGATTTTATTTTTGATTGCTTCTTATCCAACCCGTGAGCACAATAAGTCCCGCGATCACCAGTCCCAATACAATACCCAACCGCACCTTTTTGATCAGTATCCCCAAGACCAATCCCAATACGATCGCCAGCCACATAGCCACCTCACTCCTGCTCTTTTTGGATGCGCTGTTCATTCTTTCGCGCGTGCATTTAGGGCTATCAAATTCGCCAGCAACCGGTACGCCCCCGGAACGCCTGCCGGCAACTGACGAAACAGGGCCAGTCCCGTATACGTAAACCAACCCTTCCCGTAACGGGCAATTAACAATGCACCCTCCTCGGGTTTCTCGCCCGGATCGGTCATGGATAACAAGCGCAGCATGCGTCCGCTTGTATCTGCACCATGGTAAACAGATCTCTCCTGGATCCAATTTTCAAAATCGCCGGCCAATAATTTATTCGGACGATTGAATACCGGATGCGTCGGATCCAAAAAGGTTACCGCAGCCGTTTCATCCGTGATCCGGGAGCGGATGATGTTGAAGGGATAGGGACCGATCTGGGCACGCACCGGACCGATCTGACTGCTGGTATTATACTGTACGATTAAATTCCCACCCTGCTCCACATATCGCATCAATCGGCCATATGCATCGTTTAACCAAACATGCGTATTATACGCCCGCACCCCGGTCACGATCGCATCGAAGGAAGAAAGATCATTGCGACTCAATTCTTTTTCTCCCAACCGAACCACCTCATATCCCATCGTCTCCAAGGCCTCCGCTACTTTATCGCCCGCCCCTTCTATATAACCAACCCGCTTGCCCAGCGTTTTCAAGTCAATGGAAACCACTCGTTGCGGCACTGCCCGGAAATAATGGATCTCCGGAACATGATCGTATTCAATGCGCGTAAGTCTACCTGCTTGCGAGATCTTTCTATCTGCAGCAGAAAACAACGCGAATGAATAGGTGCCCGGTTGGAGAGGAAGGGACTGCGTGCGAGTCAGACTCTTCCCTTTTTCTGTTGCCGGAATACTTTCGAGTTCTGTGGCATTGCCGGATTGAATGGCACGAATGCTTGAGGCCTCCAGCGATTGATTGGCTTGCAAACGGAAAGACAGATCGCCTTTTGCTTTTGATCCCGAAATAAAAGTCAATTCCTGCACAGCATCGAGTTCAACGGTGGGACGAACCACCAGCGGTTTAAATACCTCGCCGCGAACAGGATCCGTGAATTTATGAACGACCGGAATCTCCAGCGAAAGATCCGTATTGCCCATTCGGAAACCGACCCGTACCCGAACCGGAGCTGGATTTTCGGGTAACCCCACCTGCAAGGGATCCACAACTGTAAATCGACCCGCCTGCATCGGCGCTTGCAACCAATACGGCTGAGTGATGCCCCAGCTTTGTTTTACCGGAATGGCCGCGGGCAGCGAATACGTGCGGTTACTCGGCAGTGCATGATGGAGGGTGGTGTCGCGGTCGCTATACCATAGCGAGTGCAGTTGTACAGGAAAACCGCGCCGGGCGATCAGGTTCAGTGAAAACCGAAGAGTATCGCCGTGCGCCACGGTTGGCTGCGCGGTGATGGCCTCTGCATAGAGACCCGCACATTGAAAAATGATGTTTCGCAGCGCATTCAATTTGTATTCTTTCCAGCCGCTTGGTGGAAGAGCTGAAATACGGGCATGGATTTGAAGCAATCGTTCCAGTGAGCGCTCTGGGTATTGTACATTGAATTGAGCGGTGAGGCTATCGAGTTGCTGGGCGAGGCCGACAGATTGTGGCAAGCGCGACCAATCGGACTGAAGGTCATCGAACAGATCGGTTCGCGGGGCAGCTCCGCCGGTAGTCTTAAAATATTCAAACGACTCTCCTCGGGTGGAAGGAACGCCAAAGCCCTGGCTCTTGTGTTGCGATCGACTCTCGGCCGCGATCTCTCCGTAACTTTTCCCCAAAAGAGGATTGAATCCGCCTACATCAATTTTCAACTGATCGGGAGCGGTGGTGTTGGTGCCGCCAAAATTGAAGGTGTTCCACAAGATGCGTTTGGCCTGCCATACCGTAACATATTTCAGTTGCTCGGGGAAGCGAGTGGGGTCGCCGGCGGCTTGAAAGGCCTCGTTGGCCAAGATCGCGGATGCGGAATGATGACCATGTCCACCTTCCCCTGTTACCGGGAAACGGGTGATGATCACATCGGGTTGAAAGCGACGGATCACCCAAACCACATCGGCCAGAATGCTATCCTTCTCCCAGATCCGAAACGTTTCTACCGGTTTTTTGGAATAACCAAAATCATAGGCACGGGTAAAGAATTGTTCGCCTCCATCGATTCGGCGGGCAGCCAGTAATTCTTGGGTTCGGATCAAGCCCAGCTCGACGGCTTGCTCGTCACCAATAAGATTTTGCCCACCATCGCCTCGGGTAAGAGATAAATAAGCCGTTCGATATTTTTTTTCATTGGCAAGCCAGGTGATCAACCGGGTGTTTTCATCATCCGGATGGGCTGCCAAGTAAAGGACCGACCCCAGCACCTTGAGTTTTTCCATTTCGTGCAAAATCTTGGATGCCGGCGCGGCGGCGGGCAACTGTGCTACCACCGCGATGCCACGGAAAAACAAAATCAGAAAAAAAAGTTTACGCATGCTTATGGATTATTGACCCACCAAAAACACGGCATTGCTTAACAGCAATTTTCCGTTTTCCCAAAAACTTCGGAAGAGCGGATTGTCGACCAAACATACGATCTGTCCGCGCCCCATGGGCTGCACTCCAAACAGCGTGCCCTCCGATAGGTTGGAACGATACTCCTTACCCGCATACCCGTTGATGGGTGTGTTGGTTTTGAGAACCCCCACGTTCCATCCACCCTCTTTGAATGACGCCAATACATTCCCATCCATCTTCAAGGTGTAATATGTCTTGGGATATCCGAAAGCCAGCGGATGGGTGTTATCGAGTTGTACCGGCCAGATCGATCCGGGCGTGATACCCGATACCGACTCGCGCTCACGCATTTCATAATTCGATGTTTGTACGGAATCGGTTGACTTTGGTTCGTCCCCTTTCCGCAGCTTGATGCCCCAATCACTCAGTTGCGTCACGGCCGATTCGAGTGCGATCAGTCGCCCGCCTCCTTGAATCCATTTCTTGCAAGCCTCTGCCTGATCTTTGTTAGACAAAAAAGAATAATTACCATCTGCCAGAATCAGCACATCCAGCTGTGTCCAACTCATTCGGTTTAGGTCGGATTGATTGATCAAACTGATCGGATAGTTCAACTGCTGATCGAAATGATGCCAGATCTCGCCCACTGCGTTGGAACCGATCCCTTCGCCTGTCAACAAGGCCACCCGGGGCAGGGAAAAGTTGCGGACTTTTTCGCTGCCAAAATCTGAACCCGACTCCACCAGACCGGTAGCGATGGGAAACAGCGCAGCGTTCGACATAGAAGCTGCCTCCTGAACCAATTCATGAAAACGTACACCCAATTTTTGGTTGGAAGTGGGGAGCACCAGCACGGTTCCAGCCGCAAAATTTTTTCCGCCAACCGTGAAGGCCTGCTCGGCATATCGAAGCAGGATGCCGGATTTTCCGATGGCGGTGGCCAGCCGAACCGCTTCCAATCCGTTCCAGGGAATGGCATATCCGTAGGTTGACCGCACAAAAGTCGGTTTACCGGAAGGAGCTGCGTAGGGCTGAGCCGCAATCTTGTCTTTGCATGCATAGGCTTCCAATCCGTATGCATAGGGAAGCGACCAGGCCGTGATGTCGTAGGTGACCGAATCCGACAACCGCGTACGCGGTTCAAATAAAGTGGTGAGCAAGGCCGCGCGGGGTTGTAGTGCGGAGATGATCAGGTCGCTCGATTGCATCGTGAACGCCTCCTCTTTTCCACTGCTATACCGAAATCCTTTTGCCGTGCCGGTCATGGCCTGTTCATAGCGAATACCGTTTCGGTCCAAGAGTTCGAGCAGCGAACGCAGCCGCGATTCGTCACCTGCTTGTGAACGGATCACGTAGGATTTATAAATACCCTGACCGGTACTGACGGCCTGATTAAAATATTTTCGGAACTCTGCGATCAATCGACCCGATTGATTGGCGGCCGTCTCCAGCGTGCTCAAGGTGGTGGTAAAATGATGTAGGGCCCGATCAACCAGTGTAAGGGTATCGCCGTCTTTGTTGATCACCCCCAATCCCGCACCGATGCCACCTTGTTCATAGGTCATGCCGATAGATCCATTGTAGGTCGGATAAGTATCGCCATAAGAGGGATAGAGCAAATCAAAAACCTGTTTGGTGAAATAAAGCCAGCCATTCGAATCAAAATAGCGGGCATGATTTTTTCCGATCAGCTCTTGAAAATTTCGCTGCCAGGGCGTAACGACTTCATGATAGGGCTCGGCGGCGGGAGCAAAATAATACGGCTCATTATACCCCTGCTCATGAAAATCAACATGCACTTGTGGCATCCATTCGTGGTAGAGTTTCATGCGTTGCCGGGTCTCGGTTTGCACCTGCCAGGCCCAGTCGCGGTTGAGGTCAAAATAATAATGATTGGTTCGTCCACCCGGCCAGGGCTCTCGGTGTTCGCGCGCATTTGCCAACGGATTGTACGCGGCGCCCAGCATGTTGTTATACCAGTTGACGTAGCGGTCGCGGCCATCTGGATTCAGACAGGGATCGATCAGCACCACGGTATTGCTCAACCAACGTTGTACGGCGATATCGCGTTGCAAGACCAATGTATACAAGGTGAGCAACGATGCCTCGGAGGAAGAAGCTTCGTTTCCGTGAACGTTGTAACTCAGCCAAACGATGGCGGGGGCACCGGCTTCAATGGCCGCAGCCCGGTCGCGTGCCACATTGGCCAAGCGAAGATTATTCATTCGGATAGACTCCAGTCGCTCCAGATTAGCCGGCGTACTAACTGCCGCCACTAGCAGCGGACGGCCCTCATTGGTTGTTCCGTAGGGAATCAACTTTACGCGATCGGGGGCTTGTTGGGCGACTTTCTCAAAATAGCTCACCAGCTTATGATGGGGAGTGAATCGTTGTCCGACTCCATACCCTAAAAAAGCCGCCGGGTTGGTCAGCTCTTGAGCAGATGCAGACAGACAAACAGTTAAAACCATTACGAAAAAAAGGAGCACACGGCTCAGGGCAAAAAGGGAACGTAGCATGCAGTCGATTTAGGCGGGCAATTTACTGAATGCGGGGGCTTTCTACCCCTGCCTCGATACATTTTCTTAGTTTAGCCGGAAACTACTGGTATGACCATGCGATTCCTGACCGGAATTCTTTTTTTGATGTTTTTCCTGCCCAATGCCTCTGGCCAGGTCTTCACTGAAAAGAATCAACCCTATCAATACACGATCACCAAAAAAATGGTGGTGGATAAAGGGGCGGTGGTCTCTGCGCATCCGTTGGCCTCGGAAGCCGGACTTCTTATCCTCAAAATGGGTGGGAACGCCGTGGATGCCACCATTGCCACACAACTGGCCCTGGCAGTCGTTTATCCCAACGCTGGAAATTTGGGTGGAGGCGGATTTATGGTTGCCCAATTAGCCGATGGTAATCGGCTCGCACTGGATTACCGCGAAATGGCTCCGGGCGCAGCTACCCGAGATATGTATATCGACTCAGCTGGCGTGGCCAGTACACAAAAAAGTCAAAACGGACATCTCGCCTCCGGCATTCCCGGTACCGTGGCCGGTTTGTTTGAATCACATAAATACGCCAAACTCCCATTCGCCTTACTGATCCAACCCGCCATTGAACTGGCTGAAAAGGGATTTGCGATCACCGAAAGCGAAGCCAACTCGCTGAACTACCTGCAAGGCAATCTCAAAAAAAATAACACCGTGATGCCGGTGTTCTACCGGTCTGTCCCCTGGAAAGCCGGCGACACCCTGATCCAATCCGATTTAGCCGCTACCCTGAAACGCATGCAAAAAAATGGAAAAGCCGGATTCTACGAAGGCGAAACGGCAAAACTGATCGTAGCCGAAATGAAAAGAGGAAACGGATTGATCACGGAACAGGACCTGAAAAATTACGTAGCCAAATGGCGCACCCCACACGAATTCGATTACAAAGGATACCGAATCGTGAGCATGCCCATGCCCAGCAGCGGCGGGTTGCTGCTGCATCAAATGATGAAAATGGTAGAGGACCGCAACTTGGGTGCGATGGGATTTCAATCGCCCGCCGCCGTGCAACTGATGACGGAGGTGATGCGCCGGGCCTTTGCCGACCGAAGCAAATACATGGGCGATGCCGATTTCTATCCGGTGCCCGTGAGCAAACTAACCGACCCCGAATACCTGAAGATGCGCATGAGCAGTTACCGACCCGATGCCCCTACCCCTTCCACATCCCTTGAACCCGGTAATGTCAATTTTCATGAAAGCGAGGAAACCACACACCTCAGCGTGATCGACGGCGAAGGAAACGCCGTGGCCGTCACCACTACCTTAAACGGATCCTACGGTTCAAAAACCGTTGTAGGTGGCTCCGGATTTTTCCTCAACAATGAAATGGACGATTTCAGCATCAAACCCGGCGTGCCCAACATGTTTGGTGCCATCGGTGGAGACGCCAACGCCATTCACCCGGGCAAACGTATGCTCAGCTCCATGACACCTACCATCGTATTGAAGGACAACAAACCCTTCATCGTTGTGGGAACACCCGGCGGCACCACCATCCCCACACAGGTCTTTCAAAACATCATCAACATTATTGAATTCGGAATGAACGCCGACGACGCCATCAACAAACCAAAATTTCACCATCAATGGCTACCCGATGAACTCATTACGGAAAAAGGATTTTTGCCCAAAACCACCGAAGCAATGAAAGCCATGGGATACCTGATGGGAAAGGAACGAGGAGGAATTGGACGCAGTGAAATTATCTTAGTGCGACCCGATGGGAAGAGAGAAGCGGTGGCGGATAGAAGAGGGGAGGATGCAGTCGCGGGGTATTAATTTGGACAGTTTGGATGGTTTGGTCAGTTTGGGTAGTTAGTTTTTAGTTTTTAGTTTTTAGTTTTTTAGACGAGTTTGAAGTTTTCGAGGAATTTGGTGTTGAAGTCGCCGCTGCGGAAGCGTTCGTCTTGCATCAGTTGAAGATGGAAAGGGATGGTTGTTTTGACTCCTTCAATTACATACTCGCTGAGGGCGCGGTACATGGTTTGGATGGCTTCGGGGCGGGTTTGGGCTACCGTGATTAATTTTCCAATCATAGAATCGTAGAACGGGGGGATCACGTAACCGGCGTATGCGTGGCTGTCGACCCGAACCCCATGCCCGCCGGGCTGATGCAACACGGTAATGCGGCCGGGTGAGGGACGAAAATCATTGTACGGATCCTCGGCATTGATCCGGCACTCGATCGAATGCATCTGCGGAATATAATCGCGCCCCGAAATCTTATACCCTGCGGCAATTAAAATCTGTTCCTTGATCAAATCATAATTGATCACCTCCTCCGTGACACAATGCTCCACCTGGATCCTGGTGTTCATCTCCATGAAATAGAAGTTCCGGTGCTTGTCCACCAAAAACTCAATTGTTCCCACACTCTCATAATTGATCGCCGCCGCAGCCTGTTTAGCCGCCTCCCCCATTTTAAACCGCAACTCATCGGTCATAAACGGCGAAGGCGATTCCTCCACCAACTTCTGGTGCCGACGCTGAATGGAACAATCCCGCTCACTCAAATGACAAACCGTTCCGTATTGATCGCCCGCCACCTGTATTTCAATGTGCCGCGGCTCCTCCACGAATTTCTCCATGTAAATCCCGTCATTCTTAAATGACGCCAACGCTTCTGCCTTGGCCGTATCATACGCCTTTTCCAACTCCTTCTCCTCCCACACAATGCGCATACCCTTTCCTCCTCCACCGGCCGTGGCTTTCAAGATCACCGGATAGCCCATCTCCTTGGCCAACCCCTTAGCTTCCTCTACACTCTGCAACAATCCCTGTCCGCCGGGTACCACCGGAACTCCGGCCTTGATCATGGTTTCCTTGGCCGTGATCTTATCGCCCATGCGGTTGATCATGTCGGGGGTGGGACCAATAAACTTGATCCCGTGCTTGGCACAGATGTCGGCGAACTTGGCGTTCTCCGCTAAAAATCCATAGCCCGGGTGAATGGCATCCGCATTCGTGATCTCCGCGGCGGCCATGATGTGTGGAATGTTCAAATACGAATCGGCACCATGTGGCTTGCCAATACAAACTGCCTCATCGGCAAACTTTACATGCAAACTATCCCGGTCGGCCGTTGAATACACCGCCACCGTTTTAATGCCCATCTCCCGAGCCGTGCGAATCACACGTAACGCGATCTCGCCTCGGTTGGCGATCAATATCTTCTTGAACATAAATTAACTTGAGGTAAACAGATTAAGCTGGCTCTACCAAGAAAAGAGGTTGATCAAACTCGACGGGAGAGGCGTCGTCTACCAACACCTTCACCACCCGGCCCTTCACCTCACTCTCGATCTCGTTGAACAACTTCATGGCTTCAATGATGCAAACCACCTTGCCCGGCGCAATGTCGGTACCCACTTCGGCAAAATTGGGTTTATCGGGACCAGACTTGCGATAGAATGTGCCGATCATCGGACTCTTGATCGTGATCAGATTGCCCGCATCAGCCGTCGCCGAAGCCTTGGGAGTAGCGGGTACTGACGCCGCAGGGGCCGCCGCTGCCGGAGCTGGCGCCATGGCAACAGGAGCCGCAGGAGTCGATATCACCGGCGCCGCCGAAACAACCTGTGTGATGTTGTCCTCCTTCTGCTTGACCGTTACTTTGAAATCTTTTTGCTCAATGGTCACCTCTCCAATATTGGATTTGTTGACCATCTTGATCAACTCCTGGATCTGTTTGAAGTCCATGCTTTTCACGTTTTGGGTTTGGTTATGACGATGTTTATCGCCGGGGGGCTAAGGTAGGCAACTAAGCTAAAATCCAACGATTTCGCTCAATTTTTAGCCATTTTTGGCCCAAAATCACAAAAAAAAGGCCCAAAATCAACGATTTTAGGCCTACTTCAAAAATTTGTTCGATCACTCCTTGACCCGCTCCACGTACTCGCCGGTCTTGGTATTGACCCGGATCAGCTCCCCTTCATTCACAAACAAAGGCACACTTACACTCGCACCGGTCTCTACCTTGGCAGGCTTCAGCGTACGGGTAGCCGTATCCCCTTTGAGACCGGGCTCGGTATACGTTACCTGCAGCACGATCTTGTCCGGCAACTCGGCACTCATGGGTTGTTCGGTTTCGGTATTAAATAGCACGCTGCACTCCCCGCCATCTTTTAAAAACTGCGGAGCATCGATCAGGTTCTCCTGCAAGGCCACCTGCTCGAAAGTTTCGGTATCCATGAAATTATATCCGGTATCGTCTTTATATAAGAAAGTGTAGCTCTTGCGCTCTACCCGCACGGGGAAGATCGTATCGCCCGAGTTCCAGGTTTTCTCAATGGTGCGGTTGTTATCCACCCCCTTGAGCTTGGCCCAAACCTTGGCAGCCGCCCGGGCCGTTTTGTTTTCCCCAAATTCCACCACCGAATAAAGACTGCCATCCAATTTGATGATCAACCCCCGGCTGATGTCTGCTGTACTTGCCATAATGCTGAATTGAGGCGCAAAGATAACCCCTCTCGGGGGGATGGCAAAGCCCGAAAGAATTACCTTTGCGGCGATATTTTACCACTACACCTCAAATAAAAATACTCATGAAAGTAACCGTGATCGGGGCCGGGGCCGTAGGAGCCACTTGTGCCGACAACATCGCCCTCAAAGAACTCTGCAATGAACTGGTGCTGCTCGACATCAAAGAAGGAATTGCCGAAGGAAAAGCACAGGACATGATGCAGACCGCCACCCTGCTTGGATTTGACACCAAGATCACTGGATCGACCAACGATTATTCCAAAACCGCCGGCAGCGATGTGGTGGTGATCACTTCCGGACTCCCCCGCAAGCCGGGTATGACCCGCGAAGAACTGATCGGTGTAAATACCGGGATCGTAAAAACCGTTTGCGAAAACGTTCTCAAACATTCTCCCAACGCCATCATCATTGTCATCAGCAATCCGATGGATACGATGACCTATTTGGCCCTGCAGTCGACCAACCTTCCCAAACACCGCATCATCGGAATGGGTGGAACGCTCGACAGCGCCCGTTTCAAATATCAACTCAGCCAGCACCTGGGTTGTTCGCCGGCCGACCTTAATGCCGTCGTTGTAGGTGGTCACGGCGATACTACCATGATCCCCCTGATCCGTCACGCAACCTGGAACAGCACCCCGGTATCACGCTACCTCAGTACCGAACAACAAGAAAAGATCGTGAAAGACACGATGGTTGGTGGCGCCACCCTCACGGCCCTGATCGGTACCTCAGCCTGGTATGCACCCGGTGCCGCCGGAGCCGCACTGGTCGAATCGATCCTGCGAGATGAAAAGAAACTGTTCACCTGCTGCGTATCGCTGGAAGGTGAGTACGGACAAAAAGATATTTGCCTCGGCGTACCCGTGATCATCGGAAAAAATGGATGGGAGAGAATTTTGGACTTCGATCTCAACGAATCCGAAAAAGCAGCCTTCCAAAAAAGCGCCGATGCCGTTCGCAGCATGAACGACGTACTCAAAACCCTCTGATCAGTCAGCTCGGGTAATGAGATAACAAAGCCGGTCGAGCCGTCCCTCAAAATCAAAGGCCGTTGTCGCCCGTGTAATGTCTTTGATCGTGGCCTCCGGTAGCGCCTTCGCATCCAATTGAAAGGTGCGGCAGTTGGTGCTAAAAAATAATTTTCCGCCGGGCGACAAGATCCGCAAGCAATTACGGATCAGGAATACATGATCGCGTTGCAGATCCAACACATCCTCCATCCGCTGGCTGTTGCTAAAGGTGGGCGGATCCAGTATGATCAGGTCGTATCGATCCGCTGCCACCGTGGGCAAATAGGCTTTTACATCGGCTGCTACATACGAGTATTTATCCCCATTGAATCCGTTGAGTTGCAGGTTGCGGGCTGACCAATCCAGGTAGGTATTTGAAAGATCGACCGTACATACTTCAATGGCTACGCCGGCAGCAGCATACACCGAAAACGAACCGGTGTAGGCGAACAGGTTCAAGACGCGTTTGTTGTTGGCCGACTGTCGAACCAACTCCCGCGTGATCCGGTGATCCAGAAAAAGTCCGGTGTCCAGATAATCGGTCAGGTTCACCCAAAATCGGAGTCCGCCCTCCCCCACCTCCTGATAAGATCGTTCCTGCGCCAGTTTTTGGTATTGTCCTTGCCGACCGGCTTTTCGTTGCCGACATACAATTGGTATAATGTAAAATACATCAACTTGATGGCCAAACAGATTTATCCTATCGTCAAGGAATATCTGACACAAAACAAACAAATCGACAAGGATTTCATAGATAAATACATTACTTCGTATGACAGTAATTTTTCTGATTGGACAAACGAATTGGACAACCTATTTACCAATCGTTATGTAATTACAGACAATGCGGACGACTTAAATTACTTCAATAAAAACTATCGCTATTCAAGTTTTATCTATCTCAGACACCAATTAGCCAAAGCAGTTTGGAACGAATGAAAGAAACGCCAATAATAAAAGTTATTATCATATCATCTGACAATAAAAACAGACTTAAATTAGTAAAAGCGACCTTTCCTGAACTGAAAAATTGGAAATACAAAGAACATAAAGAATTTGCTTACACGGTAAATTTGCAAGACAAAACCAAACTGATTATTGTAAATAGACACACAACAACTCTTGACAAATTATTTGATAACAACTTTAAAAATAGACGAATTGAATAAATACGGCACATAACACGGGTTTGGCAAAAGTGGCGGTTCAGTGCTCCGCAGACACATTTGTGGTTAATCAAACTTTGGTTCTCCGCATCAACATTTGTGGTGAAAATCGCCAACTACGCCAAGCTGCCAACCGTTAGGGCATTTAATAATTAAATCAAAATAAAAATGAACTTCAAAAAATTTCTTTTATTGACAATTTTGGTAGTTAATTCTCTAACTGCTATTTGCCAGAACGACAG
>VGFT01000008.1 GCA_016868775.1 Bacteroidota bacterium | reverse complement strand
TGCCGGCTTCTTGTTTTTTAAGGGCGGAGACGATCTGCGCCTCCGTGAATCGGGATTTTTTCATGGCAGTTTAAATTTAAGATTAATACTTAAGTTTTAAACTGTCTGCTTTTTAGGGGTACTTACAATCGGCTTCTCCGAAAATTCAAGAAATCACTCGTTTGTTTTCATAATGGTCCCTTCTTTCTTGCGCAAAATGGGCATTCTGATCATTGTCGTTCCGTTTGTGAAGGGTAAACTCTTCGTAGTTGGTTTTTGAATAATCCTTAAATGTGACTCGGTTATTGCTTGTAATGACCCACTCGGATTTGCAGCGCGTAAGAACGGGGTGGTCAATTTCCTTTCCATTTCCTTTATAATTCATTACGGACAGCATTTGTTTTGGAAGGTCATTCGTTGACAAGCCGGGTAGCACCTTCGGCATAAGAATCAATTCCCGTAAAAAATTCTTTGCTTTCACGGGTTCCGAAAGAAGAACGTAAATATGAAAGACCGTAGGCACATCAAATTCGAACGTTATGAATGGTGTTTTGAGCGCACACGTGTACCTTTTGATCTCCCCACCTGCATAATTAATATTCGTTGAAGTTTTCTCCACATGCGCTAAATCATGCTCGTCGAAATAGTTCGATTTATCTTTTAAAAGCATGCTGCTTATGGCAGTTTCAACTAAACCGTAATAGCGGCAGGAAACGACCCGAACCTGTTCAGTATATTCTCTCAAATCATTTAATAACTCCTTAACACATTCTTCACTTTTGCAATTGATAAAGATCGAAGTGTATGAATTACACGGCGGTTCTCGAAAAAAACGCATAAGGGGGTTCTTCCCTAGTAAACCACCGTCTGCGAGTTCATATAACATGGCGATGATCTTATTTCTGGTCGGTACGAATGGCTTTTTATCAATCTCCATATAAATCGAGCTTGGAAGATCGGCATACAATGATTCCACCATCATCAGGTTATCGCTCCGATTAACGAGTGCAGCCATACACGTGTAATTCGTTTATAAAATTATAGATCTGATTGTTGCTGGACAAACGCACAGTATCCACACTCGGCGTCTGACGCAGGAACCTTTTTCATGGTAAGGCAGTCGAGTAGTCCGTTCAATGCCGGTTCGATCCAGTCCGTTTCTCCCTGTACGGGGATCAACACCTGGTCGAACGATAACACACCATCAAAGGATGGACGCGCACTGTTACCGGTAGCATATACCAGATAGGCGGTTTCGGATACGGAAAACCCATTTTTTCGGACCAGCCATTGGTAAAAGGCCAGTTGTCTCTTGTATTTCTGATGAAACACACTGGTTCCAAGCGCTTTTATAGCTCCAGTCGAGTTGGCGGTCGCTTTATAGTCAACCAAGTATAGATGCCCGCGCTTATCCATCCAAACATCATCGGGAATACCATAAAAAGTCATTCCCCGGTAGATGGTATCGATGCCTTTTTTATTCGTACGCCAAGTTTTCAGATCAGGGTGTTCAAAAGGAATCAGATCCAGTCCGTTTTGGACTTGTATGGGATGTGATTTCTTAGCTGACCGATAACTGTCAAACTCCGTTTTTAGCAAGCGGTCTACAGCTGTGTTCAGCGTAAAGATTCCAGTTGATGGGCGGGTAATGCCGTACACCTGGTCGAGGTAAAAGCAGCGGGGACAATCCAGATACAGTTCAACCTTGGTGCGACTGATCTTGGTGATGGGTTCTTTTTTCTTCACTTTTTTCATCTGTATTATTTTTATTTATAAATATGGATTCAACGGTGTTTGATCGCGAAGAACGAAAAGCAACTTTTCAAAATCGATCTCACCGATCGCGCCATCTTTTTTTTGAAAGTCGCCATTGTATGCCGTTCGATAGGAGAAACGATAAAACGGTTCATTGTATTGATGGATGACCTCCTGCTGGATTTCCATGCTACACACATCAATCTTTAGCTGGGTACCTACCTCATCGCGCGTATGGGGTCCTTGACATCCAACGCGGACGATGGTTCGGGTAAAATAGGAGTACACCGTTATTTCCAGCAGACTGCTGGGTATCGGTGATCCATTTCTGCGTTCGGGGTGCCTCTCCCAAATTCCATGGAGCTTGCAGTTTTCATCCACCTTCAATCTTTTTTTGATCTCGCTTACAAATTCTTGATGGTTCATACGAATGGGTTTTTTAAAAGTGAATAAATCGGGTTGATGTTTCGATACTTTTCAGGATCAAAGGCAGTTGATCGGAAAGAAAGTAAACGATCGGCCCTTTTACTGCGTACGTGGCAACGATCTCTCCCTGCTGAATGACATACCAGGTATTCAAACGATTTTCCTCTCCAAGGAATTGACTCAATGCCGGTAGGGTCGAGCAGACACGCATCGTGAATAAATGCATTCGATTGGTCGGCACGTCGATCTGTGCAATTAGTTCGTTGGAATGCTCCTGAAGCGCAAAAAAACATCCATCTGAATCTTCATACGATACACGGTACAAGTCAATATGGGTAGCCGATAGCCGTCTTCGTATTTCTCGGGGACGGGCCCTCCACCGATAAATGTCGGCAGCCAATCCCAGCGGTTCCCGCAGGGGTAATTTACCTTCCCAGTTGTTGTGTTCAAAATAACTACTGTTGTGGTCGTACCCCGCGACGGAAGAAAACTTGATGAGCGAAACGGGATTCGACCATTTCAGGAGCTTTGGAATTTTCCAGCCCTCAACCTTGATGAACAGTTTCCATACTCCAAATTCTTTCCTTTGGCAAAAATGCAGATAGGAGCCAGTATTTGACATCTTTTCGTTTTTACTTGTTTAAAGAATCAGCAGCGCTCATAGTATTGATGCGGATTGACCAGCAGTTCAACTGTTTTTGGATGAAGGGACAACGTATAATGCAGGGTAGAGGAGGAATAACTGTTTACAAAGGATTCGGTTATCAGGGTGCAACTGGACGAATGAATTCGGTTGGTTATTTTGGCTACATAACTTTTGGGTAACTCATAGCGCTCGGCGATCTTTTGCAGCGAGAAGTACTCTTGTCCATCAAAATGCATGTCGATCATACCCATCAAAAAAATGCATTCAACGTAATCTGCCCCGGCCAACTCCAATTCGATCATCAGGGGCTGCTTTTTTAGTGTATCCAGGATCGATCTTATACATGCCTTGGGATATTCCAGCCCTTGGATGTTTCTTCCCAATCGCAACAGCTTTGAAAGGTTGTTGGCGACTCTAAAAAAACGATTGGCTTCCTGAAGCTGAAGCGGGGCGGGTTTTGTGATCCACAATCTGTCCTCGTACTCCTGACTTCTCCGTAAATGACTAGTCAAGCCAATCACACCATTCAAAAAGGCATAAGCCAGCGTACTAAACTGTTCGTCTGGTTCTTTGGGCAACTGCGGTTTTGCGTGGGTCAAAAACTCAGCGATCTCAAAATGCGCTTCATCGCCCCTGCGATCTACGCCCTCTTTCGATTTCCAGTCATCGATCAAGGTTGCAAATAGTGCTTCTTGCATGGGTATTTTTTCGTTGATGGATTGAAGTGAACTGTGTCAGGTCGCTCGGTGTGCTGCCGGGTTCGATCAGGCTCGCTTGGCTTCGATCTCACCAACCGATGGTTGCGAGCCGATCGAGTGGAGGGGTGCCTCCACCGCATCTTTACAGATACGTTTTTTTACAAGGGGTACCCCCGGAAATCCCAATTTTCGGAGCTCAGGCAGGTTGGTTGAGTAATATTTACACCCGTTCAGGCAGATCGAATTGCTAAGGCGGAGCCCCACTTCGCTTTTATAGTAGCGAAACCGTAGCCCCCTCTTTTCCACCGTCTGAAGTTTCAAAATAGTCAAACCTTTGAAAATGAATGTTTTAATGAATTTTTTACTCATTTGATTGGGTTTTGAGTGATAAAAAAAATGACGAACCTGCTAATATAAGGTCAAGACTCAGGGAATATTATAAAATAAGTCTTAATATAATGTTAAATGTCAAATAATGACAAAAAAAGAAACAAAATAAACAAGTAATGACATAAATAACGTCATTTATTTATCTTTGACCTATGAAACTAAAGGAGCATAAATTAAATCAGCTGGAGTTGCTTTTGAGGCAGACAGAGTTTGTGCCTTTGAGTCGATTGCAAGCAGGGTTGGCCAATTGGGAGGGTTCCAGCAGGTCTAAGGATCAGCTTTCGCCTCGGCAGGTTTTCAGGTATATACAGGTTTTGGAGGATCAGCGGGGGGTACAGGTAGAGCAGCGCAGGGCTACGGAGTTGACGAGGGAGCCGGCTTATCGGATCTATAGTCCTACAATGATCGACAGTCCGGGGCTTACCGATGATCAATTTGAGCAGTTGATGGCTTTGATGGGTGGGGGCAGGGCGGATGAGGAGTTGATGGCAAAATTGCTGCACATCCTTTCGGGCACCCGGGCAGCATCGTTTTATTTTCGGGATAAGGCTATTTTGTTGGAGCGGGCTCTCAAGCAGCGGGTGAAGGTTTTGGTCGGGCAGTATTATGGTCGGGATAGGAATGAGTCTGCGCTTTTACTGGACCCGGTTCGCTATGATGGGGCCAATGGTCGGTTGTATGCCATGCGGTCACACAAACCGGAGGATCCGGTGAATAAATACAATTTGGAGTTGATGGAGGATATTCGGCTGACGGATGAGCCTGCTACGCCTTTTTTCGGTTTTGATCCCAATCAGGTGGAGCACGATCCGTTTGGTTTCATGCCCAGGGGGGAGCGCTTTGACATCTCTTTGCTAATGCGTCCGTTTGCCTATTCCCAATTGTTCCGACAGTTTCCGCACCTGATGATATTTGTGGAGAAGCTGGAGTTGCCTGCTGGAGCATATCCTTATCGTCTTCAGCTTACTGTTTACGATATACAACCGGTGGCACGATTTGTAACCGGACTGCTGGATGAGGTTAAAATCGAGGGAGATGAAAGGACCCGGGGAGCCATTAAACAGTACATTGAAAAAAGGGTATTGGGAGGGGTGCAAGAAAACGGGATAGAAGTAGATTGGATATCACTGAAATTTCCATTACTGTAGCTGGCCTTCTTTCAATACCGGATCACTAGTCGTGTCATTTTTTTGTCCTTTGCTCCGCCATTTCGACTTTAACACTATCGTCAAACCAACCGCTTAAATGCCTTTGAAATAGCAAGAACATCTTTTTCCGAGGGGGCAGGGGAATAAAACAATTCCAATTCGGCTGGCTCTCCGTTATTTATTGCTTGCTCGAAACGATCGGTTTCCTGCTTCATGATCAGTTGATAGCGATCTTGAATTGATCCAGCTGGAGCCTTCTGGGTACTGATTGGATGATCGGCGTTATGGTGTTTCATTGGGGTAGTATGTATTTATAAGTTGACGGGCAGCATCTTCAAGAATACCCATTCGGGCATTTAATAATACAATTGCTCTTAAAGTTGCAGAAAAGTGATTGATTAACCTTGCTTTTGAAAGGAATGCTATCTGCCCCCTCATACCCATCTCAAACGCATATTTACCGGCGATGCCGAAGACTGAGGTACAGGGCACCAAGGCCGAGGTGATCAAGATGAAAAGGGGCGATCGGATGGTCAGCGCCACCCGTAAAAAACATGGCAGATTTGCTAAATGGGAGCTGGTCAGCTCCCACATTGGTCGCAGGTCGTTCGCTACCAATCACTTCGGAAAGATTCCAACCCCCATAATAATGGCCGCCACCGGACACAAATCAGAATCAGCATTTTTGAAGTATATTGGTAAAGGCAGAGCCGAGATGGTGAGTATGTTGGCGGAGTATTGGTATGGGGGCGATGTTGAACAGAAATCAAAACAGACCAATACAGCATAATTGGAGCGATAGGGAGGTAAAATGTAGAGCTATATATAAGTTATGTGAAAATTTTAATATCAAACATATGATAATAGCAGCAGATTACAATTACCCACTAGGAATTCCCGGGGGTTACTTCAATGGTAAAGCAGTACCCCCTTTTCCAGATTACTTAAGAGACTACCATATCCACTTTATGCGATATCTTTACTACATGTGCATAATGAATGCGGTAGGAGATTATCCTGCCGAAATGACTATGGTGGAAATTCAAAGTGCTTTCGAAAAGAATAAAGGCAAAAAATGTAGGCCCAGAATAAAAAAGATCTTAATTGGTGAAGCCCCTCCTCCTAAACCACTTAATTATTTTTACAATCCGTATCCTTTAAGATGGAATGTTGCAAAAGGCAAACCAACTAAAGGTCAAGGATGGACAAGTGCTATTAAAAATGCATTATTTCCTGGAATGGTTTTTCCAGATACTGTTTCATTTTTAAAGGCATGCGCCAGAGAAGGCTTTTTGCTTATAGATCTATTTCCTTACGCTATAAGTTATTCAAAAAGTAGAGGTACCGTTACTACACCAAATCGTTTTTTTAGAGCAGCATGTATAAGCGCATGGGGAGCCGGGATTGCGCCATATCCTCATAACATAATTAGTACATTGAATAACTTAGTTTGTTGCATTCAAAAAAATATAGCGATTGGGTTTTCGCTCACAGTTTTTGGAAATATAGTTTTAAATGATACTGGTGCAGTTGGTGCTTTCAATGCTTGGTGCCTAGCTAATGGAATAATACTTAATCCCCCGGGACCGATTGACCAAATTAGAGTTGTTCCACCACCAGTTCCGAACGCTTCAAATTTCTTGAGGATTTGCCACAGAAACCCAATGCAAAACCCGTGTTCCATTTTATTGAACCAAGCTGGATTTTAACACCAAATCTTCACATAACAGCGTGTAAGCAATATTGCCTTGCCGCAGGCGCAACACAAAGCAACATCGCCTACACGCAAAACGTTATGAAAATTCGATCAGAGCAGTCAAATCATCCCTAACTTCGTTAGAACCAACGATAATCAAGTCTACTTGTTATTTCATAAAATAATAATGGTCTTTAAGAATAACATTTAGACCATTAAAATTCGATTAGGGCAGTCAAATCACTCCTAACTTCGTTAGAACCAACGGTTATCAAGTCTACATGTTATTTCAGAAAATAATAATGGTCTTAAAAAATAACATATAGACCATTAAAATTCGATTAGGACAGTCAAATCAGCCCTAACTTCGTTAGAACCAACGGTAATCAAGTCTACATGTTATTTCAGAAAATAATAATGGTCTTAAAAAATAACATATAGACCATTAAAATTCGATTAGGACAGTCAAATCAGCCCTAACTTCGTTAGAACCAACGGTAATCAAGTCTACTTGTTATTTTAGAAAATAATAATGGTCTTAAAAAATAACATATAGACCATTAAAATTCGATTAGGGCAGTCAAATCAGCCCTAACTTCGTTAGAACCAACGGTAATCAAGTCTACGAAAAAATTCCACCGCATGGTGGGATTTTTAGTTTGAGCAGTTTGAAGAGTTTGAGAGTTTTGGGAGTTCAGACATCCGCTAAAGGCGAATCGTCTGCATTCAGTTCAGCAATAGTTCTATTGCACAATAGAACCTACCGACATCCGAAACAAACAATATTTCGAAATCACTCTTCGTTCAATGCATCATTCATCTGCTTTAAAAATTGCTCTTTCGTAAGCACATCGCTCGCAAACAAATCAAGCAGAACCTTTAATTTAACATTGGTCTTGCTAGCTGGTATCTTATTACGAGAAGATTGTTTTACATCCATGTCGGTTGGAATTTTACCATCCTCATGCCATAGAAGATGCTTTTCTGACCATAAATACTTAACGGTAGCTTTCCCACACACGCAATCCTCTTCTTTTCCGAAAATTTGACATTCAGCAATCGGATTTTTCCAAGAATAATCAGAAACATGCTTATTACACAAGTAGCCATGAATCGGGCACTGCAGTATTGTTTTATACACTGGCGCAAAGTGGTACTCCTTGCAACCATTGCATCGGAACTTGGGACTTTTTAAATCCTGCTTAGGCATAATTTATTTTATATCACTTTTAGATCGATTATAACAAGTATTTAGGACCTCTTCTAACATTATAACGCATTCATTAAGCTTAATTTGATCATCCACATTTAAATCATATTGCTTGATAAAATCATCTAAGTGAGATGTATCTAATCCTTTGGATTTTAATATTCGATATTGGTTAGCAATATTTCGATCTATGGTCTTATCTAGATTATCCCAAGCCTCTTCAACCTCCGTATTAAAATTTTCAGCAGTACCTACTTTCGATGTTGATTTTTTGCTCGTATGCAATCTATTAATTTCATCAATTAAGCGAAAGATATTATTTGCCTCTTGTACCGTGGCCATTCTATATTTATGCAATGCGATCACATCACCCGATAAAAGCAAATGCCGCTGGCCTTGAACGCCCCAAAAAAAATCAATAAGTCCCGTCTGGGGAGATTTTTGAATGATTTCTTTTTCCCAGAATCTATTTTTTGCTTTGATGAGATAATCAATTTTCCTCATTGGAGTACAAAATCCATTAGCAATCTCTTGCTTTAGTCTTTTTGGGACTGAACTGGTTTGAAAGAAATATGCCAAAAGTGCATAGAGAAGAATAAAGAGACAGTACCCCCACTCTGAAATGCTATTTACATAAAGATTTGCCAATTCGAATGGATTCCTAAAAGAATCGCGGCCAATAAACTCCTCATTTGTTAGAATAATCTCACCCTTTTTTATTGCATCTTTTAAATTGGAAACAATATATATATTGGTCTGATGATCATTATGCATTGGCCCATTTGAGCTATAAAGCATTCCTCTATTGTCAACCCAATAACAAACAATAAATTGCTCTTCTTTAATATAAATGACAGAATCAATATAAAATTTCTTAGATGGATATCGATCAAGCCAATCTTCAAAAGAATTGGAATCGGCTGATTTTCTAATAAAACTATTTATATTAACTGATTGAATTGAATTTATATCTGATATTTTGTAAATAAAGGTATATTTCAATGAATCATCACTACTTTTATGCCATGGTCTTACAATAGACCTTTTTTTCGAACCACTATATGGCTCACCAAGTAATAGTAATCTCCCCTTCTTTAAATAGATAGAATCGACACTTTGCGCTAGACTAGGATGCAACCAAGAAATTAAAAAGGCAATTAGAAAGCACCCTCGTAATGACATTTTCAAAAATTTCGGGTCGTTTTAAATGGTTCTTGACAACTCTTACATACGACACCAAAATCAATCGTTTCAGAGGTGTTGTATCGTGTATTATATCTTCGATCTAGTCGACCTGTCTTTATTAATCTACCATGTGATATTTGAGAATTAAGTTTTCTGGACAGCACAATGTGTTCCTGTTGAATTAGCTCACATCTAGGACACATAAAAAGTGGTTGCCGAGATTTTCGGATGATGGCTGAAATAAGAAGTACGGACAAAAGGACTAGCCATTTCGAAATCCAAATGAGAAAAAAACAAATGGCAAACCCAAAAATTAAACTCCAAATTTTCATGATCGCTTAAATAGTAGATTTAGAATAAACGCCCCTATCTTCCGTTGAAGTCCCCCCTTGGTCGTAGGGACGCCTGATCTTCGAGCAAACGATGTACGTAAACTAGAAATGCCCATGGCTCGCTTCCAGGAAAATGAAAACCCGAATTTTTTACCCATACTAATTGCTTCGAACTTAAAAAATCGGTTTTCGACACAAGTTACAAGAAAAATTAAAGCTATCAAATTAATCATTTGTGGCAAAACTGACAAAAGGGATAGGCTATGAGGAAATGAGGGGGTATCAGATCGTACCAATCCGAGTACATTCCAACCGGGTCTACTTGTTATTTTAGAAAATAATAATGGTCTTAAAGAATAACATTTAGACTACTAAAAATCAATCAAAGCCGTTAAATCAGACTTAACTTCGTTAGAACCAACGGTAATCAAGCCTACTTGTTTAATTGTAAATCGTCAGCATAATGTGGACAAGATATAGTCTAAATTAGTAGAGTGTTTCCATCATTAACAATTAAATCAATAATGACATGGAACAGAAGCCAAAACAAACTACAGAGAACTTCATTAAAGAGATCCGCCGCAAGACAAGGAGACTCTTTTCCTCAGAACAAAAGTTAGTAAACGTAATGGAAGCTCTACGAGGGGAATACTCCATTGCAGAGCTTTGTCGCGCTGACCCATTACCCACACGATAATCTGCCCCGTAAGTGTCCACTTTAAAAATCAATCGTACCCGGTAATTTTCTAAAAAGTCATTAACTTGGTTGGCAACGTGCTGGAGAGGATGAAATATTTCGTAATTACCGCTCTACTACTGGGGCTTAAGAGCCTGTCTGCACAATCTCCCGGTGGTATTTCATCTAATAACAAAATGTGGGTGAAAGGCGATAACGACGTTACAACCACCGGAACCACCGTTACCCAATGGCAGGAACTCTCCGGCGCAAACGTAACCGGCAATTTCACGGTGCAACCCCTGTCGGGCACGACCAACGCCCAAAGTGGACCTACGTTACTTCCGGCCGGAATAAACTTCAACCCTTACCTCAGCTTCAACGGCAGCACCAACTCCCTCTCCAGCAACAATAATTTTTTGGGTACCTCCTTGGTAGGAAACAGCAACGTAACGGTCTTCCAGGTATTAAACCTAAAAGGTGGCGTAGTATGGCTCAAATGGGAAAACGACTTTAACGGCACCGCCGCCCGCCTTGGATTTGAAAACTCCGCAGGCAGATTGCGATTCGATTTTCCAAAAGCCGTGCCGGCTACAGCCGGACAAAACGTAGGCGTTACATCTATACTCAATAAGCATACCTTGTCTACTGCGTATGTAAATGTGAATACCTCCGTAAACCGACTGAATGGCGCCGACGACAAAGTGATTCCCATCCCCGGTCCCGGTAATTTTGCTGCCACCACAACCAAGATCGTACTAGGCAATGAACTCATTCTAAACCTCCCTTGCCAAATAGATCTGGCAGAAGTCATCATCTATTCTAATACGTTAACGACACCCGAGATAAACAAGATCGAATCCTATCTCGCTGTGAAGTATGGTTTTACCCTCAACCAACTGATCGCAAATAATAATAATTATACCGCTACCAATGGAACGGTTACGTGGGACAGATCCCTTAACAGCACCTACGCAAATGACATCACCGGAATCGGTCGAGACGATGCCACTGCCCTTTCACAAAAACAATCCAAATCGGTCAATCCTTCCGTCCTGATCACTTTGTTCAACGGTACCTACACGGGCGGTAATTTTCCGACAACAAACGCCGCAAATACCAACAGTTTTAGTACTGATTTTTCTTTTTTACTAACGGGGGATAACGGCGCCGATACGGCACTGACCATCTGCGGCATGAATAATCGCGTCACGCGTATGGCAAGGGTATGGAAGGTTCAAAACACCGGTTCGGTCGGTAACGTAACGGTTGCCATAGAAAATAATCTATTGCACTGCGTGAAAAATATGCTGGTATCAACAGATCCAACATTCCCGGATAATCAGACCTCCATCATACCCATGAGCAATGGCACTTACAAGTATGCAGTGGCCACACTCACCAATGGTCAATATTTCACGTTTGCCTCCGATTCACTGCAAGTGCCACAACTGGCCAACGTACAGGCCTGCCCCGGAAACAGCGTAACCCTAACCATCCAGAACCCCCAGGGCTGTGCCAATTACCAATGGTATGGCAGTGCCACCGGGGGTGCACCGCTGGCTACCGGAACCAGTATAACCATCAATCCCTTTACAACCGATACTACGATGTATGTAAGCGTTGTTGGTCCGGGTAACTGCTTATTCGACAGCCGCAGACCGGTAAGCATCACCCAGAGCAATGTACCGGCTCCGGTTGTGAATGCTATTTCTATTTGTCCCGGTAATACCGCCACCTTACAAGTACAAAATCCGTTGACCGGAACAACTTATACTTGGTACGACGCCGCTGCGGGAGGCAATCTGCTCGCTACGGGCAACTCGTATACGACTCCCACTTTGAATGTAAGCACCACTTACTATGTGCAAGCAACCAATAGTAATGGTTGTGTGAGTGCTACGCGAACAGCTGTATTGGTAACCATCGATCCGCCGCCGGCTACACCAACCGTTGCGAGTCCGGTGAATATTTGTCCCAACACCCCCGCTACCCTGCAGGTGCAAAATCCGCTGACCGGCATTACGTATCAATGGTTTGCGGCAAGCGGCGGAGCCGTATTGGCAACGGGACCAACTTACACAACCAATCCACTATCCGCCGGAGCGAATTTCCTCGTTACGGCTTCGAATACTACTGGCTGTGCAAGCGGCAGTACCAATGTGCAGGTGGTTCTTTGGGCGCAACTGCCATCGCCTCGTGTAAGTGTTGTGGATAGCAATCTCAATAGCATCACTTATACGTGGACTGTGGTTGCCGGTGCAAATGGTTATCTGGTTTCGGTGGATGGAATCAATTATGTTGTGCCGAGTTCCGGTAGCACCGGTACGTTGCATGTGGTAGGAGGGCTAAACCCATCACAAAGCGTTACCCTTTCTGTCATTGCAACGCAGACGCCTGTTTGTCGTAACAGTCGTCCCGGTACCGCCCGCGGCACCACCTGGCCTGATATGACCGATATCTATGTTCCCACTGCCTTTACGCCCAACAACGATGGTCGTAACGATGTGTTGCGTGTGATCGGAACCACGATAAAAAAATTGGAATTCAGCATCTACAACCGCTGGGGCGAACGCATTTTCTACACGACTGACATTCGTCGCGGGTGGGATGGCACCGTAAAAGGTATGCAACAAAGTACCGGCACGTTCGCGTATTACGTAAAAGCTGAATTATTGGATGGAAGCATCCGCGTCAAGAAAGGAACCACCACATTGATTCGCTGATGGCTGATACGAAAAAACATTCAAATCAACACAAATTCATCACCTCAATGGCCCCTCACTCCGATCACGCTACACAACTCGCCCAACAGTTTCGGGCAGCCTTTTTTGGTAAAAATTGGTGTGGCGTCTCACTGCAAGAAGCCGTAGTGGGACTAACCGCCGAACAGGCAACTCGGTCATTGCCGCATTCCCATTCCATCGCGGAGCTGGTGTTCCATATTGGTTATTATGTTGAAGGCGTTTCTTCGGTTTTGGAGGACGGACCACTCCTGATCAAGGATAAGTACAGCTTTGAAATGTCTCCCATCCAAACCGCATCTGACTGGCATGATCTGCTGGAAAAAACTTGGCGTATTTCCGATAAATTCATTCAACAAGTCAACACGCTCGCCGATGATCAGCTTTCAACCACTTTTGTGAGTGAACAATACGGCACCTTTCATCAAAACCTGACAGGCATTCTCGAACATCTATACTACCACCTCGGACAGATCCAATTGATAAAAAAGGAACTGAATGAATCCGAAAAAGGCATCGACAAGAATTAGGTGATTTAATAAACTAAGACGCAATTTATTTCCGCGAAAGATAAACTACATTGATTTTAGGAGCTTCTCCATAATAAGCTACTTTCTCTTCGCCTACCTGTAGAGGCATTGAGAAAATTTATTATGAAACTACTGCTGGTGATCTCTTATATAGTAACCATAGCTGTAGATCTTGGCAGAACGGACTTGTACTTCGCTGGGGATGACAAAATACAGATCGAAAGTGTCACCCATTTTCATTACCGTATAATTGCCATCCCTACTGCTGATCAGCTGCTGAATATTCTTGGTGGCCGAAGCAGGTTCAATACGAATGGAGTCATTCACTATTAGGTATACTTCATCCAAATAAGAGGTTTCCTTTTTTTCCTCGCTGACCAAGAGATGAAGCGTATCCCCTTGCAAGTACTCCTCTTGTAAGCGCATGCAATCAAGCTGCTCTTTTTCAATTGAATTCAAGTTCCGTATTAACTCGCCCCCATAGACGAATTCGGTAGGACCCTTATAATAAAAGAAAGGACAGGCAAGACAATTAAGCTCAACCGTTATCGTTGAATAATTTTTGATTCTATCTGAAATTTGAATATTCGTATTGTCTTCAAAAATCACTTCATCATTAGAAATGGCAATAATCCGCTCACGAATAAAATGCGACCCATTATTCAGCTGAATTTCATCGCCCCAGGCGTACGACTTTCCATCAACTGTTACATAGACGTATGAATCATTATCTTCATAGCCGCAGTCGTTTTCTAGCATAAAGAATCTTTCAGATTCCTCAGGAGTTGTTTTTGTATCCGGTTCGGGTGGGGGGGCAGGAGCTGTTTCCGGGTCCTTCGCAGTAGCGAACGTATCAATTGCGGATTGTCTAGGTGTGGTCGCTGAACCCCCCCCTAAACTGGAAAGTGAATCTACTTCCGTTGTGTGAGCACCGGCTTCCCCCTCGGAAGCTCCCAGATTTGAAATCACTACAATTAAGAGGATCAATGCCCCTAAAATACCTGCCACGATAAATACGGGTTTCAAAGGATTTGACCGAGGCGGCAGTATAAACGGGAGCAAGGCGCTGGCAGGAGCGGTGGGTTGGTCTGCCTGAGGAGTTTCTTTGACCGGCACACGCTCGTTCGAAAGGGGCACTGTAGCAGACTGGCCTGAAGACAGCTTGTCCGCACTAGTAAGTGGTAGCTTTAACTCAATCAGCCATTCATTACAGCTTTGGTAGCGCTCTTCTCGATTTTTATGACAGGCGCTTGAAAGAATATGCTTGAAGGAATGACTTTGGGAAATTTCTGGAAGTGGTTCGTAGACGATCTTAGAAAAAATATCGAATTGAGATTCTGTATTGGCGTTGTAAGGGGGCTTTCCATTTAACGCAAAATAGAAAGTAACCCCTAGGGAATAAATATCACTACGATGATCGATGGATCTATCACCTTTTACTTGCTCGGGACTCATATAAACCGGAGTACCCATCTGTGTGCCGGTCTGGGTCATATCATTCCCCTGACCAAATAATTTGGCAATGCCAAAATCCAAGATTTTTACTTGACCATTCGAAAGGATAAAAATATTGGAAGGCTTTATATCTCTGTGTACAATTCCCTTCTCATGCGCGTACTGAAACGCCGATAAGGTTTGTGAAAAGGTATCAATGAGGGCACGCTCCGCCAATGGCCCGCTTCGCTTGATCTTTTTACTCAAATCCTCCCCATCGAGATATTCCATGATTATAGAAAGATGTTGAGGCTGCTCATCAAAATCAATGACCCGTGTAATATTTGGATGATCCAAGGTGGCCATGAGCCGGGCCTCATTCCTAAATCGCTCTCTAATTTGAGCATTCGCCGATAAAATCGGATTCAATACCTTAATGGCAACCTTGGTGCCAAGCATTTCATGTTCACCCTCATACACAGATGCCATCCCCCCCTCGCCAATGAGCTTGGTTATTCTATATTTTGCGATACTTGTATTAATCATTTCGTCAGGTTTTTATGAAACAACTCTCTAATATACACTATAAAAAGATTTTATACAAAAAGCTGATTAGCAGTAAGCTATGGCATTTACTCGGCTGCTGAAAAACCGAATCATGTAAAGCCTGCTACAGGTATGGACCTGATCCAGTTTCCTTCACCCTTCGAATCAAAATTGGATACCAGCTTTTATAAATACAAGATATTCCCCATATTATCTTGCTACCCATCCATGCGGTCAAAATATTATTGTAGGCTTCCCCATATTTCAACCAGTTGGGTTTGGAGAAATTTCCTAACTTAAATGGTTTAAACATGAAACGGAAGAACTTTTCGGAGGCACAGATTGTCTCCATCCTGCAGATGCAGGAATCCGGCAGGTCGGTTAAAGAGATCTGTCGTGAGCATGGTATCAGTGATGCCACATTTTACAATTGGAAGGCTAAGTACGGAGGCATGGAAGTCAGTGATGTAGCCCGTATGAAAGACCTCCAGGAGGAAAATGCCCGGCTAAAACGCATCGTAGCCAACCTGACCTTGGAAATCGATGCAGTAAAAACTGTGCTCACAAAAAAGTACGGCGGCCTGACGATAAACGAGAGGCGGTAGAATTCCTGGTTCAGGAGAAACTGAGTGTTCGTCAGGCCTGCAAGTTGGTATCTCTCCCCCGATCTGTAATGACCTATAAGAAGGTGCAGCGGGATGACAGTTCTTTGATCGATGCCCTGAACCAGTTGGTACAGAAACACCCTTCCATTGGTTTTTGGAAGTGTTACTACCGGCTTCGAAGAAAAGGGATGACTTGTAATCATAAAAAACTATACCGAGTGTATACGATGCTGAAGCTCAATATCCGTAGGCGTCAAAACGCAGACTCCCGCAGCGGATAAAACAGCCACTGGTTGTTCCCCAAGGGCTTAACAAAGGCTGGAGCATGGACTTCATGACGGATAGTTTGGTGGACGGCAGGCGGTTCCGTTTGCTGAACATCATGGACGATTACAACCGAGAATCTCTGGCAGTAGAGGCTGATACGTCTTTGCCAGCAGCAAGGGTAATCCGGGTGCTGGAGCGGCTGGTAGAGTTCAGGGGCGCCCCGCAATCTATCAGGGTCGATAATGGCCCTGAGTTTATCAGCGAGCGACTCCATGGCTGGTGTGAATATCGTGGCATACGCCTACAGTTCATCCAGCCTGGCAAACCAGTGCAGAACGCCTTTATTGAACGTAAAAATGGATCCATCAGAAAGGAGCTTCTTGACGCGTATCTGTTTTACAGCCTTTACGATGTTCGGCTTAAGGCTGAAGAATGGAGGCTCGATTACAACCACGAACGACCTCATGAATCACTTGGAAACGTACCCCCAGTCGAATACCAAACCCCCATATCCCTTGAAAACTAAAAGACAAAAACCTCTAAATCCCAGTGGTCCGAAAATAAGGGGAGCTTACATTATCTTTTAATTCATTATATTTATTAATATTTAGTTCTAAATGGAAGTCTTCAACATCAAAAAGAAAAAAGAATGAAAAAACTTACTCACTTTCTTGCCGTCACTCTGATTTTCGGACTATTTGCTTGCTCAGGAAAAGATACCAGCTCAACCACAAAAGAAACTTCATCCGACACTACGCAAAAAACGGAAATGGCTAAACCCACCGTGGCCGATGTTCAGTTTCATGCGTTTAAACACTCAGGACTTGATTTTGATGATGATGGTTGGTGTGTAAATGGAACCATTACAGACAAAGAAAAGATCACTGAAGTAAAAGCAACTGACCCTGCTAAACCGATTCTGTGCCGCAAGGGAGAGTACATCCAAAAACTTGTCATCAGTGGCCAAGGCGAGGGCATCACGTTAGTATTTTTTGACAAAAAAGGTAAAGAGATCCATAAAAAAGAAAATTTTCGGCTGGATAAAGAAATCTCGTTTTCGGCCATCAATTATGCCTCTGACGGATCAGGTAGTTACCAAAAAAAGAAAAGAGCAGATTATGCTGATTGGTTTGAATCGGCTGCGAAAGTGAGTGTTTTACAAAACGGTCAGCCGATCAAGGAATTAAGCTGGAAAAATAACGATTGGTTGAGGCAATAAGAAGGAATGTCAGATGAAGACGGCGAACTGATGATTCAAGAGGGTGATGTACCAGTCTCTGCAGATAGTTCCTCCCGTCTAAACCAACCAGAGGGGGAATAATCGGATTTCAAGACGTAGAAATCCGATTATTCACGGGGAAGATTTTATAATCCGGTTTGAGCCTTTGCGGCTACTTTTCCGTTGGAAAAAGTGATTGAAATTACCTTCAATCCGCTTTGCCAGGTTTTAACTTCTGTTGAAAGCATTCCGCCAAATTGGCCAAGGTCTACATTCGAACTGGCCTGAGAATCCCCTTTTCCAAGAATGGTTTCAACCTCACTCATCGACATGCCATTTTGGACCTTGTCATAATTTTCTTTATTGAGTTTTCCTCCACAAGCTAACAGAAAAATAAGTGGAACTAGTAAAAGGAGCTTTTTCATAAAAAAAATTAAGTTGTTAAAATTATTATTAAATTAAATTTATAGCTTTTCTCCCGCATTCGAATGCATCTTTCAAGATTTATTTAAAATCCTAAGGGCCAAAATTTATCAGACTTTCGCGAATAACCTGGTACACAAAGTTCATCAGTGTTTTTTCTCCATAGTAAGGAATCTCCTTTTCACCAATCTTTACTGCCCCGATCTTTTCCATCGCTTTTTGGGATCGGATATTGCATGCGCCCACGTGAAAAATCACCCGATCCACATATTGAAAAGCATGCGCCAGCATCAGTTGCTTGACACTTCGGTTATAGGGCTTGCCCCAACAGCTTCGGGCAAAAAACGTATATCCAATCTTCACCTCCCGTAATTCCGGGACGTGATCGTAAAAACGACTGCATCCAATTACCGTTCCTTCCGCATCCAAGATCAAGACAGCTCCGCACGATTCCAACGCTCCGTTGAAATAAGTCTCAAAAATAGGTCGCTGATACCGGTCGGGATTGGGATGCTGCTCCCAGATCAGCGGATCGGAAGCCACTGCATATAGCCGATCGAGATCCGTTGCTAGCAAGGGAGTTAGCTGTACCCATTCATTTCTCAAATGTGTTGGCTGCAACTGCATGAACGGCTTAACGAGCTTGAATGAAGCGATTGAATTCGGTCTGGCCAATCGGACTTTGAAACAACGAATTGTGTCCATAGCCCGGTATTTCCAAGAATTGTCGCTCGCGGCAATCGGTACAGGCATTGACCGCTTGTTTGAAGGTGGGCCAGGAGTATAGTTGAATGGGACTATCCTCCAGCCCTTGCACGAATAGAATATCCGATTTGAACGGACTGGTGAAGTTCGACAACGAGCGTAGATAATATGGATTCGGATTTGTGGTTGTATTGCCATAGGTGGCGGCGAGTTGTCTGCATGCGATGCTGTTGGTAATTTGGCCGGTTTCTTCAAGCTGACATCGATATACGAGATTCAAGGGGCCGGGCGCATTGGCAATAACCCCATTGGTAGCATGCATGGTGTTCAACCGTGTTACGATATAGCCCCCCTGTGAATGTCCGCCTAAAAAAACTTTACGAATCGTGATCCCCAGCTCCTGCGCAGCTTTGTTTTTAACCCATAACAGGGCAGCCTCTGCAAAGGGAAGATTGTCGCCCATCAGCAGATTTTCTTCGGGATACGCCACGCTTACCAGCATCATGTCCGTTCGGTTGAGGATGCGCTTGAATCCGTCGAGTGTATTGTATGCGGCTTCGAGGATCTTATTGTCGAAAGTGACGGTGCCATGATATAAGACCAACACATCCACCACATCGTTTTTAGGCTTATCGATGACCACATCAACCGACACTCCATTATAGTTGATCTTGCGAACGATTTGGTAAGCCGTATCGGCTGGCTCCTTCTTTTTACAGGAGTGAACAGCGAGTCCGACTAAAAAAACAGGTATAAGCAACAGGTGGCGCATGCGGCAGGGATTTATTTTCCGGTAGACGCAGTCAATTTAAACAAGTTTAATGCTGCGCAGTCGGACTGCTCTAAATTACAATAAATTGCTATCTTTCGAGTGAGACAATCGTATACCTATTCCTTCAAAAAGCTATCTATGGCATTGGATCTAAGCGCCTTCCGCGAAAAAAACATCAGCCGGGCTCGTAACGGATTTCGCTGTTATGACAACCAGCCCCTGACTTATTGGACCACCGCCCTGGCCGGCGAAGTGGGCGAACTCTGCAACATGATCAAAAAAATTGAACGCGTACAACGCGGCGGGATCGACGGGGGAAGCAGTTATACCGCCAAAGACATAGACAAAAACATGCTGAAAGAAGAGATCGGCGGCATTGCCATCTACCTCGACCTGCTCGCTTCCCTGCTCGACATCGATCTGCAAGAAGCCATGGTCGATACCTTCAATCAGAAGTCAGAAAAATATGGATTTGTAGAGCGGGTTTAGTGTTTAACTCCGGATATTACCTCCGCACAGTATGTTTAAGTAGTACTAAACCCTGTTCTCTAAACGCTGTTCCCTGAACGCCAACCTCCTTACCCCGGTATTCGTGAAATATATTTCTCGATCTGTTTGATCTGATCCACGATCTGGGGTGTGGTGGGTTTTAGTGCTTTGGCTTTCCGGAAAAAATCCTTCGCGGCGCGGAATTCGCGCTTGTTCATCATCAGGCTGCACATTTGCAAATACGCAGCTGCCTGGTTTTCTTTATCGGGTAATCCCTTGCGCAAGGCAGAGCGAATGTAGCTCTCTGCTTGTTTGAGATCGTTCTTTTGCATGGCCAACATCCCCATCTGCAGAAGGCTTGCGCCCTCGGCCTCCTTCATCGGCATTCCCAAATCCAATCCTTTTTTCATCATCTTCTCCGCTCCGTCGTAATCCTGCTTCATCATGGCTAAGTTCCCCTTCAGGGTGAAATAAACGGACCGAATGGGTTTATAGAGAAGATTCGGATACTTGATGGATGCCAGGATCTTTTCCGCACCCTCCATATCGCCGCTTTCCATGTATTCCTGGATCAACCGAAGGGGACCAAAAAAGAAGTGTCCAAATATCAAGATCACCCCGATCAGATACAGCGGGAAAGAAGACCAGAACGAAGCCGCATAGTTCACATAAATGGCCAAAATCAATAAAACCAATCCCAGCGGCAACCGGTATTTGATAAGCAGATTGTACAATTTCATGAGGCGTAAATATGAAATGCGAAGGTACGATTACACAAACGCAAGGATCGAATCAATTAAGAGGGGAGACCAACCCCCCCAATCAGGAGTAGGGATAATTTTTGTGCTGATAATGAGCCAACTACAATTTAAATATAAGTATAATAAATTATGAATTATCAGTTTTTTTACGCAAAAAGTCTGAACTTGCGCAAAGCATTCACGATAATACAGCAAACCGCTACCGAGTTTGAAAAAAATTCGCCTTTTTCTGGTCGATGACCACCGTCTGATGGTTGACATGTATGTCGCCTTACTAAATTCGGACCCCCGCTTTGAAGTAGTTGGATATGCCTTAGATGGTAATAATGCTATTGAGGAAATTCGTCAGCACCAACCCGAAGTCATATTAATGGACATTACCCTCCCGGGTAAATCGGGAATTGAAATAACCAAACTCGTGAAAGAGGAATGGCCCGACGTACGGGTACTGGGCGTATCGATGCACTGCAATACGATGCTGATCAAGCAGCTGCTAACCAATGGAGCTTCCGGATTTGTTTCCAAGCAATCGAGTTTTAAGGAATTGTGTCGAGCAATTCTATTCGTTGCCGAGGGCAAACAATACATCAGCGAGGATATCAAGGATTTTATTACTGCACAAGTAATCAATCCAGAGTCTGAATCGAAAGCCATTAAATTGAACGACCTAACTAAAAGAGAAATGGAAGTGGTGGAGTTGCTGAGGGACGGTTTATCTTCCAAACAGATCGCGGAACGCATGTTCATTTCGAACCGGACGGTAGAAGTACACCGCTATAATATTTTTCGCAAACTCAATGTGAACAATGTGGTTTCGCTGATCAAGGTGGTGAATGAAAATCAGTATTAGTTTCTGGTTTTTAGTTGTTCTAGCTGAACAGTTGGGCGACGGCTTGGTAGCGATAATCGAAGATTTGTTTCAATTTTTGTCGGACGAAGAGCCGGTCGGCCAGCGCCCCGAGAAGTCCGAATGGAACTTTATAATGCACGATGTCGGTCATCTCTACTCCACCTGCAACTTCCTGAAAATGATGTTGATGATGCCAGAGGGTGTAGGGACCAAATCGCTGCTCATCAATAAAATACTTCCCTTCTACCACATGCGTTATTTCCGTCATCCAATACATCGGGATCCCCAACAAAGGCGATACCCGATATTCAATGAGCTGCCCGGCGTACATACGGGTCGGTCGATGATCCGATAGAATATGAAATCCCATCCCCGGCGGCGTGATCGTAGCCAAGTTGGCCGGATCGGAGAAGAAATCCCATGCCTTTTCGATCGAGATGGGTAGCACCTGCACCCGTTTCAAACTGCGCGCCCGCATACGTAGTATTGATTTACTTTCGTTATATAACCATTTGCTACCGGAAAAGTTCAACTCATGTCGACACAAGGATTTCTGCTGAAAAAATTTGAAGCCGCCTACGGGAAACTAAACGAGGCACAACGGGAGGCCGTGGATGCCATCGAAGGTCCCGTTATGGTCATTGCCGGCCCCGGCACCGGCAAAACCCAGATCCTCGCCAGCCGCATCGGCAAAATCCTCCTGGAAACCGATGCGCAACCCCAGAACATCCTCTGCCTCACCTTTACTGATGCCGGCGTGGTGGCCATGCGGGAACGCCTCATCCGATTCATCGGCAGCGATGCATACAAAGTTCATCTGCATACCTTCCACTCCTTTTGCCATCATGTTATCCAGGACAATCTTCGACACTTCAACAAGCGGGAACTGCAACCGCTGACCGATCTCGAACGCATCCAGGTCCTCAAAGAACTCATCGATCAATTTCCGAAAGGCCATCCGCTCAAACGCTACAAGGGAGATGTGTACTACGACCTCGATCACCTGGCGAATCTGTTCTCTGCCATCAAACGAGAAGGCTGGGAAATCTCCTGGGTACAATCGCAAATCGATCGCTACGTCACCAACTTCATTCCCACCACCGATGGATTTTACAACAAACGCGAACAAAAAAAAGGCAACTACCAGCTTACCGTAAAAGGAAAAGCTGAGATACAACGGATGGAAAAATTATCTGCCGCCACCGCTTGCTTTCCTGCCTATCAGTCACTACTCGAACAAAAACATCGATACGACTTTGACGACATGATCCACTGGGTCATCCGCCTCTTTGAAACGGAATCCGAGATCCTGCTTGGCTATCAGGAGCAATTCCAATACATTCTGGTAGATGAATACCAAGACACCAGCGGCTCCCAAAACCGGATCGTAGAACTGTTGGCCAGCTACTGGTCCGACCAACCCAACCTATTCGTGGTGGGCGATGACGATCAAAGCATCTACCGCTTTCAAGGAGCCAACCTGATGAACTTGATGACCCTGGCCCGTCGCTACGAAAAAGACCTCCGCCGGGTCGTGCTAACCAAAAATTACCGAAGCGTACAACCCATCCTCGATGCCGCAAAAGGACTCATCGAAAACAATAAACACCGGTTGATCCATCAGTTCGAAGGACTTAGTAAGGAACTCATCGCCGATCTTGATGAGCTCAAAGAACTTAATATCCAACCCGAACTACGCATCTACGAAAGCGAATTGGCCGAACAGGCCCACATCGCCCGATCCATTCGGGAATTGATCGAACAAGGAACAAACCCCGGTGAGATCGCCGTCATTTACCGAGAACATAAGCTGGGCGATGAGTTGATGAAATTTCTGCAGCAAGAAGAAGTGCCTTTCTATGTGAAACGTTCGATCGACTTGCTCCAGGATCCCTTTCTCAATCAGGTCCTGAACCTGCTTCGATACCTCGCTGCCGAACAAGACAACCCTTACAGCGGTGAACATTATCTCTTTGAGATCATGCACTCTCCCTATTTCGGGATCCGCCCCTTTACCATCGCCAACCTCTGCTATGAACTGGCTGAGCTGCGAAACAAAAAGAAAGCGGAGAAATCGATCCGTGGTCGGCTGAATGAACTGATCGATCAAAACGGACAAAGCCTGTTCAACGGCGACGAACAAACCGATAAACTTTTGCGGTTCGGTCGATTTCTCGAAGCGGCGCAAACCAAGCTATATGAAGAAAACCTGCACCGCTGGTTCGAATTCTTACTCAACGAAAGCGGGTTGCTGCCTTGGGTAATGAGTCAATCCGACCGCAACTGGCAGCTCCGCAAACTCAGTTGCCTGTTTGATTACCTTAAAGAAAGTACCCAACGCAAACCCGAGATTCGACTCGGTGAATGGATCGAACAGATCCGGCTGATGAAGGAAAACGGCATACGACTTTCTTTGGTACAAACGACCGGAAAGGAGAGCGGCGTGAACCTGATGACCTGTCACGGTAGCAAGGGACTGGAATTCGAGCATGTTTTTCTCCTCGGCGCCCGAAACGACATTTGGGAAGGCAAACGCGACAACAACCGCGGTTTCAGATTGCCCCCCACTGTATTTCAAGAGGAAACGGATACCGAAGCCGTGGAAGAATTGCGCCGCTTGTTCTTTGTCTCCATTACCCGCGCCAAGAAACATCTCTATGTATCGTACCCAAAACTCAAGCACAACGGCAACCTGCTCGAACCCTCGCAATTCTATGAAGAGCTGAAAACGATTCTGTCCAGCACCCCACAAGAGATCCGTCTTTCCGAAGAAATGGAAAGCCGGTTTGCCTCGCTGCGCTTCGGGCTGATCCAACGCCCCGTGATCGACCCCTCCGAACAGGATTGGGTCGACCAACAACTCAGTCAATTTGTGATGAACGTAACCGCACTGAATAATTATTTGGACTGCCCATTGAAATTCTATTACAGCACCCTGATCCGCGTTCCGTCCGCAAAATCCGAGGTAGCAGAATTTGGAACCGCCGTTCACAAAGCCCTGAATGATTTTATCGATTATATGACCTCACACAACAAACAATATCCGGAGGCAGACTATTTGGTTCAGCAGTTCCGCTACCACCTGTACGCCGGAAGAGATATTTTCACACAAGAAAGCCTGAAGCGATTCCTGGAGCATGGGGAGAGCATCCTTCGCGCCTATTACAATAATTATTACCAGCCTGCCCCTATAGATAATTTCATCCTCACCGAAACGCCCCTGCGCGGAGTGGTGGTAAACGGGATCCCCTTAAAAGGATTTACCGACAAGATTCAATTCTGGGGTAACGACATTATCATTACCGATTTCAAAACTGGAAAGCACAGCAAGGCAAAAAGCAGGGGGGAATTCGATCGTCCAGGTGGCAAACATCAACCCCTGGGCGGCAATTATTGGAGGCAGGCGGTTTTTTACAAACTACTGGTCGATAACTCTCCCGGAAAGAATTGGAACGTGTTGGAGGCCTGCTTTGATTTCGTAGAGCCTAACGATAACGATGCCTTTGATCGGGAACGGATCGAAATACGCGCCGAAGACGTGGAGTACGTTACCCAACAACTCAGCGAAGCCTGGCAAAAGATCCAAAACCGCGAATTCAACACCGGCTGCGGAAAAGAAGATTGCGAGTGGTGCAATTTTACGAAGGAGCATAAGCTGTATGCAGCACTAGAGGAAGATGAGGGGCCCACCTTCGCTAAAGCTTCTGCGGGTGAGCGATGAGGAATGGTTGAACAATAGTTTAACAGTGGTTGAACAATTGTTAAGCCACTGTTCAACCACTGTTCAACGGCTCTTCTCTACATTTGCATATGCGCAACCTCCTCCTCGCATTGATCTCGCTCGTGGTATGGCTCACGACCCTAATTCTGCCGACGGGTTGCGCCAATATTATTCCACCGCAAGGGGGGCCAAGAGATACGATCCCGCCGGTGCTGTTGAAGGTCAGTCCGGCCGACCGATCAACCAACGTCGCCACCAATCGACTGGTCTTTTCCTTTGATGAGTTCGTGGAACTGCAAAATGCGCAGCAGGCGGTTATTGTCTCTCCGCTTCCGGCCGTTCCGCCAACAATTGAAAACAAACTAAAAGAGGTGTATGTGCGTCTGCGCGACACCCTGCAACCCAATACCACTTATACGATCGACTTTGGAAATGCCATAAAAGATTATAACGAAGGCAATGTGCTGAAAAATTTTCGCTATAGTTTTTCGACGGGTGATCGGTTAGACTCCGGTCGAATAAAAGGCAAGGTAGTGCTGGCCGAAACCGGAAAAATCGACACCACACTCATTGTCATCCTTCATCGGAGCAAAGCAGATTCTGCCATTGTCAATGAACGCCCTGCTTACCTGACGCGCCTGAATGGAAAAGGTGAATTCATGTTCGAGCAATTGCCCAATCGGGTGTTCTATTTGTACGCGCTCAAAGACGATGGCGGACTTCGCCGCATCATAGGGGATGACCAACGAGTTGCCTTCACGAATGAATCGGTAAAACCAGCCGATCAGCCCGAACCGATCAACCTTTATGCATTTGACCTGAAGGTAAAAACTGCCGGCCTGCCGGCGCCGACAGCTCCCCTTCCCAGTCCCGGTATAAAAGGTAAACCCGGCGGAGCAGCGGCCGACCGAAGGTTGCGTTATACCAATAACTTGAGTGAAGGAAAGCAGGACTTACTTCAGCCCTTTGAGTTAATGACCGAACAGTACCTGACCCGTTTCGACACCGCCAAGATCCGCGTGTACACCGATTCGAGTTTTATTCCGATACCTCAATATGGCCTCGCGCTGGACAGCAGCAGCCGAAAGATCAGCCTGGTGCTGCCCTGGAAAGAAAATACCCAGTATCAAGTAGTGATCGATAAAGAGGCGCTAAAAGACACGCTAGATCGACAACTCTTGAAATCGGATACGATCTCTTTTATCACACGAAAAAAAGCGGATTACGGTAAATTGTCCGTTCGCCTGCGAAACCTCGAAACCATCGCCCGGCAACTTGGTTTAAGTGAAATCAAGACCCAGCCGATCCTTCAGCTAACAATTAATGAATTCATCCTGGCTTCCGCCCCGCTGGGCTCCGATGGCCAGTTCAAGCAGGAGTTATTCCTCCCTGGCACCTACGAGATCCGTATTTTGTTCGACCAAAACAATAATGGTCGCTGGGATGCGGGCCAGCTCTTTCCCCGTAAACAACCAGAACGGGTTCGATTGCTGGAACGAAAGATCACTGTGAAGGCGAATTGGGAGAATGAGTTTGAATTTTAGTTTAGAGAACAGGGTTTAGTGTTTAGCGCAATTGATTAGTTATTATTCAGTAACAGGATAGGTGCTAAATCCTAAACCCTGTTCTCTAAACACTAAACTCGATTCTCTACATTTGCACCGTGAGTCTCCCTTCCACTTTATTAGAGCAGGCGGTTCAGGCCTTTTCCCAGTTACCGGGTATAGGTAAAAAAACAGCATTGCGGTTGGTCTTGCATTTGCTCAAACAAGATCCCAAACAGGTTGAGTTTTTAGTCGAGTCGGTCAAAAAGATGCGGACAGAGATCAAGTTTTGCCGGCGTTGTCATAATATTTCTGATGGAGATGTTTGTTCGATTTGCAGCAACTCTTCTCGCAAACAGGAGTGTATTTGTGTGGTAGAGAGCATTCGGGATGTGATCGCGATCGAGTCCACCTCCCAATATAACGGCACCTATCATGTACTCGGGGGCGTGATCTCCCCGCTCGATGGGGTCGGCCCTGACCAACTCCAGATCGATTCACTCATCGATCGGGTACAAAAAGAATATACCGAAGAGATCATCTTCGCGCTGAATCCGACCATACAAGGAGATACCACCATTTATTATCTACAAAAAAAACTGACGGCATCGGGGGAAAAATCCCTCCGATTTACCACCATCGCCCGTGGCATCGCCTTTGGCGGGGAATTGGAATACGCCGACGAGATGACCCTGGCCCGCAGCATACAAAACCGCCTCCCCATCGAAAAATACATTTCCAAATAATAAACTCCCAAACTTCAAAATAACTATGAAAAATGGCCGCTATGCGGCCATTTTTCATACCTTCGCTTTTCAGGCGGATTTGTTTATTGTTCAGCCTGTAAAAAACCGAACTAATAAACGTGCAAAACCGACCGGTTTCCCCCGCGTTTACAGTTCACAACAATTTGACGATGAAAACGATCCAGGATTGTTTGCGCGCGCGTATACTCGTGATCGACGGGGCCATGGGAACCATGATCCAACGCCACAAACTAACCGAGGCTGATTACCGGGGTGCTCGGTTCGCCGATTGGTCCACCGACCTCAAAGGCAACAACGACCTGCTCTGCCTCACCAAACCCGAACTGATCACGGCCATCCACCGCGAATACCTCGATGCCGGAGCCGATATCCTCGAGACCAATACCTTCAGCTCCACCTTTATCGCCATGGCAGACTATAAGATGGAATCCTTGGCCTATGAGCTGAATGTGGCTGCGGCCCACTGCGCCAAAAAAGCCGTGGAAGATTGGTACCGCGACAACCACACAAGCCCCGAAGAGACCCCAAAATTCGTGGCTGGCTCCATAGGTCCGCTCAACAAAACCCTCTCCCTTTCGCCCGACGTAAACAACCCCGGCTACCGGGCCATTTCGTTCGATGAAGTGGTGGATGCGTATACCGAACAGGTACGCGGACTCCTCGACGGCGGAGTTGATCTGCTGCTGATCGAAACCATCTTCGATACCCTAAATGCCAAAGCCGCCATCTATGCTATTGAGAAACTTTCCGACGAGACCGGCATCCCGCCTCTACCCATCATGATCAGCGGCACCATCACCGATGTGTCGGGAAGAACCCTCAGCGGACAAACACTCGAAGCCTTCTATACCTCTGTGATGCATGCGCGCCCGCTGAGCGTGGGACTGAACTGCGCCCTTGGCGCCAAGGAAATGCGTCCGCATATTGAAGAACTCTCACACCTGGCCAGCTGCTATGTATCGGCTTATCCCAATGCCGGTCTGCCAAATGCCATGGGTGAATACGACGAAAATCCGGAAGACACCGGGCATTATCTTGAGGACTGGGCCCGCAACGGATGGGTAAATATCGTAGGCGGATGCTGCGGCACCACCCCCGATCATATCCGACACATCGCCGAACACGTGAAAACGATCCGTCCCCGCCCTCTGCCCGTTCTCTTAACGACACTGATCGAAACCGAAGAAGCATAAGAACATGTCCGAACCAACTCAGATAAAACCGTATTTGCGCTTAGCGGGACTCGAACCGCTGGTGATTCGTCCCGAAACCAATTTCGTGAACGTCGGCGAACGAACCAATGTTACCGGCTCCAAGAAATTCGCACGACTCATCCGTGAAAATCTTTATGAAGAAGCCCTCAGCGTAGCCCGTCAACAAGTAGAAAGCGGCGCACAAGTGTTGGATGTAAATATGGACGATGCCCTGCTCGATGGTAAACAGGCCATGGTCACCTTTCTGAACCTCCTTCAAAGCGAACCTGATATCGCCCGCATCCCCATCATGATCGACAGTTCCAAGTTCGAGATCATTGAAGCCGGACTCAAATGCGTGCAAGGAAAATGCATCGTGAACTCCATCTCCCTAAAAGAAGGAGAAGAGAAATTTTTGGAGCAAGCCCGCATCTGCCAACGCTTCGGTGCTTCGGTGATTATCATGGCATTCGACGAAAAAGGACAGGCCGATACGCAGGCCCGAAAAGAAGCCATCTGTCAGCGCGCCTATGACCTGCTCACCCAAAAACTGCACTACGCCCCACAAGACATCATCTTCGACCCCAATATTTTTGCCGTCGCAACCGGACTGGAAGAACACAACAACTACGGCGTCGATTTTATTGAAGCTACCCGCACCATCAAAAAACGCATGCCGCTCACCCACGTCAGCGGTGGGGTCAGTAATCTTTCCTTTTCCTTCCGTGGAAACGAGCCCGTTCGCGAGGCCATGCATGCCGTATTTCTCTATCATGCCATCCGAGCCGGAATGGATATGGGAATCGTGAACGCGGGACAACTCGCCGTGTACGATGAGATCGAACCACAATTGCGCGAACTCTGCGAGGACGTGATCCTCAACCGCAACAACGACAACAACGAAGCCACTGAAAAACTCATCACCTTCGCCGAAACCGTAAAGGCCAAAGGGAAAACAGCTGTAAAAGATGAGGCTTGGCGCAGTGCCCCGGTAGAAGACCGACTCAAACATGCTCTGATACATGGCATCACCGATCACATCGATACCGATACCGAAGAAGCCCGTCAAAAATATCCCAAACCCCTGGACTTGATCGAAGGTCCGCTTATGAACGGCATGAACGTAGTAGGCGATCTGTTCGGCGCGGGAAAAATGTTCCTACCCCAAGTAGTGAAAAGCGCCCGCGTCATGAAAAAAAGCGTGGCCTGGCTGACCCCTTACATCGAGGAAGAAAAGAAAAATAATCCCCTGGCCGCACAAGGCTCGGTTCCGAAGGTATTGCTAGCGACCGTGAAAGGAGATGTGCATGACATTGGAAAAAATATCGTTGGCGTGGTGCTCGGATGCAATGGCTATGAGATCATCGATATGGGCGTAATGGTGCCGGCCGACAAGATCCTGGACAAGGCACAGGAAGAAAACGTGAATGTGATCGGGCTAAGCGGACTGATCACCCCCTCCCTCGATGAAATGGTACACGTGGCCAGCGAGATGAAACGCCGCGGCATGAATCAGCCTCTGTTAATCGGAGGCGCCACCACTTCGCGCATGCATACGGCTGTCAAGATCGATCCGCAATATGAACACGGTGTATTGCATGTGCTGGATGCCTCCCGCAGCGTAACCGTGGTGAGTAGCTTGCTGAATAAAGAGCAGAAAAAAGAATTCTTGTCGACAACCTGCTCCGAATACGAATCCCTTCGCAAACAGTTTGCCAATAAGGACAAGAAAAATCTGATTCCCTATACCGATGCCGTAACCACCAAGGAGTATTTTGACTGGAAGAAATATCAGCCCGTAGCGCCCAAACAAAAAGGCACACAGGTCTGGAAGAACATCGATCTGGCAACGATCGCTAGATATATCGACTGGGGACCTTTCTTTATCGCTTGGGAAATGCCCGGACGGTATCCGCAGGTATTGGGAGATCCCATTTACGGAACAGAGGCGAAAAAATTATTTGCCGATGCCAATCGCCTGCTCGACCGCGTCATCAAAGAAGATTGGTTCCGCGCCGAAGCCGTTTACGGCTTTTGGCCCGCACAGAGCAACAATGCCGATACCATCCGGGTGCAAACTGAACAAGGAGAAGTGAAATTGGAGATGCTACGGCAGCAATTGAAAAAGGCGGTGGGACAGCCTACTTTTTCATTGGCCGATTTCGTGCGACCCGAAGAATCTGGTGGAAACGATTTCATGGGTGGTTTCGCGGTTACTATACACGATGCCCAAAAATACATACAGGCCTTTGCGGAGGTGCAGGATGAATACAATAAGATCATTGTACAAATTCTGGCCGACCGTATGGTAGAGGCATTGGCCGAATATTTACATGAATGTGTGCGAAAGGATTTCTGGGGCTATGCAGCCGAAGAGTTGCTCTCCAATGAAGCCTTGATCCGGGAAGAATATGCCGGGATCCGTCCCGCTCCCGGTTATCCGGCCTGCCCCGATCATACCGAAAAATTGAAATTGTTCTCGATGCTGGATGTAACTGAAAACATCGGCATTACTCTAACGGAAAGCCTCGCAATGAATCCTCCTGCCTCCGTTTGTGGCTGGTACTTCGCTCACCCCCAATCACATTATTTCGGACTGGGCAAGATCAAAGAAGATCAACTGGCTGATTACGCCACCCGGAAAGGAATGAGTTTGGAAGAAGCGACGAAATGGCTGAGGACCATTATTGAGTGAGACAGTTTAGGGTTTAGCGTAATTGGTTAATTAATGTACAATATTATGATATGTGCTAAACACTAAACCCTGTTCTCTAAACATTATACGCCTCTTTCCATCAAGTCAGCACGTAACTGTAGGGCATCCTTAAAATGTATACTCGGAATCCGAAGTGCTTCGGCCGCTTTTACATTTCGGAGGTTATCGTCGATGAACAAGGAGGTTTCGGGGTTGAGCTGGTAGCGATCGAGCAGAATCTGATAGAATTTTGGGAAGGGTTTGCGAGTTTTTTCTTCACCGCTGACTATGCGTCCGTCGAACCAATGTAAAAAATTAAATCGTTTTAGGGCGATCGGGAAGGTTTCGGCGCTCCAGTTGGTTAATGCGTAGAATTTATATTGTTGAGTTGCTCGAAGTTCTTGAAATACATCAACCGTTTCCTGAATGGGTCCATGTAGCATTTCCTCCCATCTTCCGTAAAAATCGCGTATTGCAGATTCCCATTGGGGAAACTCCGTAATTTTTTCGGCGGTTGCTTGGGCGATCGGATACCCGGCATCCTGATTTTCATTCCAGTCATTGGTACAGACAGTGTCGAAGAATATTTTCCTTTTTTCGAGTGAATCGAAATAATGCTCGTCGAACACGTAGGTGGTCTTCCAATCGATGAGTACCCCGCCCAGGTCCCAAATGATCGTCTCAACCGGCATCAGGCATGATTGTACTTAAGCTTCAGGGAGATCATGATACCGGTCATGCACAGCATCACCGCATTTGTTATGATGATCACGGGATCTTCTCGTAAGATTCCAAAAGCCAGCCAAAGGATCTGGTTGGTAAAAGCGATCACGAACATGGCCAACGCAACATCCTTTGCGGATTTGGTTTTCCAGGTCTTGATGACTTGTGGTAAAAAGGTAAAAGCGGTCAGCAGACCGGCAACATAACCAAGAATATCGACTCCGGATAGTTCCATAAATTGATTTGAAATACAAACATAGTTTAAATCTTCTTCATCGCTTTTCAAACAGCCACCAGAGACGTTTACGCGGTTTGATGGTGTAATACTTCTTGATGTAACTTGATATGAAATCCATTGCCTCATCGATGTCGTCGGTGAATTTGACCAGCGAAAGATCTTCTGGCGAGATCGTTCCTTGCTTTTCCATGTCGTGGATGGCGTCCATCAACGGTTGATAATACTTTTTCCCAAACAACACGATAGGGAATTGGGTGATGGTCTTGGTTTGTACCAGTGTCAGGGTCTCAAAGAGTTCATCCATCGTACCAAACCCGCCGGGCAAAATGATGAAGGCGTAGGAATATTTCACCAGCAGCACTTTTCGAACGAAAAAATGTTCGAAGGTGATGGATTTGTGCAGGTAGGGATTTTCCTTTTGCTCGAATGGGAGGACGATGTTGCACCCAACAGATAATCCGCCATTCTCGAAGGCCCCACGGTTGGCAGCTTCCATGATACCTGGACCGCCGCCGGTAAGGGTGGCCAATCCCAACTTGGCGATCCGAGCCCCGAAATCACGGGCTTGTTGGTAATAGGGATGATCTTCCTTGAACCGGGCGGAACCGAAAACCGTGATAGACGGACCCAGGAAGTGCAGGGTTCGAAACCCTTTGATGAACTGCCGAAAAACCCGAAAGGCGAAAAATAATTCGTAGCCACGGCTTTTTGGTCCTTCTAAAAACACATGCTCCTTGGGCGGAATGATGGGATCCCGGGTTGGTTTATGCGGGTGTTTATGATCCATATCCAGTAAATTGCCTTTGCGTGAGCAAAATTACCCGCTTTTAGCCGATGCGAATCATTTCCTATAATGTAAATGGGATCCGGGCGGCCATCCGAAAGGGATTTCTGGATTGGCTGGCCACCGATCCGGCGGATATCATCTGTTTGCAGGAGACGAAAGCCGAGCAAAAAGACATCGACACCAATGAACTGCATCGGCTGGGGTATCAGGATTACTGGTTCTCTGCGCAAAAGAAAGGATACAGCGGCGTGGCGGTATTTACCAAGATTCGCCCCGACCATGTTGAATATGGAAACGGGCATGGTACCAGTGACGAAGAAGGGCGGGTAATCCAATTGGATTTCGGAAAGATCCGACTGATCAATGCCTATTTTCCAAGTGGCACCAGCGGAGCGCATCGACAGGCTTTTAAATACGAATGGCTCGATGAATGTTCTGCCTGGCTGAAAAAGCTACAAAAAAAACATCCGCAGCTGATCCTTTGTGGCGATTATAACATTGCGCACCAGGAGATTGATATTCACGATCCGAAGGGGAATAAGAATACGACCGGATTTCTTCCGGAGGAAAGGGCTTGGATGACCAAATTTTTCGAAAGTGGGTGGATTGATACGTTCCGTCATTTTCATCCCGAGCCGCATCGGTATACGTGGTGGAGTCAGCGTTTCCCTTCGGTGCGGTTGAACAACAAGGGTTGGCGGATCGATTACATCAGTGTTACCGATAACTTGAAAGTCAAACTGACCGGCGCCGAGATCTATCCGGATGTAAAGCACTCCGATCATTGTCCCGTTTACCTCGAACTAAAAAAATGAAACCACTCATTTATAACGTTACCATCAAGGTTAACCATGCCATTCAGTCCGATTGGCTTCGCTGGATGCAAGAGGAACATATGAATGAAGTAGTGGCTACGGGCTGTTTCTCCCATGCGCGGCTCTTGCATTTGATTGAATCGGATGATGCGGAGGGCGCTACCTATGCGGCGCAGTACGAGGCGCCTGACCGGGCACATTACGACCGGTACATTCAGGAATATGCCGAGGGTATGCGGAAAAAAGGGTTTGATCGGTGGGGAGGTGGTTTTATTGCTTTTCTAACGATCATGCAAGTGATCTGATCTGGGTGTAATTTTACCGATACTATGAATCCCTCCATCGCCGACATCCGTAAGACTTACGCCCAGGCCCAGCTGCTAGAATCGGAAACCACGTCCGATCCGATGGAACAATTCGAAAAGTGGTGGCAGCAGGCTGTTCAGGCAGCGATCCTGGAAGTGAATGCGATGACGCTGGCTACCGTTGGCGCGGATGGTATGCCGGATGCCCGGATCGTGTTGCTGAAGGGTGTGGATGGGCAGGGTTTTCATTTTTATACCAATTATCAAAGTCGGAAGGGGCAACAATTGGAGACGCATCCCCAAGCTGCGCTGGTTTTGTTTTGGAAGGAGTTGGAGCGGCAGGTACGGATCAAAGGGCGAATCGAGCGACTGCCGGATGCGGAGAGCGATTCGTATTTCCATTCGAGGCCGCGGGAGAGTCAGCTGGGTGCCGTGAGCTCGCCACAAAGCGCGGTCATTGTCGATAGAAAATGGTTGGAGGAGCGTTATCGGTCGGTCGAGGCTTCTTTCGAGGGTAAAGAAATCACTCGTCCCGCTCATTGGGGCGGATATAAATTGATCCCGGAATCGATCGAGTTCTGGCAGGGCCGGCCGGGTCGGATGCACGACCGGCTGGAATACAAAAAGGACCCGAGTGGGTCCTGGTTACGTCAACGATTGGCGCCGTAGCGCGAATTACTTGGCTGCTTTCTTCGCCGCGTTGCGCTTGGCAATCTTGGGGGCGTTGGCTGGACGGCTCTTTCCGAAAGAACCTTTGAAGCGTTTTCCCTTGGCGGTTTTTTTATCTCCTCTTCCCATGGTAATTGTTATAAATGATTGATGATTACAATTTATCTGCCAATTCTTTTCCGGCTTTGAAGCGGGCCACCCGACGGGCCTTGATCTTGATCACGTCGCCATTACCCGGATTTCTGCCTACGCGCGCTTTTCGCTTGTAGGCATCGAAGGTCCCAAATCCCACCAGTTTCACTTTTCCATCTGCCTTCAGCGTTCGGGTAACGGCATCAATGAAGGAATCCAGTGCAGCATTGGCCTGTACTTTCGAGATTCCGGCATCCTCCGCGAGCCGAACGATCAGGTCTGCTTTATTCATAAGCGTGGTTTCGGGTTGGCAAAGATAATGATCCTCTCAACTTGTTATCGTTTTTTCCATCCATTATTCGCCCGATTTACATCTGGAAGTTTTTTATCGGGGTCTATGACTACCTCGGTGACTTCGCTGGTCGTGGGTGCGCGGAAGGTCCATTCGCCCCCTCGTTGCCAAATCTCAACGGGTAATTTGAGTCGATGCGATTTCCCGTTAGATTCTTTTATATCCACCGTAACCGGCATGGGCATTTGTTCCAGGTTGGAGATGGTTACCATAGATCCTGATGCAGGATCACCCTCTAGGGCTTTGATTCCTTTGACGGCCACATCCAGCTTCCAGGAATTCAGCACCCAAGCACGCCAGAACCAGGATAAATTTTCTCCGGAAACGTTTTCCATTGTGTGAAAGAAATCCCAGGGGGTAGGATGCTTGTATGCCCAGCGCCGGATGTACTCTCTCAGGGCGCGATCAAAACGCTCTTCGCCCAGCACCTCATTTCTTAGGGCATGTAGCATTTGAGCGGGCTTCATGTATGCAGTGATGCCTAGATTATCTTCTTGTACAACGTCCGGAATGTTATAAAGACCATCCATTTTATCGGAGAAGGTGTATTTCAACATGAAGGAAGAGTTCGGATCACTGAAAAAAGTTTCTTCTTTGAATTCTCCATCTTTGAAAGCTTTGGTAGAAAGGTCATTGATGAATGTGTTAAAACCTTCATCCATCCAGGCGAATTTTCGCTCGTTACTACCAACGATCATTGGAAACCAAATATGACCGAACTCGTGATCGGTCACCCCCCAAAGGGCCGTGCCGGATGACTCAGCGCTACAAAAAACAATACCTGGATATTCCATCCCTCCTACGATGCCGGCTACGTTCACGGCGGTGGGGTAAGGATACTCGAACCATTTGTTGGAGTAATGCTCGATGGAACCTTTGACCATTTCGGTCGATAATTGCCAGCCCTGTTCTTTAATACTTTCGGCAGGGTAGGCACTCATGGCCATGCACTTTTTCCCGCTCGCCAAGTTGATGCGCGCAGCGTCCAGAACAAATGCGTTGGAGGCGGCCCAGGCTACGTCTCTCGCATTTTGGATCTTGAATCGCCAGGTTGTACTGGGAGTGGCTGGTCGAGACATCTTATCCTTTATTTCCTTTTCAGAACGGATCGTTACGGTTTGATCGCTGAGCACTGCTTTTTCCCACCGTTTCATTTGTTCGGTGGTAAAGCACTCTTTTGGATTTAATAATTCACCAGAGCCTACAATAATCAGATCGGAGGGAGCCGTGATGCTGAAATCAATATCCCCATATTCCAAATAAAACTCACCGGCTCCCAGATAAGGCATGGTGTTCCATCCGTGAAGGTCGTCGTACACGCAGATCCTTGGAAACCATTGTGCCACTTCATAGACCCAGCCATTTTTTGTTTTCAGGCGACCCATACGGTCTGTTCCATACTGTGGAATCTCAAATTCATACGACAGGGCGATTTTTATCTTCTCTCCGCTTTTCAATGGCTGTTCAAGTGGAATTTGCATTCTGGTATCGGTGGTCAGGGGATCCTTTGTTGTATATTTTGAAGCTAGGTACTCCGCTCGCAGGTTGCTGATGGTATATCCTTTTGTATAGGATGCATTGGCCCATCGACCGCCGGTTTGCGTGGTTGTAGACGACCCGCGCGAATCATTTTGATAGATGTTCTGGTCCAGCTGAATCCAGAGGAATCGCAACGCATCCGGACTATTATTTGTATAGGTCAGGCTTAGCTCACCACTGACCGTATGCGTAGCCGTATCGAGTTTGCAGTTGATGCTGTAATCGGCACGGTTCTGCCAGTAAGCCGGCCCCGGCTCACCACTGGCGCTGCGGTATACGCTTCCCGGATAGGGATAAAAATCGGGGTGGAATGCGGCGCGGTGATCGTAGCTCTGTGCCTGGATGTTTCCGGCTACAAGAATGATTAGGGCTAGGAGTAGGTTGTGGATATGCATTTTTAAAAATTTAGGAATGAGCGTTTTGAGTTTAGTGTTTAGCAATGGGGTGTAAAATAGTGTATCTATCTTTTGAATTTTGTTAATATCCTTTTCTAAAAAGCTGACCCCTCAGGGAAAAAGTGCTTGCGCTTTTTCTACCGCTTCCGGTTTTCCTACATCGATCAATCGATCGCCACTGTGATCGAATCCGAGAATTGAATGTTCGGTTGCCAATCGGAGATAGACATCGGTTAGGGAGAATTTTCCGGAGAAGTCATGTGAACGCATCAATGAAAAAACCTCAGGTTCAAAGACGGCGACGCAGCTGTACGAGCGTGGGGTCAGGTCGTGTTTGGTTCTTGCCATTTTCACTTCTCCGGTCTGATTGTTTTTCCATCCACATAGTTGATTGGTGTTATCAAACAAAAATTGACGGGAGGAAGGACGATCGGTGACGCCAAAGCTGATCAGCGGACGATGGGTTTCGTGGAAAGCGATCAATGTTGAAATATCCAGGTCGGTCAGAATATCAACGTTGCAGGTAATAAATCGTTCATTGCCCAAAAGTGGTGCGGCTTTTAAGAGTCCCCCGCCGGTTTCGAGCACTTCGTCGCGCTCATCGCTGATGTGGATCGTACTGCCCCAACCGGTTGACTCGTTAACTGCAGCGATGATCTGATCTGCGAAATGATGAACGTTCACGACCACATCTCGTATGCCATATTGTTGCAGGTATTCAATGTTTCGATGCAAGAGGGATTTGCCGTTGATCCGAGCGAGGGCTTTTGGATGCTGGTCGGTCCACGGTTTGAATCGCGTTCCCAATCCCGCCGCAAAGATCATTGCCTTCATGCGTTTGATGGTAATTCGTTTACCCAATTCTTGGCGTCTTGTACGAGGTGACGCAATTCTACTTTTACCTTGAATTTATTGCGTAGGTGTCGGGCTAGGGCGTCAGCCGCATAGACACTTCGGTGTTGTCCGCCCGTGCACCCAAAACTCACCATCAAACTTTCAAATCCGCGTTTGATGTATTCTTCGACGGTGATATCGACCAGGTTGTAGACGCTGTTCAAAAAATCGGGCATCAGGGTTTGCTGTTCCAGAAAATCCTTTACCGGTTTATCTCGGCCGGTTTGGGTTTTCATTTGTTCAACGCGACCGGGGTTTACGATGCCGCGGCAGTCGAACACAAATCCTCCTCCGTTCGTCGAACTGTCTTTAGGCGCTTCTCCGCGGTAGGAAAAGCTGCAGATCTTTACAACGAGCGGAGTGGATTCAGTGGCCTGTGTGGGGGTGAATCGCTTAACGATCTCGTCGGAGATGCAGAAGTTCAACACTTTCAAGAATTCGGGTAAGGCGATGCCGATGGTTTGCTTGGAGAGATAGGTCTTCAGGTTTGAGAGGGCCAGCGGAATGCTGGTCAGGAAGTGGGCGCGTCGTTCGAGTAGACCCCTAAACCCATACGCACCCAATACTTGCAGCAAGCGGATGAGCACGTATCCGTTGAATTGGCTGCGAAAGACCGTTCGGTTCACAGGGGTTCCGATCTCGGTATCGAGGGCATCGAGATAATCATTCAGTAATTTTTCTTTCCATTCCGCTGAAAGATTGGCTTTTGCCTGCCAGAGCAAGGAAGCCAAATCGTATTGAGGCGCTCCTTTCATGCCTCCTTGGTAGTCGATGAAAAACACTTCTTCGTCTCTGACCATAACGTTTCGGCTCTGAAAATCACGAAACAGAAAGTATTTGTATTCCGTATGGGTTAGGTAATTACTCAGTGCGTCAAAATCATCGATTAGTTTTTGCTTATCGTAAGGCCTTTGAAGCGTATCGAGAAAATAATATTTGTAGTAGAGCAGGTCGGCCAAAATGGCTTGCTTCCCAAACTCCTGGTTGGTGAGACAGCGGGTATAATCCAATGCTTTGTCGGCTTGTACTTGCAGCCGAGCCAGCGATTGAACGGTTTTTTTAAAAAGGGAATAAACGCGGTCGTTTTCGCCTTCTTTTTCCAAAATACTCAGCAGCGATTCATCGCCCAGATCCGATTGGAGGTAACACCGCTTATCGTCCGAAAAGAAAAGAAAGGTAGGAACCGGCAGTCCTTTTTTATTGAACTGTTCCGTGAAATAGTGGAAGGTTTGATTTTCCCGGACATGCTCTCCATACGTACCAATCACGGTACCCTTGGCTCCGTGCAAGCGAAAGTATCGGCGATCGCTTCCACTCTCCGGAAGCAGGTCGATGGCAGTGGGTTCCGCGCCCGACCATTGCTTGTATAACTGGCTGACCGCCTGCGTCATGGGGTGCATGCTACAAATGTAGCAGACATCCCTCATTCCCGGTCTCTTTTCCATGAACAGTTGTTCGTTTTAAGTAATTTTGGGCGTCTTTTATGAATTCAACAACCTCCAAGGTCCGACTCATTACCGCCGCCAGCCTCTTCGATGGCCACGATGCAGCCATCAACATTATGCGGCGCATCCTACAAAGTCAGGGGGCGGAGATCATTCACTTGGGTCACAACCGTTCGGTTCGCGAGATCGTAGAGGCCGCCATCGAGGAAGATGTGCAGGGCATTGCGATCACCAGTTATCAGGGCGGACACCTCGAGTTTTTTAAGTACATGAAAGATCTGTTGGATGAATGTGGCTGCGGACACATCAAGATTTTTGGTGGCGGCGGCGGAACGATCCTGCCAAGTGAAATCGAGGAATTGCATGCCTATGGCATTACGCGGATCTATAGTCCCGACGATGGTCGTCGCCTCGGCCTCGAAGGCATGATCGCCGATGTAATCGAGCAGTGTAAGGCCACCTCCCTTCAAGAGCCGTATCCCGACCAAAAAAAGATCCTCGATGAGTTTGCCGATATCCGCACCATCGCCCGTAACATCACCCTCGCCGAAAACCAAACTGTCCAAACTGTCCAAACTCCCCAAACTCCTGTCCTCGGCATCACCGGTACCGGCGGCGCCGGAAAATCTTCCGTCACCGACGAGATCGTGCGGCGGTTTTTGAATCAGTTCACCGATAAGACCATTGCCGTGATCTCCGTCGATCCGTCAAAAAAGAAAACCGGCGGTGCATTGTTGGGCGATCGCATACGGATGAACGCCATTCATCATCCGCGCGCCTACATGCGAAGCCTGGCTACGCGGGAAGACAATACTGCACTCAGTGGTGCGGTGAATGATGCGCTTGAAATATGTCAGCATGCCGGATTTGACCTGATCATTTTGGAAAGTGCGGGGGTGGGACAAAGCGATGCCAGCATTCTCGATTATTGTCAGGTTAGCTTGTATGTCATGACTTCGGAATACGGAGCGGCCACCCAGCTCGAGAAGATCAACATGCTCGATTACGCCGACCTGATCTGTCTCAATAAATCCGATAAAGCCGGCGCCCTCGATGCTCTGGCCGATATCCGCAAACAATATAAGCGCAATCATAAATTATTTACGGCGCCCGACAGCGATCTGCCCATCATCGCCACCATGGCCAGCAAGTTCAACGATGAAGGCATGAATCGCCTCTTCACACTCTTGCTAAAAAAGCTCGAAGAGAAAACCGGTACTTCTTTTGGGACATTTCAGAGTAGCCAAACTGCTGCCGTTTCCCAATCGGTCATACCGCCTGCACGGGCTCGTTATCTCTCCGAGATCGCCGAGAACAACCGCGGATATGATCAATTAGTAGAAGAGCAAGCCAAACTCGCCAGCAAATGTTATCAATTGCAGGGCGCCATCGAGTCAATGAAAGAAAGCAAGGCGGAATCCGCCTTGTTGGATTCGCTTATGACCCAGTATCAATTCTTTTTCGATCAATTGACGCCGGTAGCACGTAAGCTGATCACCAACTGGCCTCAAAAAGTCAAAGCCTATCAGGAAGATTTTTACGAGTATACCGTCCGCGATAAAAAGATCCGCCTGCCGATGACCTCGACTTCGTTAAGCGGTACCCGAATTCCGAAAGTGGTGTTACCGAAGTACAAGGATTGGGGCGATCTGTTGCGTTGGCAGGGAAGAGAGAGCGTACCCGGACATTTTCCGTTCACCGCCGGGGTGTTTCCATTGAAAAGAGAAGGAGAAGATCCTACGCGGATGTTTGCGGGAGAAGGCGGGCCGGAACGGACCAACAAACGGTTTCATTACCTAAGTTTTGGTCAGCCCGCAACGCGCCTCTCCACGGCTTTCGATTCGGTCACGCTTTACGGAGAAGATCCTGATCATCGTCTCGATATCTATGGCAAAGTCGGCAACAGCGGCGTTAGCATTGCTACGGTCGACGATGCTAAAAAATTATACAGCGGCTTTGATCTTTGCGATCCCAAGACCTCGGTTTCGATGACGATCAATGGTCCGGCCCCCATGCTCCTTGCTTTTTTTCTCAATGCCGCCATCGATCAGCAATGTGAAAAGAAGATCACTGAATTGAGTCTTTGGGAAGAAGTAGAGAAAAAGATCGGTGGACGATTCGCTCACGAAAACCGTCCGCTCTACCGCAATCCGCTGGCACCTGATTCTCTGCCGGAGGGGCATGACGGACTCGGACTTCGTCTCCTTGGCCTGAGTGGTCAGGAAGTCTTACCTCCTGAGATTTACGAACAATGTCGACAAACCGCCTTGATGCAGGTGCGCGGTACCGTGCAGGCGGATATTTTAAAAGAGGATCAGGCACAGAATACCTGCATTTTCTCTACGGAGTTTGCCTTGAAGCTGATGGGAGATGTGCAGGAGTATTTTATTCAGGAGAAGGTTCGTAATTTTTATTCCGTTTCGATCAGTGGATATCATATTGCCGAAGCCGGTGCGAACCCCATTACGCAATTAGCATTCACCTTGGCAAATGGATTTACGTATGTCGAGTATTATTTGAGCAGGGGAATGAACATCGATGATTTTGCTCCGAATCTTTCGTTTTTCTTCAGCAATGGGATGGATCCGGAGTATAGCGTGATCGGCAGAGTGGCGCGTCGGATCTGGGCGACTGCCATGAAGTATAAATACAAGGCCAACAAACGCAGCCAGATGCTGAAATATCACATTCAGACATCGGGCCGTTCGTTGCATGCGCAAGAGATCGATTTCAACGATATCCGTACTACGTTGCAGGCTCTTTATGCCATTTACGATAATTGCAATTCGTTGCACACGAATGCATACGATGAGGCCATTACCACACCTACTGAGGAGAGTGTACGACGGGCGATGGCGATTCAGTTGATCATTAACCGGGAGTTGGGATCGGCGATGACGGAGAATTTCATTCAGGGATCATTCATCATCGAAGAATTGACAGACTTGGTAGAGGAAGCGGTGTTAACTGAATTCGATCGGCTGACCGAGCGCGGTGGGGTGTTGGGAGCGATGGAGCGGATGTATCAGCGCAATAAGATCCAGGAAGAGGGTTTGCGTTATGAGCACCTGAAACACACCAGTGAGTTGCCGATCGTAGGGGTTAATACGTTTTTAAATAAGCAAGGTTCTCCTACCATCGTTCCGGGCGAAGTGATCCGCAGCTCAGAAGAGGAGAAGGAGCAGCAGATAAAGAATCTGCGGGCATTTCAGGGCCGACACGGGTCCATCTCGACCGAACGACTTTCCCGCCTCAAGCAAGTGGCCATTGAAAACGGCAATCTGTTTGCCGAGCTAATGGAAACCGTTAAGTATTGTTCCCTCGGCCAGATCACCCATGCGTTGTATGAGGTGGGCGGGCAGTATAGGAGGAATATGTAGGATGTCCGCCTTCGGCGGACTGTCCAATGACCGATGTCCAATGTCCGCTTTTTTCGTCGTCAGAGAGATTACTGCATCGGTCACCGGACATCGGACATTCGACTGCATCCGACCTTGGACAACATCAGACAAATTACTTAAATTGCCGTAATCCTACATCCCCCCAATGTCCCCCCATAAATCCGCCTTATCCTGGATCTTTTTACTGACTGTAATTTGGACCTGCACGCGTCCACCTTATTCCCAAACCAACCGTTCCTATAAAAAGCAGGTGCGTGATTATGGAAAGGACATCATGGAATATCCCTTAAAAGATTCCTTTGAAACGGCGGGTGGTTGGGTAGGTACGACGAATTTTTCGATGCGAAGACCAAACTATGTGATCATCCACCATACGGCGCAGGACAGTACGGGACAAACGCTTCGGACGTTCACCCTGCCTCGGACAAAAGTCAGTTCGCACTACGTCATCGGCAGGGACGGCGCGGTGTATCACATGCTCAACGATCTGCTTCGGGCACACCATGCGGGAGTCAGCAAATGGGGCAACACCACCGATCTGAATTCTTGTAGCATTGGAATTGAACTGGACAACAACGGATCCGAACCTTTCTCAGAGGCGCAGATCAGCAGTTTGCTAATGGTACTGGATAAACTTCAGAAAGCCTACTCCATACCGACGGCAAATTTTATTGGTCACGCCGACATCGCTCCCGGCCGAAAAGTTGATCCCAGTCGCTTCTTCCCTTGGGAGAAAGTAGCCAAAGCCGGATTTGGCATCTGGTATGATACCACTGCCTCAACGCCCCCAGCCGACCTCAATTTGATTCAAGGTTTGCGGATCATTGGCTATAATACTGCAAATGAGAAAAATGCGATCCAGTCGTATCGGATCCACTATACCCCCGGCGATACAACCCGGCAACTGCATGAGGGAGATCGGAAGATCATTTGGGAGCTTATGCGGAAGAGTTAAAAGCGTTTAGAGAACAGGGTTTAGAGAACAGGGTTTAGTGTTTAGAGAACAGTGTTTAGCGTACTATCAACTTGTGCGTAATAATTTTTCTTTTGTGCTAAACCCTAAACCCTAAACACTAAACCCTAAACACTAAACCCTAAGCCCCATCTCGTTGCGAAAAGATTATCTTTACACCTAATCCATTCAATCCATCCTATTGCGTTTTACCGAATTCAACTTCCATCCAACCCTGCTAGAGGGGATTGAAGCTTCCAACTACGAAAATGCCACTCCGGTTCAGGAGCAAGTTATTCCCCCGATTCTGGCGGGCAAGGACATTATCGCCTCTGCGCAGACGGGAACGGGTAAAACAGCCGCTTTTCTGTTGCCGATGATGAATCGGTTATTGACCGATCATGCCGATGAAGGGATGATCCGTGCCATGATCGTGGTGCCCACGCGTGAGTTGGCCATACAGATCGCGCAGCATATTGAGGGACTATCCTATTTCACCAATATCAGTTCTATACCCGTTTATGGCGGTAGCGATGCACAAAGTTTTGTGGCTGAGAAAAAGGCCTTTCAAAGCGGCGTGGACATCGTTGTTTGTACGCCTGGAAGAATGATCGCTCACCTGAATATGGGCTATGTGAATTTGAAGGGATCGAAATTTTTGGTGTTGGACGAGGCCGATCGGATGCTGGATATGGGATTCCAGGACGACATCAACAAGATTATTCAGTATTTGCCTGCGAAGCGACAGAACCTACTTTTCTCTGCTACCATGCCGGAGAAGATCCGTCAGCTGGCACGACGAATATTACACGAGCCGGTGGAGGTGAATATTGCGATTTCTCGTCCCCCCGACAAGATCCGTCAAGGTGCCTACGTCGTATACGAGCCGCAAAAAAATCCCCTAATCGCCCACGTACTCAAAACGACGCCCTATAAGAATGCCCTGATCTTTTGCAGCCGGAAGCATACCGTTAAGCAACTCACGCGCGATCTGAAGAAATTGAAGTTCAATGTAGCCGAGATCCACAGTGATCTGGAACAAGCAGAGCGGGAAAATGTGTTGAGTGCATTTGCGGGCGGTCGAATTCCCTTGCTGGTAGCAACCGATATTTTAAGCCGGGGTATTGATATCGATACTATTGATCTGGTGATCAATTACGATGTACCGGATGATGGGGAGGATTATGTACACCGAATTGGTCGTACCGCCCGGGCCGAGGCAACTGGTACGGCGCTTACGCTGATCACCGAAACCGATCAACGAAAGTTTGCGGCGATCGAACGATTGATCCCAAAAGAAGTTGATAAGTTACCGGTACCACCGGAATTGGGCGAAGTGCCCAAGTATTCTCCAATGGAACGCCGTCCGCGTAATGCTCGTGGAGGCAGTAAACCCGGAGGGCGACCGGGAGGAAGGTTTAATAGGAGGTAGTTGCGTCCGCCTTCGGCGGACTGTCCGATGACCGATGTCCAATGTCCGCTTTTTACGTCTTCAGAGAGATTACTGCATCGGTCACCGCACTGCATTCGACATTGTACATTCGACATTGGACAGTCTGCAAAGCAGACTAAACTTTCACATAAACTCCCTTCTTATCCATCCACCAACAGATCGCCCACATAAACGTGATCACGCAAAGGGCATAAAGAAGCGAACCGTTTTCCGGGGCGCCGGGTACATGTATCAATACTTTTTTATAGAGCCAGTTCCAGGGATTAATTCCTTTTTCCAATTTGATCATGGCTAGTCCCTTTGGTAAAAAAGCACTCAGGGCAAAAACAAACAAGGCATTTTTCCCAAATACGTCGAAGAAGCGGAGCAATCCACCTTTTATTTTCTTTCCATCGATCACATAGATCATCGTGGCTAGTGTCAGGATCGCCAATCCGGTCGTATAAACCGTATAGGAGCTGGTCCATATTTTTTTATTGATAGGGAAAACAAGGTCCCAGCAATAACCTGCCACCAACATGCCGACCCCAACCGTAAACAATCCGCTTAGCATTCGATACATCCCTTCGGACTGCGACAATCCCTCACGTATATAATTCCCCACCAAATAGCCGAAGATCACCTGTGCAATGGCAGCTGGGGTACTGAGCAATCCTTCCGGATCGAAGGGGATGCCTTCTCCTTTGTAAACATGTGAAACGCCCAATATATTCAGATCGATCGATGTGCCAAACCATCCCTTGAGATTATATGGATCGAGGGGATTGCCGATCAGGCACGCTGCCCAATAACCCAGCAACAGAAAAGCCGCAGCCAGAAATCCTTTGCGGGGACCACCATAGTACACAAGGATGGAAGCGAACAGGTAACAGGTCGCAATGCGTTGCAATACGCCCATGATCCGTACTCCTTTCATGGTTTCTACCAGCTCACCAGCTTCATTTTTGGCAATGTCGATCCACGTAAAACCTTTGAAGATGGTTACTTTCTGCAATTCGGTTGTTCCTTCTACGATGCGGCTCACCTCGGTGACAAATGGCCACCAATTCATGAATAGTCCGACGCCAAAAATAATCAGCGAACGCTTGATGCCTTTTCTCCAAAACGCCGCATCGCCTTCTTGCTGCAGACGGGGGATCACAAAACTCATTGCATTTCCAACGGCGAATAAGAAGAAGGGGAAAACCAGATCGGTTGGTGTAAGTCCATGCCAGGGGGCATGTTCCAGTGGGTTGTAAATATGGCTCCAACTACCCGGATTATTCACGAGGATCATCAGGCAGACCGTCGCACCGCGGAATACATCAAGGGCATAGGAGCGCATTGTAGTTAGATTATTAGTTGGTCGAATTTAGACTTTTGTAGGAATATTAATCGGGGGCATTTTGTGGTACGAGGACGGTCCAATGACCTGTGTCCGCCTTCGGCGGACTGTCCAATGACCAATGTCCAATGTCCGGTATCTGCTGCGCAGATGGTCCAATGACCGATGTCCAATGTCCGCTTTTTTCGTCGTCACAGAGATTACTGCGTCGGTCAGCCTGCGCAGCAGACTAATAAAATTAGCAATTAATTACTAAAAATCTTAGCTTAGCTCAAAAAACATATGGATCGGGACCAGTACTCCAACCCCGCTTATCGGGGCACTAAGAACTTTACACAGCATCAGGTGAAGACCGCCAATGCCACGGGTTTTGGGGCGGCGGCCGACGATTATTCCGAGCGCGGCATTGACCTCAACGAACAACTCATCCGAAACAAACCCGCCACGTATTTCTTTCGGATGAAAGGCGATGCCATGCACGAAGCGGGCATTTTTGACGGCGACGTGCTCATTGTTGACCGGTCGATCAAGCTCAGCAACGGAAACGTGATCGTTGCCATCCTCAACGGCGAGTTGTTGGTGCGGCGCTATCATCAAAATTTTTCCTCGGCCTTTCTGATCCCCGAAAACAATCGCTACAAACCCATCAACCTCTCCGAGTTCAGCGATTTTGCACTTTGGGGAGTGGTTACCTATGTGATTCACTCGCTGATATGAAAGCCATCGTCGATTGCAATAGTTTTTATTGTTCCTGTGAGCGGTTGTTTCAACCAAGTCTTCGTCACCACCCCGTGGTTGTACTCAGCAACAACGATGGTTGTGTGGTTGCGCGCAGCGACGAGGCAAAAAAAATCGGTATTGCCATGGGCGTTCCCTTCTTTGAGGCGCGTTCGGTCATTCATCAGCACGAGGTGGCCGTGTTTTCTTCGAATTACAATTTGTATGGCGACCTCAGCTGGCGCGTCATGGAAACTTTGCGAAAATTTGCCGGAGAAGAACAAGTGGAGGTCTATTCGGTCGACGAAGCCTTTGTCGATCTCGCGCACGTTGATCCCGAACAACTCGAACGCACGGCCCGGGAAATGCGCGTGCGGGTAGAGAAATGGACCGGCATCCCCGTTTCCGTAGGCGTGGCCTCTACCAAAACGCTGGCCAAACTCGCCAATCGACTCGCGAAAAAAGATAAACTCCGCAGCGGTTGCGTCTGGCTCCTGCAAACCGAAGAAGAACGCATCCGGGCGCTGAAACAAACGCGACTCGAAGATGTCTGGGGCGTGGGAAGAGCCTATGCCCGAAAATTATATGCGTTGGGATATACCAGTGCGTGGGACCTCTCTCAATTACCTGATACCTGGGTCTATCGACAGCTGGGTGGAGTGGTCGGACTTCGTCTCGTACGCGAACTCCGTGGAGAACCTTGCATCGAACTCAAGGATGAACTGCTCCAAAAACAAATGATTGCCACCACCCGCATGTTCGGCGTACCGATAACCGAACTTTCCGACATCCGAGAAGCGGTGGCCAGTTATGCCACCCGCACCGCCGAGAAATTGCGACGACAACATTCGGCCGCCGATACCATACAGGTGTTTCTGATCCGAAAGCAAACCGACGAAGAAGGCGGCTGGCGAGGCGAAGTCAGCAGCACCCATACCCGTCTGCCGATGGCCACCAACGATACACAAGTCCTGATCCAAAACGCCGTGGCACTTGCCGAACAATTGTATCAACGCGGATCGGTGTACAAAAAAGCCGGTGTGTTACTGGGTGGAATCGTTCCGGCTGATGCTTGTCAGTCTAATCTGTTTTCTCCTCCTGTGGCTAACCATCGAAACCTGATGGACGTCATCGATAATATTAATTTCAGTCAGCGCGATGAATTACTCGTTTTCGGTGCTTGCGGCACCAAACGACACTGGCAAATGAAGCAACAACGGCGAAGCAAGCGCTATACGACCCGCTGGGGGGAGATTTTATCTGTAGGGGATTAATGGATAATTTTTAAAGTGCACATAATCATTGTCTTATATTAAATATCCACTTCCAGATTTTTTAGTTTTGTAATCATAAATCACTTATTTTCGTGATGTATCGGGTAGATTCATTTTAAATAATTGAAAATCAGTCTATTGTATAGATATTCTGGGACTGATTTAGCGAAGCTCTGCCTCAAAACATGGAATCCACTAAAAAGTGGTTGGCTCTTTACACTCGTCCTCGGTGGGAAAAGAAGGTGTATGCCTTATTGACGCAGAAGGGAATTGTGGCGTATTGTCCGCTGAATAAAGTTCGTCGTCAATGGAGTGATCGGGTGAAGGTGGTGGAGGAGCCATTGTTCAAATCTTATGTATTTGTACAGGTAACGGAGGCGGAGCGGGCGAAAGTTCGGCTCACACAGGGGGCTGTCAATTTTATTTATTGGAATGGGAAACCTGCTCAGATCCGGGATAAAGAAATCGCAGCCATCAAACGATTCTTGGATGAGCATGAAGAAGTTGAATTGATTCCAATGGAGTTAAAGCCCAATCAACGGGTAATTATACAATCTGGTACCTTCATGGGACAAAACGCACAAGTGTTGGAACTCAGGAGGAGGAAGGCCAAGGTGAGGATTGAAAGCTTGGGGTATACCCTGGTGGCGTATATGGATCGGGCGAAACTTCGTCCAATCAATACAAAGAATTGAACACACCTGTTGTTAAAATACTGTGTACTAGTTAAGACTTAATCTGACAGTTAGGGATTAAATTCGGAGTAACTACAAACCAATTTAACCCCCTTAAAACTGTCAGACATGAAAGCTGAAACTAAATTAATCAAAACCAAGTTAGGTTTATTGCAATTGGCCCAGCAACTGGGTAATGTATCACAGGCCTGTAAGATCATGGGATACAGCCGTGATAGTTTTTACCGGCTTCAGGAACTGTATGATACCGGTGGAGAGATGGCGCTTCAGGAGATAAGCCGCAGAAAACCAATCCCCAAGAATCGTGTTGACCCTCATATTGAGGAAGCTGCCGTACAGATGGCTTTTGAACAGCCTGCCTTCGGTCAAGTTCGTGCCAGCAATGAGCTGCGCAAGAAGGGCATCTTCATCTCCGCGGCCGGTGTTCGTTGCGTGTGGCAGCGACATGACTTGGAAACCTTTCCTAAGCGCTTGAAGGCGCTGGAAGCCAAGGTAGCTCAGGATGGCATCATCCTTAGCGAAGCGCAGGTAATAGCCCTGGAGCGCAAGAAGGAAAAGCAGGAGGCTCATGGAGAGATCGAGACGGTTCATCCGGGTTATCTGGGGTCACAAGACACTTACTACGTTGGCAACATCAAGGGAGTGGATCGGATCTACCAGCAAACCTTCATCGACACCTACAGCCGGGTGACTTTTGCCAAGCTCTATACAAGCAAACATGCCATTACTTCTGCTGATATCCTGAACGATCGGGTACTGCCCTTCTTCGAGGAGCATGGTATCCCGCTGTTGCGTGTACTGACTGATAGAGGCACTGAGTTCAAGGGTAAGCCAGAGCATCATGAATATGAGCTATACCTCAATCTGGAAGGTATTGAGCATAGTAAAACGCAGGTCAGACATCCGCAGAGCAATGGCATCTGTGAGCGCCTACACCGCACCATGCAGGAAGAGTTCTACGCGATTACCTTCCGCAAGAAACTGTACGATAACTTGGAACTTCTTCAACAGGATCTGGATGAATGGATGCAGTACTACAACACGGAGCGACCACACTCCGGCCGGTACTGCTACGGGAAGACCCCAATGGAGACCTTCTGGGAATCCCTACCTTTAGCTACTGAGAAGATGGTCAACGAAAATTTTAAACGAGCATAAAAATGAAAAATCAAATCCCCGACTGTCAGATTAAATACTAGCTATTACAAACGATAAGATTCTGAGTCGATATGACATTGAGAAATACACTCAAACGCCCATTTTAGGAGAAATTGGACATTCCATTGACGATAATGCATTGGTCGTTTCAAACGCCAACCGAAAAATGGTGCCCGAACAGTTCCGGATCATACGAACCAATCTGCAATATTTCTTGCCCAAGAAGGAAAAACCAAACATCATGGTTACCTCTACCTTGAGCGGTGAGGGAAAATCGTTCATCTCGTTGAATCTGGCGGCGGTGCATGCCCTGGCGGGCAAAAAATCCATCGTGCTTGAATTTGACATCCGAAAACCCCGAATTCTTTCCGAATTGGGTATGACAAAAGGACCTGGCTTGACCAACTATTTAGTAGGAAAGACCGACGATATTGCCTCTTTGATCCAACCCATACAGGGTGTCGAGAATCTTTTTGTATTGGGCTGCGGTCCGGTACCTCCCAACCCGGCAGAGATCTTGTTGGATGGTCGGATGGAAGGTTTGTTCCAATACCTTCAATCCCATTTTGATGTAGTGGTGATCGATACGGCCCCGGTGGGTATGGTTAGTGGCGGGGTGACCTTGGGTAAATATGCCGACTACACGGTGTATGTTACACGCCAGAATTATAGTTTCAAAAAGCAGTTGGTACTGATCGATGATTACTACAAACAAAAGCGTTTGCCCGGCTTATCCATTTTGCTGAACGATGTCAAAATCCGATCGGGATATGGCTATTACGGTTACGGTCGTTATGGGTACGGTTATGGTTACGGCGCGTATGGAACCGGTTATTATGACGACGAGAAAAAGTCAAGAGGAATGTTTGGCGGAATCATCAACTGGTGGCGCCGCACCTGAGGTTAAATGATTCCGGATCAGCCAACCACCCTTACGCCTCAATCTTACAGATGCCTTCTAAAAAAAATATACTCCTCACCGGAGGAGCCGGTTTCATTGGTTCGCACCTAGCTGATGCCTTGATCGGCGATAAACGAGTAGGCAAGGTGCGGGTGTTGGATAATTTGGCGACCGGTTCCATCAAAAATATTCAACACCTGATCGCGCATCCTGATTTTGAATTTATTCAAGGCGATATTCGGGATATCGATGTATGTAAGCAGGCCACCCATGGCATGGATCTCGTCTGCCACCAAGCGGCGATGGGATCTGTCGCTCGATCCATTCAAGATCCACTGACTACCCATGGTGTTAACGTAACCGGCACGCTCAATATACTTTTTACCGCAAAAGAATCCGGCATCCCGCGAGTGGTGTACGCAGCCAGTTCTTCTACCTACGGCGATCATCCCGGACTTCCGAAACAGGAAGATAAGATTGGAAACCGCTATCGCCCTACGCAGTTTCTAAGCGCACTAATGAATTGTATGCGGGGGTTTTTTCCAGTGCATATGGATTGGAGACGATCGGACTTCGTTATTTCAATGTGTTCGGTCCTCGACAAGATCCCGACGGACCATACACTGCCGTGATCCCCTTATTTGCAAAAGCCCTCCTCGAAGGCAAGCCCGCAACGATCAACGGCGATGGATCGCACAGCCGTGATTTTACCTATGTCGACAACGCCGTACAGGCCAACCTGCTCGCCCTTTTCGCCGAAAATCCGGAGGCGATCAATCAGATCTATAATGTAGCCTGTGGCCAACAAACTTCGCTGTTGGAATTATATAACATAATAGCAGCCGCCCTGAATCGGTCACCCGATCAAAAGATCATTTTTGGTCCGGAACGTCAGGGAGATGTGAAACATTCGTTAGCCGACATCTCCAAAGCTGCAAGGTTGTTGGGCTACGAAGTGGAAGTTGAGGTGGCAGAAGGGTTAGGGCGTACGATGCGATGGTTTAACGGTGGTTTAGCAAGAGCTCAAAAATGATTCAACTACTGTTCAACATATATCACAAGTATAAATTCTGAATTCTCCCAAATGACTACTACAAGAACAATCCTAATCACCGGCGGCGCCGGTTTCATCGGGTCGCATGTCGTGCGGTTGTTTGTTACCAAATACCCGCAGTATCGGATCGTGAACGTGGATGCGTTGACCTATGCTGGAAATCTGGAGAATCTCAGCGACATCGACGATCGGCCGAATTATGTTTTTGAGAAAGTAAATATTCTCGACACCGCAGAAGTCAAACGCCTCTTCGATCAATATCAACCCGACGGCGTGATCCATCTGGCCGCTGAAAGTCACGTCGATCGCTCCATTCATTCCCCGCTCGACTTTGTCTACACAAACGTGATCGGAACCGTTAACCTGCTTAACGAAGCCAAACGTCTCTGGAGCCCACACCCGGCCTCCCCCCAAGGGGAAGGAGTGAGCCCCCGGTTTTATCATGTGAGTACGGATGAGGTGTACGGTGCGTTGGGGGAGACAGGGTTTTTTACGGAGGAGACTAAATACGATCCACATTCGCCGTATAGTGCGTCGAAGGCATCTAGCGATCATTTTGTACGCGCGTATCACGATACCTACGGGCTGCCAGTGGTGATCAGCAATTGTTCAAACAATTATGGTCCCTTTCATTTCCCGGAGAAACTTATTCCCCTTTTCATCAACAACATCCTTGAAAAAAAGCCCTTGCCGGTATATGGCGACGGGCTTTATACGCGGGACTGGCTTTTTGTGAAGGATCATGCAACGGCGATCGATAAAGTATTTCATGAGGGGAAGAACGGTATGACCTATAACATCGGCGGATTCAATGAATGGAAGAACATTGACTTGGTGAAACTGCTTTGTAAGCTAATGGATGAGAAACTGGGTAATGCTCCCGGTACCAGCGATGCACTCATCACGTATGTGAAAGACCGTCCCGGTCACGACCGACGCTATGCCATCGATGCCGGGAAGATCAATCGCGAACTCGGCTGGAAACCTTCTGTTACGTTTGAGGAGGGATTGGCGTTGACGATTGATTGGTATCTTGCTAACGCAGTGTGGTTGAGGAATGTTACGAGTGGAGAGTATCAGGGATATTATGACAGACAGTATGGAGGGGTTGTTTAAATCAATGCGTTGAACAATGGTTAAACGATTGTTGAACAGTGGTTTATTGGTGGTTGTTTGATTTTCGTTTAAATTGTGCTGCTTTTAAGTTGGATATATTGACTGTTAAATCCTTGATGAAGAGGTTTAATTTTTGAAAATCTCCTTTATCAAGATAGTTTAAGTCGCAGGCAATCGATAAATGGCTTATAAGCTCGATGGCACTTCCAAAAGCAATGGTTGTGAAACGAGCTTGATCTTTAGGTGCGCTTCTGCCACTCCCCTCAGCTAAGTTCGCTGCAATAGAGGTGGCGCATCTTCTTATCTGTGAGGTTAGTGAATATCTCTCGTGATTTGGAAAGGTCTCCGTTAGTTGGTAAACTCTGACCGATAACACTCTGGCTTTTGCCAACTTCGGAGATGCTCAAAAGAAAAAATGATTTCTTGCATATTCGTAAATATCTTCAATCCTGTTTAGAGAAACAAGTGAAAAACATCATTACGCTCTGTATTTCCAACGCTGATTTTCAGCTAAAAAACCATCGTTCAACCATTGTTCAACCACTGTTCAACGTCCGTAAATGAAAGGCATTATCCTCGCCGGCGGCTCCGGCACACGTCTCTATCCCATTACCAAGGCGATAAGCAAACAACTGATGCCCATCTACGACAAGCCGATGATCTATTATCCGCTGTCGACCTTGATGATGGCAGGTATCCGCGAGATCCTCATCATTACCACGCCGGAAGATCAACCCCAATTCACCCGTCTGTTGGGCGATGGGACACACCTCGGATGTCGGTTCGAATATGCGATTCAGGAAGTGCCAAACGGACTCGCCCAAGCCTTCGTGATCGGCGCCCCCTTCATCGGCAATGATAAAGTAGCGCTGGTTTTGGGCGATAATATATTTTATGGTACCGGGCTAGATAAACAACTTCAATCGCTTAGTAACATCGAAGGCGGCTATGTATTCGCGTATCGTGTCTCCGATCCGGAACGATACGGCGTGGTGGAATTCGACGCACGGATGAAAGCCGTCAGCATCGAAGAAAAACCTATACAACCCAAATCGAACTATGCCGTACCCGGACTTTATTTCTATGACAACGATGTGGTTCGGATCGCCCGGGAATTAAAGCCCTCTGCACGGGGAGAATACGAGATCACCGATGTCAATAAAGCCTACCTCGAAGCAGGGCGATTGAACGTAGCCGTATTGGACAAAGGAACCGCCTGGCTCGACACCGGCACCTTCGATTCGCTAAGCGATGCCTCCGAATTCGTCCGCGTCATCGAAAAACGACAAGGAACCAAGATCGGCTGTATCGAAGAAGTGGCTTACCGTAATGGGTTTATCAGTAAGGAGCAATTGATGAACCTCGGCGAGCAGCTGAAAAAGAGTGGGTATGGATTATATCTTAAAACACTTGTTTCATAGTGAACTGAGCGCTGTTCTCTAAACACTAAACGTTTAACGAAAGTGATGTCTAAGCATAATGAAACTCTGATGTCATCATTCATTCATGATACTGCAATCATAGACCCCGGCGCCACGATCGGTAACGGCACCAAGATTTGGCATTTCAGTCATGTGATGCCTACGGCAGTGATCGGGGAGAATTGTGTAATCGGACAAAATGTTTTCGTAGGTAGTAACGTCAAGATAGGTGACCGAGTAAAAGTGCAGAACAATGTATCCCTGTACGAGGGAGTGATCTGTGAGGAAGATGTTTTTATTGGTCCCTCTGTAGTCTTTACGAACGTCACCAACCCCCGCGCCTTCATCGAGCAAAAAGATGCGTTCCAAACAACACGAATCGGAAAAGGCGCTACCATCGGAGCGAATGCCACCATTCTCTGCGGAATTGAACTCGGCGAATATTGCTTTATCGGTGCCGGTTCGGTGGTGACCAAAGACGTACCCGCCTACGCCCTTATGATCGGTAACCCGGCACGGCAGACAGGATGGGTGGGAGAAGATGGGGAAAAGACGAAGAGTATTGTTTAGAGAACAGGGTTGTGAGATCAGAGTTTAGCATATAAGCGTAATCATGTATCAAATCATTTTTAAGGATCTAAACCCTAAACCCTGTTCCCTGAACCCTAAACCTACATTCGTACTAATCGGTGCCGCCGGCTACATTGCTCCTCGCCATTTTGAGGCGATTCAGTCGGTTGGGGGCGAGTTGGTGGCTGTGATGGACCAGCACGATGCCATGGGGAAAGTAGTTGCTTACTTCCCAGGGGCGAAACTTTTTACGGAGGAGGAGAAGTTCTTCCGGTTTTTGTCCGAGCAAAACAGCAGTGGTAAAAAAATCGATTACCTGGTCGTCTGTACGCCCAATCATCTGCATCATCATCATATTGTTTCTGGTTTAGCGGCAGGATCGGCCGTGATCTGTGAAAAGCCACTTTGTCTGAGCGCGGAGGAGCTGTTGGATATTCAGCGGCAGTCGTACCAATATAATTTACCCGTCTACACAATCATGCAGCTGCGTTTTCACGAGGAAGTAATGCGGTTGAAAGCCGATGTGGATGCTAAACCGGATCATTTCTTTCACGTGAAGGTCTCTTATTTTACTCCGAGGGGCGCTTGGTATGATAATTCCTGGAAGACGGATCTTCAAAAAAGTGGCGGCATCCAAATGAATCTGGGGATCCATCTGTTTGATCTGATGGCTTGGATCTTTGGATCGCCCTCGGAGAATAAGTTGGTACAAGACAGGCCTCGCTATGCCGAAGGATATCTTTCCAATTCCCGCGCTCAGATCCATTGGAAACTGGGCATCGATCTTCCCGGGTCTGAAAAAGAGGTGCAGACTTCGCAACCCATCCGTTTGATCGAAACAGATGATGCGATATACGACCTCTCGGTCTATCACGCCAACCTGCACATAACTTCTTATACGAATATCTTATCCGAAAACGGCTTTAAACTATCCGAAGCCACCTTAGGACTAAATACTTTATTTCACAACCAAACCATTTAAACTATCAAACAACTACCCAAACTACCCAAACTACCCAAACTAATTAAATGAATATCTCTGTAATCGGAACCGGCTATGTAGGACTCGTCAGCGGCACTTGCTTTGCTGAAACAGGAAATAACGTAACCTGTGTAGATATTGATCAGCGGAAAGTAGAAAAGCTTTCTGGCGGGCAGATCACCATTTTCGAGCCTGGCTTGGAAAAACTTTTTCAGCGAAACGTAAAGGAAGGTCGGCTTCGTTTTACCACCTCGTTGGCGGAGGGGATCCAAACCGCTCAGATCATCTTTCTTGCGCTGCCCACACCACCGGGGGAAGACGGCAGTGCCGATCTGAAATATATTTTGGGCGTAGCCGATGATCTGGGCAAACTCCTTCGTCCGGATGACTTCAAAGTAATTGTCGATAAAAGCACCGTACCTGTTGGCACCGCCGACAAAGTCCGTAACGTAATACTTCGAACTTTTAACGAACTAAACTCTAAACCCTGTTCTCTAAACGACTTCGAAGCTTGCTTCGAAGTGGTAAGCAATCCCGAATTTCTCCGCGAGGGAGTTGCGGTAGATGATTTCATGAAGCCCGATCGGGTGATCATTGGTACCTCTTCTGAACGTGCCCGAAAAGTGATGCAGCAGTTGTACGAGCCTTTTGTGCGACAGGGCAATCCGATTCTTTTCATGGACACGAAAAGTGCAGAGCTAACCAAGTATGCGGCCAATTCGTTTTTGGCCACCAAGATCTCGTTCATGAATGAGATCGCGATTTTATGTGAGAAGATGGGGGCTGATGTGGATATGGTCCGAAGGGGCATAGGAACGGATTTTCGGATCGGGAAGCATTTTTTATATCCCGGTCTGGGATACGGAGGCAGTTGTTTCCCGAAGGATGTACAAGCATTGTCGAAGTCGGCCAAGGATCTTTCTTATGATTTTAAGATACTGAATGCCGTGATGTCGGTGAACAAGAGTCAGAAACTGTTCTTCATTGATAAGATTCATCAGTATTACAAGGGTGCGCTAAATGGAAAGCGGTTTGCAGTGTGGGGATTGTCCTTCAAACCCAATACGGATGACATCCGCGAAGCGCCGGCCCTGGAGGTGATTGATTATTTATTGGAACAGGGGGCGTTGGTGATCGCGTTTGATCCGGAGGCGATGGAACATGTAAAGGAGATCTACGGCGATCGCATTGCGTTTGCGTCGAACAAATCAGAAGCATTAAAAGGGGCGGATGCATTGGTGATCTGCACGGAGTGGAATGAGTTTCGTATGCCGGATTTTGAGCAGATCGGTTCGATGCTGAATGCAAAAGTGATTTTCGACGGACGGAATTTGTATGATGTGACGGCAATGAAGGAATTGGGATTTTATTATGAGAGTATTGGACGGAGGACAAGCAGCCATTAAGCAGCCGATGAACGGTTGATGAACAATTGTTGAACCGTTGTTTAATCATCGCCAAACCATTTTTAAACTATTGTTCAACCACCGTTAAACTATGTCATACAAAATCAACATCTACACCCATACTTCATATAACACGCAATCATGAAACGTGTACTTATCACCGGCGCCGCCGGCTTCCTCGGATCTCATCTCTGTGATAAATTCATCGGGGAGGGGTATGAGGTGATCGGAATGGACAATCTGATCACGGGGAATATCAAGAACATTGAGCATTTGTTTCCGCTAAAGGAGTTCAGCTTTTATCATCATGATGTAAGCAAGTTCATACATGTACCGGGGCGGCTGGATTATATACTGCATTTTGCTTCGCCGGCCAGTCCGATCGATTATTTGAAGATCCCGATTCAGACCTTGAAGGTGGGGTCGTTGGGTACGCACAATTGTTTGGGGTTGGCGAAGGCGAAGGGGGCCCGGATCTTGGTGGCCAGTACCAGTGAGGTGTATGGCGATCCGTTGGTGCATCCGCAAAATGAGGATTATTGGGGCAATGTGAATCCGGTTGGTCCGCGCGGAGTGTACGACGAGGCCAAGCGGTTTCAGGAGGCGATGACGATGGCCTATCATACATATCATGGATTGGAGACGAGGATCGTGCGGATCTTTAATACGTATGGTCCGCGGATGCGATTGAACGATGGCCGCGCCTTACCGGCGTTTATCGGACAAGCCCTCCGAGGCGAGGACCTTACCGTATTTGGTGATGGCTCACAGACCCGCAGTTTCTGTTATGTATCGGATCTTATCGAAGGGATCTATCGGTTGTTGCTGAGTGATTATGTACAGCCGATGAATATTGGCAATCCCGACGAGATCAGTTTGAAGGATTTTACCGAGGAGATTATTCAATTAACGGGCACGAAGCAAAAGATCGTGTACAAAGAACTTCCCAAGGACGATCCCAAGCAGCGTCAGCCCGATATTACCCGCGCCAAAAGTATTTTGGGCTGGGAGCCGAAGGTGTCGAGAGGGGAGGGGTTGAAGGTTACGTATGAGTATTTTAAAAATTTACCGCGAGAGGAGTTGGTGAAGGGGCATTTAGATTTTTAACTGATTAGGAGCTGTTCAGGGTAAATGAACAACAATCCAATTTACTTTTCTGGACTTAACGGATTGCGCGCCATATCCGCTTTATCTGTGTTGTTTTCGCATATTACTTTGAGTCTGAGAGAGGTCGGACTTGATCCGTATATTTTTGGGAGGTTAAAGGATGGAAGGCCTCAAGGCCTTTTATTAGCAGGTTATAGTGTTACTATATTTTTTGTGTTGAGTGGTTTTCGAATAACCTATTTATTGTTGATTGAAAAAGAAAAAAGAGGAAATATACAGGTGCTAAAATTTTATGCGCGCCGGATACTTCGAATTTGGCCTCTTTATTACAGCTACCTGATTCTGGCACTGATTGCTTCTTATGTGTACAAAATTGATTTTAGCGATAGTTCAGTTTATTGTTATATCTTTTTTTCAGCGAATATCCCCTTCATTTTAGAGGCTTCGATTCCATTTTTAGCACATTATTGGTCGATCGGCGTAATGGAGCAGTTGCGAAAAGTTGTAATCGGGAATGGGGATACCCCCATTTTCGTAGTTGATCGATCCATTTGTCCTGAGGAAGAAATCCGCCGTGGCGGGAGTAGAGTCCGTATACGAATTTAAAATTCCCATTTTGGTGTATACCTAAAAGATGGGCAGGTATTTGCTGATTTGTTAGCAGATCCCATTTTTTACCTACTTTCCATTGGTATCTTAGTTCGGCTAGTGTGAGGGGGTTGCCTTGCTCATCGATGCCCATCCAGGCCGTTTGGGTATCAATCACCATCCATCCTTTTGAGGTTTTTATTTCGAGTAATGCGTGGGAGGGTAATTTTTTTCGGAGGATATCTATTGTACGTGTGGGGGTTTCATCATCACGAAAAAATACAAAAATGTGTCGGGTCTGTAATCCGAACCGGGTAAATAGTTTTTCCATCAGCAATGCCCGGTCGTAGCAGGCACCGGTTTTCATTTCAAAATAGAAACGGATATTCCCTACTTTTTCTTTTGGGATGGGTTTGTTGTAGCCTTGTATCGAGTGAATCACGGAATCCTGTATTCGGTTTATAAAGGCTATTTCTCCTGCAAATGCACCCGGGATCGAATCAATATTCTCCGGAAGTCCCCATTCTTTTATGTAGGCCTGTATGTATATTTCATCTTCTGCAGTAGTCGTGAGTTTGGTGCTGAAAATCCAGAGCAGCAGCAGAATTCCAGCCAGCGATAGTAATAATGCGATTAGTATCTTTCCTAGGTACGCGGGCATTTGAGGGTAAAGGTAATTTGTGTCCGCCGAACACCGTCCGCTTCGCGGACTGTCCGATGTCTAATTCGCTTCGCGAATTGTCCAATGTCCGATGACCGATGTCCGTTTTCTGTCAGCCAAGGAAAATAACAGCACCGGACTTCGGTCATCGGTCACCGGACTGTATTGGACATTCGAGATTCGACCGCCGTTACGCCGCTAAAAACTCAATCACTTCTTGCAGTGATTTCTTAAACTCGATTCCGGGGGGAGGGGTCTTTTTGTAATGCTGGGTAAGGGTACCGGAGAGGATCACCGGGGTGCCGGCAATTTGTTGGCTTACCTGATTTAGAAACTTCTCAAAGTGGAAGGAGGAGGTAGTTGCGGTGAGGTGGGAGAAAATGATATCCGGTTTTTTCAGGTTTACGACATAGGCCAGGTCTTTCACCGGTACGTTGGCGCCGACGTAGATGGTTTGCAGGCCGCGGGATTTCAGCAGGTAATGCATGAAAAGGATACCCAATTCATGATGTTCTCCTTCCGGGAGGAAAAACAGAATGGTGCGTTGAGTATAAAGACTGGTCTGTATGGAGTCGATCGCAACGATCAATTTTTGGCGGATCAGGTTGCTCACCAGGTGTTCTTGGGCGGGATTGATGTGCCCGGTCAGCCACAGAATACCAATTTTCTCCAGGAAGGGGAAGATGATTTGGAGAACGGTTCGTTCCATCCCTTTTGTGGCAATAAAGCCGCTCAATACTTTTTCGATGCGTTCGAGGTTCAGGTCAACCGTTGCCTGTACCAGGTCATTGATCACTCGTTCTTGTTGTGCCTGGGCGTCGGAGAGCGTATTGATTTTTTCCCGGATCTCGTCGGTGGTCATCCGATCGATATGCGAGATTTTAAATCCATACTTATTAAGGAGGGCAATGTTGAGCAAGGTTTTCAGCTCCTCGTTGGAATAGTATCGGATGTTGGTCTGGGTACGTTGCGGCTTAAGGAAGCGATAGCGCTGCTCCCAAATCCGAATCGTGTGGGCCTTAATGCCGGTCAGATTCTCCAGATCCTTGATAGTAAAGGCGTCCATAACTACGAGAACAAACGTAGTTCAGGAAGGTTCGGAGTCCGCGAAGCGGACTGTCCGATGACCGTCGTCCGCTGTCTAAAGCAGTCCGGTGTCCGAAGTCCGTTAAGATGCAGTATAACTAACTATTTTCTTAACTAATCGGACATCCGACACCCGACATCGGACCATTCATGAAATCCCACAACTCCTTCAAAATCAACCCCAAACAATTTTGTTTAAATTATTTCAAAAAAAACTAAACAAAATCATCCAACCTAACACCTGTTTTGTTTAACTTTGGCTTCCAAAATTTAAACAGCACGGTATGTCAACAATGGAATTCAATGATCTGCTCCTGAGCAATGCCGACTTCCTGAAGCCATTCGCCATCAACTTAACGAGGGATAGCGAGACGGCGAACGACCTCTACCAGGAAACCTTGTACAAGGCGCTGGCCAATCGGGAGAAATACAACGTAGGCACCAACATCAAGGCTTGGTTGTTCACCATCATGCGCAACATTTTCATCAACAATTATCGTCGCAAGGCCAAGCAGCGCACCATTTTTGACAATACGCCCAACGAATATTTGCTGCATAGTTCAGCAACAGTGCCCAATCAGGCGGAGCACAACATCAATATGAAAGAGATCCAGACGGCGATCAAAAACCTGCCGGAAATCTTTAAAACGCCTTTTCTGTTGTATTTTGACGGATATAAATACAACGAGATCGCCGACATGCTCTCCGAACCGCTCGGAACCATCAAGAGTCGCATTCACTTCGCCCGCAAACTCCTGAAAGAGCAGATCGTCCGTCACTAAACATCGCCCCTTGGCTAAAAAAAATCTGATCGTGATCGGCAGTGGATTTGCCGGTTTGTCTGCTGCGTCTTTTCTGGCCAAGGCCGGTCACCGCGTAACGCTGCTCGAGAAAAATGCCACGCCTGGCGGAAGGGCTCGGCAACTCAAGGAAAATGGATTTACGTTCGACATGGGCCCCAGTTTTTACTGGATGCCCGATGTATTCGATCGATACTTCGCGCAGTTCGGGAAAAAGGTATCTGATTATTATGCGCTGCACCGACTCGATCCATCTTATCGGGTGTATTGGTCCGATAGCCACACCGACCTCCCCGCCGATTATTCCCAATTGCGGCAAGTATTCGAGACATTCGAGCCCGGTTCGGCTCAACGACTGGATCAATTTCTAAAGGAGGCTGCCTATAAATATGAGGTGGGTGTAAATCGTTTGGTGTACAAGCCCGGTCGTTCACTGCTTGAGTTCATGGACTGGGAAACCATCAGTGGGGTGTTCAAACTTCAGGTCTTTACCGCTATCAGCAAACACATTGCTCATTTCTTCCAACATCCGAAACTTCGTCAATTGATGGAGTTTCCGGTCCTTTTCCTGGGGGCTCTTGCCCAAGACACGCCCGCCTTATATAGTCTGATGAATTATGCCGACATCAAAGGAGGTACCTGGTATCCCGAGGGCGGAATGTATGCCATCGTACAAGCCATGTATGACCTCGCGGTGGAGTTGGGCGTGGAGTTCAAGTTCAATGAACCCGTTCGATCCATCCAAATAAAAAATGGCAAGGCCTCGGAGGTCGTTACCGATCGGCAAACCTATTTAGTGGATGCGGTAATCAGCGGGGCCGACTATGAACACACCGAACGGGAGTTGCTGGCGCCTGCATACCGGGCATACACTTCTTCGTATTGGAAAAAACGGGTGATGGCACCTTCTTGTTTGATGTATTATGTGGGACTGAACAAGAAGCTCAAGAATATACAGCATCATTCCTTGTTTTTTGATGTGCCCTTTGCGCCCCACGGTGAGGAGATCTATAAAAAACCCGGTTGGCCCAAGGCGCCGTTGTTTTATGTGAGTGTTTCCTCGTTGACCGATCCATCGGTGGCTCCGGCCGGACATGAGAATATCGTGTTTTTGATCCCCATCGCCTCCGGATTGGAAGGCGATACGGAAGAATTGCGGGAACATTATTTTCAGGTAATTGCCCAGCGGGTGGAAAAGCATTTGGGGGAACCGATCCGGGATGCGGTCGTATATAAAAAGATGTATTCGGTCAGGGATTTTCGGGCTGATTACAATTCTTTTCAGGGGAATGCCTATGGTTTGGCGAATACCTTATTGCAAACAGCGATCTTTCGGCCTTCTTGTAAAAGCAAGAAGGTCAGTAACTTATTCTTCACTGGCCAGCTGACGGTACCCGGTCCGGGCGTACCCCCCAGCCTGATCAGTGGAGAAGTGGTAGCCGGTGAAGTGTTGAAATCTCTTCAGTAATCGTTAATTTGATATATGATCGAGCTGTTTCATCAATCGAGCGAAGCCTGTAGCCGCCAGTTTACCCGGCGTTATAGTACATCGTTTTCCTCCGCTATCAGGCTTTTACATAGCGATTTACGCCAGGCGGTCTGTGACATATACGGATTCGTACGGTTGTCAGATGAGATCGTAGACACCTTTCACCACCTGGATAAGTCAAGCCTTCTGGCCAGTATGAAGGAAGATACGTTCAGTTCAATCGAACGCGGACTCAGTCTAAACCCCATTGTACATAGTTTCCAGAAAACGGTAAATAAATACAATATTGACCCTCATTTGATCCATGCTTTTTTCCGCAGTATGGAATTTGACCTGAAAAAGACACGGTATAATGATGCCGAATACAAAGAGTATATCTATGGCTCGGCAGAGGTAGTGGGACTTATGTGTCTGCATGTTTTTTGTGAAGGCGATCGGGAGCTTTATAAACGACTGGAGGCATCCGCTCGTTCCCTGGGGGCCGCACTTCAAAAAGTAAATTTCTTGCGCGATATAAAAGCGGACTACAATGGGTTGTCACGGGTCTATTTTCCGGACTGTGACTTCAGCAATTTTACTGAGTCCGACAAGCGAAGAATTGAAGCAGATATACAATCTGATTTCGATCATGCCTACGCGGGTATTAAAGAATTGCCCTTGAAAGCTCGGTTTGGTGTGTATGTGGCCTATAAATATTATCTCTCTTTGTTTAAAAAGATCCGACTTACCGAACCCCAGGAAATCCTTGATTCCCGGATCCGCATCCCCAACTATCACAAAGCCCTGATCGTTTTGCGCGCCGGGGTAAAAAATCAACTCCGATTGATCTGATGGAATTGGAACAAGTCATACTCGTAAATGAACAAGACCAGTCCGTAGGTTCTTGCGAAAAGATGGCTGCGCATGAACAGGGACTCCTGCACCGGGCCTTCAGTGTTTTTGTATTCAACAGCCGGGGCCGATTGCTTCTTCAACAGCGGGCGGTTGGAAAATATCACAGCGGTGGGTTGTGGACGAACACTTGTTGTTCTCACCCTCGTCCAGGCGAATCAACCGAAGACGCCGCTTACCGCCGGCTGCAGGAAGAAATGGGGTTTCAAACGGAATTGTTTCACGCTTTCACCTTTACCTATACAGCAGGATTAGACAAAGGGCTCGTGGAAAATGAGATCGATCACGTCTTTACCGGTATTTATGATGGGGAGATACTTCCGAATCAGGAGGAAGTGATGGATCACAGTTACATTAGTATTATCCAGCTGGAGGAGTCGATCGAGCAGTTTCCCGAAAAATTTACCATCTGGCTACGCATCGCTTTTCCCAGAATTAAATTCTGGTGGCTGGATCAATTCGAACATTCTGTGGCCCTCGCGGGTTAATTTTGCATGATGTTCCTCCTCTCTTACCTCGGCGTCCTCCTCGCCACCTTCCTGATCATGGAAGGGATCACCTGGTGCACCCATAAATATGTGATGCATGGATTTTTATGGGTTTTACACAAAGATCATCATCAGGTAGAGCCCGGTATTTTTGAGAAGAACGACTGGTTCGCGTTCATTTTTGCCGTGCCAAGTTTTTTGCTGATCTATTTTGGGACCTACCAAGCTATGTGGTGGATGCAATCCATCGGCTTTGGCATCATGCTCTACGGCATCGCCTACTTTTTGGTGCATGACGTGATTATTCATCAGCGTCTGAAATGGTTTTCTCGTAGCAATCATATTTATGTCCGGGCCATTCGTTGGGCACACAAAATGCACCACAAGCATTTAAACAAAGAGGACGGCGAGAGTTTTGGCTTTTTGTATGTGGGAAAGAAGTATTGGGAAAAAGTGAAGCGGGATAAGGCCCTGATGGCCGGCAGTAGCAAAGTGCATTATGCGGCAGAGAAGGAGTAATTTTCAGCCTTCTATTCAATTTGAATTCATCTCGATCATACGACCTGGTTTTTCTGGGGGCCGGTTGTGCCGGTTTGAGCCTGCTGGTTCGACTGGCAGAGGCAGGCTACTTGTCCGACAAACGCGTTTTGGTCTTTGAGAAATCTCCCAAGAACCTGAACGACCGTACCTGGTGTTTTTGGGAAAAAGGCGATGGATATTTTGAGCAACTGGTCCACCACGCCTGGGGCCGTGTCGCTTTTTACAGCAACGAATTTTCATCCGATCTATCCCTTGCTCCCTATCGCTACAAAATGATCCGAGGCATTGATTTTTACCGTCATTGCATGGGGGTATTGGAACAGTATCCGCAGGTGGAGTTGCGGTACGAAGAAGTTGAAAGCCCCCACCCCGTCCCTTCCCCCTGTGGGGAAAGAGAAAGGGAGAGGGCTTTGGTCTTCAATTCCATTTTCGATCCGGCTAAGAAAGATCCGAAAGCGACGCATTTGTTGCAGCATTTCAAAGGGCGAGTGATCGAAACGGAGCAGGATTTTTTTGATCCGGGGGCGGCCACCTTGATGGACTTTCGAGTCGATCAGCGTCACGGCACCACCTTCGCCTATGTGTTGCCGGTGTCGGCTCGTCGCGCGTTGATTGAATACACCTTATTTACAGAAAAACTTTTGCAACCGGAGGAGTATGACCGGGGATTGGATGATTATTTGCGAGAATATTTGAAAATCGGTTCACATAAGATCGTTGAGGAGGAATTTGGGGTGATTCCGATGACGGGTCAGTCTTTTCCTTTCTATCACCAGGGGATGTATCAGTTGGGTACGGCGGGTGGACAGACCAAAGCGTCGAGCGGATATACCTTTCAATTTATTCAGAAGCGTTCGGAGCAGATCGCCAAGGCGCTGATCGAGGGGAGGTCGCTGTGGAATTTATCCGGCGATCCGGATCGATTTATGTTTTACGATCGGGTGTTGTTGGATGTACTTGCCAAGGGATATTGGCCGGGCGATCGGGTATTCGCTCGGTTGTTTGCGCGCAATCCCGTACAGCGGGTATTTTCTTTTTTGGATAATGAATCTTCGTTGAAGCAGGAATGGCAACTCATCTCTTCGTTGCCGACACTTCCTTTTTTACGTGCGGCGGCGGGCGTGATGTTTCGTTGAGCGATTATTTGTTGAGCTCGCCGCTATTAAAAAAACCTTCTTCGTAATATCGAACGAATCCTATTCCCCATTTTATGTGGATGGGATGGGGGAGGGGAATTCCCATCGCTTGTTGCACGGCAAGCAGGGGTAAATTGACTCCGGCACCGAGGGCAGCCACGCTGGTTCCTTGAATACGGGGATTGATCTCCAGCAGTTTGAAGGCACCGGTACGGTCTGCTTTTACCTGAATGCCAATGGGTCCATTTAAATCAAGACTGGAAAGAATGCAGCGGCAATATTCAATGACCGCCTCATTTTTTTCTATGATCCCTTTTATAGATATGCCTGCGGATAGTTTGATTCGTTTGCGTGGAATGATGAGTTGAACTTCACCGTTTTTCATCAAGGTATCCACCGAATATTCATCGCCAGGAAGAAATTCCATTACCACTAGTTCCGGAATTTCATTGCCATTCAAGAGGGGGAGGATTTCTTCCAATCGTCTAAAGAGTCCGTTTGGTTTTTCGTTGAATAGAAGTTCGAAACGATTTTTATGATTATCTAAAATTCGGATTCCTCTTGAGCCGTTTGCGGAAGCAGGTTTCATCACAACGGGTTGTTGGGGATAGCCGAGAGATTCGCAAGCGGATTTTAGTTCTTCGGCAGATCGGGCCACTTGAAATGCGGGGCAGGGAATGCCGGCTTGTTTTATGTGTTCTAGGAGTCGGGCTTTGTTGTTGGCGATCTCGAGTGGTTTGCTGTCGGAAACGAGTACTTGTATTCCTTGCACTTTAAACTTTTCTTTGGCCATTGCGAGGGGAAGCAGTTCTTTGGTGACGAGGGGGAATACGATTTGTATTTGGTGTTTGATGCATTGTTGTAGTACGGCATCGACGAAAGATGGATCGTTGGCTGGGGGGATTTGGATAAAGGGTTCGCCCAGGAATCGTCCGGCCGCGAGGGGATCGGCATCGGCTGCGAGGAGTTTTATATTGGCAGCGGAGCGAAGGGCTTGGAGGATGCCTGGTCCGCCCGGTGCCCCGGCCCCCGTTATTAGTACGTTTATTGGATGATCCATCGTATCACTTCAAAGACTTCAGCGTAGGGTTGATCTACTTGTACGCCTCGGGTGCGGGCCAGGGAGCGGATAAATTCTTCGTTGGCGTAAGGTCGGTGGGCTTGTGATTTGTATTCGGTGAGGACTTGTGCTTTTACCGCGATCTCTTTTTCGGTAAGTGGAACGAAGCAAGTCGTTTGGAAGGAGAAATTATTCCACGGCATTTCGTAGCAGAGGAGCGTGCTGTTTTTGAAAGCCCGGGTGCCTTCGGTGGCGATGGTGTGATGGTCCTGATGAATGTCATTCACCGAGGGCATGATTACGAGGTCGGGGTTGATCTGTTTTTTTAGTCGGAGGATGTCTTCGAGGATTTCTTGGCGGCGGTAGTTGAAGGTTCGGACTTGGTAGTCCATCAGCACCAGATGCTCCGGTTTGATGCCGAGGATTCGGGTGGCATTTTTGACCTCGGTGATGAGGATATCGGAAGGGAATTCCTTCAGAACGGACTGTTGGCAGGCCGAAAAGGCGGCGTAGTATACATCGGCTCCGGACTCGACCATTTTATGGATAGTACCTCCGCAGCCGAATTCGCCATCGTCGGTATGGGGGGCCAGGATCAATACCCGTTTGAAGTCGAATTTCATCAGGCTAAGGTATTCAATCGGCCTTGAAATTGCGCCGGAATTGATTAAATTGCTGCCTTTCCGGCCTCGTAGTACAATGGATAGTATAAGAGTTTCCGAAGCTCCAGATCCTAGTTCGATTCTAGGCGAGGCTACACTACTTCCAAAAAGGCATTCCGTTTCAGGTTTGCCTTTTTTATTTTTCCCTGAAGTCCTTGACAGCAAGGCGATTTGACCGAACAGGGTATTAATTCTTGTGGTTAGAACTTCATCATTTTTCTTACTATACAGCATTCCTTCCGGAAAGACCAAATATTGTAAGCGTTGTTTTTCATGGTAATCCGATGAAACCCATAGCTGGCGGAGGTTCTGTGCGTATTTCAGTCCTTTTTCGACCGCTAATTCAAGGTTAGAACTGATTTTGCCGGATTGATCGAGTTCTTGCTCAATCGACTTGATTTGACCAGAGTAGAGCGTTGAAAATTTCTCATACTGCTCTTTTGAAATCTCACCTAATACAAAGCGCTCTTCTACTTTTTCCAACTGACTCTTGATCTCAGTAATTCGCTTGCGCGAATTTTTTTCATTGACATGATCGTCAGCAAAGCAGTCTTTAAGCTTATCCAATAAAATATTTTTGAGACGGTCTTTATACTTTAGATCGTATTCAAAGTGGCTCATCACATGTTCAAATTTCTCGTTCAAATTTTTCGCTGATACGCTCAGCTTAGTTCCTTGCTTTATGGACTTGTAGTAAAATAAATTTTTCTTCTTGCTATGATAGCCCGTGAGTGGACTGCCACTTGTAAATCGTCAGCATAAATTGGACAAAATATAGTCTAAATTAGTAGAGTGTTTCCATCATTAATAATTAAACCAATAATGACATGGAACAGAAGCCAAAACAATCTACAGAGAACTTCATTAAAGAGATCCGCCGCAAGACAAGGAGACTCTTTTCCTCAGAACAAAAGTTAGTAATCGTAATGGAAGCTCAACGAGGGGAATACTCCATTGCAGAGCTTTGTCGCAAACATGGTATATCCCAAGCCACCTTTTATAAGTGGAACAAAGAGTTTATGGAAGCGGGTAAAAAGCGTCTATCTGGCGATACTACAAGGGAGGCTACCAGTGATGAAGTAGCTGATCTACGAAATAAAAATAAAGAGCTTAAGGAACTTGTAGCTGATTTACTGCTTGAAAACAACATACTAAAAAAAAGTATCGACAGGCTGGCTTAAACGAAAAGTATGT
>VGFT01000007.1 GCA_016868775.1 Bacteroidota bacterium | reverse complement strand
GGTGTTCCGGTGTACGGGATGGTGGCTGCTGCGTCCGTGAACATGGTGTTCGGGGAAGCCGGAGAAGCCGTCCAGGTACCTTGTGCAAACACAGGAGCTACATAAGAGATTTGAATTTCCCAGCTTAGGAGGTTACCCAGATCACCAGGACCCAGATCACTCAAACCGAGTGTCCAGTTGCCGTTCAGGGTAGTCAACAACGGAGCCCAGAAACCGGTAGTTGTAGCGATCGGATTCAGATTGGTTCCTACTCCAAATCGATCGGCACGATAGGTACCGGTACGAGGGGCAGGCGCACCACTCATAGAAGTGGTAGAAAGGGAGTCAACCACCGTATTGGTGAAGTTGTCCGTATCGTTGTTACCGGCTCCATTGTTGAGGAGCCCGATCAGGTTCAAGACTTGACCGTTCGGGGCGCGAAGGTTCATGATCAGATCACCCACCCAGGTATGGGTCATCGTGAATTTAACAGCCACGTTGGTTATCAACACACCTGCCGGGATACCGGAAACAGCTACCGAAGCAGTAGTACCAGTTGGAGTATTGTCCGGAATCGCGAGCGGCAATCCGGCGGAGGCGACGAAGATTCCGGTGGTCGGAGCCGAAACGGAGTTGGTCAGGGTTAAAGTCTGTGTAGAACCGGTACAAATAGTAGCAGTAGCTGGATTCACCACCGGCTGAAGCGGGTTAACGGTGAGGGTGGCATTGTTGCTGAAATCAACTGCGGTACAACCCCCGCGCATCAGTGCACGGAATTGATAGCCGTTGAACGTACCGGGTACATTTGTAAGCGTCAGAGTAGAAGTAGTAGCACCTCCAAAGATGCCGCCGTTGGTGATATCCACCCAGGTCCCGGTGGCACTGGTGCGATACTGCCAAGTAAAGGTCAGGAGAGAACCGGTAGCCGCAACGCTAAAGGTGGCATTACCACCACAGGTTACACTGGTGCTGGCCGGATGCGTAGTAAAGGAACCAGTAACACAAGGCTGAATGTTTACATTGTAATCTTCGGTTTCACCAAAGGGATAACCAGTACATGCCTGACCGGAGGTCAGAGCACCTGTTCCAAATCGAACCCGAACGCGCATGCGGGTTACCCCGGTCAAGGCGGTTGCAGGTATATTGATGTTGTTGGTAATCACCCCGCCGTTTCCGGCGTTGCTACCAATGTTCGTATACTCATTGGTATCAAACTGGCCGTTTTGATTATAGTCAATCCATACGCTGACATTCTCCGAATAAACTGTTGGGGTATTGACGGTAATTGGGTTGGCTGCCCCGGAGAAAACGATCGGAGCCGCAACGGTAGTTGTGTAGTTGGCATATCCACCGGCACTACATGCAGAGGCGTTGTCCAATGTACTAATCCGAACGCGCGTGATTACATCACTATCGGTACAATTCGAAGAAGGCGGTAAGCAATAACAGGCAGAAGGCGGGTTGATGTTGACCAGCACAGGGTTGGAGGCTGTGGTGGAGGGACCCGCGCTGCAGGTCACATTACAACGATAAGCGGTAGCCGTGGTGATGCTGGTTGCATATGTTGGGTTGGTTGCACCGGCGATGTCGGTCCACGGACCAGCAACCGAGCTAGCCGACTGCCATTGGTAAGTTACTCCAGAGCCGGTTGTAATGTTTTGCAGACTTAATGTGAATGGAAGTGTCGGACATACCGAATTGCTCGTTGCTGAACAAAGGGTGTTTCCTGGATTGGGCGTACCGGCACAGGGAGCAGAGGGACAGACAGGAAAATCGACTGTCATGGTATAATTACTGGCGGTACCGGCAGCAGTGGTATTGACGTTGGCAGAGTATACAATTATTTGGATGGTCTGTCCGGCCGCTACAGTCAAGTTACAAGAAAGTGTGACGGCGGGAGTACCACTACTGGCATCCGGATCAGCCAAATAATTTGTAGCGAGGCTGGCTGGGTTAAACGTATTGTTGTAGATCGCAAACTGAATATTTGCGTTTGTTAAATCTGTTGTGCTGAGCGTGAATGTACCACACTGCGTCAGACCCGTTGTGTTGGTATAGGTATGAACGTCATAATAATAAGGACCCGTGCCTGAAGTACCAGGGAAGGGATATGGAGTGGTACAGTTTCCGTTGGGAGGCGATCCGTTTCGGAACAAACGAGGACTCATCGTCAGGTCACCCGCAGCAAGCGATCCGGTAAATGTTGCACAGATCGCCTCAGGGCGTGGCTGGTTCGATGGATTATTGGGTATCACCAATCCAAGATCATTGGTCGCTGTTGGAATTGAAGAGGTTGGATTCCCTTGACTCAACGTGGTTTTTTGCTGGATCTGTTGAGCGGTAGGAGCAGGTCGCTTACTGTCGCTGTTTCTCTCCAACGTTTGGGCAGTAGATTGGAAAATTCCCAACTGCATAAAACCCAGGAGTAAAAACAATCGAAACAAAGACAATCGGCTGTTCATAAGCGTAAAGTTTGGTTGCATGGTAACGATTTTAAATGTGTGGTCACTGACCGGTTCCCGGGCAGTATAAACCGGCAACAAATTAGCTAAAAAATAACAAAACACAAAAAAGGACACCTCACATGAAAAAGCCCCCCGATGAACTCGGAGGGCTTTGAATATGAATTAATTAGATAAAGGATTACTGAACCATCACGATACCGGAGACGACGCGACCACTGTACTGATCGGCCACCTTCACCACATAGGCTCCTTTGGCCGTGGCACCTCCGCCCAGATCGAAGTTCATCTGAAGGTAGGCAGGTAGGCCGGCCACCAGCACGAATTCTTTGCTTTCGATGACTTGTCCGATGGTGTTGTAGATGGTCACCACCCGCTTTTCGGCACGCTCACCGCTATGGTAGAGGCGGACCTGGAAGGCACCGGAGGTCGGATTCGGATAGATCCAAACACGATCAGAACCTTCGGCGAAGATGGTAACGGCGTTGGATTTGTTCACACAACCATTCACATCGGTTACGGTCACCTGATAAGTTCCCAGGCGATCGATGTTGGCAGTTTGAGAATTACCCGTACCGGAGATCGCACTGCCATTCAAGGTCCATGCGTATCCATTACTAGCCGCAGGCGGATTGCTACTGGCCGTGAGTGTTGTCGTACGACCTGGAACCAGTTTCACCATCGGTGTTGAGAGGGTAACGGTCGGCAAGGCATTCACCGTGAGGATTCCAACACCGGTAGAGATGACCGATCCGCAAGGACCGGCAGTAGCCGTAACGCTATAACGATTGCCATTCATGGCTTGTGTAACACCCGTCAAGTTGAGCGTAGCGGACGTTGCGCCGGAGATGTTTGTGAAAGTTGCTCCTCCATTGGTGCTAACGGCCCATTGGTAGGTCAGTGGACCACCACTGGATACTGTTGCGCTGAAGCTGGTGGAACCACCCACGCAAACCGCACGGGCGGCCGGGCTCACTCCAAGCCCAACGATCGGCTGAGAAACCGTAACGGGTACACTGGCAATTGAAGATGTACAACCACCAGGGGTAGTGAATTGTACAGAGTAATTGGTATTAGCAGAAGGTCTCACATAAATAGTTGTAGCCGGTGTTCCGGTGTACGGGATGGTGGCTGCTGCGTCCGTGAACATGGTGTTCGGGGAAGCCGGAGAAGCCGTCCAGGTACCTTGTGCAAACACAGGAGCTACATAAGAGATTTGAATTTCCCAGCTTAGGAGGTTACCCAGATCACCAGGACCCAGATCACTCAAACCGAGTGTCCAGTTGCCGTTCAGGGTAGTCAACAACGGAGCCCAGAAACCGGTAGTTGTAGCGATCGGATTCAGATTGGTTCCTACTCCAAATCGATCGGCACGATAGGTACCGGTACGAGGGGCAGGCGCACCACTCATAGAAGTGGTAGAAAGGGAGTCAACCACCGTATTGGTGAAGTTGTCCGTATCGTTGTTACCGGCTCCATTGTTGAGGAGCCCGATCAGGTTCAAGACTTGACCGTTCGGGGCGCGAAGGTTCATGATCAGATCACCCACCCAGGTATGGGTCATCGTGAATTTAACAGCCACGTTGGTTATCAACACACCTGCCGGGATACCGGAAACAGCTACCGAAGCAGTAGTACCAGTTGGAGTATTGTCCGGAATCGCGAGCGGCAATCCGGCGGAGGCGACGAAGATTCCGGTGGTCGGAGCCGAAACGGAGTTGGTCAGGGTTAATGATTGTATGGTTCCGTTGCAAATAGAAGCAGAAGCCGGATTCACAACAGGCGTTGGAGGCGTAACCGTGAGTGTTGCGGGTTGGCTGTAGTCCAATGCCGCACAAGCGCCCGTAAGCAATGCGCGATATTGATATCCATTCATTGCGGAGGTGGCAGAAGTGATAACAAGTGTATTGGTAGTGGCACCGGAATAAACACCGCCGTTGGCTACATCCTGCCAGGGCGCGGATGCACTGGTACGGAATTGCCATCCATAGGCGGGAATGGATCCGGCCGCTGTGATGGAGAAGCTGGCATTTCCACCGCAAAGCGTATTGGTACTAGCAGGCTGGGTAGAGATAGTAGCCGGAATACACGTTTGAATATTTACGGTGTAATCTTCAACCTGTCCCCACGACGAGTTGCCACAAGGCGTGTTGTTTGGACCGGGACCGGTATCGTGCAAGCGTACGCGCATGCGGGTGTTGCCCATCATGGCGGTGGCAGGGACCGTAATGTTACCGGTATGGGGTCCTACCCCTGTTGCAGACGTGTACACCAATTCACCCGCATCCGAGAAACTTCCGTTTTGGTTAAAGTCGATCCAAACCAAAACTTGATCGGACGTAAACGCACCGGAAATATTAACCGTGATGGGAGAAGTTACACCCAAGAATGCAGGTGTGGTAACATTCAAGAAATTCTCATAGCCGGCCGTGGAGGTGGAAGCGTTATCGATCAATAAATATCGAACGCGTGATATTTTCTCACCGGCGGTGGTACCCGCACCCGCTGCACAATAACAGTTGGTGGGGAGATTCATTGTCACCTGTACCGGATTGGAGTTTGCACTGCTACCCGAACAAGTCAGCATACAACGGTAGAAGGTGGTTGATGTTTGTGCAGCCTGATAGGTATTTCCGGTTGCACCGGTTATGTTGTTCCACGGACCCGCAGCAGAGGCAGCGGATTGCCACTGGAAACTCAATCCAACCTGTGGTAACCCATTTTGTAGCGAGAGGGTGAAATTTGCGCCCGGACAAGCAGCAGTTACCGAAATAAGTGTGTTACCAGGATTGGGTGTGCCGGAGCAAGTTGTAAAGGGAACAAAGGTCACACTACCAATAAACCCTCGTGGAGTAAAAGTGGGTGAGGCCGGGGCTACTCCCCCACCATAACTAACGGAGGTTCCACTAATAAGGTCACAACCGCCACCGGAAAAAGTATACGTTCCGGCAGTAAGTGTGGAGTAGCTCAACGAAGTTCCGCCGGAAGAGGTCAAAACTTGAAAGGCAATTCCGTAAGTGGCTCCACCGGGTACAACCAATCCGATGTTACTGATCATGGGTACTACTGAACCAGAAACGGCGATATTGGGTGTGGCGCTTGCCGCCAACAACCAGCCATTGGCCGCACTGATCGCGCCCGGGGCACCGTTAATGGGTGTTGTTTTGTAGAAAACAGACACAATCTTGTCGCCGGAGCTTTGGGTGATACTGGCCATGTCGGTGATCATTACCGGACCGGCGTTGTTATTTCTAAAATTGAATGTCACCAACGCGTTTCCGTTGTTGTTGGTGAAGTTGGTGGAGATGGTCGTTTGGGCCTCTGTGTTCAACAGAGCAACAAGGCCAACCAGCAACAAAAACAAAGGGCGAAGCAGGGTTTTAATCGATTGCATTTCGCAAGATTTAAAAGAATGACAAATTCCCGGTCGGGTTGACTGGGGTTTAGATAGTGCCAATAATTTTGAAGGGGAAGCGTAAAGTTTCCTCATTCAGCGGATTTTGGTTAGGGTAAAAATAGACCCTTTCGGGCATAAAAAAATGCCCTTGGGGCATTTTTTTATATAAGCTAAGTTGCTGATCACCATTTATCGACATCCTCCGCCGGGGCATCGGGCTGAGAATCTTGGGCAGGGGCAGACCCGGAACTGTCGGCAGAGCTCTCTTCCTCAGGAAAATCCTCCCGGTTAAAGGCATCAAAATCGAAATCGGGCATGAGCTCTATTTTCACATAATCCACTGTCTCGCTCAACCCCTTTACAAACTTGTTGAAATCCTCCTTGTACAGAAAGATCTTTTGACGATCGTATCCATTGTCGTCGAAGCGTTTACGACTCTCGGTGATGGTCAAATAATAATCGTTCCCCCGGGTGGCCCGGACATCAAAAAAGTAAGTCCTGCGCTTTCCTGCGCGAATGCGTTTGCTGTAAATACTGTCGGCTTTTCGCTCATTGTTCTCGTACGACACGGCTCGTGCTTTTGGTTAATGATGGTTCAGACAAATATAACCCATTTCCAAAAAATTCCAAATCCAAGCAAAGAATTGTATATCAAGGGGTCAGGTCTGTTTTGAGTCCGCATTGCCTTGCCCCCGACCCGATAAAAGATCTGCATAGTACCCACCCATTTTCAGCAGGTCATTAGGCCTGTCTTGCTGCACCACCACACCTTGATCCAAACAGATCACCCAGTCAAAGGGAAAATGCGCCGGCAACCGGTGCGTGATCAGTACCCAGCCCGCCTCCCCCGTCATTTTGTCCAATGACTCCAGTATCTTTTTTTCGGTTTGAACATCCACCGCACTCAGACAATCATCCAGGATATAAAAAGATGCCGGTTTAAGCAAAGCCCTGGCCAAAGCCAGTCGCTGTTTCTGTCCCCCGCTCAACGTTACACCCCGCTCGCCCACCACTGTCTGATATCCCTCCGGAAAACGCATTACCTCTTCCTGCAAACAAACGGCCCGTGCCACCTGATCAATCGTTTCCTGACTTGCTTGCTCGTTTCCAAAACGGAGATTGGCTTCGATGGTGTCGCTGAACAAAAAGATATCCTGAGGCACATACGAAATCGTCTCACGAAGCCGCTGCAAATCGTAGGTTGGCAATGGAATACCATTCACTCGTATCTCACCCGAGGACGGATCATAGAACCGAAGTGCCAACTGAGCCCAGGTTGATTTTCCACTTCCCGTCGATCCAACCATCAAACAGCGCTGCCCTTTTCTCAACCGCAGATCCCATCCCGCCGCTGCTACCACGCCGGTGTCTGGGTAAACAAAACGTACTTGATCGAACTGGATTGATTCGATCTCATTCAGTGCCTTTTTACCTGATTGGTCCAATTCCGACTGCTGCTCCAGAAGCTCATCGATCCGCACCTGTGAGGCCGCTGCCCGCTGGGTCAAGCTGGCCGTTAGTCCGATCGCACTCACCGGAAACGTGAGCATATTGATGTAAAGAATAAATTCTACGAGCGCATTCAGACCAAGTCCACCACCTCGGATCACATACAACCCTCCAATCAAAATCGTGATCAACGTACTCAATCCGATCAGCAGCGAGATCGAAGGAAAATACAGGGCCTCGATCTTGGCCAGTCCCATTGCCGCTTTTCTAGACCGCTCGGCCTTCTGCGAAAACCAGCCCAGAATGGATTGCTCCTGCACAAAAGATTTGACCACCCGGATGCCACTGTACGTTTCTTGCGCCTGCACCGTCAAATCCGACAAGGCCGATTGTGCTTGCTCACTCATGCGGTTGATGCGTTCGTTGACGCGGTACATGATGTATGCCAAAAGGGGCAGCGGACTCAACACATAGATCGTGAGTTCCGGATCGCGGCGCCACATGGACAACACGCAAAAAAGTATGATGGTAAAAAGGTTTGCAAAATACATCAGCGCCGGTCCGGTGAACATCCGCACCCGTCCCACATCCTCCGAGATCCGATTCATCAGGTCGCCCGTGCGATTACTTTTGAAAAAAGATAGGTCCATTTGCTGAAAATGCGCATAGATGTCTTTTTTCTGCGCAAACTCGATGTGCCGACTCATCACGATGATTGTCTGCCGCATCAAAAACAGAAAAAAACCGCGGATCAATGCAAGTCCCAAGATGGTCAATCCGCACACCGCCACTACCCCACTCAACTCCCAGGAACGCGCCGTAATCCATTCTACAAATCGCTCCACCAATGCATCATACCTAGCTGGACGACTGGGCACCTCATACCCGGGAAGCTGAAGCGTCCGCTGTACGTAGTCGATCACAAAGCCCGTTACCTGCGGGAACAACACGTTAAAATAACTAGAAAGGGAAACAAACAACAATCCGGCGACCAGTCGCAACCGATAACGCCAGAAATACGGCGCCAGAGATTTAAGAAGTTGGATCAAGTTAACGGCTTCGATGTGAGTCCCTCCTTCGCTAAAGCTTCGGCGGGTAAGAGCGGAGAGGGAGGGATTCGAACCCTCGGTACAGTTGCCCATATAACGGTTTTCGAGACCGTCCCATTCGACCACTCTGGCACCTCTCCGAAAGGGGGTGCAAGGTACAAAACAGTTACATGCTATCCGCGAACTAGTAAGATCCACTACAATCAAAAAAGATGAGGAAATTTGCGATGGGATTCTTTTCTCTGCGCGAAAAGATCCGGGAGGTGGAACCAGCAATACTGATAAAATGCCGGGGCTTCGCCCCTTACATTTTTAATTACGCAAGCTTAGAAATGCAAGCATTTCACGCTCGCGTAATTAAAAATGCCCCTAACGGGGCATTTTATCAGTATTGCGGAGAGAGAGGGATTCGAACCCCCGGACCTGTTACAGTCAACGGTTTTCAAGACCGCCGCAATCGACCGCTCTGCCATCTCTCCGGCGCAAATGTACATTCCCCGGAAGAATAGGCAAAACAAAAGCCTGATGAAAAATAACGGTTGCCGTACATCAAGAAAAATCAGGAACTCTTTCGCGTTTTTTTTCGCTCTGTTGTCTCGATCAAACGAATCTTTTTTAAATCCGTTCGCGACACCTGCATGGGAATCTTCCCGATCCGCACCACCACCTGCTTGCCCTTAAACTCCATCACCAGGCCATGCCTTCCGGTAGGCTTGACCAGAACCGTATCCCCTACTCCCAATTCGCCGGAAAGCTCCTCGTGCGATACCCCTGCCTCCTCAGCCATTTTTGCTTTTGACACCGCCCGCTTTGGAAACAAAACCTGACCCATCTCCTTCATGGCCTTCTCCTTGTTTGTACTCTTCCGCCAATCCTGCACAACCGATTTTAATTTTCGCTCCAGATCCTTCAACTCCTGCCAACGCTCGGCCCCGATTCGGTTTTGCTCCCGAAGCAAATCCAATTCCTGCCGATGCTTCTCGTTATCCATCACACCCTCCAACTCTTTTTTCAACCGCTGGGTTTCCGCCATTAACTTTTTTAATTCCGCTTGCTTCTGAGTGATCTCAGCCAATTCCACCTCGGTTCGATGCAATAATTTATCCAGCTTCACGTGATCCGATTTCACCAATCCCCTTGCCCGTTCGATCAATTTTTTATCTAACCCGATCCGCTGCGCAATGGCAAACGTGTAGGAACTCCCCGGCTTTCCCACCTGCAATTTGTAAAGCGGCGAGAGATTCTTTTCATCAAAGGCCATCGCGCCATTGATCAACCCGGGCGTACGCCCCGCCATCACTTTCAAATTCAAGTAATGCGTTGTTACCACCCCCATCGAATGCCGACGCAAAAATTCCTGCAACATCACTTCCGCAAAAGCACCTCCGAGATCAGGATCACTTCCGCTTCCCATTTCATCGACAAAAAATAAAGTCCGACCATTCGCCGCCTCCAAAAATTCCTTCATATGCAGCAAGTGACTGCTGTAGGTACTCAACTCAAATTCCAAACTCTGTGCATCGCCCATCTGAATCATCAACTGCTTGAACACGCCCAGCCGCGTGCCCGCCCCTACCGGCACCAACAACCCACTCTGCGCCATCAATTGAATCAAACCAATCGTTTTCATCGCCACGGTCTTTCCCCCCGCATTCGGTCCGCTGATCACCAAGATCCGATGCTCCTCACTAAGCGTCAGGTCCAACGGAATCGTGGGTTTGCCGTTCGACAAATGATATAGCAACAACAACGGATGACGGGCCTGCACCAACTGTACCCCGGCCTTCGCCTCCATCTCGGGCAGGCGCCCATCCATCTCCACCGCCAACCGCGCACGAGCCCGGATAAAATCAAATTGCCCAAGTACTGCATAATACTGCTGCAATTGCGGCTGATAAACCGATAATTCCGCCGTCAACGCCCGAAGGATCCGCAACACCTCGGCCCGCTCCTCGTTCTCCCACTCGAACACTTCATTATTGAGTTCGATTGTCTCCTCCGGTTCCAAAAAAGCCGTTCGACGACTTTCACTTTCTCTATGTAAAATTCCGCGGACCACCCGCTTCTGTTCGGCAAGCACCGCCACCACCCGTCGACCATTCAAGAAGCTCTCCTCGATCTCGGCCAACCAACCCTGCTTCTGTAATTTTTGTACGATGCGCTCAAACATCGCCCGCAATTCCTGTCGCTTTCGATGCAAGCGAATCCGTACCTCCTGTAAATACTTAGAGGCGTTGTCACAAACCTGTCCGTTCGGCTCAAACACCTCGTCGATCCGCCCCGCGATGCGCTTTTCGTAGCCTGACGCCCCGATGACAGAGGCCATCGAAGGATAGGCCAGGCGGCGCTCTTCGTTGAACCACCGGTAAACCGATTCCGTGTCGAGGAGCAGGCGACGAACCTGCATCCACTGCTCGCCCGTCAACACCGCCCCCGGAACACGCAAGAGATGCAACTCGCGGGTAATGGACAAGGGCTCCTCCGTGGGGAAGGCAAGTCCCTGATCCAATATCCACTTGAATTCCTGTGTTTGCCCCAGCGCCAACCGAATGTGGTCGATCTGGTTGTGGATGCGGATATCGCCTGCCCGTTCCTTGGCCCATTCGCCCCGGCAATGAGCCACCAGTCGCTCCACCACCCGATCGAACTCGAGCTGGGAGCGGGCAGAGGAAGGAAATAATTTCATGCAATCAATTAAACAGACGATTCAAAACCGGCACAAAACTCGGAATTTTGTAGCCGTCATGAACAGAATCCTCTCCCTCGGCGGTTGGTTAGTTTTTGCCCTAACGGCCTGTGCCCAAACCGAACGAACCACGAAAAAAATCCCTCCCATGGAAGACTCGACCGTGAAGAACAATCCCACCCTGCCTGCCACTGAGATCGCCACCCTGGCCAACGGTTGCTTCTGGTGCACCGAAGCGGTATTCACCTCCTTGGAAGGAGTGATTCAAGTAACCTCCGGTTACACCGGCGGCAAAACCAAGAATCCCACCTACAAAGAAGTGTGTAGTGGTGAAACCGGTCACGCGGAATGCTTGCAGATCATATATGATCCGACTAAAATCAGTTTTGCCGAACTGCTGGAAGTTTTCTGGGAAACACATGACCCCACCACCCTGAATCGTCAAGGCAACGATGTGGGCACCCAATACCGAAGCGGAATTTTTTACCACAGCGAGGAACAACGCGAGAAAGCGACCCAATACAAAGCGGACCTCTATAAAAGCGGCGCGTTCGACCGACCCATTGTAACGGAGATCACCCCCTTCGCAATCTTTTACCCGGCAGAGAATTATCACCAGCAATACTACGAGATGAATGGCGACAGCAATCCCTACTGCCAATTGGTGATCCGTCCCAAACTGGAAAAATTCCGAAAAGTATTCAAGGAGAAATTAAAAAAGGACTGATCAATTTTTTTTGACGCGACGCAGCTCCAACAGGTTCTGAGCGGTCGGATAAAATCCCTCGACGTTTTGTCCCACTAATCGAATCACCCGGTCGTACCAAAGCGGTACCACCGGAGCCTCTTCCACGATGAGCCGATCGGCTTCCTGATACAAACGATAACGCACCGAATCATTTACCTCTTGTATGGCCTGTTCAAACAAGGCATCGAACCGTGCATTCTTGAAACGGGTGTAATTGGGCGGGGCGGGATTCTTTGAATAAAAAACCGAGAGATAGTTTTCCCCCTCGGGATAATCCGCGATCCAACAGGCCCTGAAAAAAGGCGATTCACCCTTTGCCGTCAGATCCAACAACAAGGATTTCTGAACCACGTCCACCTGTACCCCGATGCCCACCTCTCCCAACTGACGGGCGATGAAATTCGCCATCTCCGCATAGATCGGAATGGTTTGCAAGCGAATCAACGGCAGATTCTTTCCGCCGGGAAACCCCGCTTCGACGAGTAATTGCATCGAGCGGGCCGGATCGTAATGATATCCCCTGACCCGAGCGGAATCGTACGAGGGAAGTCCCTCCGGCACAAACCCCGATTCGGCCGGTGTGCTAAGTGAATTACGCAAGTACAATATCATCTTGCGCCGATCGAATCCGTAATTGATGGCTTGTCGAATTTTTTTTGACCGCAACGCATCACTGGCCAATGTTGAATCCATTACAATACCCAGATACTCCGTATTTAAATACGGATGCGTTTGCAAGATCAACTTGCCTTCCCACTGGGGTTTCAGCCGACCCGATTTCAAGAGCAACTCATCCTTGAAAGAGGCATCCAAATCGTTAATGAAATCCAGTTTCCCTTGCTGAAACAACAAAAACTCCGTGGCCTTGCTATCATAAAAACTCACACGAATCCCTTTCAAATACGGAAGGCTTGCGCCGCGTTCATCTTTTTCCCAATAGCGATCATTCTTTTTTAGGATCAGGGTTTGTCCCTCTGCCCAGGCCGCAAACCGAAAAGGGCCAGTGCCTACCGGGTGTCTTCTAAAATCCGCTCCGTATCGCTCCACCGCTTCGGGAGCGACGGCCGAGCAATATTGCATCGATAAAATACCCAGAATGGGATGATAAGGCCGCAACAGATTCAAGCGAAAGGTGGAGTCGTTGAGCACTTCAAAGGGACGAATTGAATCGACTTTTCCCCGGAAGATCCAGGCACCCGGACTCGCCACCGCCGGATCCAACAAGCGCGAAAAGGAGTAAACCCAGTCACTGGCCCGAAGCCGACGGCCGGTTCCGCCTGGAAAAACCGGATCGTCGTGATAAAACATATCGCTTCGTAAATAAAAAGTATACGACATACGATCCGCACTGATCTCCCAGCGCAGGGCGGCGGAGGGCACGATGGAACCGGTAGCATCAACTTCCACCAAGGTGTTATAAAGCTGATGGGTGGCCCAGATGGTAGCCTGACTTTTGGCAAAAGCCGGATCCAGCGACGAAATACCCGTCGATTCGTTGTATAAAAAATAGCCTTTCTCCGCCTGTGGCGACCGCCCACAGGCCAGGAACAGCAAACAGATCGCAAAATTGTGAATTCGGAAACGCATCAGTTGAACCCTTCGGGCTAAATTAGCAAATCAACCCAAGGCCTGCATGATCGGAAAAAAAACAATTGCCCTTTTCCTCTTATTTTTTTTCGGGGGAGCCTCTCTTGTACGGAGTCAATCTACCACGTTTGACAGACAAGACACCCTTCGGGGCACCATTGGTCCCGATAGAGCTTGGTGGAATGTGCTTCATTATGAACTAACCATCGAACCCGACTACACCACGCGATTACTAAAAGGAAGGAATCGGATCGAGTTCAACCTTACCGGTGCGCCGCAGACCGATCGGATGCAAATCGACCTGCAACAACCCATGCAAATCGATAAAGTTTTATTGGGACAACAATCCCTCCCCTTTCAACGGGAAGGAAACGTATACTGGATCGACCTTAGTGCTCACCGGTCGCTGCTGCCCAAATCCAAAAAGATGGCCGCTACGATTGAGATCCAATACAGTGGCAAACCGCGCATAGCGGTGAATCCGCCGTGGGACGGAGGTTGGATCTATAAAAAAGACAGAAGCGGCAATCCATGGATGTCGGTTGCCTGTCAGGGATTGGGGGCCAGCGTGTGGTATCCGTGTAAGGATCATCAAAGCGATGAGCCCGACCGCGGTGCACAACTGAATATCATCGTTCCCGACACCCTTCAGGCCGTTGCCAATGGTCGTTTACTGGGGAAAAAACTCGCCGGCCCCGGAAAGGAGCAGTGGAGTTGGAATGTAACGTCCCCGATCAATAACTACAACCTGGTTCCGTACATCGGGCGCTATGCGCACTGGACTGATACCCTGCTGGGAGAAGAAAAGCAAAAACTAGACCTGGATTATTGGGTACTTGCGGAGGATCTGGATAAAGCCAAACCACATTTCCTGCGGGACGTAAAACGAATGCTTCGAGCCTTTGAATATTGGTTCGGCCCCTACCCATTTTATAACGACGGATTTAAATTGGTGCAATCGCCCCATCTCGGAATGGAACATCAGTCGGCCATCGCCTATGGCAATCAATTCCGAAACGGTTACTTGGGAAGTGACCTGTCCCGCTCGGGTTGGGGACTGAAATGGGATTATATCATCATCCATGAATCCGGGCATGAATGGTTTGCCAATAACATTACTACCCGTGACATAGCCGACATGTGGATACACGAAGGTTTTACGATGTATTCGGAAGTGCTTTTCATCGATTACCATTACGGCCGGGCCGCGGCGGATGCATATGTGCGGGGGCTTCGTCCCTCGATCGACAACGACCGACCCCTGATCGCTCCGTATGGCGTCAATGCGGAGGGAAGCGGCGACATGTACAACAAAGGGGCCAACCTCATCCACACCCTGCGGGAGGTCATCGACAACGACTCGCTGTTCCGAGAAATTTTACGGGGAATGAATCGTGATTTTGCGCTAGAACCCACCACCAGCGCCGCCGTGGAGGCGTATTGGAGTAAGCGAACAGGCTTGAATTTGCAACCCATATTCGATCAGTATCTGCGCACCACCCAAATACCTACCCTGGAATCCAAAATGGTAAATGGGATCGTACAATGTAGGTGGACCAACTGCCTTCCCCCATTCAGCATGCCCGTTCGCTCTGGCCCCGCGGAGCCCTGGATATGGGTTTCCACGCAGTGGACGCCAGTTGGGAAAGACTGGACTCGAGATAAACTATCTGCCAACTTATATATACAATAACGCCTGCATGAGTGGCATACGCCGACAAAGTCTGATCTCTTCCGCTGTCATTTACGTTGGCTTTGCGGTGGGCTTATTTAATATTTATCTTTTTACCAAACAGGGCATTTTCGAAAAGGAACAGTTTGGCCTTTACAATGCCTTCATCGCGGTAGCCCTGACGATGTCCGCCTTTTCCGGTTTGGCCATGCCGGTATACCTGATCAAATTCTTTCCGTATTATCAATCGCATCGGGGTAATAAAAACGAGCAATTTTCGCTGGCCTTATCGGTTAGCTTGATTGGGTTTGGCCTGATTGCCTTGATGGGATATGCAGGCAAAGATCTTGTTATCCAAAAATATGGCACCAATGCGCCTGACCTGATCACCCATTACAGTTGGCTCTTCCCTCTGGGCCTGGGAATGACCCTCTATTCCTTGTTGGAAGCCTGGGCTTGGAACTTTCAAAAGTCGGTATTCACAAACCTATTGAAAGAATTGATCTGGCGCCTGTATGTCACGGCCCTGATTCTCAGCTTTGCAGCGGGATGGATCGATTTCAATGAATTCGTGCAGATTTTCTCTCTGAGCTATCTGTTTATAGCCACCGTTCTCTATATATATCTATTTGGATCCGGGAAATTGCGATTTCACTTTGAGGTTAGTCGACTAACCAAACGACTACGCAAGATCATCGTTCGTCTCTGCCTCTTCATCTTTTGCGGCATGGCCGTTTTACAACTTTCAATGGTATTTGACTCCCTAGTCATTGCTTCTGTATTACAGGGAGCCATGGCTCAACTGGCTATCTATTCACTGGCCCAGAATATGGCTGCAGTCATCCAAGCCCCGCAGCGTGGATTGATCAGTGCCACCATTCCGAAGCTCTCGCTGGCCTGGAAAGAAAAAAACATGTCCGAGATACAACGGATCTACCAGCGTTCATCCATCAATCAATTGATATTTGCCGCAGGGATATTATCCTTGTTCGCGCTCGATTTTCAGGAGGGAATCGAAGTCGTTGGCCTCCAATCCTCCTACCAGTCGGCCTTCCCGGTGGTGATTCTTTTGGGGATGGCACGCTTGGTTGATATGGGAACCGGACTCAATACGCAGATTCTACAAACCTCTACGAAATGGCGTTTTGAATTCATAAGCGGGATAGTCTTGTTGCTTGTAATGCTACCTTGTAGCTATTGGCTAACCAAATCGTATGGCATCCAGGGAGCTGCCGGAGCCCAATTGATCGCGATCACGATCTACAATTTGATCCGCATTGTATTTCTTTGGAAAAAATTCCAATTATTCCCCTTTACCTGGCGATCCTTTTGGGTAATCGTCATCGGCAGCCTTAGTTATGGCATTGCCCACTGGACAACTCATACACTCAGCGGATGGGTTGCCCTGCTCAGTCAATCTGTTTTATTTATTCTTCTCTATGCAATAGGTGTATATCACATGAACCTATCTCCCGACATAAAGCCGGTGTGGCAAGCCATCCAAAAAAAGATTACCGGAAAGGCCTAGAAAACCCGTGGATTATTCAGGCAACCAACGGCCAGCACCCAAGTAGCGCTTCACGTAGTACTTGTCGTAGAGATCGTTTATCATGACCCCCTTGGAGGCGGAGTGGGCAAATTTATTATTGCCCAAATAAATACCCACGTGAGATACGCCACTGCCACGGGTATTGAAAAAGACCAAGTCGCCTTCTTGAAGATCCGTCATTTGAATACGACGGGTACTACGATGCTGATCACGAGAAACCCGGGGAAGCGTGATGCCATAAACGGCCGCATACATCGCGCGGGTAAACCCAGAGCAATCAACCCCTCTTTTGGTTGTACCTCCCCACAAGTAGGGAGTACCATACCAATCCTCCAAAGCAAGCAATAAACTTAAACTGGGTAATGAACTAGCATCTACCCCAATCAAATTGGCATATTTGAGCTGAATTCCGGTAAGCCTGGACGGATCTAAGCTTGAAGCTGAATTCGCACCAACGGTTATGGAACTATTGTCCGAATTGTTGGAACCCGCACTGGGCCCGCTTGTTGCCAAGGTCGATGGCTCTACCTGAGCCACAAAAGTAACCCTGGTTTTTTCCGGTGTTACAGTGATGTCATCTATGAATTTACGTGGCTGTCGATTGTAGTCGATGGCTTGAGCCAGCGTAAGGGATGGATTCTTTCCCTCGCGAACAGTCGTTTGCCGAATCAATCCGCATGAGGACAGAAAAAAAACAAAAACAACAGATGAAAAATGACGCATGACAAAAAATGAAACGTTTGATAAAGCGCGAAACTAAGGTTTTGCCCTCCAGCCACCTGAGAAGATGCCCAAAAGAAAATGTTAATCATTCTTAACCGCTGAAAACCAGCTGATAAAGTTTGTAACGCCGGCGTTCAAACAGTCGAAATATCCACATAGAAGACGCACATCCATATTTGATTTACTTTAGTCCCCCAGGAAATTTTGCCAGCAAGGTGGCAGGTTACCCGGATAAGCCCATTGGATAGCCCCTATGAAATTTTCTCACCTCCACGTTCATACTCAATATTCTTTGCTCGACGGGGCGGCCGCCATACCGAACCTATATCAAAAGGCAGCGGCAGATGGCATGCCCGCACTGGCCATCAGTGATCACGGCAATATGTTCGGCGTTTTTGAGTTCGTGGCCGAAGCATACAAGCACAAAGACGAGCACGGAAAACCCAAAGTAAAGCCCATCGTCGGTTGTGAATTTTATGTAACCGAGACCCGGCTCCAAAAAACCTACACCAAGGATCAAAAAGACAAGCGCTTTCATCAAATCTTGCTGGCCAAGAACGAACAGGGATACAAGAACCTCATCAAACTGACCTCGCTGGGTTTCATTGAAGGGATGTATGGAAAATATCCGCGCATCGACAAGGAACTCATCAAAAAGTATCATTCCGGACTCATCGCCACCACCTGCTGCCTGGGAGCTGCCGTGCCGCAGGCCATCCTGACCAAAGGAGCCGAAGAAGGAGAAAACGAATTCAAATGGTGGTTGAATATTTTTCAAGAGGACTACTACGTGGAACTCCAACGCCACGGCATGGCCGAGCAGGATAAAGTGAATGTGGAGCTGATCCGTCTGGCCCGCAAATACAATGTAAAGATCATCGCTAGCAACGATTCTCACTATGTAGAACAAGACGACTTCAATGCACACGACATTCTGCTTTGCATCAACACCGGCGAGAAACAAGCAACCCCTGCCCTGCGGGATTTTGCCGATGACGATGTGAATATGAAGGACAAACGATTTGCCTTTCCCAATGATCAATTCTATTTCAAGAATACCCTGGAGATGACCCAAACCTTCCACGACCTACCCGAAGCGATCGACAATACCAATGAAGTCGTGGAAAAAGTAGAGTTGCTCAACTTGACGCGCGACATCCTACTTCCTAATTTTCCGGTAGAGAAAAGATTTCAGATCCATACCAAAGAGGAAACGGTTGGCAAGTACACGGTGTCGGCCGAGTCCCAAAACCAATGGGAGTTTATCAAACACCTGACCTACGAAGGCGCGGCCAAACGCTATACCGAGATCACCGAAGAGATCCGGGAACGCATCGAATTTGAACTCTTCACCATCAAGATGATGGGCTTTGCCGGATACTTCCTGATCGTAAGTGACTTCATCCGGGCCGGAAGAGAAAAAGGCGTCTTCATTGGTCCGGGCCGCGGCTCGGCTGCCGGATCCGTGGTGGCCTACTGCATCGGCATCACCAACATCGATCCAATTAAATACAACTTGCTGTTCGAGCGATTCCTCAACCCCGACCGTAAATCCATGCCCGATATCGATACCGATTTCGACGATGAGGGACGGCAAAAAGTAATCGACTACGTGGTCGAAAAATACGGTAAGAATCAAGTGGCCCAGATCATCACCTATGGCACCATGGCCGCCAAAATGAGTATAAAGGATGTGGCGCGGGTGATGGACCTCCCACTTCCCGATTCGAATGCACTGGCAAAATTGGTTCCGGAAAGACCGGGCATCGTACTAAAAAGGCTGCTGCATGCACCCCTAAAATCCAAACAAGAAGGTACCTCGCTCGAAGAGAAAGAAGGCCTGGGCAACGATGAGCTGGAAAGCGTCAAAAAACTACGCGAGATCTACAACGACAAAAACAGCGTTGCCGGAAAAGTATTGCACGAAGCAGAGCGACTGGAAGGTTCAGTTCGCAATACCGGTATTCATGCAGCCGGCATCATCATTGCGCCGCAAGACCTGACCGAACTGATACCCGTGGCCATTGCGAAGGACTCTCCCTTGTGGGTCACCCAGATCGAAGGAAACGACATTGAAAGTGCCGGCATCATTAAGATGGATTTTTTGGGATTGAAAACCCTCACGATCATCAAGGATGCCCTGCGGCTGATCAAAAAATATCATGGGGTCGAGATCGACATGGAAACGATTCCCCTCAACGATGCCAAAACCTTCCGGCTGTATCAGCAAGGCGCCACAATTGCTACGTTCCAGTTTGAAAGTCCAGGTATGCAAAAACACCTGCGGGAATTGAAGCCGGACCAATTCGAAGACCTCATCGCCATGAATGCCTTGTATCGACCCGGACCCATGGCCTATATCCCAGAATACGTAAACCGAAAACACGGCCGATCTCCCATCCGGTACGACCTGCCAGAAATGGAGGAGTACCTCAAAGAAACCTACGGGATCACGGTGTATCAAGAGCAGGTCATGCTGCTGGCCCAAAAACTCGCCTCCTTCAGCAAAGGAGATGCGGATGTGCTGCGCAAAGCAATGGGGAAAAAACAAAAATCAGTGCTCGACAAGATGAAAAAACAATTCATCGAAGGAGCCACCGAGAAAGGACATCCCACCGATAAACTGGAAAAGATCTGGACCGACTGGGAGGCGTTTGCCCAATATGCATTCAACAAATCTCACTCCACCTGCTACGCCAACGTTGCTTATCAAACCGCCTACCTGAAAGCCCATTACCCGGCAGAGTATATGTCGGCCGTACTGAACCACGCGGGCAGCATCGAAAAGATCACCTTCTTCATGGAAGAGTGCAAGCGGATGGGCATCCGGGTGTTGGGTCCTGATATCAATGAATCACTCGAGGGATTTGCCGTCAACGAAAAAGGCGAGATCCGATTTGGTTTAGGCGGACTAAAAGGGGTTGGGGAGGCCGCCGTTCAAAGCATTATCGAGGAACGGGAAAAAACCGGTCGATATAAAGACATTTTTGAATTCGTTCGGCGAATCAATCAACGAACGGTTAACAAACGCACCCTGGAATGCCTGGCATTTGCCGGTAGCTTTGATTGTTTTCCGCAATACCACCGGGCTCAATATTTCTTCATCCCCGAAGGCGAAACCGCCAGCGGACTCGAACGGATCATTCGCTACGGAAACATCGTCAATTCCCAACAGCGCGAAAACGAAAACACCTTGTTTGGTCCGCTCTCCCCCGCCGAAGTGCCCCTTCCCAAGATCCCGGATTGTGTGCCCTGGCCCCTGACCGCTCAACTGGAACGAGAAAAAGAAGTGGCCGGAATTTTTTTGAGTGGACATCCACTAGACCATTACCGCTTCGAACAAAAACACTATAACACCACGTCCATTTCCGACTTCTTGGGGTTTCGTGATCAAATAAACCAACAAAGCAACCCAAGCCGACCGTTTCGCCTGCTGGCGCTGGTGACCGATGCTCAACACCGCATCGCCAAAAACGGAAACAAATACGGCAACTTCGTGATCGAAGACTATACCGGAAAACTGGACTTCCCCCTGTTCAGCGAAGATTACCTTCGGTTCACCCCCTTGTTGCAAACGGGTACCATCATATTGGTCTCCGGCTACCTAAAACAACGCTACAACCGAACCGAATATGAATTCAAGCTGCAACAAGTGATGTTGGGCGAATCGGTCAAGAAAACCCTGACTCGGGAACTGACCATCGTCGCCCACCCCGGAACCCTCAAACCCGAATGGATCGAGTTCCTGAACAAGAACCGCAAAAAAAACCCCGGGAAAACCTCCCTGGTGTTTCACCTGATCGATCCCGAGGCAAAACAACAAGTAACCCTGCGAACCCTGGAAAAACCACTGGAAATGAATGAAGAACTCCTTCAGTTTCTGGGAGAAAGACAAGAATGGAAGATCTGGGTACAAAGCCTTTAACGAACCACCGTCAGTCGCCGGGCGACGAGTTGTTCACATTTGTCTGACAGGCTGGCATTTTGTTTGCCGCGGCCCTATTTTTGCCCCCTTGAATACAAATAAATCCTATGGCAAAAGAGTACACAGACGGAAACTTTCAGACCGAGGTCTTAGAATCCAATAAACTGACGGTCGTCGATTTTTGGGCGGAATGGTGCGGACCCTGCCGCGCGATCGGTCCGGTTATCGAGGAACTCAGCAAAGAATACGACGGAAAAGTGAATGTTGGAAAAGTGAACGTAGACCACAACCCGCAAGTATCCATGAATTATGGCATCACCTCAATCCCGGCCATCCTTTTTATCAAGAATGGTCAGGTTGTAGATAAACTGGTGGGCGCTCAGCCCAAGGCAAATTTTGTCCGAAAGATCGAATCCAATCTCTGATCCGAACGGATGGGTTAACAACGAAAAAACCGCTTCAGATGAAGCGGTTTTTTTATAGCGTTTTACGAAGTCAGTGGCGCCTTGGGATCGTGTCGGTGTTTAAACAAAATCAGAAAGAGAACGGCGATCACCGCGGCATACAAGGAAAAACTTATCCAGATCGGCTGCCAATCGCGCAGAAAAATCGGTTCGGCAAACGCCCCATCGGCCCCGATCGTTTGTCCACCTAAGATTGCCTGCACCGAAGGATGTGTCGAATCCGCTCCCACATGACTTAACAACGAGGGGAGGCTGGTGAATTTGAGCGTGAAAAATCGGTCGATGACATAGCCACTGACGATGCTCCCCAAAAAAGCACCCAAGCCATTGGACATCATCATAAACAAACCCTGCGCGCTGGACCGCATCTTGGCATCCGTGGAAGTTTCCACAAAAAGCGAGCCGGAAATATTGAAAAAGTCAAAAGCCATTCCATACACGATACAAGACAAAATGATCATCCACAGCGATTCGCCCGGATTTCCATAAGCAAACAACCCAAACCGAAGAAACCAAGCCACCATCGAAAACAACATTACTTTTTTGATCCCAAACCGGCGCAGGAAAAACGGGATGGTCAGAATAAAGATCGTTTCCGAGATCTGAGAGATCGACATGATAATGGTGGAATATTTAACCACAAAGGCATCGGGTCCATATGTAGGCACTTTACAAAAATCATCTAAAAACGTATCGCCGTACATGTTGGTCAACTGCAACGCAGCGCCCAACAGCAGGGAGAAAAGAAAGAAGAGCGCCATCTTGTATTGGCCAAACAATTTAAAAGCGCTTAGTCCCAATTGCACTACCCAGGAGGCGCCGGCCTCGATCTGTCGTTGCGGCGGGCAAGCCGGTAAGGAAAAAGAATAAATACCCAGCAAAACAGCCCCCACCCCACCGATCATAAATTGATCCGCGTTGGCTTTGCTCCCGGAGAGATTGGTGATCCACATGGCCACAATAAAACCAATCGTTCCCCACACCCGGATTGGCGGGAACTCCTTGACCACATCCAAGCCCCGGCTTTTCAGGATGGCATAGGAAACGGCGTTGGACAATGAAATCGTAGGCATATAAAACAACATCGCCACCAGGATCACGTAGTAAAGCGTGTCGGCGTTGGTAACCGAGGGCACATAAAACAAGACTGCCCCATAAAGAATGTGCAGGATCCCATACAACCGTTCGGCATTGATCCATTTATCGGCCAGTATCCCTGTGAGCGGCGGCATAAAGATCGAAGCCAACGCCAGGGTAGAAAAAATGGCCCCGAACTGCGCCCCCGTACCCATGTTGTTGGTAAAGAAATACGTTGCGATGGTGATGAGCCAGGCTCCCCATACAAAAAACTGCATGAAACTCAGAAGCGTAAGCCGAATTTTTATGGTCATGTTGATTTGATTTAAGGTAGCAGGACCTAAGATAGGATTTTTAGCCGGCTGCCCAACCTTGAACCAACGATCGTCGATCCGTACCTTTGCGTTCCATGAAATTTCAATCCGACGTATCCATTCCCATCGAACTTCAACCCGTAGCGGATAAAGTACTAAGCGGCGAACGCATCTCCGATGCCGAAGGGATTCTGCTGTTCGAAAAAGGGAGTTTGGGACTGGTCGGGCGCCTGGCAAATTTTATCAAAGAAAAAAAACACGGCGATAAAGTCTTCTTCAACCGAAACTTCCACATCGAACCCACCAACGTCTGTGTCTTTAGTTGTGCCTTCTGCTCCTATAGCCGACTATACGCCAACCGGGAAGAGGGCTGGGAAATGACCATTCAACAAATGGTCGACCAAGTGAAAAAATACGACGGCCAACCCATTACCGAAGTGCACATCGTTGGTGGCGTGCATCCGAAAATGGACCTGAATTTCTTTGCCGATCTGTTACACGCGATCAAATCACATCGATCCGATCTGCACATCAAAGCGTTCACCGCAGTAGAATACGATTACATGTTTCGAAAAGCAAAAGTGAATGTGGAAGAGGGATTGAAACGACTCATGGCTGCCGGTCTCAACAGCATTCCCGGTGGCGGCGCCGAGATCTTTCATCCCGAGATCCGCAAACAGATCTGCGCCGATAAAGTCGATGCCGACGGCTGGCTGAACATCCATGAAACTGCCCACCGGCTTGGACTTCATTCCAACGCCACGATGCTCTATGGTCACATCGAGCAATACGAGCATCGAATCGATCACATGCGACGACTACGCGAGCTGCAAGACCGCACCGGAAAATTTCAAACCTTCATCCCCCTGAAATTCCGAAACAAGGACAACGATATGAGTCAGGTACCCGAAAGCACCTACGTAGAAGACATGCGGCTCTATGCGATCGCGCGGATCTACCTCGATAATTTCCCGCACCTCAAAGCCTACTGGCCCATGCTTGGCCGAACACAGGCCCAGCTATCCCTTTCCTTTGGAGTGGATGATATGGACGGCACCATCGATGATTCGACCAAGATCTACAGCATGGCCGGATCGGAAGAGCAGTCGCCAACCCTTACCACGGAAGAATTGACGCACTTGATCCGACAGGCAAAACGAATTCCCGTCGAAAGAGATACGTTGTACAATGAAATTAAAGTGTACGAATCCTGATCAGCACTCGGGCAGGCTGATCGGCACATGAATAGCCAGCCCGCCATCGGCCGTCTCCTTGTATTTATGATTCATGTCGCGAGCCGTATCCCACATGGCCTTGATCACCGCATCCAGCGAAACCTTGGCAAAATCGGGTGTGCTTTGCAACGCAAGTTGCGAAGCGGTGATGGCCTTGATCGCTCCCATGGTGTTTCGCTCGATACAGGGAACTTGAACCAAGCCACCGATCGGATCACAGGTCAGCCCCAAATGATGCTCCATCGCAATCTCGGCAGCCATCAATACTTGCTTTTGCGTGCCCCCCAAACATTCGGTGAGACCGGCCGCCGCCATGGCAGAGGAAACACCGATCTCCGCCTGACAACCGCCCATCGCCGCTGAAAGCGTAGCTCCTTTCTTGAATACGGAGCCCACGATCGAGGCCGTAGCCAAAAAACGGAGTATGGCATCCTCGGGAAGTCCCTCCTGAAAAACCAGCATGTATTGCAAAACAGCGGGTACCACGCCGGCCGCTCCATTCGTAGGGGCAGTGACAACTCTGCCAAAAGATGCATTTTCTTCATTCACGGCTAGTGCGAAACAACTGACCCAATCCAACGTACGGGTAAAATCCCGCCCCCCCGCAGCAATGGCCTGTTGCCACTCAGATCGATTTGAATAAGTAGCCGAACCGATCAATTTCGAATTCAACGCGGCTGCTCGGCGCTTGACTTCCAATCCCCCTGGCAACATCCCCTCCGTATGCGCTCCCCGATACATGCAGTCCGCCATCACCTCCCAAATCTGATCGGCAAGCCGACGGGTCTCCGCCTCCGAACGCCAGGCCGACTCATTTTCCAGAGAGACCTCTGAAACGGACAAACCGGTTTTCATACACCAATGCAAAAGATCCTCCGCCGTATTGTTGGGAAAAGGCAATTGAACCGATGAGGCCGCTTGGGTTTGCTCCCCTTCCTCCACGACAAACCCGCCGCCGATCGAATAGAACGTTCGGGACTCCTCTGCACCATTGGAGAAACGAACCAAAAAACTCATCCCATTGGAATGATAAGGCAAGGTTTCCAAGGTCAGAAACTGCAAGTGCTCCGAGGGATCGAATGCAATTTGATGTTTCCCGTATAAAGAAAGTTTATGGGAATGTTCAACCGCTTTTATCGAAGGAGCAATATCCGCTACCGGCACCGTCACCGGATCGGCCCCTTGCAAACCCATCAGGATCGCCACATCTGTACCGTGACCCTTTCCGGTCTTGGCCAAGGAACCATAAAGTACCACCGTGAGCTCAACGACCTCGGTCAACCGACCACGATCTTCCAATCCCTTCAGCAAACGCTGGGCAGCGCGCCAGGGCCCGAGGGTGTGGGAACTGGAGGGACCAATACCGATCTTGAAAATATCAAATAGGGAAATCGCCTCGTAAGGCACGGCAATCGTTTTGGCAAAACTACCGAAAAGGGTTTATTGCACGTCGATTAACTGAATCTCAAAATACAGCACAGCATCGCCGGGAATTGACCCGTACCCCGTACAGCCATAAGCCAGCGAGGAAGGAATGATCAATTTGATGACGCCGTCTTTTTTGATCAACGGCAAACCCAACTGCCATCCTTTGATCACCTGGTTCAAACCAAAACTAATGGGACTGCCCGTGGCATTGGAATCAAAAACGGTTCCATTCATCAATTTACCCGTATACCGAACCGTAACCATTGAGGTGGCTGTAGGCGTAGCGCCCGCACCGGAACTAACGATCTGATACAACATACCACTGCTGTGTGTGGTTGGTGTGATGCCGTTGGCATTGGCATAACCCAACATAGTAGCTGTTTCGCTTTGTACGGTTTTGGGTTGACAAGATTCGTCCTTCAAACAACCTGTTAGCAAAAAAAGAGAAGCCAAGGATAGCAAATAGATTTTCATATTGAAGAATCGTTTTTTGATGATTTGTCAAGCAATTCCCGGTACCGCTGTTCTTGCAGATCCCAGCGGTGCCGGGCCGAAAAAATTACCAGAAAACTTATGATGGACACGGCTGCCAAAACGAGTATGCCTATCAAGGAGCCGGATTCCCGAAACATGACCATTTGCGCCCGTCCATACCACCCGGAAAAAAGATTCGCAAAAATTCCCGCCACCAACACCAGTGCCAGCGGCAAGCCCACATACAGTTGACGAACCCAACTCTTTTTCCGCTCGCGGTTGGCTGACCAGTAGGTGATGAAGTCTTTCTCTTCCTGATTCATTTGGGAATGTTTAGCGAACAGTGTTTAGGGCTTAGCAAATAGTCGTGGAACTAAACACTAAACCTACCGGAGGTCCCGAGCGGATTCGAACCGCTGTAGGAGCTTTTGCAGAGCTCTGCCTAGCCACTCGGCCACAGGACCCAAAGGGTTGCGAAAATAAAGCATATTTTTGACTTGAAGTTCTTCTAAACCCTTGACCCCATGGCCCGTATAGCTGAATCCGAGTTGATCCTCAATGAACGAGGGGCCGTTTACCACCTCAATCTACGGCCGGAAGAACTGGCTCCCACCGTTGTAACCGTTGGCGACCCCGACCGCGTGGCCGAGGTCAGTAAACATTTCGATGCCATCGAGCACAAACAACAACACCGCGAATTCATCAGTCATACCGGTCGCGTGGGTAACAAACGAATTACGGTGCTCTCCTCGGGGATCGGACCAGACAACATCGACATCGTTCTCAATGAACTCGATGCCCTGGTAAACATTAATCTGGAAACCCGCGAAATCAATCCCGAACTGCGATCGCTGCAGATCATTCGAATCGGCACCTCTGGCTCCCTGCAGGCCGATATTCCAGTAGATAGTTTTGTGGCCGCTACACACGGGCTGGGCATCGACAACCTGCTGAATTTTTATCGCCATGAGCAAAACCGGGAGGAAGAAGAACTGCTGCAATCGTTTATTACCCATACGCAGATCCATTCACAGGTTGGTAATCCTTATATCCACAGCGCTGCCCCCGCATTGCTGAAACATTTCGTGACGAATTTTCATCAAGGCATCACCGTTACTTGTCCGGGTTTTTATGGTCCACAGGGACGCGTGCTGCGGCTTGGACTCAGCAACCCCCACCTGGTCAACCGCCTCAGCGATTTTCGCTATGGTCAACACCGAATCAGCAATTTTGAAATGGAGACCTCTGCGATCTATGGACTAGGAAAACTAATGGGCCACCAATGCCTGGCCATCAATGCCATCGTCGCCAACCGCGTCAAAAAAGAATTCTCTAAAGACGGAAAAGCAGCGGTAGAACGACTGATCCAACAATTCATCCTGACCTTCTCCGAGAAAATCTGACATGCATTTCTACAAGTACCAAGGAGCCGGAAACGATTTCATTCTGCTCGACAATCGCTCGGGTCAACTTCAGCTAAACACCTCTCAGATCCGCAAACTGTGCGACCGTCGCCTGGGCATTGGTGCAGACGGACTCATGCTGCTGAACACCAGCAACGAAGCCGATTTTCAGATGACCTATTTTAATGCAGATGGCAAACCCGGCAGCCTTTGCGGCAACGGCAGCCGATGCATCATTCGTTTTGCCCATGACCTCGGCATCCGCAAAACGAACTATGACTTTATTGCCAGCGATGGCCCACACCAAGCCGAAATCCTTGCAGATGGAAACATTCGCCTGCAAATGCATGATGTAAGCCAAATCGAAGTCGCCGATCAGGGATTTTTCCTGAATACCGGCTCCCCGCACCTGGTTCAACTCGTAACCCAATTGGATTCATTGGATGTACACACGATCGGCAACGCGATTCGTCATCATCCCCGGTTCGCACCGGGCGGTACGAATGTGAATTTTATGGAACGGACGAATCAACCGGGCCATGTCCGGGTGCGCACCTTCGAACGGGGCGTAGAAGCCGAAACACTTTCCTGCGGCACAGGAGTAACCGCCTGCGCGCTGGTGCTCGCACAGACCGATCAAATCATTCGGGAAACATACATACATACCCGGGGAGGCGACCTGCAAGTAAGTTACCAGACAAAGGATTTTGAACAGTTTCGGGAGATCAGTTTGATTGGTCCCGCTGAAAAAGTTTTCGAGGCAGAAATGGATGTAAAATGAGTAAGATCAGTTTACGCGTATACGGCCTGCTGATCAACGAACAACAGCAGGTGCTGGTCAGCGATGAATACATCCGGGGGAATTATTACACGAAATTTCCGGGTGGCGGACTCGAGTTCGGTGAGGGACTTCGAGATGGACTCAAACGGGAATTTCAAGAGGAATTGCAACTCCGCGTGGAAGTATTGGATCATCTTTATACCACTGATTTTTTTCAGCAATCGGCCTTCAACCCCAATTTCCAGATCGTCTCCGTGTATTACCAAGTAAAAGCCCTGGAGCCGATTCGTGTTCCGTTACGAGGAAAACCCTTTGATTACGACACCGAGCAACTGGCAATTTATGCCAGCGCGCAACAAATCGAATCGTTCCGACTTATCGATTGGTCGGATTTTTCTGCCGAATCGGTTTCACTTCCCATCGATAAGCATGTAGCTGCCCTACTCAAAAAATGAAGTAGTTGATCACTCGTCGGCCATGGCAGATTTTTTCATCGCCGTTGCCAGTTCCGCCCCTAGGTACGATTCAATCCAATGATGTACCAGATAGATCACCGGGGTAAGTATGATCGCCACCATAAACTTATAAATGTAATTCACAACACCGACGGCAAAAAAAAGACTCATGGGCCAAACAAAATCATCTCCTTGTTGGTTTACACGGGTGCCCACGTAAAAGGCGATGAACAGCACCACAAAGGAGTCGATGAACTGAGAGATCAGAGTGGATCCGGTAGCTCGAAGCCAAATGTTTTTTTCGCCCGTAACTTTTTTGATCTTATGGAAGACAAAGACATCGATCAGCTGTCCCAAAATAAATGCGGTCAGCGATCCGATGATGATAAACCCTCCTTGACCCAGCACTGCCCGGTAGGCCTCCTGCATGTTTGATATACCACTCCCCTGCTTGCTGGTCACAAAAAAATCAGCCGGTGTCAGCCACATCGCTCCCATGAAAATCAAAAAGGCAAATGCGATCAGTCCGGCCGTCAACCAAGAAAGAAAGCGTACGCCCCGCATCCCATAATATTCGTTAATAATGTCGGTCATGATAAAAACAACCGGCCATAGCAAGACCCCGGCTGTTAGATTAACATCTAGTGTTTCTCCAAAAAGCTGGATCCCCAGAGGCGCAAATCCCATCGTTTTCTCGAGCGAAAAGATCTTGACGCCGATGATCTCGGCGATGAGCGCGTTGGCTACAAAAAATCCCGAAAGGATCAGGAATAAACGAGTGGATTTATGGCTGATGATAGTATGGACCATTTAGAAAGAGTATAAAGATGATGAATAGTACGAACCAGATCAGATTGGAAAGGATCAACCAGCGAGGAAGCATTTGTTTTCGGAGCTTGCCCCTTAAAGCGGATATACCTACGACCAGGGCAAAGGAAGGAAATAAGACCGCTCCCATACCGAACCCGATCGTAAGCAGGGTAGAAACCAGATTCGTCGGGAGGTCGTGATCGACAAGAAGTAGCCCCCACGAGGCTCCAAAAAAGAGTCCGGTCAAAAAGGTTAGTCGGGCAAAAAAGAAAAGCGAAAACATGGTAAGGAGATGGCTAAAATAAGCATTAATTTGTCGACTCAAATTCACCCGTATGCCCCGCTTCCCCCTAAAAAAACTCATCCCTCACGGAATCGTCATAGTTTGCTTTTTGCTAGTTGCTGTTGTTTTTTGCAAACCCGTACTCGACGGACAAGTTCTGAATCAGGGCGACATCGTTGGCTGGAAAGGAATGGCTCAAAATTCCTTCGAATACAAAGAAAAAAATGGCCATTTTCCGCTATGGAACACGCACCTGTTCAGCGGAATGCCCAATTATCAGGTAGCGATGGAAGGCGATAGCCTGCTTCCCAACTTCACCAAGATTCTCTCCCTGGGATTGCCCAAACCGATCAATTTCCTATTTCTTGCAGCACTCTGCTTCTACATACTGTGCGTGGTGATGGGACTGTCCCCCTGGATCGGATTGTTCGGCGGACTCGCCTACATGCTATCCACCTACAATCCAATCATCATCGGCGCCGGTCATGAATCCAAAATGCTGGCACTGGCCTTCTTGCCCCTAATGTTCGCAGGCATTCTGGCACTTTTTCAAAAACGCTACTGGCTGGGCATCGGCCTCACCACCTTTGGCATCTTCCAGCAAATAGCCGTAAACCACTTTCAGATCACCTACTATGCCATTTTGATCGCTGTAGGAATCTTCTTTGCATACCTGACCTGCTGGATAAAAAACAAAGAATGGAAGCACCTGGGAAAGGTATTGGCTATTGGGATTATTGCGGGTCTGGTCGGACTTGCCGGTAATGCCCTAAACTTAATGACCACCTCAGAATATTCCCAATACACCATGCGGGGAGGAAAAAACATCGAGATCAAAGGCAATGCCGTTAGCAAAATAAAAACAACCGGACTGGACTATGACTACGCCTCTCGCTACAGCTTGGGAAAAGCCGAAACGGTCGTGTTGGCAATGCCGGATGCTTTTGGAAGCAGCAGTAGTGAACCCCTTGTTGAAGACTCTAAAGTAATTACGAAACTTACAGAGAGAGGCATACCCGAAAGCAATGCCCTGCAAATCGCCTCTCAGATGCCCCGATACTGGGGTGGTATTGTGGAGGGCACTTCGGGACCGCCCTATGTTGGCGTCATCACCTGTCTGCTGGCACTGATCGGCTTTGCCCTGATCAAATCTCCGATTCGCTGGGGACTGCTGGCAACGTCCGTTTTCGGCACCCTTTTATCCTGGGGAAAATATTTCCCCTCCCTCAACGAATTTTTATTTGAGAATCTCCCTTTTTACAACAAGTTCCGGGCACCATCTATGTCCCTGACTATAGTGGAGTTCACCTTCCCCTTAGTTGCCGTACTGGCCCTTCACCAAATATTAATCAAGAGCTCCCCCGAAGAGATCAAAAAACAATTTAAAACCGTCTTGTATGTCATCGGAGGAACAGTGATCTTTTTACTCGGACTCGGATTATTCATGGATTACGGTGCTCCTTTCGATGAACAGGTGATGAATTTCGCCATTGATCCATCCGGCTCAAAAGAGATCAATCAATTAATTGTCGCCGGCCTCAAAGCAGATCGAGAAGATAAGTACATGGAGCAGCTTTTGCGATTCGCCGGATTTTCTGTGCTGGTGGCTGGATCGCTTTTTCTATTTTCAAAAAAATGGCTCAAACCCATCTGGATAATCAGCCTGTTAGCGCTTGCATCCACCATCGATTTGTTTATGGTAGGAAAAAAATACTTGGATGAGGAGGCGTATGTAGAAAGTAGCACCTATGAATCTGAAAATTTCAGTGCTTCGCCGATCGATCAAAAAATTAAAGCCGACACCGATCCGCATTACCGTGTTTTTAACCTCCTGGGCAATCCATACAACGAATCGCGCACCTCCTACTTCCATCGCTCCATCGGAGGCTATCACCCGGCTAAACTTCGGATCTATCAGGACCTGATTGACCGATACTTGTCCGACAGCATAAACAATCAGGTGCTCGATATGCTCGATACGAAATATATTTTACAGCAAAATGTTGATTCGGCCATCCTTCGTCCCACTGCGATGGGTCCCGCCTGGCTCGTAAAAAATATTCAGACCACCAGCGATCCGGTACAGGCACTTCAATCTATCGGCAAAATGAACCTGCGCGAGTCGGCCATTGCCGAAATTTCGGACCCTAAGAAACTCCTTGCTGCTACAACCACTGACGACTCTACTGCCCGCATCGGACTGACCCGCTTCGACAACGATACGCTCACTTACGCATTTGAATCAACACAGCCACAGTTTGCCGTGTTCAGCGAGATCTACTATCCAAAAGGATGGAATGCGTATATCGACGGAAAACCAGCCGAGCACTACAAAACCAATTATGTGCTGAGGGGACTGCCCGTACCGGCCGGGAAACACGAGATCCAATTCATATTTGAACCCGAATCCTTCACCAAGGGCAACCAGATCGGATATGCAAGCTCGGCCTTGATCTTGTTGATCGTACTGGGAAGTTTATTTATGGCCTGGAAATCATCGCAGCCCGAAAAAGAGGCATGAAACGCCTGCTGGTCATAGCGCCTTATTCATATTTGCCTGCGTTTTCCGGGGGACAAAAAACCATTGCTCAGTTCCTGCATCACCTTTCCAAAGAACTATCCGTTACCGTAGTCAGTACCCAAAAAAACGATGCGAGTCTTGCCCAAGGATATACACTTCACCGTTGGCTTCCCGATCCCTTTTGGCGCTACCTACATATTCGATTGTTTTTCCGACTGAGTAAATTGATCAGCGCGGAGCAATTCGACGCCGTACTTTGGATACACCCCTACTACTTCTGGCTAAATCGGCTCATCCAAAAAAAATTCAGGCTCTTTACCATTGTGCACAGCCACAACATCGAATTTCAACGCTTCCGATCTACCGGAAAATGGTGGTGGCCGATCCTACGTCTGTACGAAGGCGCCTGCCTGAAAAAAGCGGACCTTAACTATTTTATCTCTGCCAGCGACCGGGCAGAAGGCATAAACGCATGGAAGTTGAATCCGGATCATTGCGACGTGCTGCCCATCGGTGTTGCACAGCAGCAACCACCGACCGACCGTAGCATTTGCCGTCAGATCATTGAAGGAAGACACCAGATCGCACCCGGGACCAAAATCCTGCTGTTTAATGGGCTTCTGAATTATGGCCCAAATCAACAGGCATTGGATGACATCCTTCAGCACATCAACCCACGGCTGCTCCAACACTCTTCCCACCCGTACCGCCTGATCGTTTGCGGAAAAAATTTACCCACACCCTACAACAACCTGGCAGCTTATCAATCGCAACATATCCTCTATGCCGGATTTGTGGAGGACATTGAAACGTATTTCAAAGCAGCCGATGTTTTTCTGAATCCCATAAAAAGCGGAGGCGGTGTCAAATCAAAAATGGTAGAAGCGATCGGACTGGGCACAACGGTCATCTCCACTCAAACGGGTGCCATCGGAATTGAGGCAGATGCCTGCGGAAATAAATTGCAAATAGCACCCGACCAAGACTGGGAACAATTCGTTCACTTAATAGAAAATGAGGCAAGCCGAGAAACCGTTACCCCCGAGGCATATTACCAAACCTACTACTGGGGAAATATCATCCAAAAAATTATCCGGCAATTAACGGATCAAACGACCCGTTAGCTGATAGTACAACCACTTGATGCCATTTCGAGTGTATTCTTTGAACCCAAATACCATCACAAAAAGAATATAGTATACGCCAACCCCTTTTCGGCGTTTCAGAATGGACAATTCGTGACGGAACATGGATTGACGATTCGATAATTGCTTTCGTATAGAACTGCTGCCGCTGTTGACATGTACGATTGTGGTATCAGCGATAAAATAATTATGGCGTCCTAGTTCAATCGCCTGCTCGCACCAAAGCTGATCCTCTGCGTACATAAAAAATCGATCATCCAATTTCTGCCTCGGAAATTGATCCAGCAAGCGTCGCTCGAACAACAAAAAGGCACCATTTAGCCAGTCACACGAAAGGGAGCGGTCGTGCCGAAAATATTTTCCGAGCATTCGTTCCGCCCGTTTCTCGGCCGGCATCAACGCCGGTATGAATCGAAACAGATCCATAAGCTCCCAGGAAAGAGATCGAAACCGGCGAGCGGTATACTGAACTTCCCCATTAGGAAATTCCATCCGACAACCCACAAATCCAATATCCTTGTTCGTCGAGAAGGACCGATGTACAATGGCAATGCTGTCCTCTTTCAACTCGGTATCGCTGTTCAGCAATAAGATGTGCTCGCCGTCAGACTGCTGGATTCCCAGGTTATTTCCCCCGGCAAACCCCAGATTCTTGTCGCTGCGCAGAAGCTTGATTTCCGGGAATTCATTTAAGAATGCTGCCGGGTCGCATTCGGTGGAGGCATTGTCGACTAAGATTACCTCAAATGGAACACCTTGCGTAAATCGATAAATGCTTCGCAAACAGGCTGAGGTCAGGCTGAATGTATTGTAGTTTATGATTATAACGGAGACCATCTGCGATCATTCATTTGATGCGTTCCAATTCGAAAACAGTCCCCGAAACAAAGCCAGAAGCAACCGAGTGTAAATGAAAAAACTTATCTGTATCCGCTTGAGCGGAATGTAAAGGGTCGTTAGCAGCCCCTGCCCGATCGACGCTCGACATAACAAAACCAGATAATGCAGCATCCGGCTCGCGTTTCCTTTCTGCGCTCCATAATACACGGCAAACTTTCGCAACCAACGTGCCCGATCGGCATCCGTACTTTGTTCCAACAAACGAGGCAACTGCCTTTCGATGACGATCTTCTGCAAATCAAGGTTATAAAATCCGTAAAGAGAGGTAAGTGACCCGGGGTGATATCGGTAAAAATAGAGATCGGTTCTTGGCAAATACACAAAGGAGGTAATCAAAGAGGCACGAAGAAAGAAATCATAGTCTTCAATCAAAAATGCAGAAGGGTCGTACCCCTTGAGTTGATGGTGGATCTCTGCCCGGTATAAAAAACAGGCTCCGCAACCCTTCCACGTAACCCGACTATCCCGAATGTCTCCAAAATGCTTGCTGCCCACCTGATTTCCGGATTCATTGATCAACGTATAATCGGTATAAACCAACCCAATCGCTGCGTCGGATTCCAGTGCATCAAAAAGTGTCTGGATCGCTTCCGGGGCATAGCGATTGTCGTCGGATGTCCAGGTAAGATACTTCCCCACTGCCCGCTCCGATCCGGCATTGAGTGAAAGGGGCAATTTGAGGTTTCGTTCATTCCGAATGGAGCGGATTCGTGCATCGCGATCCTGGTAGTGACCAATGATCTCGGGCGTATGATCGGTAGAGCAATCATCCACTAAGATCAACTCCCAATGAAGGAATGTTTGCGCCAGACAACTCTCGATCGACTGAGCAAGATACCGCTCGCCGTTGTAGGTGGGCAATATGATCGATACCAGTGGAGTCATAGATGTTCCCGAATAATTTGAACGATGCGACGGGCAGCCTGTCCGTCGCCATAGGGGTTGACCGCCTTAGACATTTCCAAATACGCCTCGGCATCCAATAATAAACGAGTGGTTTCCTGATGAATTTGGTAAGGACGAGTCCCCACCAACCGTGCCGTACCGGCCTCGATTCCCTCGGTTCGTTCCGTCACGTCTCGCATCACCAATACAGGTTTAGCCAAGGATGGAGCTTCTTCCTGAATACCTCCGGAATCGGTCAGTACCAGATCGCACCGATCCAGCAACCAGATCATCTCCGGGTAATCAACCGGCTTTAGCAAATGCACATTGGGGAGTCCGCTTAAGATTGTATGAACCGGCCGCTGTACCTCCGGATTCAGATGAACGGGGTAGATCCACTGAACCGATGGATGTTCATTGGCCAATTGAGCGATGACCCGACAAATGTTCTCAAAAGCTGCTCCGAAACTCTCGCGTCTATGACCGGTGATCAGAACGACTCGATCGGCGGGATTCAAAAAAGAAAAATGCTGGGCCCGCTGGGATTCTTGTCGGACCTTTTGCAATCCCCATTGCAAGGCATCAATAACCGTATTCCCGGTAATAAAAATTTTTCCCTGAATATTCTCAGCACGAAGATTCTGCTCTGCTTTATCGGTGGGGGCAAAATGAAAATCAGCCAGCACCCCTGCCATTTTTCGATTTAGCTCCTCGGGGAAGGGTGAGTATTTTTGTCCACTCCGCAATCCGGCCTCCACGTGTCCAACCGGTATCTGATTATAAAAAGCTACCAACGCCCCTACAAAAGCAGAAGTCGTATCGCCTTGAACAAGCACCAATTGGGGCGAAACTTCTTGCATGACCGTTTGCAATGCGCTGATGGCACGTGCCGTCAATCCCGGTAAGTCTTGCCCCGGCTGCATCAGCTGAAGATCGTAATCGGCCCGAATGGAGAAAAAAGATAGCACCGGATCGAGCATCTCCCGGTGTTGTCCCGTTAAACAAACCTTTACTTCAAAGGCTCCTTGCTCCTGAAAGGCATGGATAAGCGGAGCCATTTTTATTGCCTCCGGCCGAGTTCCAAATACAAAAAGGATCTTTTTCAAGGTTTCAGCAGTTCATTGATGGTTTCATACAAAGTTTTACCCGGATGAGGATCATAAAACCGCATCGCTTTCTCATGCGCTTGTGCTCCCACTACCGCCCATTGATCCCTTGCCTGCCAGGCTGCTTCCAACGCCTCCTCAAAACCCTTAACCGTTACCGAGGCAGCGATCCAACCTTCTTGGTGGTGTTCTACCCACTCGGCATGCCCACCCACATCCGTCAACACCGAGGGCCTTCCGCAAAGCATGGCTTCCACCACTGCCAACGGCATTCCTTCCATCCGCGAGGGCATCAAAAGCAATTGGTTGCGGGACCAAATATCCCGAATATTATTGGCGACTCCATGAAAATCGACTCTTTCCTCCAACCCGAGTTCATGCGTCAATTGAAGGATCTTAGCACGATCCTCCCCCTTTCCATAAATATTTAGCTGCCAATCTCGCCCCCGCCATTTTTCGCCAGCCAATGCCCGCAAGGCCAAGTCTTGACCCTTGTGCACCATTCGCAAATTGGCCACCATTGCCAGCTGCGCCTGTGTATTGCTCGGAAATGGAATTGGGTCAGTAGCGGGCATGTTAACCGGATTTCGCAAAATGTGCAGGTGGCTCAAATCCATCTCCAGTTGCCGAGCCGCCATGATGCGGTTGCGCTCGGAGGAAGTGTAGATTAGAGAGGCACGATCATAGTATTTTTTTATTCGATTGCGATCGGCAGTAGACATCGGAATCACTTGCTCGCCACAATAGTGTCCGATGTAAACAAAAGCTGCGCGTGTGCGCTCCAGTGCCGATAGCAGATAACGATCCTCTGCCACCGAAAAACAGGTTCCGTTGTACAGGATCACATCGGGTTGCCAATGGATCAGCCCTGAATACGGATTGCATATACTGTTTCGCAGAAAAAGCAACAGCTTTTTTACCCAACGAACAGGTGGGGTGAGTCCGGGCTCAACAATCCCGCTGCGCGGAAACTCTACCAAGCCCTGCTGCTTCAACGAATCCTTTTTGGGCGATTGAGCGACCACATCCAGGTAAGAATGCGCCACCGCATCGCCTTGCGACAAGGCATAGGTTGCCAGTGCCGCCCACAACTCTTCACTCCCGCCCCAGCCCTCCCGAATCATGGATATAACGGCGAGTCTCATGAACGCTCCGGTTTTTCCACTAGCACGACATTGTTGAGATATAAATTCTGCGAGGTAGGCAAAAGCCTACTAGAGAGCAGGGCAGAAAGATTGAATGAACCGTAGATCAGGTCCCGGGCCAGTTTGCGTACAATGGGAATGGAAGCCAACCGGGAGAGAATAAATTGCTGCCAGTAAACGATACGAAGTTGCCAGACAGTCTCCACCGCGTTACCCGATTTATCTAAAGCCAGGATCCGAAATCCGGCGTTTTCCAATATCGCACGCATGGCAAAAGAGGTATACCGGGCATAATCGTTTGGAACTTCGTGCTCACAATAGGCAAACGGACAGGTAATGAGCATGCGTCCACCCGGACGAAGCACCCGGTACAACTCCGGCAAGATCTGGGGCAAATTGAAAATATGCTCAAACACCTCCGAAGTAAATATCGAATCGAATCGGTCGTTGGGAAATGGCAAAGAAACCCCATCGTAGAAATAATCGATGGATTCTTTTTCATGCGAGTGCCCGGGTCCATCATAATCCACTCCGGTATAACTTTTTACCTGAAAGAGCGATTGATAAGGCTTGGCGCCGCAACCAAAATCCAACAGTTCTCCCTCCAAAGAAGAAGCATATTGCCGAATCTTTTCTAACAATCGACGCCTGATCAGATAGACCGGTGAAAGAAGAGTTGGATCAAATTCGCGGGAGAGGGACATAGGCACACGTTATGGTTTAATAGCGATTCGTCCCGTATCATCCATTCGGGAGAGAAAGATCGGTATTCTCGTTTGCGCAAAATATTCATCAACCGCCTGCCGGGCCCCTTTCCAATATCCATAGTCATCGATGATCAGAACCCCGCCGGGCACCAAGCGCGGAAACAGGTGCATCAACTCGTGACGCGTAGACGCATACCAATCGGTATCCAACCTAAGTAATGCGATCTGTTCCGGGATCGTCGCGGGAATGGTATCCTCCACTTTCCCTACCACGTAATGAATTTTATCACTCGGATATCCAGCCGGACGAAGTGTCTCTTGTACCTCACTCAAGGTAGAATAAGCCCAGATCAAATTAGCCGACTTATTAGCATCTTTTTCCAACAGCTCAGCAGCCTTGCGATCGTGGATGGTCTCATCCACCGTTTTGGGAGGAGGCATTCCCTCAAAGGTGTCATACAAATAAAGATCCCGGCTGCTGTCACCAAGATGCAAAAGAGTTTCTGCACATGCCAACATGCTCCCTCCTTTCCAAACGCCGCATTCTACGATCGAGCCCGATATCCGATGGGCTTGAATATAACGAACGGCCTGTACCAGGCCATAAATACGCTCGGGACTGGTCATCGTAAAAGGCGCTACCCGCTGGCAAATGGTCCGATGCCAGTCATCAAAATCAACCGGCCAGGTAGAAGCCGGCAATTTTTCCAACCGCCATCCGCGCAGTCCAAACAACTTATTCAAAAATTGACGAATCATACGATGGTATTCTATCAAATATCCATAAAATGAGCTAGCCCACAAAGTAGGAGTAAAACAAGCAACGACTCAATCAGGCTTGATCCGCCAGCCGACTTAAAAACAACTGAAGCCCCTGCTGTTTTAAGGCATCAAGTCGATAGTGGATCTGATCCTTAAAATAATGATGCATATCCACCCCCGGCAATGCCCACTCTGTGGCCAGCGTCTCCAACGTGTCGAGTCCCCGCTCATTGGCCTGCTCGAAACACTCGATAAAATCAATTGATAATACACGTGTGGCAACCCAAGCGGCGAATACAAAGGGAAGTCCGGTATGCTGCTTCCAATTTTCAGCTAAATCATACACATAAGGGAAACGACTCGCTTGCAGCAGGGCCCGGTCGCCAATGATCAACCCCGCTTTTCGCCCCCGGATTTCCTCAATGTATTCATCCCCACCAGAAGCAACGAACGAAACTGATCGTTTCCAATGATCCCGAAATAATATTTTTAGTAGGGCTACGGAGGTACGGCTTTGATAGTCCAAGAAAACCTCCTCCACTTCTTCTATCGGACAGGCACTGAAAATTGCCACAGAACCAACTTTCCCATCGGCTGCGATCCCATGCGATCCGACGATCCGGGCGCCTGGAATACCCGGCATGGCCGCAACCGGGATCAGTCCGATGTCGATCATGCCCTCCCGAAGCTGATCGGCCAACCTGGCCGGATAATCGTAGGAAAGCTCCATGACATCCGTCATTTCAGGCAGGCCAATCCCATACACCAACGGCTTGGCATTCCGATAATTGACCGATCCTACCCGTATCTTCTCCAATTGAACTAATTTTGGAATGCAAAGGTACGAATCAACTCCCCGACATGGACCTATCCACCCTCAGCGCCCTCTCCCCGATCGACGGCCGGTATCGGAAACAAACCGCCCCCCTGGCCGATTATTTTTCTGAATTCGGATTGATACGCTACCGGGTATTGGTTGAGGTCGAATACCTGCTGTTCCTACACAAAAAGAAATTCATTCAGCTTTCCCCCAAAACCCAAAAGGCCCTGCGCAAATGTGCGGATGAATTTTCTGCTGAAGATGCCGCTGCCATCAAAGCCATTGAAAAAACCACCAATCACGACGTCAAAGCAGTTGAATATTTCCTGAAAGAAATCTTGAAAAAACACGGCGGGAGCAAATGGGTTGAGTGGGTACATTTCGGATTGACCTCTCAGGATATCAACCACACCGCGGTGCCTCTCTCCTGGAAAAATGCGATCGAGTTTGAATATCTACCCGGACTACTAAACCTCAAGACCGAATTGGGACTGCTGGCCGATGAATGGCGGGAAATTCCGCTCCTGGCCCGTACACACGGTCAACCGGCTAGTCCCACTCGCCTGGGAAAAGAAATCCATGTATTCATCGAGCGACTGCAAAACCAGATCGAGTTATTCCTGACCATCCCCTTCTCTGGTAAATTCGGTGGAGCTACCGGTAATTTCAATGCACACCACGTCGCCTTCCCCAAATATGACTGGGTGAAATTTGGGAATGAGTTTTTGGAGTCGATGGGACTGATCCGCCAACAATACACCACCCAGATCGAGCATTACGACGCGCTCGCCGCACAATTTGACAACATGCGTCGCATCAATAACATCCTGATCGATCTTTGCCGGGATATCTGGACCTACATCTCACTCGATTACTTCAAACAACAAACCAAGGCCAGCGAGGTAGGATCATCCGCCATGCCACATAAAGTCAACCCCATCGATTTTGAAAACGCGGAGGGAAATCTGGGAATGGCCAACGCCCTATTCGATCATTTGTCCAATAAATTACCCATTTCTCGTCTGCAACGCGACCTGACCGATTCCACGGTGCTGCGCAACATCGGGGTGCCGATGGCGCATACCCTGATCGCCTTCCGATCAATGGAAAAAGGACTCGCCAAATTGGTACTGAACGACGAGAAGATCTATTCCGATCTGGATAATAACTGGGCTGTGGTATCCGAGGCAATTCAAACCATTCTTCGCCGAGAAAATTATCCCAAACCCTACGAAGCATTAAAGGAATTGACACGCGGAAAAGGGCCGATCGATCAAAAAACCCTGCAGAAATTCATTGAGAAACTGAATGTACCGGCCAAGGTCAAAAAAGAATTACGTTCCATCACCCCGCATAATTATACAGGACTTTTGCCGAAACGCTGATCACTGCTGGATCTCCGACGTAAAATGAAACTGCACGTCGGGCTGATTGGTGATCTCGGTATTTAAAAACCACTCGCTCTGGGCCAGATACACCGGCTGCCCGTCCTTATCGGCCGCAATATTGCCCTGCCGAAAACGCATAAACTCTTCCAGTTTAATGGGCTGCTCGGAAGTCAGCCAACAAGCTTTATAAAACGGCATATTATTAAAGGTGACAGAGGCGCCGTATTCGTGCAAGAGACGATATTGGATCACTTCAAATTGAAGTTCTCCCACACATCCAATGATCTTCTTGGTGCCTCCAAATTGGGTGAATAGCTGGGCAACGCCCTCGTCGGTGAGCTGTAACAATCCTTTCTCCAGTTGCTTGGTCTTCATCGGATCTTTGTTCACGACCTCTTTAAAGATCTCAGGAGAAAAAGAGGGAATACCCGTGAAATAGAAGTCCTCCCCCACCGTAAGCGTATCGCCGATCTTGAAATTACCGGTATCGAATAAACCAACGACATCACCAGAGTAAGCATCCTCAATCACACTTTTCTCCCGCGCCAGAAAGGAATAGGGATTGCTGAAGCGAACGTCCTTGTCTAGCCGCACGTGATGGTAATATTTATTTCGTTCGAATTTTCCGGAGCAGACACGCAGAAACGCGATCCGGTCGCGGTGCTTAGGATCCAGATTCGCATGGATCTTGAAAACAAACCCGCTGAATTTATCTTCTTGGGCATCGACGCGGCGGGTAGTGGTAACGCGGGCTTGCGGGAAAGGGGCAATTTGAATGAATGTATCGAGCATCTCTTTCACGCCAAAATTGTTGATGGCCGAACCAAAGAAAACGGGGGCTACTTTCCCTTCTAGGTATGTAGCAACATTGAGCTTCCCATGCACGCCCTCCACCAGCTCCACATCCTCGCGCAGTTGGGCAGCATCGCGGTCGCCCAGTTTTTCATCCAACAAAATATCGGAAAGATCGGTGATGGTGAGTCCGTCGGCATCGGCCTTGGTATTGGGACTGAACAACAACAGACTCTGCGCATCGATGTTATACACCCCTTTGAAATCTTTTCCACTATTGATGGGCCAGGTCATCGGATGCAATTGGATCTTGAGTTCTTTTTCGATCTCCTCCAGCAAGTCGAAACGGTTCTTGCCATCCCGATCCATTTTATTGATGAACACGATCACGGGCGTGTCGCGCATTCGGCAGACCTCCATCAGGCGGCGGGTCTGATCTTCCACCCCGTTGACGCTGTCGACTACGAGGATCACACTGTCCACCGCCGTAAGGGTCCGATAAGTATCCTCTGCAAAATCTTTGTGGCCGGGTGTATCCAGTAAGTTGATAAGCGTATTTTGATACTCAAAACTCATGACCGAGGTAGCGACGGAGATCCCCCGTTGCCGTTCGATCTCCATGAAGTCGCTGGTGGCATGCTTTTTGATTTTATTGCTTTTGACCGCCCCGGCCACTTGAATGGCTCCCCCGAACAGGAGGAATTTTTCGGTCAGGGTTGTCTTACCGGCATCCGGGTGCGAAATGATCGCAAAACTGCGGCGGCGTTCGATTTCAGCGCTGTATTTCATGATCGGCCGCAAAGGTAACAGAATCCTCTCCGAAAGCCAGTTTCATTCGGTAAATTTGCCCCCATGATCCTCCGAACGCTTGAGATTGTTGGTAGCAGTTTCCTGATGGCCATCCAGGAGCTTTGGAAAAACAAGCTGCGGACGTTCCTCTCCCTGCTGGGCGTAACCTTCGGTATTTTTTGCATCATCAGCGTACTGGCTACGGTCAACAGCCTGGAGCAGAACATTCAAAACGAGGTAAAATCGCTTGGCACCAATACGATTTATGTCGACAAATGGGATTACAGCGGCGGCCCCAATTACCCCTGGTGGAAATTTGTCAAACGTCCCTCTCCCAAATATGAAGAGGCCGTAGGCATCAAGCCCCGAACCCCATCGGCCAAATTCGTTGCCTTCAAGATCAGTGCGCAAGACAAGGTTGATTACCAAGGAAATCAGCTTTCTAACATCCAACTCTACGGGGTATCGGAAGAATTCAGTGAAATCCAGCCCGTAGAGATCGCCTACGGACGTTATCTGTCTGAATCTGAATTTCAAACCGGCAGTCCGGTGGCGGTGGTCGGAAATAAAGTCGCCGAAGAACTCTACGGAGTACCGGAGGGTGCAATCGGCAAACTCATTCAAACACGCGGAAAAAAATTCACCATCGTTGGCGTCATAAAAAAACAAGGCAGTACGTTTATCGGCGGATGGCAATTTGATCAGAGTTTGGTGACCTCTTACCGAATGGGAAGAAACATTATGGACGGACGACGGGCCGATCCGCTGATCTTGGTACAGGGACAAGATTATGTCTCCAGCAAACAATTAAAAGATGACCTGATGAGCACCATGCGGGCCTTGCACAAGCTGAGTCCAACCCAAGAAGACGATTTCTCCCTGAACGACATCAACGATTTCAGCAGCGCCATCAGCGATATTTTCGTCAACCTGAACCTGGGCGGCTGGGCCATCGCCGTTCTTTCCCTCATCGTGGGCATGTTCGGAGTGGCGAATATCATGTTCGTGTCGGTAAGAGAACGAACCAGTCAGATCGGACTGAAAAAAGCCATTGGGGCAAAAGGCCGGGTAATCTTATCTGAATTCTTGTTGGAAGCGGCGTTTCTGTGTGTGATCGGTGGATTGATCGGATTGACCCTGGTGTTTGCGCTAACCCAAGTGCTGACACAGGTATTGAATTTTCCGGTATTTATCTCTCTATCCAACATGCTGCTGGCGATCCTGCTCTGTATCGTTGTAGGAATCTTGGCCGGTTACATTCCCGCCCGCCAGGCCGCTCGGTTGGATCCGGTGGTGGCCATTCGAAGTAAATAATATGCCTACCCTACTGGCGATAGAATCCTCTTGCGATGAAACCTCGGCCGCGGTTTGCCGAGACGGAAAGATCCTATCCAATTTCATCGCCAACCAAAAAGTACACGAGCAGTTCGGCGGGGTAGTGCCGGAACTCGCCTCCCGGGCGCACTTGCAAAACATCGTTCCGGTGGTAGATACCGCACTGAAAGAGGCCGGTGTAACAATGACGGAATTGGATGCGATCGCCTTTACGCAATCGCCCGGACTCATTGGTTCGCTGCTGGTAGGTGGACAATTTGCTAAATCACTTGCATTAAGTCTGAATATTCCACTGATCGCCGTTCACCACATGCAAGCCCACGTACTGGCCAATTTGATCGATGAGCCGCGCCCCGCGTTTCCTTTTCTATGTTTGACGGTGAGTGGCGGACATACCCAGATCGTTGTTTGCGAATCGCCCACCCAACTGCGTGTCATCGGTGAAACGATCGACGATGCCGCCGGGGAAGCCTTTGATAAAACGGCCAAGATGCTGGGCATTCCTTATCCAGGTGGACCCTTGATCGATAAATACGCCCAAATAGGCAATCCCTCGCGGTTTCATTTTCCCGAACCCAAGATCGAGGGACTGAATTTTAGTTTCAGCGGATTGAAAACCTCGATCCTGTATTTCTTGCAAAATGCCGGGAAAAGTCTTCAATACAAACCGGACCCCATCGCCACTTCCGCTGAACGCGAATCGTTCATCCGAGAGAACCTGAACGACATCTGCGCCTCCGTGCAACAACGAATCGTAGAGATATTACTCCATAAACTTAAGATCGCCAGTCTGGAAACCGGCATTCGGGAAGTATGCATTGCGGGCGGAGTATCGGCCAATAGCGGTCTGCGCCAGGCACTCAAAGAATACGGAGAAAAGTATCATTGGAATACCTACATACCGGCTTTTCAATATTGTACTGATAATGCGGGCATGATCGCCATTACCGGATACTATAAATTGCTGGCAGGTGAATTTTCCGACCTGTCGGTTCGCTCCGAAGCACGGGCCCAGTGGTGATATGTCAAACACCTATTTTGAATTCAAACAATTTCGGATCGAGCAAGACCGGTGTGCTATGAAGGTCTCCACCGATGCTTGTCTGTTCGGCGCCTGGGTGGCAGAGCAGATCCGGCAAGATCCGGTGATGCGGACTTCGGCACTTGACATTGGCGGGGGCACCGGATTACTCTCCCTGATGCTGGCGCAGGCGCTTCCAGAAATCCGTCTAACTTGTCTGGAGATCAATAAAGACGTAGCTGAACAAGCGGCTGAAAATATTATGAAATCATCTTGGTCAGACAGGATCTGCGTGGTGAATGGGGATATTAAAGAGGCCGATGATCGAAATCTCTATGAGATCATTGTGTCCAATCCGCCTTTTTACGAACAAGACTTAGCTAGTCCTGACACCAATAAAAACCAAGCTCATCACGATACATCCTTGAATATGGAGCAGTTGTTAGAATGTATAGCGCGATTGTTGACGAAAAGCGGCGCTTTCTTTCTCTTGCTCCCGGCCCGTAAAATCGAGCAGCGGATAGAAGCCATCTCTCGATGTGGCTTTTCAATTCATCACCAAGCGGGCATCCGTCACACGAAAGATCAGCCGGTAAAAAGATATTTTCTTTCCGGCCAAAGAACCGGCGGCGCAGAAAAATTGATTTCACAGATCGTCCTGATGGATGAAAATGGCCATTACGAAAAACAGGCCAGTGCGTTGCTGGGAGATTATTATCTGAAGGGTTGATCAATCTATGCCCGCGTACGGGCGCAGATATGCATAGGGTGCGGTGAGCTTCCCATTTTTTAACAGTGTTGCGCGTTCGATCATAGGTGATCCGCTACCCAGTAGGTCTTCCAGCAGGTATTTGATGAGTTGCTCACCAAAATAGCGGCTTGCATCGCGGGCCAGTTCGTTGGGGAGATTGCCGACTGCCATCACATCAATGGAATTGGGCAGGTATGGAGCTGTTTTCTGTAGCGTGCTACGATCAACGCCATAGATGGGGTCTTCGATGGATTGATCGCCAAGATTGATGGGAACGGATCCGTCTGCGTCATCGGTAATGTCGGCAATGGTCTGGGTTATGAATCGATCCGATTGTACATCCATTTTTTCAAAAAGGCGGGGCATTTGTTTGTCCCAATAAATCCCGTTCATCAAAATATCTGTTTGCTCACAGTAGGGACGGTACAAACAATCATACTCGTAAGGGTACTCATGAAAATGGAGTCGCTGATAATTGTTGTTAATTTGATGGCGGTAGAGATCGGCGCCTTTGAGTTGGGTGTAGACCGGATAGGAAAAACGGCGCGAGAGATATTCATCCGGCTCCACCTCGTGAATACCCATGAGATTCATGATCTCCAGAATGCCGTGTGCGACACGGCCACTGCCGGTCACCGCGATCTTCAGGTTCGGCAATTTGAGTCCGAAATACGTGTGGATCAGGTCGCGGAAGCTTCGTTGCTTATAAACGCGGTCGAGCGAATAGAGACCGGTGCGGTTTCCGTAGGCCATCATTCCGTTGTGGGCTCCCACAACACCGGCAAAAAAACCAAATCCGAACAGGCGTTGTCCGTCCTCATGCTCCAAACATTCATAATCGACTAACGTGATCTGTTTATCGATCATCGACCGAAACAGGAGTTGATTATAGGGCTGCTGTTTTTTGGTATGCGAGAAGAAGAGATATGTTTTTTGGGGAATGAGCTGATCGATGGGAACCTCTTTGATGCCGAGCAAGATATCAGCGGAAGCTAGGTCGGATGTAAGAACGGCACCGGCAGATTCATATTCCCGATCCGAGAAACAACGGCTGGAGGAGGATTCCACCAGGATTTCCAAGTCGGTCCGTTGGCGGCGGAGCCATTTGCATTGGGCGGGGGTGAGTGCTACGCGGTTATCGGCAGGCACTTTTCCTTCCCGGATCAGTCCGATTCGGATCATTTGGGTAGTTTTGCAATCGTCGCACAAAAATAACCCGAACCGGAGGCCGTATGGAAAACTATTTTGAACTTTTTGGGATCCCCGTTCAGTTACAGGTGGATATAAACCAGCTGCGCCCCAGTTTTTTTGCCTTAAGCCGTAAATTTCACCCCGATTTTTTCATTGGCCGCTCGCCGGAAGAACAACAAAGTGCATTGGAAAAAACAGCTCTGCTGAACAAAGCCTGGAGAACCTTTCAACAGCCGGATGAACTCATCCGATATGTGTTGGAAATAAACGGTTACTGGCAGGCAGGTGAAAAATATGAGTTGGGCCCGAATTTTTTGATGGAGGTAATGGAGCTCAACGAAGCCTTGATGGTCCAGGAGGAGAATGATGCACCGGCGATCAAAGAGCAAGTCGGTTCCCTGCAAACTCAAATACTGGAGAAAGTAACCCCCTTTATTTCAGAGATACCTTTCCAAGCTACGGCAGAAAAACTGGCGGCCATGAAAGAATATTATTATCGCAAGAAATATCTGGATCGGATACAGGTGGTATAAGGATAACGGCAAGACGGGCAACTCATCGCATACTACTGAACACACGTGGACACTTAGAGTTCAATTCATCACGTTCCATTTGCCATCGGAAGGAGAGCTCAAAGGTCTTTGGCTTCCCGGGCGTTAGAAGTAATTTTGAAATCGTTGCGTCATAAGACAATCCGATCCGCATACCCCGAGTATAAATAGAAATGTATGGGATTATTGCATCCTGTAGCCGATACAGGGCACCCACAGAGAGATACGTGGCTTGAAAACGATCCGCGCTTGCAGTCAAGTTTTTATTATATCCTATACCCGCCAACAACGTGTTGTTAGATGCCTGCTGCTGGTAAGCCGATAACAGATTTATTGAATTGTATGAACCGGATACGAAATCGAAGGATAAATGACTAGTCAACCTCCGGGGGATCACTTGCTGGGAGTCTTTCAGAAAGGATTGTCGTGGCTGATTCAAATGAAAAGCGGCTACACCAAACTCAACTGTAGAGTTTTGATCATCGTTCGAAAAAGTATAATGGAGACCGGTGGATAGCGATAAGCTATTCTTCATTGAGCTTAGTAAGGTTTCACCCGAGGAGATAGCTCCATTGAAACCGCCGCTGGTAAATTGAGAAGCAAAAAGGAGTCGGGATTGATCAAGAAATTGACGCCCAAAGGAAGCTCCGAATCCAGCTCCGATCCGATTCTCACCATCTTCATCCAAGACCTGGTGATAGGCAACTTGCGCGTGCGCATAGCTTCCTTTTAATATGCCATTGAATGTATTGTCATGTAAAAACCCGACACGAAGCGCCAAAATATTATCGTTTTTATAATCCGGATTACTCGTGCGTGTTCGGAATAGCTTTGCATCAAAGGTTATACTCCCGGTGTAATATGGAGCTGCGGGATCCAGCCATTGCTGCCGAAGATTTGCCAAGACGCGTAAATCTTCATCATAGGCACCAGTTGTAGCAGGATTCAAGGTGGCAGGCACAGCAAAAAATTGCGAGAAGGATGGATCCTGCCCCCTCAGTGAAACAGGAAACATCAGCAGGGAACTAAAAAAGATTGCGATATGTATACTCAGCAATTTCATCGGATCAATACAAAGTTTCCATTTCGCCTAATTACCATACCAAATGGATCAACCGCCTCAGCCGTCCATGTATAGGTGTCAATTCCCTGTTCTTTACTTCGCACACGACCATCCCAGCCATTGGCTGGATCAGAGCTGTTCGTCTGAAAAACAAGTTGCCCCCATCGATTAAAAACACGGAAATAATTCAGTCGCATCATCCCTACCAAAATGGGATACATCCGGTCGTTTAGTCCGTCTCCATTGGGCGTAAAGGCATTGGGCACGAATATATCCCCCTGGGCAAAAACCCGAACCAGGACGGTATCCACATTGATGCAACCGTTTTGGTTTTGAATCCGGACCAAATACTCCTGCTGCTGATCGTAATTATAAACGGGGTTGCTGATTTGGGTGGACGATAATCCCCGAGGGGGTGACCACCGATAGGCAATTCCAATTGGCCGTGCCTGCAACTGAAGCGGCGTATTGATGACCGAGTTCAATGTGGGATATCGAACGTTTGGAGCCGGTACAACGATATCGATCGTGGCATTCTTTACATCCCGAAGGTTCGTACAGGCGGTTGACTGTACCGTCAGAGTAACCGCATAACTCCGTGGAGTTGGATAGGCATGAACGGGTGAGTAGGCCGATGAGGTGGTGTTATCACCGAACGACCAGTTATAGGAAACCGGTCCGGTTGCATTGACCTGCGAATTGTTTGTAAACAGGATGGGCGTATTCACACAAGATTCCGTAAAGCTGAAATCAGCGATCGGTGCCCGGTATAAGATCAACACGACTGGAACAGGCACGCGAGATTTACAACCAAAGGAATTCACGACCTCTACGCTATAGGAACCGGGTTGGGTGGCAATAAAAGTTGGCCCATTGACACCGGGTACCAAATTGTTGTTCAGATACCAGTTGTAACTAACCCCACCGGATGCCGAAAGGGTAACCGACTGCCCATCACAGATGTAATTCTGGGCGGGTATCGCCAAACTACCCACAGGTAGTGGATTAACAATGACGTTGACTGAATCGGTCCGACTACACCCGTTCGAATTCGTAACCAGCAAATGATACTGACCTGCGACAGAAGCAGTATATGCATTGTTATTGGCCCCGGAAATGGGTTGACCAGCTAAACTCCATTGATATTGTGTTATGATACCGCTACCTGCCGTTGCCGTACTGGTAAGCTGGACGGTCTCCCCACTACAAATAGAGACAACAGGGCGCTGATTGATCTGCACGGCTGGCTGCGCATGAACCGTAACTTGGTTCGTTGCCGTAGCAGTACAATTTTGGTTAGACGTAGCCACCAAGGTAATTGTATAGGTACCGGGACTTGGATAGGAATAGGTGGGAGAGGTTACAATGGATCCCGTAAGGTTGCCAAAATCCCACAAATAGGTAAGCGGAGTATTACCAAGGATGGTAGTTTGATTGGTAAATGTAAAAGCGTTGCCCATCAAACATTGTGCCTGCTGAGGAATAAAGAGATTCACCTGAGGCGTTGGGTGTATAGTCACCGGACGACTCGTGGTATCTGCGCATTGAAACGGACTGGTTACGATCAGCTGTACGTTGTAGTTACCGGGAGTAGCATAAGAATAGGTAGGACTGGTTTGGGAGGATTGACCACCTGCCACGCCAAAATTCCAGGCCGATCCAATTCCGCCTGGCACCGATTGAGATGTGTTGGTAAATGTGAAGGAGTTGTTGGCAAAGCATTGTGTGGGATTGTTGATGGTAAAGGAAGCAGCCGGCATAGGATTTACTTGAACGGGCAAGCGCAAAGTATCCTTACACCCCTGCGGAGTGAGAACTGCTAGATAAACCGTATAACTTCCTGGCTGCAGATAAGAAAATTGAGCACTGGTACCTGTCTGACCCGTCGCCAAACCGGTACCCATATCCCAACTATACTGATTTCCGCCAACCGGATTGGTCACGCTAAATTGAAAGTTGTTTCCCCGCAAGCATTGAGAAGCATTAGGTCCAATGCTGAATTGTGCCTGTGGTTTGGGATAGACTGTAACCGTTCGCTTCAGGCTATCGACGCAACCAAAAGAATTGGTCACGATCAAGGTAACCTCAAAGGTGCTGGCGGATTGGTAAACATAGGTAGGATTGGCATTGGTACTTTCATTGCCATCGCCAAAGCGCCAACGATACGTTAGCCCCGTACCGGCAGACTGATTGGTAAAAACAAATTGGTTGGTTTCTCTACACTGCATAACATTATTTATAGTGAACTGAACCACCGGTTTGGGATGAACCGTTACAACAACGGTGTCGTTAGCGGAACAATTGGAAGCCGGTATGGTAGTGGTGAGTACATACTGGGTGGTCGTCGTGGGGTTCGCCGTTGGGTTGGATACGGTCGAGGAGGAAAGGCCAGTCGCAGGGGTCCAACTGTAGGTCAAGCCGGCCGTTGGCGGACTCCCAATACCGGCGGATGAATTGATGCAAAAGGATCGGTCTGGCCCCGCATCTGAAGGGGGAAAGACCCGAGGTGGCACCGCCACATTGAATGTATCTGAACAATTACAACTTGAGCAGTTGATGTTGTTATATGGCTGTACGATCACCTGGTAAGTTGAACCAACCGGGCCCGCATTCTGTGCAGTAAAAGTTTGCCCCGTACCGATCGGACTGCCATAGTTGTTGTTGGCGTACCAGGTGTAAGATTGAAACCCAGGAGGCCCTTGCAATAACACGGAGGATGGGCTGGTACAGCGATTTAGTGCCTGTACCCCCACCCCGCATTCCGAAACATCTATATAGGCATATCCAAAATGAGCTCCCAGGGCGCAGTCGGCTGTTAAAAATTCTAAATAGACCTCTTTCCCCTGGTATTTACTTAAATTAACATATACGGACGACCAAGGTTTACACCAGACCGGTGCAGAGGAGGGCGATTGATTCGATACATAAAAACCTGGCAACACGCCAACCAATGAAGCCACAAACTCGAATGATCCGCAGGGAATAAAAACTGTATCGGTCAGGCTATTCAAATAATACATCCTTACCCGCAAAGCAGGTTGTTCATGGTTATCGTGTGGATTTGAAATGGGATTTTGAAGTACCACTGCATATTGAAATGTGAGGGAATAATCGGGATTGGCAGTAGGGGGAATGGTTATCTTATATGAGGCCGCCTCTGCCTGATAGTTCCAATAATCATTGCCCAAACGAAAAGTACGCTGACCGCCATTGGGTGGTTTCTTGGAAAATCCCCCCCACGGATCTGTATCAGCAGCAGCAGGCGTGAAGAGTGTATGTCGATCATTTAAAGGCGTAGTCGGTTGTAAATTCAAAAGATAGGTAGAGTTGGAAGTAGCCGAGCTCCCTTGAAAAAAATTCCAGTTCGTATAATTGTTCAATTCCCAGTCAATATTGGGAGGGCAAGGAAAGGTGCTGCTTACAATTGAACTCCCCGCGGGAGGAGCAGGCGTTGATGCGGTTCGCTGTACATTGGCCCAATCAGATTTTCTTAGCTCTTGAATGGACAAAAACTCTTTGAGCGACCAACCTGTACGATCGAGAATAGTACCCTTTGAGTTAATGAGCACCAGCTGACTATCCACGCTCACCATTGCACGGCCATCCTCAAAATCTCCCGACCAATCATAGGTAGGATCAATTACAAAACGTCCTTTACGATCTACATATCCCCATTTGCCATTTTTCACCTGAGGCTTAGGCTCCTCCGATGAGCTTTGCGCATGGAGAAAATTTGCTGGCAACAGAAATAAAAAACAAAAGACACTGATCCAAACAAAAAAAGGTGTGGATTCTTTCATGATTGACCGATAAAGCAACCTTAATTTATATAAATGTGAAATATCTACCGTAAAATAATTGTAACCCAATGAAGAACAAATATTTATATAGGAAACTAGACCCTGAAACTAAGCATAAAGTAACCGTGATTCAGAAATACAAGAAAGCATAATTCCTGGCCACTAGCCAGAGGACAAAAAAGGGACCTGAAATCAGGTCCCTTTTTACATGTTCGTTTATTTAGATCAATATCCTGCGTTCTGAACCAATTGCTTGTTCACGTCCATTTCCCGTTGGGGGATGGGCATGATCAGCTTGGGAGAGTTCCAGGCTAAGGACCCTACAGGCAACTGAAGTCTTTTTGCTTCATGCAGGTTATGTCCTTCGAAGGCAAGCTCCAGATAGCGCTCCCGTGTGATGGCATTCAAATCAACGGAAGCGAGGGGTGCCAAGGTTGCACGTGCACGGATCCGGTTAACATCCTCGAGGGGTGTGGCGCCAACGGAAGTGTTCTCCCGAAAGTTACACTCCGCCCGGGTCAGGAACATTTCAGCCAGGCGGATTACCGGCACATCACCAAAGCGATCCAGATGCTTTTGGGTGTAGTAGCTACCACCTGAAAGAACAAAGTAATTACGACGATCACCTGGCTCATACAACGCAATGTGGGCCGGACGAATTTTGCAATCACTTCTTCCGGCGGTTCCCGGCATACCGGAGATGGTTCTTCCGAAATAAGTGTTCATGGCATTGGCTCCGTCCTGCGTGGTCACTTTAACACCAAACAGATATTCCGACGGCATGGCACCTCCGTTGTTGATCATGGTGAACCAAAGACGGGTAAAATCGGAATTCAAACTACGCCCGCTGCTGGTGATGACGCGGTTGGCGGCATCGCGCGCGGCAGGGTAATTCTTTTGCATTAAATGAACTCGGGAAAGCATGGCAGCAGCGGCCCATTTGTTTGCATAGAAGCCATTGGAATTGGGTAACAAGGTCTCCGCACGGGTAAGATCGGCAACGACTTGATCGTATACCTGACGAACCGAACTTCTGGCTTTATAGTCAGCGTCGGTTACCCCGCGTGTGGGTTGCAATACCAGCGGAACCCCGGGGTTGGTGCTCGCATCGCCATCACCGATGGCTTTTCCATACAGGCGAACCAATTCGAAGTAAAGGGTGGCACGAATGAATAAGGCCTCTCCTTCTACCGAGTTCTTCTTGGCAGTTGAAGAAGTTACCTTATCCACGGCACTCACCACGTTATTGCAACGATTGATGACGTTGTAGGAAGTAGACCAGGTACTGGCGGCAAAACTGTTGTTTGCAACCATCAGTCCGTTATACGCATCATTCAAACCGGCAAACGTACCCGTGAAGTTGATGTTGGTGGAATTGCCGATCAGGTCGTTCAAGACCATGATCTCTCCGCCCAAATTCGCCGGATTTTGAATACCGTCGTAACAGCCGACCAGGGTCACAAGCACATCCCCTTCGGTGTTCAAGGCCCGGTCCTCCGCGATGCTTTGATAAGGCGCTATATCCAGCCGCTTCTCACAACCAGTGATCAGAAGACTGCACAGGGCCAGCAGCAAGCTGCTATTGACCGCAATTGATTTTATCAGTTTCATTTCGTTTGGATTATAAAGATTAGAAGTTAATGTTTACGCCAAACAGGAACGTGCGGGGCTGTGGCGGAGTGTAGAAGTCATTACCTTTTGCAATGTTCGAATCGAAGCTGTCGGCATTAACCTCAGGATCCCAGTATGTATAGTTCGTGAAGGTCAGCAGGTTTTGACCCGATACATACAGCCGCAATTTTTCCATTTTGAACTTCTTGAGTTGCTTGTTGGTGAGCGTGTATCCTAAGGACATGGTACGCAAGCGAACATAGGAACCATCTACAATGTAGCGGCTGCTGGCTTGAGAACCATTGACGCGATACAGACGTACTTGGGGAATGTCGGTTACGTCACCGGGCTTTCTCCAACGGCGAAGCTGATCGGCGGTGTTGTTATCCTCATACAACATACTGGCAGAGGAATAACGACCCATCCCGTAGATGTTATTTTGATTTCCCTGAACTCCGTTGAAGAAGATGGACATATCAAAATTTTTGTAAGAGAAGTTATTGGTCAAGCCAAAGATCATATCGGGGTTGGGATCGCCTACAACCACGCGCTGTGCCTCCGAATACAGGCTGGTAGTAGTGCGGTCTCTGGTTCCGTTGGGCAACAAGGTGTTTTTGTAGAACAGTGCATTACCATTGGCAGGATCAACACCGGCAAATTCCACTGTGTAGAAAACACCTACGTTATAGCCCTGCTCCACGCGGTTCATACTGCTGACACCTCCTTCAATGATCTGACCTTGAATATCGGTAACCTTACCTTTATTGAAGGCCATGTTGACGCTGGTTGTCCACTTCAACTTACCCGTAGTGTTTTGAGAGTTTAACACGATCTCCCAACCACGGTTTTCCAGTTTACCCACGTTTCTGACCATGCTGTTGAACCCGGTAGTAGAAGGGATATTTACGTTCAGGAGCAATCCGTCGGTCTTCTTGATGTAGTAATCGATCTCACCGGTAATGCGGTTGTTGAATACACCAAAGTCAATACCGGCATCCAGTTGCGCGGTACGTTCCCACTGCAAATTGGGGTTGCTAAGTTGAGTTGGGCGTTGACCTGCAGCACCGGCGTATCCGGCATCACCCGCAAACAATCCCAGTTGGGGGAAGTTGCCGATCTCTGCATTACCCACGATACCATACGATGTACGAAGTTTCAGGAAACTGATCGCAGGGATTTTACTCATGAAACTTTCATTCGAGATGACCCAACCCGCAGAGAGAGCCGGGAAGAAACCCTGACGGGCATTCTTACCAAAACGGGAAGAGGCATCTATACGACCGCTGGCAGTGAACAAGTAGTTCTCTTTGAACACATAGTTCGCACGCAGGAAGTAAGAGAGGAAACGGAAATCCGTTTGAGAAGAACTACCGGCGGATTTAGTGGCGGCGCTGGCGATCTTCGTATACGAGTTTGAGGGGAAATCAGTACCCTCCGTGAAATTATACTTAGCTTGCGACTGCTGGTATTGCATACCCAGTGTGGCGTTTAAATTGTGTGCGCCAGCCAACTTATTGTAAGAGAAGTAACTGTTGGTGTTGTAGTTTGTAATGAAGGTACCCGAGTTGGAACCAACACCACGGGCGGCCCGGGTTTGGTTTCTAACCGTTTGAGACCCGAAATAGCCCTCTTCATTCTGGCTCAGATAATCCAGACCGAACTCCGTTTGAAAGGTTAGTCCCGGCATCAACTTCGCCTTGAAATAGGTATTACCGAACGTACGATACACATCTTGTGTGAATCGTCCGTATTTGACAGTCAGCAGCGGATTGTAATAAAGTGGAACGTTTACATCCCCAGGAGGCGTTCCTGCATCCAGTCCCGTAGTGGGATCAATAAACGGAGTCATGGGCATCAAGGCAATGGCTTGCAACGGATTTGAGAAGGCATTGTCATCAGGCAACCTTCTGTTGTAGGTCCGAGACAAACTCAGTGAAACTCCCAGATCTAACCAATCGTTGGCTTTTTGATCCAGGTTGAGTCGACCAGTGGTACGAACCAGATCATTACCCACGATGGTTCCGGTTTGCTCCAGATGCTGGAAAGAGGAGAAAAATTTAGTATTAGCACTACCACCGCGGATTTGCAGATCGGCTTGGCGATAGGGACCTTTTTGGAAAACGGCGTCTTGCCAATCGTAGGTCTTTTTGGGATCCAAAGACCATTGACCGTAGCTGTAATAGTCCAACACATCGTTCTTCACATAGGAGGTCCAGCTGTTTGGATCGTTGGTGGGAATACCGGCCAGGTTATCGCGGTAAGCTGCCCCTTCAAGGATCAACTCTGCATACTGCTCGGAATTCAGCATCTCCAAGCGCTTCGTGGCCTCACTATATCCGGTCTGGAAATTGAAGGATACAGAAGTTTTGCCTGCCTTACCCCGCTTTGTCGTGATCAGAACCACCCCATTGGCCGCACGAGAACCATAGATGGCACCGGCGGAGGCGTCTTTCAACACTTCGATCGATTCAATATCGTTAGGATTGAGGTCGGTCAGCGGATTCATATCCCCTCCGTACGTACTCTGGTCATTGCTGGTGATTGGAATTCCGTCAAGTACATAAAGCGGCTGACTGTTTGCACTGATCGAGGAGTTACCCCGTACACGGACGGTGACGGCTTGTCCAAGCTTACCGGATTGGCTGTTAACGAAAACGCCTGCAGCTCTTCCCTGCAAGGCAGCATCGACACTGGCCGTTGGCATGAACTCGATGTCCTTGCCTTTAACGCGGGCAATGTTTCCGGTCAAATCTTTTTTGATCTGCGCGCCGCCAAAACCGGTCACCACTACCTCAGAAAGGGCGCGGGTATCCGGAACCAGACTAATGGTTATGGCCGTGCTGGAGGCATTGACCTCCTTGGGTTCATAACCTACTGCGGAAATTACGAGTGCAGCGCCCTGCGCAGCTGACAAGGAAAAATTTCCCTGCGCATCGGTCGTTGTTCCTGTTCGAGTCTTTTTGACCTGAACAGAAGCGCCTGCCAAGGGATTGCCAGCCTCATCCGAGACCTTACCCGTAACAGTAACATTCTGCGCCCAAGATGCAAAAGAGAGCATCGAAAAGCACAAAAACAGTAAAATTTTACTTTTCATTATTATAGACATTTTAACAAAAATCATCAATATGTTTAATTATTCTAAAAAAGTTATTGACAACTTATCCAATGTCTTGGTGGCCTCTGAACTAAAAACTAAAACTTCAAACTTCTCCAACTACCCAAACTACCCAAACTAAAAACCCCCGAATCGATCAGCGTTGCTGATCGATTCGGGGGTTTTTCCGTGCCCGGGATCGGAGTCGAACCGATACACCCTTGCGGGCGGCAGATTTTGAGTCTGCTGCGTCTACCAATTTCGCCACCCGGGCGGAGGAGGGCAAATGTAACAGAAAAAACAGGTACGCACCAACCATTTGTGCCGTCAGGCAGGCTGAACTACTTTTGGCACATGAATATAACAGACGTGCTGATCCCCCTGCTCTCCCTGATCGCTCTCGAGGTAATCCTGGGAATAGACAACATCATTTTCATTTCTATTTTGTCTGACAAATTAGAGGGCGCTGACCGAAACAAACTTCGTCTGTGGGGCATCGGGCTAGCCATGGTATTACGACTTTGCCTGCTGGCCTTCATTTCCTGGATCCTTAAACTGGATCATACCCTGTTCACTATATCAGGAATGGGCTTCTCCGGTAAAGGGATCATTCTGATTCTGGGCGGACTCTTTCTGATCTATAAAAGCACCAAAGAAATTTACTACAAGACTGAACTGCATCAAGAGGGTCCCACCACTTCACCCACAAAAACCAGTTTTAGACAGCTTCTTTCGGAAGTGATCATACTCGACCTGGTCTTCTCGATCGATTCCATCATCACTGCCGTGGGGATGGTGCAGGATCTCTGGATCATGTACACAGCGGTCATCGTAACCGTTGCCATCATGCTGGTCGCCTCCAAACCCATCAGCGAATTCATCCGAAAACACCCCTCCTTTAAAATATTGGCCCTTTGTTTTTTGATGATGATCGGTGTGGCGCTGCTGGCAGAAGGACTTCACTTCGAGATCCCCAAAGGATACATCTATTTTTCCATGGCATTCGCTTTCCTCGTCGACATCATCCAGATGAAAACCATCAAACAAAAAACATAGCCAGGTTTAACCGGTAACCAACAAGCTACACCCCCGCCATTCGGCATGATCGCGACGGCCCAAAACCGTAAAACGTCCATCGGCAAATACTTCCCCGATGTCATCAGTAGCAATGAACGCACAAGAATGAATATTAGTGAGGTCGATCACATTAAGCAACCCACGCCCGCTGGTGTTCACGGACAACGGATCTTCCTCCTCGTGCACCAACACGCGCATCCAAGGCGGACATTCAAAAATACCGTCCCCCACCGAATACGCCTGGGACAACAACTCCGTCATCCCGTATTCTGAATGAACCGTTGGAAGGCCGAAAGATTTACACAAGTGCTCATGCAGCTCCTCCCGGACCCATTCCTTTCGCCGACCTTTCATGCCCCCGGTTTCAAGCACCGTGGTGTGCTGAAAACTCGCTTGGTACCGGTCCGACAAATCCAACAAGGCAAATCCCACTCCAATCAATAACGTCTTTCTTCCCTCCCGCTCGCCTTTCTCCAGTTGAGCGATCAATGGATCCCACTCATTCAAATAAAATCCACTATCTACCTGCCCGCCCTTTTCGATCAACTGCTGAACCATATACACCAAAGACGAGTTGCCTCGTTCCAAATAAGATGGCAGCAAGGCCAGCATGGTCCAGTCGGTAACCGGACCATAGACCCGCTCAAAATTTTGCATCAGCTGATCGCGGTAAAGCGATAAATCGCGCACTGCATGACGGCTGGGAACCATTCCCGTCGTACCACTGCTCTCAAAAATTGCCTCCGGCGTAAAACTGCCCGTCATCACCAGCTGCTCCTTGAAAAAAGAGACAGGCAAAAAGGGGATTTTGGTCAGTCCACCGGGCCGGTCCAACCCAACCGCTTCCGCATACCTACGGTACAGGGGATTGTGGTTCAACTGATAGTCCGCCAACTCCAGGGCAAACCTCTCAACATTCCCGACGGATCTTCGTTGTATTTCTGCCCAATCCCAGTTCATTGAATGCGGTTAATCCGGTAATTTTGGATCAAAGTTAGGTCATGAAAAGAAGGTTAGGGTTGGGGGGATTGTTGCTGATTATCCTATTGGGTTGCCAAAAAGATGATTTCACAACCATTCCCCAAGTGAAAATCGAATCTATTTCCCCATCGATCGCCGTCAGCGGAAGTGTCATTCAGGTCGACGGAAGCTATTCCGACTTGGAAGGAGATATCGACTCCGCTCTGATCATTTATAAATGGTACCGTAACACAACCGCCGTTCGGTTCGATACCTTTCGGTTTGACTTCAATCAGCTCGGCATGCCAACCGGCGTGCAAAAAGGAGAACTCACACTGCAATTCGAGTACAATACCAACAACTATCCCGATCTCACCAAATTGCCGGGCGTTGGCCAACGCGACACCACCGCTGCATTCGGTTTGGTGTTGATCGATAAAGCCAAAAACAGAAGCAACTACGCCGAATCACCCACGATCCGACTCAAAAAACCTTAATCGCCCCTGCCACATGGCTACCAGAAAAATCACCACAAAAAAGAATAAGTCTGTTCTGACCGATTCTTCCCTCCAATTCTTCCGCAACTACATCAACAACGCCTCTCCGGTGGGGTTTGAGAGCTGGGGACAAAAACTTTGGCTCAACTATCTCAAGCCCTACGTCGATTCACACTATGTCGACCCCTACGGAACCGCCGTGGGTGTGATCAATGCCGACCACCCCTTTCGCGTTGTGATCGAAGCCCATGCCGATGAGATCAGCTGGTTCGTGAATTACATCACGGCCGACGGACTGATCTACCTGAAACGAAACGGCGGAGTCGACCACCAAACCGCACCCGCCTCCCGCGTACTCATCCACGGAAAAAAAGGCGCCGTAAAAGCCGTATTCGGCTGGCCCGCTATCCATACCCGCATCGGCAATTCCGAGCAAAAAGAACCCACCCCGCGCACCGATAATCTCTGGCTTGATTGCGGTGCCCGAAGTAAAAAAGAGGTCACGGCCCTCGGCATCCACATCGGAGCCGTGGTTACCTACCAAGATGGTTTTGATGAACTGGCCCATGGAAACTACGTCGGCCGCGCCTTCGATAACCGCATCGGCGGATTCATGATCGCCGAAGTAGCCCGCCTGCTAAAAGAAAATAAAAAGAAATTGCCCTTTGGCTTATATGTGGTTAACGCTGTTCAAGAGGAGATCGGTCTACGCGGAGCCGAAATGATCGCCCGACGCATCAAACCACATGTCGCCATTGTAACGGATGTCACCCACGATACCACCACCCCCCTGATCAGCAAGATCATCGAGGGAGATGTGTCGACCGGAAAAGGCCCCTCCCTCTCCTACGCTCCGGCTGTACACAATAAACTACTGGCCTTAGTAGAATCCGTAGCGGAAAAAAAGAAAATACCAGTTCAATGGCGGGCACTCAGCCGCAGCACCGGTACCGATACCGATTCATTCGCTTACTCGAACGACGGTTGCCCTTCCGTATTGATCTCTATCCCCCTTCGCTATATGCACACCACCGTGGAGATGCTTCACCGAGACGACATCGAGCAGACCATCCGGCTGATGTACGAGACCCTGTTAACGCTGACGCCGAAAACAAACCTGAATTACCTGTGATCTACCTACTCTACCTCGATCCGGGCAATGGAAGTTATCTGGCACAAGTCATCATCGCCTCGATCCTGAAAGTGGTATTCTATTTTCGGAACCTGCTATACGTCATTCGTAATTTTTTTTACCGAATGCTGGGTAAAAAAGACCGTTCGGCTGACTCATGAATGCCCCTCCTACCCGACACCCGGCCTCTTACCGGGATCCGGCCGGATTTGTTTTTGAAAAAGACGGCATCCTTCACCGGTCGATACACCCACTTCACCGATCTGCCTACCAAACACTCATGCAGTCGGGGTTGTATGATCGGCTGGTTCAACAAAACCTGCTGATACCGCATGAAGTAGTAGAAAGACCCAATTCGGCCGACACCTTTCTGGTCATTAAGCCGCAGCGAATACATCCCATCATGGCTCCATGGCATTGGACCTATGACATGCTGAAACAGGCTGCATTGCTTACCCTGAAGATTCAACAAATATCTCTGGAATATGGCATGAGTTTGAAAGATGCTCATCCATCCAACATACAATTCATCGGATCGGCTCCCATTCTGATCGACACGCTTTCCCTGGGGCATTGGGAAACCGAAAAACCCTGGGTAGCCTATCGGCAATATTGCGAATCGTTTTTGCTACCCTTGGTAACCGGAAATTATCTCGGCGCGGAAAGTCCCCAGTTGCTCCGCGCCTGGCCGAATGGCCTCCCGCTGAATACCGGACGAAAACTCTTGCCCCTCCGATCTAAATTGTATCTGCACTGGCTATTACACATTCACCTGAACGCACGTCAATTCATCACCCGCAAAAGCTCCGATTGGCATCAACCGACTTTCTCCGCGCCCAAAATGAAAAACCTGCTGCGGAGCTTGCAGTTAGCCACGGAAAAATGTCGGGCCGCACCGAATCACTCCGAATGGATCAACTATGAAAACGACGTTCAGGACAGAGGAGAATACTCCCGGCATAAATTGAACTTGATCAAACAAGAAACGGATCAGCTGCCGCAAGTGAATTCAATAGTAGACCTTGGCTCAAACACGGGCGTCTACTCACAAACGCTCCAACGGGATGAGCGAAAGATAATTCAGCTCGAGTCGGATTCGCAGACCTTAAACCGACTTTACCTCAGAAATCTTCAGGCCCAACACAAAAACTGCACCACCTTCTGTCTGAATATTGAAGAACTTTTACCGGCCGGTCAAGACCCTAACCGGATTCCCTCCATCCGTTCTGATCTGGTGCTCTGTCTGGGACTGCTTCATCACCTCACGTATCGAAACAACATCCCCCTTACGGATGTGTTGAACCTACTGCATCAATTATCAAACCGACACCTGTGGATCGAATTCATCGATCCGGCCGATCCGTTGATTGTGGAATTTTTTAACCCAGATATTGTAGCGAAACGTCCGGTCGACCAGCTTACATTTGAAGCCGAACTGCAGAAACTTTTTACCATCCGATTCCAATCGAACCTGACTGACTCCACGAGAAGACTGTATCTATGTTCGAAAAAATAAAAAAGTCGGTAAAAAAAATATCCGAATCCGGACCCTGGCCCATCCCCCTACTGGTTTTTGCCCAGCTATTCGCTATTTATTCCAACCACTACCCGACCATTCCGGAAACGGATCTGCTGATGGAGATCCTGCTTTATGGTGGGGGCGGCATGGTGTTGGCCTTGGGACTTAGATATTTTTTCTCCAATTGGACAAGACCAAATTCCATCATACTGATCTTGCTGCTGATCGAATTTTATATTAGTCCCCTTCACAAATCCTTCAAATCCCTGATTGGAGAAAGTTTTTGGTCGAGCTATACACTGCTCCTCCCGATACCGCTACTTCTTCTTCTGATCATTGTATATGGTTCAATCCGCAAACCCCGCTACCGCTTTGTAAAGTTGATCACAGTATTTTCCCTCGCGATGATTCCGGTGTCTGTGAGTCAACTTCTGCGGCAGCAGAAAAGTGCGTCAACGCCAACCGATACACCAAGCTTTCGGGAACTCAAAAAGAAACCCGATATCGTGCTTTTGCTACTCGACGAATATGCCGGAACCTCCTCCCTTCGGTCGTTTTTCCAATTTGATAACAGCGATTTTACAGAAAAAATGAAATCGATCGGATTTCAGGAGGTCGACCAAGCGGGTAGTTTATACAACCTGACTATCTTTTCGATGGCTTCGCTCTTTGACATGCAACCCCTGGAGCTGCTCAGCACCGATGTGTCCAATCTGGCAAGCTGGCGAAAGGGGATCCAACACATCAACAGAAATATATGGACCGCCTCCTTACAGACCAATGGCTACAAAATCCACAATGCCTCCATCTTTCCTTTTAACGACCAGCCTCCTTTCGAGGATCTTTTTCACCTACACATCGTGGGGGCAGAGCGACTTCATCATTTTAATACCTCTCAAACGATTTATCGGGATCTCGCCTACCACCTTTATACAAAAAATCTGTTTGGCCAGAGTAAAAAAACATTTCAGCGAAAAATGATCCGATTGCAGAACGATTTTCTGCGTACTCAGACAGAGAAGGTTGTAAACAACTCCGCCGAGCCTGATTTTCATTACATACACCTCTTCCTGCCACATGACCCATACTTACTGAACGAAGAAAGCCAGGAGGTGGACGTGGAAACAGCGCTGAATTCCTCTAACAAAGCAGCCTATCTGAGCTACCTGAAATACACTAACCATCGGCTGCTGGAAATGCTAAAAGCCATGATGAAAAACAATGAAGAGACGATTTTTATCGTCATAAGCGATCACGGTTGGAAAAACATGCGCACCCCTTCGCCCGATGGCATTGAATTCAATACGATCCTATTTGTGAAAGGGCTCAAAAATATATTGCCCGACTCGGTTCAGGTACACAACGTGTTTCCCCACGTACTGGAGCAGTTATACGACACTACTTTTATTAAACGCCGGTACACGCCCGTTTTTCTGTACGATTGAACTTGGCGTTACCGTTTCCAGCCGTTGCCGTATGGTTTTAGGGAATATTCGAACGATAGTTGGTTCTGAGATTGATTCGCCATGTAATGCGATCGCGCGAAGCTGAGCTGTAGACGGTGAAGCGTTGCTTGCACGCCGTATGAAAACCCCGAAAGCCCGTTTGCACCTCCGGCCCAGCCAAGTTCTCGGCGGCGCAAAAAATTATAGCCGCCGATGAATTGCAGTTGCGGATGCAACTCCACGCGTGCGGATAGAATCAAGTGATTGAAAAATTGTCCGGCGAAGGTCGACTGCCGGTTATCGACCCCGATGGGTGATAGATTCGGATCAAACAATTCATCTGCTTCCAAATTCCAGCGTTGCATGCGCTGCCAGGTGATGCCGGCGGCAAAGGGAGAATCTTTCCATTTTTTCCAAACTCCGAATGCCAACTCGATTGGAAGTTGTTGGGTGCTTCCGCCATCGAATCGTCCAACAAAGAAACCGGCATGGCGCAGGATGGCTCCAAACGTGAATCCGTTGGCCGTATCGCGATAGCGAATACCCATGTTAGCAAGAAAGGCTGTGCTTCGGTAGATGCCATAAGAAGCATGAGCCCATTGGAGGGCTGCCCCACCGCGCCAGCGAGATAAGTAAGGCAGTGAGGCGGCTAATTGCATGCTCCAGTCGCGCGGACGAAAACTGCCCAAGATATTTCCGCCGGCATCTGTTGAAGGAACCGTTCCATGATCTACATACTGAAGAGACACGGACGTTACCAAGCGTGCCTGCGGCTTACTGGTAATCGCAGATAAAAAATAAACGCTGGATCCGCCGGGAAGAAAAAGAAAAGAAGAATGCAGTCGGGCCGGGCGGCCGGTTTCGAGTAAGGCGGGGTTTTGATAAGCGATGGCCAGATCGGATCGATCGCGGGCGACGACCAATCCGCCCGGTGCGCTCACCGTTGCGCCCGGAGGGAGGCGAAGAAAATTCATGGAGGCGGAACCGCCCAATAGTTGTGCATTCGATACGATCGAACAAACGGATAGGGATCCAATTAGAATCGCGGTGCGCACGGTCGAAAATAAAACAACTGCAGGAGTTATTTGGAAGGAATTCCGGGAATCGCCAGTTCCAACACCTGGTTCATATTCTTGACATAGTGGAAGGTCAATCCTTTTATGTATTCCGGATCGATCTCCGCCACATCCTTTTCATTTTGATTGCAGAGAATGATCTCTCGTAGTCCGGCGCGTTTCGCGGCGAGTACTTTCTCTTGGATTCCGCCGACGGGCAGTACTTGCCCCCGTAACGTTATCTCCCCGGTCATCGCCAGATAAGATTTTACTTTTTTCCCGCTAAAGGCGGAGGCCATGGCGGTGAGCATGGTTACGCCTGCGCTGGGACCATCCTTCGGCACGGCGCCTTCCGGCACATGCACATGTATGTTTCGCTTTTCGAACAACGTAGAGTCGATCCCGTATTTGCGGGCATTGACCTGCAAATACGTATACGCGGTACTTACACTTTCTTTCATGACCTGTCCGAGGTTACCGGTAAGTTTCATTTCGCCTTTGCCCTCGCTGAGACTGGCTTCCATGAAGAGGATGTCGCCGCCGACGTAGGTCCATGCCAACCCCACGGCCACCCCGGGCATTAGAGCGGTTTTGTAGATGTCATTGGAGTAGCGGGGTTTGCCCAGAATTTTTTCAACGTCCTCCAGCGTGAGAGAACGTTTGGATTTTCCGCGCAGTGCCATTTCTTTTGCTTGGTTGCGCATCAGGGAGGCCAGTTGTCTGTCGAGTTCCCGTACCCCGCTCTCGCGGGTATAGTCCTGAATCAATCGCTCCAGCACTTTATCACTGAGCTGAATGGAGGATTTACCCAAACCGTGTTGTTCTTTTTGTTTAGGGATCAAGTGTCGTTGGGCAATCTGTACTTTTTCCTCCAGGGCATAGCCGCTGAGGTCGATGATCTCGAGTCGGTCGCGCAGGGCCGGTTGGATGTGTTGGATATCATTGGCCGTAGCGATGAACAATACTTTACTGAGGTCATACTCGGTTTCGAGGTAGTTGTCGTAAAAGCTGTGATTTTGTTCGGGGTCGAGCACTTCGAGCAAGGCGGAGGAGGGATCGGTCCGAAAATCGCGTCCTACTTTATCGATCTCATCGAGGATCATGACGGGGTTGGAAGAATTGACCTTTCGAATGGATTGGAGAATTCGTCCTGGCATAGCACCGATATAGGTTTTACGGTGACCACGGATCTCGCTTTCGTCGTGCAATCCGCCCAAACTCAGGCGTACGTATTTTCTACCCAGTGCCTGTGCAATGCTTTTACCAAGGGATGTTTTGCCGATACCGGGAGGGCCGAGGAAACAGAGGATGGGACTTTTCATGTCTCCTTTCAGTTTCAACACGGCCAGGTACTCGAGGATGCGTTCCTTGATCTTTTTCATGCCGTAATGATCACGGTCGAGTGTTTCCCGGGCCTGTTTAAGGTTATAATTATCTTCCGTGCATTCGCCCCAGGGCAGGTCGAGCATCAAGTCGAGGTGATTGTACACCACGGAATAATCGGGCGTACTGGAGTGCATCCGCTCGAGCTTCTCCATCCCTTTGTGAAATAACTCTTTGGCGGCGACCGGCCATTTTTTTTGATCGGCCTTTTTCTGCATTTCCTTCAGCTCTTGCTGATTGCTGTCGCCCCCCAGCTCCTCTCGAATGCTCTTGAGTTGTTGTTGAAGAAAGTACTCGCGTTGTTGTTTGTCGATTTCCGTTCGGGTCTTGGTCGTGACTTTATTTTTCAATTCGGCAAACTGCAATTCGCGTTGAAGGAATTGCATGAGCAGGTCGGCCCGCTGCCGAATGTCATCGATCTCCAACAAGCGCTGTTTCTCTATCAGGTCAACACTCAGGTTGCTGGACACGAAGTGAATCAGAAAAACCGGGTTTTCGATGTTTTTTAAGATGATGCCGGCCTCCGTGGGAATATTGGGAGATAGCTGAATGATCTCGGAAGCCAGTTCCTTGATATTGGATACATAGGCTTTGAAATGTTCATCAGTGGGGGCGGCCTGTTCGGTCATCTTTTCCACCTTGGCCTTGAAGTAGGGCTCGATGGAGGTTATTTCCAGCTTGCGAAACCGAGCCTTCCCTTGTATGATGATGGTGGTACCGCCGTCTGGCATTTTGATCTGTTTGACGATCCGTGCGACGGTGCCAATGGAACTGAGATCGGCCACTTGGGGGTCTTCGACCTGGCTGTCCTTTTGGGCCACCACCCCGATGAGTTTATCGGCCTTGTATGCTTCGGTTACGGCTTTAATGCTTTTGTCGCGCCCCACAGTGATGGGCAGCACTACCCCCGGAAACAAAACCGTATTTCGAAGCGGCAACAAAGGCAGTTCCTCCGGTACGACCAGATTGTCAATATCCTCATTATCGCCCTCATGCAAGGGAATAATCGGCAAAAAATCCATTTCCTCCTCCGGACGCAAAATCATGTTAATCAGATTGTTGAAAAATTGATAGGGAGTAAATATAGAATTCCCGCTGAGCAACTCCAATTCTTGTACCAAAGGCGGTTGGCTGACAAACTGGCCGCCGAAGGCGGACTAGCTAGGATAGTTTGGATAGTTTGGGCAGTTTGGAGAGTTTGGAGAGTTCTACCTATTTGCTAGTGCCTTTGCTAAAAGAGTAATTCCTACTGGACTCAAACTATCCAAACTATCCAAACTACCCAAACTTTCTAAAGAATTGCAATCCCCGCTGAAACCTGATATCCTCGGCTTTTCCATTGGCTATTGTTTGTGAGGTCGCTAAGGTTGTTTAGGCCAATGACGTAACGGCCGTTCACCCGAAGCGGTCCGAGTTTTACCTGCACGCCGCCCAATAGGGATAGGTCGCCACTCTTGAAGGCATTGCCCCCATTTTGTAAAAAGGTACGATTCTGGTCGAGCAGTATACCAAACTGCGGTCCCAGTTGTAGCGTGATAAACTTACCGACAAGTTTATAATTGATCAGAATGGGGATGGAGAGATAATTCAACTTCACGCTGGTGATTCCGCCCCGAAAAATTCCATTGACCGTATTGGTGAAACTGGTGTCAACACGAAGGCTGTTTTGGTTGTACAACACTTCGGGTTGGAATCCAAATTTCTTCCCAAGCGGAATGGCAATAAAGCCTCCGGCATGATACCCATACTTAAATTGGTCCGAAAAAGCACTGCCATCAATCTTAGTCAGGTTTACACCGATTTTTGCACCAAGATCCAGTTGGGCGAAAGCGACCTGGGAAAGAGTAGCGAACGCAATCACCAAGAGTTTACGGCTAAGCATAGGAATAATGTTTATGATTCAAAATTAGTTACTGGGATACCAGCTGTATGTTAAAATTGCCCAAAGAATTCAACTCGTTAATTCCAACAGGGTGATCTCTGGTAAAATGCCCACTCTTCCGGGATACCCCAGAAAACCAAACCCGCGATTCACATAAAGCTGTTGGCTACCTTGTTCGTAATGGCCAGCCCAGCAGTTGTATACATATTGGACCGGACTCCATCGAAAACCCGGCACCTCAAGTCCAAACTGCATTCCGTGTGTATGGCCGGACAAGGTAAGGTCGATGCCCGGATAGGATTTGGGTACCTCTGCCTCAAAATGTGAAGGATCGTGACTTAGTAAGATTTGGAACTGACTTGGCTCCACGCCTTCATAGGCCAATGCGAGATCGCCGTATCGTTTGAAATTCGCGCGGGAAGACCAATTTTCTACCCCGATCAACACGATCGATTGATCTCCTCGACGAATCGTAACGTTCTCATTGAGCAACAATCGCCATCCCATTCTTTCATGTATGGACTTAAGCTGTTGGAGATTTTCACTTTTCTGATCGGCCGTTTCCCAGGCTATATAATCGCCGTAATCGTGATTGCCCAAAATCGAAAAGATGCCCAGCGGAGCATGAAGGCGTGAAAAAATCTTTTCGTATTCCCCCACCTCTTTGGCCATGTTGTTTACCAGGTCGCCCGTAAAAACGATCAGATCGGGGTTTAAGGAAATTGCCTTTTCAATCCCGCGGGCCACGGCCTTGGGGTCATCAAAGCTCCCCACATGAATATCGGATAATTGCACAATTTTGAGTCCCTCAAAAGACTCCGGCAACTTGGGCGAACGAATTTTTTGTCTTCTTACCTCATAGCGGTATTTATTTCCGAAACCGTAAACCAAAATCCCGAGTAGCCCGGAACCGGCAAGAATGCCCATCCAACTCAAAAAAACCGAGCGACTGACTGCTGAATCGACCCCCGCCGTGGAAGTAGCCATCCGATAGGCCCGAATGCCACCCCATTGGAGCAGTCTTCGTATATCATCAGCCAGGAAAAACAAGGACGCTACTCCTCTGGCCAGGAACCAGGAAACCACCAATGCAAAAACAGTCATCCCGATGGGCTTCCACCCCTCCGTTTGCACCAGCTTGGGGATAAAAAAGAAGAACAACAGGGAACCGATACCCAGCGCCAAATAAACCCCCTGAATCAATCCGGCCCGGCGCACACCGGTACTGAGTAAATAACTGCGCAGCACCCAGAATACGTATAGGTCGATGAGCAAATAAAAGGCCGTAGCTACAATCCCAAAAACAGTGACGCGCATGCGAGGCAAAATTAGTTCATCTTAAACAATCCCTGCGGCAGAAGGTTTTATCCGGTGGGCATAACTATTTTTTGCCGTATTTTGTAACCCTTTCAACTTTACCACCACATAGAACGGGTCATGGCGAGAATCATCGGCGTAGCGAATCAAAAAGGAGGCGTAGGGAAAACTACCACAGCCATCAATCTGGCCGCTAGTTTGGCGGTACTGGAATACAAGACCTTGCTGGTCGACGGCGACCCACAGGCCAACAGCACCACAGGCGTCGGCTTCGATTTGCAAAACATCACCCAAAGCCTGTACGATTGTATGGTGAACCAAGCCCGACCCAAGGATGTGGTGCTGAAAACCGAGATCCCCAACCTCGACCTGATCCCATCGCACATCGACCTGGTTGGAGCTGAAATTGAAATGATCAATTACCCGAGTCGGGAGATGGTACTCAAAAATTTACTCGAGACGTTGCGGGGCGACTATGATTTCATCATCATCGATTGTTCGCCGTCGCTTGGATTGATCACCGTGAATGCCCTCACCGCTGCCGATTCGGTGGTGATTCCGGTACAGGCCGAGTTCTTTGCGCTGGAGGGACTCGGTAAATTGCTAAACACGATCAAGATCGTTCAAAGCAGACTGAACACCACACTTGCCATTGAAGGCATTCTGATGACCATGTACGACGGACGGCTCCGGCTCTGTAACCAGGTCGTAAGCGAGGTCCGCCGACACTTTGATGAACTGGTCTTCAGTACCATCATCCACCGAAATGCTCGCTTGGCCGAAGCCCCCTCTGCCGGAAAACCGGTCATTCTATACGATGGCAACAGCAAAGGATCCGCCAATTACCTGAATCTGGCAAAAGAAATCCTACAAAAAAACGATCTGACCAAGATCAAGAACCAGGACCGAGTTCTGGCATAACCCAAACCAAGCGAAATGGCCACTTCCAAACCAAATAAAGATCAGCTGGGAAAAGGAATTCGCTCCCTTCTGCAATCCATCGATACGGATCTAAAAGGCCCACAAGGTCAACTCAAACAAACCGTGGTCGAACAACTTGCCCAGTCGCTGACCATTGCCGTAGATGATATCCAACCCAATCCCAAGCAACCCCGACATGATTTTGAACCGGCTGCGCTGACCGAACTGTCCAATTCGATCAAATTACACGGCATCATACAACCGGTAACCGTAAGCCAACTGTCCAATGGAAAATACCGACTCATCGCCGGGGAACGCCGCTGGCGGGCCGCGAAGCAAGCAGGTCTTTCCGAAATCCCCGCCTATATCCGGCAAGCCAACGATCAACAACTCCTGGAACTGGCCCTGCTCGAAAACCTGCAACGGGAAGACCTCAACGCAGTGGAAATTGGACTGAGCTACAAGCGGATGATGGACGAGCTCAATTATTCTCAGGAGCAAGTAGCCGAGCGGATGGGAAAGGACCGAAGCACGGTCGCCAATTTTATCCGATTGCTTAAACTGCCCCCCGATATTCAACTGGCCGTTCGAAATGGAAAGATTACGATGGGACACGCCCGGGCTCTTGTGAATGTAGGAACCGTTGACCAACAGCTTTTTGTTTTCCGGGAGATTTTGAACAAAGAACTTTCTGTCCGACAAACCGAAGCACTGGTTCGGAACTTATACAAACAATCCCCCGCTGTTAAAAAATCCGCAAAAACCACGCTCGAAGGTCCCCTCAAACGAATTCAGGATAAATTAGCATCTCACTTCAGCACGCGCGTGCATCTGCATCAGAACCCGCAAGGGGCAGGATCCATTACCCTCGAATTCTATTCTACGGAAGAATTGAATAAGATCCTACGGCAGCTGAATGCGCCATTGGATTGATATGAAACCCGTACTCTTTTTGCTACTCACTTTTTCCTTCTTCGCACCCTCAGAGGTAAGCGGACAGGCCGACACCATCCCCACTCCTTCCAAAAAAATCAACCGGTACGACTCAATCAGTAAAATTCACCCGCCCCGTACCGCAGCAATTCGCTCGGCCATCCTGCCAGGTCTGGGACAGATCTACAACAAAAAATACTGGAAGCTTCCCATCGTTTACGGAGCGCTGGGCACGTGCGCCGGCATTTTTTTCTACAACCTGAATAATTACAAAGACACCCGCTTTGCTTACCGGGTGAAATACAACATGCGGGTAAACCGAACCGACTCAGCACTGTTCAGCCAGATCGATCCGCTGCTAAAACCCATCGACGAGGAATCGCTTCGCTACTACCGAGATCAATTCAGGCGTGACATTGACTACTCGGTATTGTTCTTCTTGGTGCTCTGGGGACTCAATGTTGTGGATGCAACGGTGGATGCCCATTTGAAAAGCTTTGATGTGGGTCCGGATCTCTCGCTCCAAGTAAAACCCGGTCTAAGTGCCCTGGCCGGTACCAGCGGACTAAGCGTTGTGCTAAAAATTGGTAAATAAATCCTCCGCGCATAAAGAACCGCCGGAGCTTACTCAAATCCAAGAATCTCAAAAAGTTTCTTGCCCAGCTCCTCCCCGCGTAAATTTTTGGCTATAATCATTCCATTGGGGTCGATCAACAGATTTTGTGGGATGCTCTGGATCTTGTAGAGCTTCGCAACTTCATTGTTCCAAAACTTAAGGTCGCTCACATGCGTCCAAGTTAATTTGTCCTCTTCTATTGCGCCCAACCAGCGCTCTTTTTGTCCTTCGCGATCCAATGAAACACCCAACACGGTAAAGTTCTTGTTCTTAAACCGCTGATAATTTTCTACCACATTGGGATTTTCACTCCGGCACGGACCACACCAGCTGGCCCAAAAATCGACCAACACGTATTTTCCGCGAAACGAAGAAAGGGAAACCGGATTTCCGTTCACATCGTTTTGTGTAAAATCAATCGCCGCGGATCCAATAGCTCCCACCTTGCTGTCATCGATCATGGATTGCAGCTGTTTGCCGATGTCCGTCTGCTGCAGCTTTGCACTCAATTTCTTAAACCGACGCTCGAGCAGGAGCGGATCTTCATTGAACCCATAGGTGGCTGACAAGATAAAAGGGGCAGTCGCCGAATTTGGCTTTGCATCAATGGCAGAATCGATGATCGCTTGAAGAGCTATCTGCCCCTCCAGATATAAACGCATGAGACTATCTCGCTGAGAAACATTTTGTGTGACGTTGATGATATTAGCCCATTGGTTGGCCTGTTGCACAACCGGGACGAAACGCCGAACAAATGCCTGAAAATCGTTGTGAGACGCCGACCCGGTGACCTCATACTCGCCTTCCTGACGCGTATTTGGACGGATACTCATTTTACCAGGCTCCAGAAATAATTCTACCGGACGGCCCTGGTTTGGAACCTGTAAAAAATAAAGGTTAGCTTCTTTGAGCGGGAGGGCAAACCCAAACCGGCCACCCATTACTTTAGCTTCCTGGCTGGATGTTTGATCGCCATTACGGATTAAGAGCACAACCGTACTGTCCGGTATAGAAAAGTCGATCCCGCTGAGCATACAAAGCGTGTCGGCAGGGGCCCCGATCACCGTCTCCCCCGACGGCGGAGCGGCAGACTTACCCAGGTTTTCCTCGATCCACCGCGTCATATTTCGCCATAAATGGATGGTAGTATTATCCACCGCACCATTGATTCCATGGTTTTTATTGGGATAATACATGCTCTGAAAATCAATGTTGCTCTTGACCAACGAGGTGATCATCTGTGTCGCATTCTGAAAATGTACGTTGTCGTCGGCCGTGCCATGAATAATCAAAAAGTTACCCTTGATGCGGTTGGTGAAATTAATGGGAGAGTTATCGTCATAGCCCTTTGGATTTTCCTGAGGCGTACGCATGTAGCGTTCCGTGTAAATATTATCGTAATACCGCCAGCTGGTTACCGGCGCAACGGCCACGGCGGCACTGAATACATCGGCTCCCTTGGTGATGGCCAATGAACTCATGAGACCGCCATAACTCCAACCCCAGTGCCCGATCCGGGTTTTGTCAACATAAGGAAGCTTCCCCAGGTGTATAGCCGCATCGATCTGATCCTCGATCTCGAATTTCCCCAGCTGCAAATAGGTTTTCTTTTTGAATTCCTCGCCCCGGTAACCGGTACCGGTATTATCGATGCTAACAATAATGAAACCTTTTTGACTCATCAGTTGATGCCAGGCACTCACCACGCCCCAGCGATTGGCGACCTGTTGAGAACCCGGACCGCCGTAATTGCAGAACAACACAGGGTATTTTTGAGCCGGATCGAAAGAAGTGGGCTTGAGCATCCAGCCATTCAGGGTGTCGCCCTTCGCGTTGGGCACCCGAATAAACTCAGCAGCCCCAAAACCATACTCAGCCACCTTGGCTTTTAGCTTGGAACTTTCCGAAACCGTTCGCAGCGTTTGCACCATCCATCCTTTCTTCTTCTGAAAAGAAAGTTTTTTTACCGTCACCGTGTTGGGTTCATTGATCGTAGAGAGAAAATCAAAAAACTGTGTGAAATCGGAATTGAACTCCACCCGATGCCAAGCAGAATCGCTGGTCAGCGCAACAACTTTTTTACCATCGAAACCCGAAAGGAATACATTTCGGTCCATCGGACGAGGCCAAGCCAACGTATAATAAACTTGCTTCTTCCCTTCGTCAACTCCATTGATCTCGGTTACCTCGGCATCGGTGCGACTCAAGGCCGTTAACTTACCGCTGCTCATTTCCAGCAGGTAGAGTCGCCGAAATCCACTTTGCTCACTGGTGAACAGGAGCTGCTTCCCATTTTTCAAAAACTGCCAATCATCGTTGATCTCCACAAAATATTTATTGCGCTCTTCGTACAAAAGCTTGGAGGTACCGGTCGTGGCACTCGTTTGCAACAACTGCAAGTGGTTCTGGTGCCGATTCATCCAAAAAACGACCAAGCTGCTGTCCTGCTGCGTCCACTTGATACGAGGAATGTACACATCCCCCTCCGCAAACTGAGCGTTCGCCACCTTGCCGGTTGCAAAATCATGAATGCGGATTTGAACCACCGAATTGGCATCTCCGGCCTTGGGATATTTATAGCGATAATCCTTGTTGTAAGCATTGTCGTAAATGGTCATGTTGTACTCCGGCACCTTCGATTCATCGAATCGGTAGTAGGCCAGAAAGCTGCCTTTGGGGCTCCACGCGTAGGCTTGAGTGAATTCAAACTCCTCCTCATATACCCAATCGCAGTTGCCGTTGATGATCTGATTCCACACGCCATCGGTGGTCAAGGCCCGGGTCGTGCCGGTCGCTAGCTCATACACATAAATATTGTTGTTCAGTACATACGCAATCCGGCTACCATCCGGTGAGAAGCTGGGGTGCAGTACTTTCTCAGAAGCCAAAAGCGTTAGCTTTCGGGTAACTGAATCGTACAGATAGATCATCGACTTGGAAGAACGGCGATAAATAGACTCCGTGCCTTTTTGAAGCAGAAACAAGTGCGGATCCGATGGGGAGGGTTGCGTTTCATCGGGCTGCCCCAATGGCTTTCCATCCGCTGTTACAACTCCCTCCAAAGAAAGTTCCTTGTCGGGTGCTGCGGTATCAAAAACAACTGGCACAAAATCGCCCCGAAAAGTACCTTTCTTGTAAATATCCTCCAGCGTGATGGGCTTGGTTTGAGCCGACAGGAGAGAAGCAGACAACAGTCCGCCAAGCAGAAGTAGGAATGATTTGTACATACTAAACTTTTTCGGCCATGGCCGGGATGGCATCAACACGATATTCACCGGCATCCAGCTTTTTCTTGGTATCAGAAAAAGCCCTTAGGGTGGTCTCGATGTCTTCATCCGTGTGAACGGCTGATGGGATCAAACGGAAAATGATATGCCCTTTGGGAATCACGGGGTAAACTACAATGGAAGCGAAGATGCCATAATGTTCGCGCAGGTCCATGACCATCGCCGTGGCCTCCTCCACCCCTCCATGCATGTAAACCGGGGTAACGACAGAGTCTGTCTTTCCAATATCAAAACCCCGCGCTTTGAGACCGTTTTGCAACTTGAGGGCATTGCTCCAAAGCTTCTCCTTGTATTCCGGATGGTTCCGAAGCAACTCCAACCGCTTCAAATTGCCCACTACCAAGGGCATGGGCAAACTCTTGGCAAAGATCTGCGAGCGGATGTTGTAGCGGATGTAATCGATGATCTTCTTGTCGCCCGCCACAAAAGCACCAATACTAGCCATCGACTTGGCAAACGTAGAAAAATAAATATCGATCGTGTCCTGACATCCCTGCTCCTCCCCCGCACCGGCCCCTGTTTTCCCCAGGGTGCCAAATCCATGCGCATCATCCACCAACAAGCGGAATTGATAATTCGATTTGAGCGCGGCGATCTCTTTGAGTTTTCCCTGATCACCTGCCATTCCAAAAACACCCTCAGTGATGACCAGAATACCGCCGGCCTTTTGTTTATCGATCAAGACCTGTGCGCGCTGCAATTGTTTTTCGCAATCGGCCACATCGTTGTGTTTGAATACGTAGCGATGGCCAGGGTGGAGACGGAGTCCGTCGATGATGCAAGCATGACTCTCAGCATCATACACGATCACATCGTGTCGGCTACAAAGCACATCGATCACACTCACCATTCCCTGATAGCCAAAATTCAGAAGCGCTGAATCCTCTTTACCCACAAAAGCGGCCAACTCGGCCTCCAGCTGTTCGTGCAGGTTGCTGTTGCCACTCATCATCCGGGCACCCATTGGATAAGCCAATCCATATTCCTTGGCGCCATCGGCATCGGCTTTTCTGACTTCTGGATGGTTGGCCAAGCCCAAATAATTGTTCAGGCTCCAAACGATCATTTCTTTTCCCCGAAACTTCATTCGGCTGCTGATCTCGCCCTCCAACTTGGGGAAGGCAAAATAACCATGCGCCCGCTCGCGATGCTGCCCCAACGGACCTTGGTTCTTTAGGAGTCGTTCAAAAAGGTCTGCCATACAGAAAGGATTAGGTAAAATTGAAGCAAATGTACACCAAAAAACAGTGTTTGTCGAATTGAAAGGAGGAGAAACGAGGCCAATGGGAATATCTTTGTCCGACACCATGGAACCGATCCTTGTACTCGATAACTATGACTCTTTTACCTACAACCTGGTGCACCTGCTGGAATCCGTATCCGATCAACCGGTGGTCGTGAGACGCAACGATGCGATCCGTCCCGAAGACCTGCCGGGTTTCGAAAGACTCCTTCTCTCCCCCGGACCTGGACTACCCGCCGAAAGCGGACGCCTGCTAGAAATTCTACATCAGGTGCCCCATACAATGCCGGTCCTCGGCGTCTGCCTCGGCATGCAGGCCCTCGCCCAACACAGCGGCGGAACCCTATTTCAACTGCCCCTAGTACAGCACGGAATCGAAGCAATCATCCGTGTTTATCGAAAAGCAGATCGGTGCGGCCTCTACCAAAACCTACCCGATAGCCTGACCGTCGGTCGATACCACAGTTGGATGGTAACCGAGCAAAGCCTGCCCCATGAGTGGGAGATCACCGCCCGGGACGAACAAGGCAGGATCATGTCGATAACGCACCGCCAAAATCCCTGGCAGGGCGTTCAATTCCACCCCGAAAGCGTTATGACCCCCAACGGAAAGCAACTCATCCAAAATTGGTTAGTTCAATAACCCCTGTCCGGAAAACAGGAATTGAATAGTTTTGCGCTCCGCACCGAACTTCCTTTTCCTTTCATAGTTATTCATACATGAGAAAGATCGCCGTCGCCATCACCGGAGCCAGTGGTTCGATTTATGCACAAGACTTGCTGGAAAAACTCTGCGCCCTGAAAGAGCAGGTTCAGGAAATTGCGCTGGTCATGAGTGCCAATGCCCGTGAAGTATGGCATACAGAGCTGGGAAATGAAAGCTGGAAAGAATTTCCGGTCAGGCGTTTTGAAACAACCGATTTCTCCTCCCCCATTGCCTCCGGTTCCGGACAGTACGATACCCTCATCGTAATCCCCTGCTCCATGGGTACCCTGGGCCGCATTGCCAATGGCATTTCAAGCGATCTGGTCACCCGCGCCGCCGACGTGATCCTCAAAGAACGTCGCAAATTGATCCTCGTCGCCCGGGAAACTCCCTACAACCTGATCCATATCCGAAACATGGAAACCGTGACGCTGGCCGGCGGCATCATTTGCCCCGCTACACCCTCCTTCTACAGCCTGCCGCAAACCCCAAAAGCCATCGCCGCTACCGTGGTGGATCGGGTGCTAGACCTGGCCGGACTTAAACACGACACCTACCGCTGGGGTTCTTGACTGTCCTGATTCGCATCAGAACAAGCCAACCTGCGCATCATTTTTTTCAGCACCGCACACCGGTTGCTTTGTGGTTTACTCAACTCGTAACCATAAGCATCCGTTATGCGCTACCTGCTGTTTTCATTGCTGCTGGCACTTTTCATCCACCCAATCATTCCCTTGCAGGCACAGTGTACCATTTCCAATGCATCGGTCAAACTTAACTATAGCACCCCGAACGCCTCAGGAGGCTGTGATATTAACCTCGACCTGTATTTCGACATGCAATCAAATGCTGGAGGGAAATACGTATACGTACACATATGGCCCCAATCCCTTTATCCAACCCTGATCTATAACAATCCCCCAACCCCCGCGCAGTTGACAAACGCAGTTGCCACCATGGGGTTTTATCATTTCGGCAGCAACTTGTACATGCTGGATAGCTATACGCCCTATCCAACTATTCCCAACTATAAGTTTACGGGACTATCCATCGTAAAAAGTACCGGAAGCATTGCCGGCAGCGACCGATTTACGATTCAAAATATCACCATTACCGGAGCTGCCGACTGCAACGTAGCACAAGAATTTACAGCCGACCTCTGGCAAAGCCAATCCGCCAGCGCCCAAAATGTGCATTGCTTCTCAAGGGGACTTAACTTCTTCGCGAACGACCCACGCATCACCGGATTCCTGATCTGCGATCCACCCAGGCAATACCGTTTCCAGATCAAAACCATAGACCCGGCCGGACTATCCGTGAATTACAAAGTATTTATCGATAATGGCGACGGTGTATATAATGCCTCAACCGACATCATTGAGATCGCAAGTGCCACCGGCATCTCCCTCAACAGCACCAACAGTTTCACGTACAACTCTCCCCTGATGGGCTATCTACCTTATTCCAATCAAAAACCGGAAGCCGGCCGCGCCCTGTGGATCGTGGTCACCAGCCCCACCCGCAGCAACACCGCCCTGGCCCGCCTCGATAACAACTGTGCGCTGCTACCCATTCAATGCGGAAGTTTCACGGCGCGGTATGCAGACCAACGCGCAGCGGTAGAATGGACAACCCTTACTGAAATCGATAACCGGGGCTTTGAGATCGAACGAAAAAATAAAGTGGATGAGCAACCGTTTCGTTCCGTTGGATTTGTACCCAGCCAAGCCAGCGGAGGAAACAGCACCGATGAACTTCGATACAGCTTCACCGATCCGAACCCAATTCAGGAAGCAACGCTATACCGAATAAAACAGATCGATCACTCCGGTAAAACCAACTACTCGCCCATCCGCACCTTGAATACCGATCAGCTGATGAGCCAACTTCAACCCAATCCGGCACACGAACAGTTGCAACTGATCTTCTCCCGGAAAACGTCGTATTATCTGGTGGAATGGATCGGTAGTGCTGGATAAAAAATTGGACAGTGGCATGCGCGGGATCGACTGATCATCCCCACCCTTTCCATGCCCAACGGAATACACTGCATCCGAATAATGGACATGCAAACAGGACGCGCCGAAACACGAACGGTCCTGATCCAACATACGCAGTAGTAGTAAGCAAGGAGCGAAAAGTACCCCCGACATTCCGTCGGGGGCTTTTCGATTTCTCATTTACGAAACAGATCACTTCGCCATCTGGCTACGGATCACATTCAACGCGCCACCGGCCTTGAACCATTCGATCTGCTGTGCATTGTAAGAATGATTTGCCACCAGCGTGTCGGTAGTGCCATCTGCATGATTCAAAAGGAGGTGCAACGGCTTACCTGGTGTAAACTCGGTCAGTCCCTTCAAATCAATGACATCGTCTTCCCGAATTAATTCGTAATCGGCTTTATCCGCAAAGGTCAAGGCCAACATTCCTTGCTTTTTCAAATTTGTTTCGTGAATTCGGGCAAAGGATTTCACCAACACCACCCGCACACCAAGGTGACGAGGCTCCATAGCCGCATGCTCGCGCGAAGAACCTTCTCCGTAATTCTCGTCGCCCACGACGATCGTGCCGATTCCGGCTGCTTTGTACGCCCGCTGCGTGCCGGGAACGGTTCCATATTCACCCGTCAATTGGTTCTTGACGGAATCTGTTTTTTCATTGAAGAAATTCACCGCCCCGATCAGCAAATTGTTGCTGATGTTGTCGAGGTTACCACGAAACTTCAACCAGGGTCCTGCCATTGAAATATGATCGGTCGTGCATTTTCCCTTCGCCTTAATCAATAAGCGAAGACCGTTTAGATCCGTGCCCTCCCAGGCCGCGAACGGATAGAGCAATTGTAGACGTTTGCTGTCGCCTTTCACATCCACCACCACACCGCTTCCATCGGCGGCCGGTGCCTGGTATCCCGCATCCTCCACGGCGAATCCCCGCACCGGCAACTCGTCTCCATAAGGAGGATCCAGCTTTACGGATTCTCCCTTGTCATTTATAAGCGTATCCGTAAGCGGGTTAAAGTTCAGGTCGCCGGCGATCGCCAGAGCCGTTACCATCTCCGGAGAAGCCACGAAAGCAAGTGTATTGGGATTGCCATCGGCGCGCTTTGCAAAATTGCGGTTGAAGGAATGTACAATGGTGTTGCGCTCCTGTTTCTCGGCACCCATCCGGTCCCACATACCAATACAAGGACCGCATGCATTGGCAAATACCCGAACCCCGACACTTTCAAAAACAGAAAGGAATCCATCCCGCTCAATCGTATAACGCACTTGCTCGCTGCCGGGCGTAATGGTGAATTCCGATTTCAAGGTCAATCCTTTTTCCTTGGCTTGTCTGGCCAAGCTGACGGCACGACTAATATCCTCGTACGAAGAATTGGTGCAACTGCCGATCAGTCCCACTTCAATTTTATGGGGCCAGTTGTTTTCCTGCACCGCCGCTTTCATTTGAGAGATCGGGGTGGCCAGATCCGGCGTGAAGGGTCCGTTCAGATGTGGTTCCAGTTCGCTCAGGTTGATCTCGATCACGCGATCAAAATATTTTTCGGGATTCGCATATACCTCCGGATCGCCGGTCAGGTACGACCTTATTTGATCGGCTGCAGCGGCCACGTCGGCTCGACCAGTCGCTTTCAAATACCGACTCATGCTCTCATCGTACCCGAACGTAGAGGTCGTGGCACCAATCTCCGCACCCATGTTGCAGATCGTTCCTTTTCCGGTACAGCTCATCGATACGGCCCCTTCTCCAAAATACTCCACGATGGCATTGGTTCCACCCTTTACGGTCAGGATACCGGCCACTTTCAGGATCACATCCTTGGGGGAGGTCCATCCATTCAATTGTCCGGTTAACTTCACCCCGATCAGTTTGGGCATCAATAGCTCCCAACTCAGCCCCGCCATCACGTCGCAAGCATCCGCTCCGCCCACCCCGATGGCGATCATACCCAGCCCGCCGGCATTGACGGTATGACTATCCGTTCCGATCATCATTCCGCCGGGAAAGGCATAGTTCTCCAACACGACTTGGTGAATGATTCCCGCACCGGGTTTCCAAAAACCGATCCCGTATTTATTGGAAATAGAAGAAAGAAAATTATAGACCTCTTCGTTCTCCGTAACCGCTTTGGCCAGGTCGGTTTTGCTCTCGTCTTTCGCCACAATCAGGTGATCGCAGTGTACGGTAGAGGGAACCGCCACTTTCTTCCGACCGGTTGTATCGAACTGCAACAAGGCCATTTGTGCGGTAGCATCTTGCATGGCCACGCGATCGGGCGCAAAATCCACATAATCATTCCCCCGGGCGTAGTCCTGAACCGTTACCCCCTGCCAAAGATGGGCATAGAGGATCTTTTCCGTGAGGGTAAGCGGGCGACCCAAGGCCTTTCGGGCGGCGTCCACTTTGACGGGCATTTCAGAATAGGTTTTGCGGATAAGATCGAGGTCGAATACCATGATATTTATTTTGAGGATTTGGCGGGGCAAAGGTACTTATAGATAAGGAAAAATGGATCTGTGAGGGGGCAGGGCGTTTAACAAATTTTGTAACTTTGCCGGGTGAATCAGATGAAAGGATTGATCGAATGGAATGCCTTTGGCGTCTGTGCGGCGATTGGCGACAGGCTGGGCATCGCCCCCGGCAAGATCCGACAGTATTTTATGTACACCTCCCTGCTCACCATGGGATCACCCGTGATTCTTTATCTGATCCTGGCTTTTTGGAGAAATATCCGCCACTACGTGTGGGCCGCCAAACGAAATCCCTGGTTTTACCTCTGATCAGCAACAGGCCTTCAAGGCCTCCAACAATTGATCCAATTCTTCTTTTGTGTTGTGGCGACAAAATGAAAACCGGACCGGCACCCGATCCGTATGGCTTCCAAGTGCGCGTATAACATGACTGCCCAGATCCGCCCCACTGCTGCAGGCACTGCCCCCGGAAACACAGATTCCCCGTAGATCCAAATTCATCAATAACATCTCCGTTTCAGCGGTACGCGGGAAAGAGGCATTCAATACCGTGTATAAACTTTTTCCTTCTACATCCCCATTGAACACTACATCGCCCCGCTCCCGAAGTCGAGCAATTAGATATGACTTCAATTCCTGAATCGTTTGCTGATCTTGCTCCATACGGGTTTCAGCCAATTCCAATGCCTTGGCAAAGCCAACCACCCCATATAGGTTCTCGGTGCCGGCCCGCATGTTACGCTCTTGTCCCCCGCCCTCGATCATTGGACGTACCTGCACTTCCTTACTGATATAAAGGATTCCAATGCCCTTCGGACCATGAAACTTATGCCCCGCTCCGGTGGCAAAATGAATGCCCGGGTGACTCAGATCCAGTTTATAATGCCCCACTGTCTGAACGGTATCGGAATGAAAGATCGCGCCATGAGTCAGACAAAGTCCTGCCACCGCATGCAGGTCCAACAAATTCCCGATCTCATTATTGGCATGCATCAACGTCACCAAACATTTCGCATCGGTCTCTTTCAACAATTGCTCCAGGTGCAATAAGTCAATGTGTCCGTCGGGCAACACCTTGACCAGCTTCAATTGTGCAAAGCCATCTTTTACCTGTCGCTCAGCCGCATGCAATACGGCATGATGCTCGATCGGAGAAGTAATGATGACGCGGCATCCCAGGTCGTGCACCGCCGAGTAAATGGCCATGTTATCACTTTCCGTGCCGCCGCTGGTGAAAAAGATCTCCCCCGGTGTTACCTGAAGCGATTTGGCAACGGATTTTCGAGCGTTCTCAATGGCCAATCGGCTTTTGCGGCCGTAAAAATAAATAGAGGAAGGATTTCCGAACTGCTCCGTTAGATAGGGCATCATGGCGTCTAAGACGACCGGGTCCATTGCCGTCGTGGCCGCATTGTCGAGGTAGATCCGTTTCATGAGGGCTTCGCAAAGATAAGCATCAGACCAAGCCCTGGATGTCTTGCAGGAGTTGACGGGCCAGTTGCTGCGCGGCCTCGGGCGAACGACTCTCCGCATATACCCGAATGATGGGCTCGGTGTTGGACCCGCGTAGGTGCACCCAATCATCCCCAAACTCAATGCGCAGTCCGTCTTCCGTCAGCTGCGGTCGATCGGCATATTTCTTTCCGATCGTTTGCAGGATCGGACCCAACTCCATCCCCAGTAGCAAATCAATCTTATTTTTTGAGATGTGAAAATCGGGATACGTGGCCCGAAGGGCCGTCATCGAAATTTTTCGATCGGCCAACAACGTAAGAAACAACCCGATGCCGATCAAGGCATCCCGTCCGTAATGAAAATCCGGAACGATTATTCCGCCATTTCCTTCTCCCCCGATCACGGCATTGACCGCTTTCATTTTACTTACCACGTTTACTTCCCCCACCGCAGCGGCGTGATATTCTCCTCCAAAATTTCGGGTCAACACTTTCAATGCCGCCGTGCTGCTCATGTTGCTGACGGTGTTTCCCGGTCGACTACACAATACATGATCCGCCACCGCCACCAATGTGTACTCCTCCCCAAAAAGACTTCCATTCTCATTCACAAAACAAAGACGGTCCACATCCGGATCTACCGCAATTCCCAAATGCGCCCGGTGCTTCACCACCGCCTCAGACAAACCCGTCAAATACTCGGGCAACGGCTCAGGGTTGTGCGCAAAATCACCGGTCATCGCCTCATTCAAGACGATCACGTCCTTGACCCCCAAGGCCCGAAGCAAGGCCGGTACAAAAAGCGCACCGGAAGAATTGATCCCATCTACCACCACGCTGAATCCGGCCGCTGCGATCGCCGATGCATTTACCAGCGGATAATTCAGGATCGCTTTGATATGTTTATCCAGGTAACTGTTATCGTACCGAATTTTTCCCAATTCATCCACCCCGGCAAATTCGATCGCAGCTTGCTCGGCCCGTTGCAAAACAGCCTGTCCGTCTGCCGCTGAAAGAAACTCTCCTTTTTCATTTAATAATTTGAGGGCATTCCATTGGCGGGGATTGTGACTGGCCGTTAAAATGATCCCGCCGGCCGCTTGCTCGTTCATCACGGCAAACTCTACCGTTGGGGTAGTGGAAAGTCCCAGATCGATCACCTCAATGCCTAATCCCACCAGCGTCTGCACCACGAGGGTGTGTACCATTGGACCACTGATGCGGCCATCGCGACCCACCACGACTTTGGGTTGGCCAACTTTATCCTTTACCAGAGAACCATAGGCTGCCGTAAAACGGACCACGTCCAGTGGCGTAAGGTTATCCCCAGGCTTTCCGCCAATGGTTCCCCGAATGCCCGAAATGCTCTTGATCAGCGACATATTTAAAATTAAGCCATGAAATTACGGCATCGGAGTAGTTTTGCGCCATGAACGACCCCAGCTGGTTTGAATCGTGGTTTAATTCGCCGTATTATCATTTGCTCTACCGGGATCGAGACGAATCCGAAGCCCGTCCCTTTATCGAGCGCTTAATGCGTCACTTGCAGTTACCCCCGGGTGCCCGAATCCTCGACCTGGCCTGTGGCAAAGGCAGACACAGCATCGTTTTGGCCGATCTGGGTTATGAGGTACTGGGCATCGACATTGCCCCGGAAAACATTGCACAGGCAAAACAATTCAGTCGGACGGGTTTTTCGTTTGACGTGCACGACATGCGCCAACCGTTGTTCGCTGAGCCCTTTGACGCCGTTCTCAATCTCTTTACCAGCTTTGGTTATTTTGATACCGAGCAAGAACACCTGGCTGCCTTGGAAACCATGGCCCGGGCGCTCAAACCAACGGGTAAGCTGGTGATCGATTACCTGAACATTGGTCTGGCACGGGCGCAGTTGGTAGAAAATGAAGCGCGGACGATTGAGGAGGTAAAATTCGACATCACTCGAAAAATTGTAGCGAACTACTTGGTCAAGAAAATTGTCGTCGAGGACAGAAAAAAGAACCAATCCCTTGCATTCGAGGAGAAAGTTTCAATGTTTGGGGAAAATGACTTTGCGCGGATGTTGGCGCAAGTAAATGTATCTATTGTCGAAGTCTGGGGAGATTATCTACTAAGCCCCTACAACCCCGTAGAATCTCCTCGAATGATCCTGATCGGCAAACCCAACTGATTTATTTTGGCTTATTGTGAAACAACAAAAACCGAGCCACATCCGCATAGGCTTGGGTGATGCGGGACAATTCCCTTCGAAGGGAATCCTGCCGCTGCATGGTGATGCGGGCATCCGATGGCCGCAACGGCAACAACAACTCTTCGCCTGAGTAAATATTACGGGAAAAATAAAGGTCGTTGGTAACCATCCCGATCCGATCGGCGGTATTGGTCAAAAAAGCATAATGATTTTTTTTATCCGGAGCCAATAGGTCGCGACCCAGCGTGAAATGTTCGAACGATTGATTCAACCGACCAAAAACGGTAGGCAGTACATCGATCTGGGATACGACCTCCGAACGACGTTGCGGCGCCAGTAAATAGGGCGCATAGAACAAGAGCGGAACATGTTGGTCGGTGAGTCGCTGATCGGTCCACAACGACGGATACAATGCCCGCGCATTGCCTGCCACTCCGTGATCACCAATGAAAACAAAAAGCGTGTTCGAAAAAAAAGGCTCCTGACGCGCCGCTTCCACAAAAGCACGGATCGCATGATCCGAATACCGGAAGGCATTCAGTTCCTCGTTCGACTCAAATCCGTATTTCAACAAGGTATCGGTCGGATACTCGATCCGACGAAAACTGCTATCGCCAACTGGAATACTTTTTTGGAAGGGACGATGATTGCCGGCCGTTTGGATGTAGGCGAAAAAAGGATCTTTTTGTTTTCGCATCTCGGCCAGCGACTGCAACAGAAGATCCCGATCACTGACCCCCCACACATTCAATTTATCGCCCTTGAAAAAATCACCCGTATGCATTTGTAACCCGCGGATGTTGGAGAGGATGCCCTCAAAATTGTTGAACTCGGGACTTCCCGATAGAAAATAATGTTTACTATACCCCTCCAACTGATTGATCAACGTGCGTTGTGAAACGGAAGCCGGGTTTCGAGAGGAGAAACGGAACAGCTGTACATCGGGAATGCCCGTCAGGATCCCGAATAAAGCCCGAGCCGTAGAAAAATGGGGCGCAAAGCAATGATCAAAGAAGACGCCTTGACGCGATAACGAATCAAAAAAAGGCGTGGTGTTCAGCGGATTTCCACTCATCGAGCTTTTGTACATGCTGAACGATTCACATTGGATTAGGACCAGGTTCGGCCTGCTCTCCCAGGCATCGCTACGCGGACCCACCATTCGTCGAAGTCCCGCCACACGAGGATCTTCCAACCCCATCCACTGCCGTACGATCGGCAGAGCACTGCGCATCGTGGGAATATCTTTCTCCGGCAACTGACGCAACCGCCAGGTAGTGGCGAAATTTTGCAACGGATTAACGGCCAGATACGCCGCAAAACTGCTGGGCAACTGAAAGCAATCGTCCCGACGAAGCGAACGAACTGATAAACTACCATGTATCAAAAGCCCAAGAAACAAACTGGCTAAAACGAAGTAAGCTGGCCGATGCGAGATACCCTTTCCGTCGGTTTGACTAACCACCTGCCAATGCACCCGGTGATACATCCACCGCAGAAACCAAACCGCGATGCCCAAGCCCGCCAACATCCAAAGCAACGGATAGGTTTCCCAGATCATGGTTAGCGAGATGGTAAAGTCCTCCACAAAATTCATTGCGCCTGCATCCAAAGGAGTTTGGTTGTAAGAAAAACTGCCAAAGCCGGCCGAGAAGAAAAAGAAAACGATCAGGGTGACCACCGCCAGGTAAGTCGTCCACACCCGCTTGTTCCAATTTGAATAAAAAGGCGACCACTTCGCCCGAATGCTGAGCAGCGTCACCGGCAGCAACATACCCGCTATCCACCTTAGGTCGTAACGGAATCCCCACACAAAAGAAGGCACCGCATCCAACAAAGTCCATTCTACGGGACAAAATGCAACCCACACGGTAAATCGAAAAAGCGTAAAGAGCAACAGGAAGATCGCTCCCACTTGCAGTACCCAGCGAAGGGTCTTTGGCATGGACTCAAAGTATGACATCGTCGACAAAATAAAGCCAAATTGAGTTTGCAGACCTGAACACCCTGTACGAATTCAGTAGTTTTGTGTTATGCTCGGCCTTCTTCTTTCGTTGTTTGACCGACTGATCGACCTCGATCACGCGCTGTTTCGTCGAATCAACCAAGATTGGATTCATACGAACCTGGACCCGTTGCTCGTTTGGATCCGCCATTCGATTCACTGGATCCCGCTTTACGTCGCCTTGCTGATCTGGGCGGTTTGGAAATTTCGGTGGACCGGTTTGTATTGGTTTGGGGCGGGCGGGCTGGCCGTGGCCTTGTCGGATCTGATCGGCAACTACGGATTCAAGCATGTATTCGAACGACTTCGTCCCTGCAACGACCCTTCTATGCAAGCCGGTTTACGTTTACTGATTGATCAATGTGGAAACGGATTCAGTTTCGTATCCAACCACGCCACCAATCACATGTGTCTGGCTTTCTTTGTTTGGGTTAGTCTGCGCGAACGGATCGGTCATTGGGGATGGATCGGGGTACTATGGGCCCTAAGCATCGGCTATGCGCAGATCTATGTAGGATTGCATTTTCCCTCGGATATAATCGCCGGCTCGCTACTGGGGGGGTCGGTCGGCACACTGATGGGTTGGTCATTTCGACAACACCACAAAAACAGTATCTTTCCGGAGAATCAACTGCCGTAACTGATGGAGTGGCTGATCCTGCTCGTTCTCATCTTTTCAAACGCCCTTTTTGTACTCTCGGAGATCGCGCTGGTCTCCGTCCGTAAATCCAGATTGGAAAGTCTGGCTGAAAAAGGAAATACCCGGGCCAAAAAAGCATTGGCACTTGTACAACAACCCGAAAAATTTCTATCTGCCGCCCAAATCGGCATTACCCTGATTGCCATCCTGACCGGGGTGTATTCCGGAGAAGCCTTTGCGCACGACCTGCAACCGTGGTTGGAAAAATGGTCGTGGATCGCCCCCTATGCCGAAACCCTGTCCACCACCATCGTAGTGGTGGGCGTTACCTTTCTTTCCATCGTGCTGGGAGAGCTGTTTCCCAAACAAATCGGATTGATTCGGGCGGAACGGATCGCATTGGCCATGGCTGGTCCCGTCGACGGATTCGCCCGACTCACCGCACCGCTGGTCTGGCTGCTCAATCAAACCACCACCCTCATCTTTCGGCTCTTCAATATCAAAAGAGCCTCCGAGGATTCCGTTACGGAAGAAGAAATTAAAACCCTGATCACCGAGGGAACCGAAGCCGGTACCATTGAGGAAACCGAACAAGAAATTATCGAACGGGTTTTCCATCTCAGCGACAGAAACATCACCTCACTCATGACCCATCGAAGCGATATCATTTGGTTCAACCTCGATGAAACGGAGGAGCAGATCAAAGAAAAGATCTTCCGAGAACCCCACTCGGCTTATCCGATCTGCGCCGGTGACATCGATCAAATCCAAGGAGTCGTGTCCATCAAAGACCTATACATACATCCTGACCAAACACCGTTTAGAAAAATCATGAAGCCGGCGCTGTTTGTACCTGAAAACAATTCCCCCTACCAGGTTCTGGAAAAATTCCAAACATCCCAGATCCACTCTGCTTTCATTGTTGACGAATATGGTACCATTCTTGGCCTGATTACTTTGAATGACATCTTAGAAGCCATTGTTGGCGAGATGCCGCAGGCAGATGTACCCGAGTACCAAGTCACACAACGATACGATGGAAGCTTTCTGGTTGATGCGCAAATCCCTTTTTATGATTTTTTAAGTCGGTTTCATCGCACGGAATGGATGAACGAGGGGGAACAGGAATTTGATACCCTGGCCGGTTTCATTTTGCATCAACTCGAGCGGATACCGAAGGCCGGAGATCGGTTTCAGTGGAAAGAATTTTCACTGGAAGTGCTGGATATGGATGGACACCGCATCGACAAAGTGCTGGCCACCGTCTCCGAAGATATCCGCCGCGATATGCTGGAGGATTGAGCTAAAACCGAAATTCGATATTCCTCGAAGGATAATTCAATTTGGAACTTTGCCGTTTCCCCTCTACCGTCACATGAAAGATGTTGATCTGGTCGGTGAATTGATCGTACATCAATCCGCACTCCGCGGCTAATTGAGTCGGTTTCCCTTGACCGGGATATTCGATATAAGCATAGATGGCCTCTTTGTCCTGCTCAAATCCCAAATACCGGCCCGACAATCGTTTCCCGTTAACGGATAAGATCAATTCATCTTGTATATAACGGGCCACCAGGCTGTCCATCCCTTTCTGCTTGGCCGGATCCCCTAGATCGATCGGCACGTGAAAGCGGGTTCGCAGCGCATTTTCAAAATCGTCGGTAAATAATTTGCAGGACAGCTCCAGCGAGCGATCCGTGGCATTGTGCTCGATCTCAATCACACCCACATGAAAAGGATGATTCTTACGGGAAGCGGCCGATAAGAAAATAAGCATCGCCAACACCCAACCCCTATGCATAAACAGCACTTTCATGATAATATTTTTCCGGATCAAAACTAGGAAGTAATTTGAAACTCCTCCCCAATGTTTGTAGCCATGAATTCATTTGCCTTTTATTTTCAGTTCGGTTGGGAACACATCATGAGTGTCGGTGCGTTGGACCATCAACTTTTCCTCACCGCCCTGATGGCGTTGTATTTGTGGGACCAATGGAAAAAGATCCTGATACTGGTCACCGCCTTCACGCTCGGCCATTCCCTGACCCTGGCCCTGAGCGTGCTGGATTGGGTCCGGGTCGATTCGGCCTGGGTCGAATTCCTGATCCCCTTAAGCATCGTACTGACCTGTCTGCTGAATCTTCGTCGGCTTACGCCTGACCAATCCCAACGAACCCTTCAATACGTACTCGCGGCCTTTTTCGGGCTTATACACGGACTGGGATTTGCCAACAACCTCCGGTTCATGTTGGTTGCCGACGAACGGCTGGAGACCAACCTGTTGGCCTTCAACCTGGGCTTGGAACTGGGACAGATCGCGATCGTTGCCCTCCTGCTGGCCCTGGGTTACTGGATTGTGGGCCGATTGGGAGTAGCCCGGCGCGATTGGTCCCTTTTTCTCTCCGCTGCCTCATTTAGCTTAGCTTTGTATATCACCTTGCAACGTATTCCTTAACCGTTATCAATATGAACTTTATGCGTTTTTCGATCCTGCTTCCCCTGCTTCTGCTTGTATCGTCTCTCTCCGCCCAAAACACACAGAACAATCCGGGCAGCAACCATGGCAATAAGTTTGAGCAGATGGGCTCCATTTTCCCAACTCCCAACGAGTATCGCACCGCCAGCGGAGCCCCCGGACCCAAATACTGGCAACAGCGATGCGATTACGACATCACGTGTGAGCTGGATGAGAAAAAACTAACCCTCACCGGCCGGGAGCGGATCACCTACCGCAATCAATCGCCCGATGCCTTGCAATACCTCTGGCTGCAACTGGATGAAAATGAACACAGCAGCATGAACAATGCCAATTACCAGAACAGTAATTCCATGAATCGACGCATGACCTCTGCCGGACTGGATAACATTGAGCAATCGTACAAGGACAATGGCTATGGCGTGAACATTACGCGGATCGTCGACGCTACAGGTAAAAAACTTTCCTACACCATCAACAAAACCATGATGCGGGTAGAGCTGCCCAAGCCCTTAAAACCCGGACAAATATTCGTATTTAACATTGACTGGAATTACAAAATCCCAGATCGGATGACACAAGGCGGACGCGGCGGATATGAATTTTTCCCCGAGGACGGCAATTACCTATTCACGATCACCCAATGGTATCCTCGTCTCTGCGTATACAGCGATTTTCAGGGTTGGCAAAATCATCAATTCACGGGTCGGGGAGAATTTGCCCTGACTTTTGGAGATTTCAATGTAAAAATGACCGTACCCGCCGACCATATCATCGGTTCTACCGGTGAATGTCAGAACTATTCCAGCGTACTGACCCCCGCTCAACTCGGGCGCTGGAATAAGGCGCAGACCAGCAAAGACGTGATCGAGATCGTAACACTGGAAGAAGCCAAAGCCGCTGAAAACAACAACACCACGGCCAAAAAAACCTGGCATTACAAAGCCAAAAATGTTCGCGATTTTGCCTGGGGATCCAGTCCCAAATTTGTCTGGGATGCCATGCCCGTTAACATAGATGGCCGAAAAGTAATGGCCATGAGCCTTTATGGAAAAGAAGCCTACGGCCTGTATCGCCCCTTTTCGACCAAAGTAGTTGCCCACACCATCAAAACCTATTCCGACTTTACCATTCCCTACCCCTATCCCGTCGCACAAAGCGTAGAGGCCAGCAACGGAATGGAATATCCAATGATCTGCTTTAATTATGGGCGAACCGAAAAAGACGGCACCTACAGCGAGAACATCAAAAACGGTATGATCGGGGTTGTGATCCATGAAGTGGGGCACAACTTCTTCCCCATGATCATCAACAGCGATGAAAGACAATGGAGCTGGATGGATGAAGGATTGAATACGTTCGTGGAATACCTGACGGAGGAGCTGTGGGATAATAAATTCCCCAGCCGCCGGGGGCCCGCTGCTTACATCACCGACTACATGAAACTGCCCAAAGACCAGCTGGAGCCAATCATGTCAAACAGTGAAAATATTGTTCAGTTTGGTCCCAATGCCTATTCGAAGCCGGCTACCGGATTGAATATCCTTCGCGAAACCATCATGGGTCGCGAACTGTTCGACTATGCCTTCAAACAATATGCCCGCCGATGGGCCTTCAAACATCCCGAACCCGCCGACTTTTTCCGGACCATGGAAGACGCCAGCGGGGAAGACCTCGATTGGTTCTGGCGCGGCTGGTTCTACAGCACAGAAGTATGCGACATCTCGCTGGATACTGTCAAATACGCCACTGCCGATGTGGATACAAAACCGATGGAATCACCCGAGACGAAAATGAAACGCGGCGTCGACAAACCCTTGGTGCCTTCATTTGATGACCTGTCCAAGATCCGCAACCGCCAAGACAGCACCATTCGGTTCCAAACCGATCGCGACACCACACTACGCGATTTCTACTGGCGCTATGCCCGAGGCATCGAACCTTATGATACCTCCAAATACGAGATCACCATCCCCGCCATGAAGGGGGACGAATTGAATACAGAAGAAAAAGAAAAATACAGCAACCGTCACATGTACGAACTCACCTTTAGCAACAAAGGCGGCTTGGTAATGCCCATTATTGTTGAATGGACCTACACCGATGGAACAACCGAATACGAAAAGATCCCCGCACAGGTATGGCGGCTCAATGAGAACAAAGTGATCAAAAACTTCGTCAAAAACAAGGAAGTGAAATCCATCAAACTCGACCCCTACCGCGAAACGGCCGATATCAACGAGTTCAACAACAGGTGGAATACCATGCCAACCCCTTCAAAATTCAGCGTGTTCAAACAAAATATGAACGGACCCCGTCGCGGAGCGCCCGGCATCGGAGGCAACCCGATGCAGCGCGCACAGGAAAAAGAAAATAAAAAAGCCTTCTGATTTTCGAACGAACATTCTACGGCCGCTCAAAGCGGCCTTTTTTTTAGACTTGTAAAATGAAAAAATACCTGCCGCTTCGTCTTTTTGCGCTGCTGTTGGCCCCATTCGCCCAGGCAGCTACCGTCGACTCGATTACACTCCCCAGCCAGTCGATGAATAAAAAATTTATTTGCGTTGTAATCAAGCCAGACTCCTACAGCCAAGCGCCCTATGCTGAAAAAAAATACCCCGTCGTTTACCTCCTGCACGGCTATAGCGGGTGTTACCGCAATTGGATAACCCGTGTACCGGAATTAAAAGAACTGGCAGACCGGGAACAACTCCTGATCGTTTGTCCGGATGGCGGATACAGTAGTTGGTATTGGGATAGCCCCCTTGACCCTGCCTTCCGCTACGAAACCTATATCGCAGCGGAAGTACCCCTTCAGATCGATCAGCAATATCGAACCATCGCCGATCGAAGCGGCAGAGCCATAACCGGACTGAGCATGGGCGGCCACGGTGGAATTTACCTGGGCTTTCGACACGCTGAACGATTTGGCGCCTGCGGAAGCATGAGCGGGGCAGTAGACTTGTCCTACTCCATCAACAAATATGATATCGCTAAACGTATTGGCGACACCTTGACCTACCGAAATAATTGGTATGCCTACAGCGCCCTCGGTGCCCTGGATACCCCCATCAAACAACCCCTTGCCATCATCGTTGACTGCGGACTGGACGATCACCTCATTCAAGGAAATCGTAACCTTCACGCCAAACTGATGCAACTCAAGATCGATCACGATTACATCGAACGCCCTGGAAAACACGATTGGAACTACTGGCGCAACGCCATACCCTATCAATTACTTTTCTTTAGCAAATACTTCCGGTCAGCCGCCCAGAAAAAATAAGGTCAATTGCCACCGGTGGTGCCGTCCCGAACACGAACAGATTTTTTTCCAGAATTCTTTTTTTCATGCTCTTGAACCTCCGGCGGCTTGGAAACTTTCTTATTCCCCAGCGAGTCAACTGAAGGCAAATAAGCCGGTTTCGCCCGCGGATCTATGGGCTGAAGAGTAGTCCCCCCCGCTCCTCCCAACTCTTCCTTCAAGCGGTTCATCACATACTCTAACCGCTCCTCCACCTTACCGGTCCGTGGATCATAATACGTAAACAGCCCATGACGAAAAGAGGCCCCTTCGTTTTTGACCACCACCGAACCCACTATTTTATTCGGATCATTTAAATCATATACCAAAACTGTTTCAAACGGGTTTTTGGGGTCAAGCGCCCGCCAACTCTCCGTGCGCACCAACCCACCAAAAGGTGTGTAATACTTCTGAAGGCCATTCAGAAGTCCCCATCGATACTGCTCCTCCGCAATCAAAATGCCCTCCGGGGAAAACTTCATCCAACCCCCGTCTTTCTGGTTGTCTACAAAATGCCCCTGCTCTTCATAGGCGCGCTCCCCCCGAAGCTCCGGGACGGAAATAAACCATGGCCCCTGCCGCTTGCCCTGCTGATCCACCCGGTTTAAGGTATCGCCACGGGGACTGAGCTCAAAAGATTTCCACTGAGCACCTGCATGAATCGAAGAAAACAGAATCATCCCGATGAGAAACCGCATATTTTGTATGTTTGAGGACCCCCTCAAATTACGAACGAAACCACTTCTGCCATGCGTACCGCCTTGTTAAATGCCCTACAAATTTTATTCCTGATCGGTCTGCTGACGTGCCTGCATACGGCCGAAGCACAAACCCAACCTACCAATGGTACCTGGCGACTGAAACAGTCCCAACTACAACGCACCGATCTGGAAAATCGCTCCCTGCTCACCGATGTTCCGTTCCGCAATATTGGTCCCTCGATCATGAGCGGACGCGTGGTAGACATCGACGCCAACCCCAACGACCCCACCGAATTTTACGTGGCATATGCAACCGGCGGACTCTGGCACACAAAGAATAACGGACAAAGCTTCACTCCCATCATGGATAGCCTGGACATACTTTTCATTGGCGATATCGCGGTGAATTGGAACACACCGGAGCGTGTCATTTGGGTAGGAACGGGTGAAGTGAACAGCAGCCGATCGTCCTATGCCGGACTGGGCGTCTATCAAACCAAAAACAACGGAAAGACCTGGAATCATATCGGATTGGAAGAATCCCATCACATCGGAAAAATCCAATTGCATCTTTCCGATCCCAACACCGCGTGGGTGGCCGTACTCGGACATCTCTACTCCCCGAACAAAGAACGAGGCGTTTATAAAACCACCGATGGCGGAAAATCCTGGAAACAAACACTCTTTGTAGATGAGAACACAGGCTGCGTGGATATTGATATCAATCCCGCTAATCCAAACGAAGTCTATGCCGCCATGTGGTACCGCGTGCGGCGTGCCTGGAAATTCGAGGAGAGCGGACCCAGCAGCGGCATTTTCAAGAGCATCGATGGAGGCCTAACCTGGAATCTGGTGAGTGCCGCCGGATCGGGATTCATGAAAGGCGATAAGATCGGACGGATCGGACTGGCCGTCTACCCCAAAAACCCACAGATCATTTATGCGGTCGTTGATAATAACACCCCGCTGCCCGCCAAGGAGAAAAAAGATTCCTCCTTCGAAAAATCCGATCTAAAAAATCTGACCAAAGAGCAATTCGCCTCGCTGAATGATTCCAGACTGGATAGTTTTCTTAGAAAGAATCGATTTCCCAAAACGCATACGGCCAAATCCATCAAAGAAAAGGTAGCCAGTGGCGAACTCTCGCCTACGGCCGTGTGGGACTGGCTCGACAGCGACGATGGATTTCAAAACACCGGCATCGCCGGCTGTGAAGTCTACCGAAGCGATGACGGCGGATTGCACTGGACCAAAACACACGAAAAACCCATCGGTATTTTCAACACCTATGGCTATTATTTCGCTAAGGTGTACACCTCGGCATACAATCCCGATAAAGTATTTATTCTGGGTTTCTATGCACTAGTATCCACAGATGGCGGAAAAACATTCACGACGATGGACAAAGGAAATGTGCATGCTGATCACCACGCGCTCTGGATCAACCCCAAACGCGACGACCATGTAATCAATGGTAACGACGGCGGATGTAACATCAGCTACGACAACGGTGAAAACTGGTTCAAGGCCAATACACCGGCTGTCGGACAATACTACGCCATCACCGTAGATGAAGCCAAACCCTATAACGTATACGGCGGATTACAAGATAATGGCAGCTGGTGGGGCCCCTCTACGCATAAAGAAGACATCGGATGGATTGATAACGGTCAATACGGATTTCGTTCCATCAACGGCGGCGACGGCATGCAAGCCCAAGTAGATCCGCGCGACAACACCACCGTCTACTCCGGCTCACAATTCGGTGTCTATGCTCGGTATCATAAAGAAAAGAAAGCATCACCTAAATACATCCGCCCGCAACATGAACTTGGCGAAAAACCCCTTCGATTCAATTGGCAAACACCCATTTGGCTGAGCCAACATCAACCCGATGTGCTCTACTACGGAAGCAATCGTTTGCACCGCTCACTGAACAAAGGCGAAACGATGATCGCCATTAGTAGCGATCTTACCAAGGGACGCATACCTGGCAATGTCCCCTACGGCACCCTGACCTCCCTCTGTGAATCGCCCAAGCGTTTTGGACTGATCTACCTGGGAACCGACGATGGAAACCTTCACCGAAGCTTCGATGGCGGATACAGTTTTGAGAAATTGAATACCGAAGCCCCGACCACAACCAAAAACAAGAACGCCTCCTCAACCGGATTCAACACCAACCAACTCTGGGTAAGCCGAGTGGTCGCCTCCCAACACAACGAAGCCAGCGTCTACGCCAGTTTGAATGGATATCGATTTGATGATTTTACCCCCTACCTCTACAAAAGCGACGATTATGGTAAGACCTGGAAATCCATAGCCAGCAACCTCCCCCCTGAACCCATCAACGTGATCCGAGAAGACCCCACCGATCCGGATATTCTCTATGTGGGTACCGACGGCGGCGTATACGTCAGTTTCGATCGGGGCAATTCTTTTATGGCCTGGAGAAGCGGACTACCAAAATCCGTACCGGTACACGACATTGCCATACAAATACGCGACAATGAGATCGTTCTCGGCACCCACGGCCGCAGCCTGTATGTAGCCAAACTGGACGATGTCCAAAAACTGAAAAAAGACCCGCTGTGGATGAAAAAGAAACCGGCACCCAAAAAAGAAAAAAAGACTGAATGGGAGGAAGAAGATTAATTCTTCGTCGCTACCAATTGCTGAAAATGCAGAATTGCTAACTCGTATCCCTGCAGTCCCAAACCGGCTATGGTCCCTTTTGCCACGCCGCTGATATAGGAAACTTGCCGAAAATCCTCCCGGGCATGCACATTGCTAATATGGACCTCGATAACCGGTGCCGCAATTGCAGAAACCGCATCGCGTAAGGCAACGGATGTGTGGGTGTATCCACCCGGATTGAAAATGATTCCATCTACCTCAAATCCCTGCTTTTGGATTTCGTTGATCAATTCGCCTTCTACGTTTGACTGATAATACCGGATCTCAACCGCGGGATGACGCGCACGCAGTTCAGCCAAAAAATCCTCAAAGGATTTTTGCCCATAAACGGAAGGCTCCCGTTTGCCAAGTAGGTTCAGGTTGGGTCCGTTAATGATGGCGATTTTCATAACTCGAATATACGGATCAGGCATGAGCCCGAACCATGTCCAGGAACTGATCGAATAAGTAGCGGCTGTCGTGCGGACCGGGCGTAGCCTCCGGATGATACTGCACCGAGAATGCCGGCTTACCCTTTACGCGAATGCCTTCGATAGACTGATCGTTCAGGTTCACGTGCGTCACTTCAATTTGCTCGGATTTCGAGATGGAAACCGGATCTACGCCAAACCCATGGTTTTGCGTCGTGATCTCAGATCGACCGGTAACCAGATTTTTGACCGGATGGTTCAATCCCCGATGCCCATGATGCATCTTGAAGGTTGAGACTCCATTGGCCAGCGCCAACAATTGATGTCCAAGACAGATCCCAAACAAGGGCTTATTCTTTTCCAACAACGCGCGAACGGTTTGAATGGCATAATCCATCGGCGCCGGATCACCCGGACCATTTGAAATGAAATATCCGTGAGGCTGGTACGCTTCCACCTCCGACAAAGGTGTTTTTGCCGGAAACACTTTCACTTGAGCTCCGCGCTCGACCATGCACTGCAGAATATTTTTCTTTACGCCATAATCCATTACTGCGATCCGCACACCGGTATCCTCTCCCAGCACGTAGGGGGATGGAGTACTCACTTTCGAAGCCAACTCCAATCCGTTCATGTCGGGCACGGCTTTTAATTGTTTTTTCAGCGCCTCGATATCAGTGGTCTCCGAAGAAATGATGCAATTCATGGCGCCGGTCTGACGGATATGCTCCACCAGCGCCCGGGTATCTACCCCGGTAATCGACACGATACCATTTTTTTTCAGGTATTGATCCAGCGAATCATCCGCCATCTTTCGAGAATACTGATCTTCCAGATTGCGACCGATCAGTCCGCTGATCTTCACTGAATCCGACTCCACATCCGAATCCTTTACCCCATAATTTCCAACGTGGGCATTGTTCATGATCAGGATCTGCCCAAAATAACTGGGGTCGGTAAACACTTCCTGATAGCCGGTCATTCCGGTATTGAAACAGATCTCCCCGGTGGTGGTGCCAAGGGCACCAAAGGCAAAACCCCGGGCCAGGGTCCCATCCGTCAACAACAAGACCGCAGGAGTAGAATTGGTCGACATAAAATCGGTTTTTAAAAAACAAATTGAGCAAAATTAGGGGAGGTTGACTTTTTCTCCCACAAAGATGTCCACAATTCCGCCCCCTCAGATCAAGGGCTCTTGCTGCGAGAGGCAATGGAAGCTGCCGAGTCCCCATATGATATCGGTGGAATCGATCCCCACCACTTCCCGATCCGGAAAAGCAGATTGGATGATCTGCAGGGCGCGGTCGTCACGCTGGCTTCGGAATGTGGGTACGATTACCGATTGATTGGCGATGTAAAAATTGGCGTAGGAGCAGGGCAGTCGCTGGTCCTCATAGATCAACTCCTCCGGCATGGGCAGCTCAAGGATGTTGAGCGCCTTTCCACTTAGCAGCCGCATCTGTTTCAGCTGACGCAGGTTGTGTTGCAGCAATTCGTAATTGGCATCGTTTTTATCCTCTTCGATCACCGTGATCACGGTGTCTTCATTCACGAAACGAACGGTATCATCAATGTGACCGTCCGTATCGTCTCCCACGATCCCTTCATCGACCCATAACACTTGTTTCATTCCATAATAGTCGATCAGAAATTTTTCAATTTGGGCCTGATTCAAGTGGGGATTTCGGTTGGGATTTAGCAAACAGGCCGTAGAGGTCATGACCGTTCCGGCACCATTGAACTCCACCGATCCGCCTTCCATGATAATACCCGGGTGGAAGACTGGGAGGTTCAGGGCCTCCCCGATAGTGGTAGGTATAATATCATCCAGGTCATAAGGCGGATATTTATTTCCCCAGGCATTGTAGTTCCAATCCACAATAACCTTCGGCTGGTCCGCTTGGGGGTTGATTAGGAAAGCAGGACCATGATCGCGGCACCAGGCATCGTTGGTTGGATGAAAGAAAAAATCTACCTGCGAAAGATCAACGGCTTCTTTTTCCAACCACGAGATCGCGAAAGCCTTCATGGCTTCATCGGCCACGTTGATACAAACGCGTTCGCCTTTTGTAAGTTCTTTGATGAAACGGGCATAAGCGGGAAAAATGGTATGGATCTTACCCGGCCACGACGCTTCCTTATGCGGCCAACTTAACCAAGTAGCCCGATGCGGCGCAAACTCCGCCGGAAAATAATATCCCAACTCCCTGGGCGTAAACTTCATCGATTCCAACCTAAACTATTTTACTAACTAAAAATCTCATCCCCCGCCCGCCGAAGCCTTGGCGAAGGAGGGCACATTACTCATCCAAATACCGCCTGGTAATTCCCTCATACGAATCAATCCGCCGATCCCGCAAAAAAGGCCAATGTGTCCGATAGCGATCTGTTTCCGAGAGGTCAATCGTAATAACCTTGGTTTCTTCCTGCTCATGTGAGGATTGGTAGAGGATGTATCCAAAGGGATTGGACACGAAAGAGCCGCCCCAGAATTTCATGGCACCGTTCTGTTCAAACCCAACCCGGTTCACGCTTACGACATGCACGCCATTGGCCACGGCGTGGCTGCGTTGAATAGTTTGCCAGGCGTTGTATTGTTCGGTATTGGTAGCCTCATCCTGCGCCGTGGCCCAGCCAATGGCGGTGGGATAGAACAGGATCTCGGCACCCATGAGAGATGTGATGCGCGCTGCTTCGGGATACCACTGATCCCAACAGATCAACACGCCGAGGGTGGCGTATTTGGTCTTGAAGACTTTGTAGCCCAGATCGCCCGGTGTGAAATAAAACTTTTCAAAATAGGCCGGGTCGTCGGGAATGTGCATTTTCCGGTATTTACCGAGGTAGCTACCGTCGGCATCGATGACGGCGGTGGTATTGTGATAAAGCCCCTCTGCTCGTTTCTCGAACAGGGAAGCCACGATCACCAGGTTCAATTCGCGGGCAATGGGTTGGAGGGCTTCGGTAGTGGGACCCGGAATCGGCTCCGCCAATTGAAAGTTGGCATACTCTTCCACGTCACAGAAGTACAGCGAGGTAAATAATTCCTGCAAGCAAACGATCTGGGCGCCTTGCGCGGCGGCGGCGCGAATGCCATCGATGGCTTTTTTCAGATTCTCGGCTTTATCGGCCGAGCAATTCATTTGGACGAGTCCGACAGAAACGTTTCGCATGACTAAAATTGAGATTCAAAAATAAACAACCCCCGGCAGGGCAACATAAAAAAATCCCGACCGGTGAGGTCGGGATTGAAATGGATTTTTTGGTGTTATTCCGCAGCCGGTGCATCTGCTGCAAGGGCTTCGGTTTCAGCCGGTGCAGCTTCCGCTTTTTTCTTAGAACCAGCGGAGCGACGGGTTTTCTTGGCAGGTGCTTTGGTCGCTTCCGTACCTTTTCCGTAGATCTCGTTGAAATCCACCAGTTCGATCATCGCTGTTTCAGCGTTGTCGCCGGGACGGGCGCCCAACTTGATGATTCGGGTGTATCCGCCCGGACGGCCACCGATCATTTCAGCTACAGCGCCGAACAGTTCCTTGATGGCCTCTTTATCGCCCAGGTAGCTGAACACAACCCGGCGTTGATGCGTGGTGTTGGTTTTCGCTTTGGTGATCAGGGGTTCAACGAATATGCGCAGGGCTTTAGCCTTGGCAGTGGTGGTAACGATCCGTTTGTGTTGGATCAATTGGCAAGCCAGATTGCTCAGCAACGCCTCGCGGTGTGCTTTGGTACGGCTTAGGTTTTTGACTTTGTCTCCGTGACGCATGTTGTTTGTTTGACGGGTTTATAAAATTCGGTTGTACCGTGTCAGGAATTACAACCTACTTTCCGTGATTTAGATTTCGCTGACTTCGATGCCGAGCTTGGGAAGGTCCATTCCGAAATGCAGTCCACGATCGGTGAGCACCTGCTCGATCTCGGAGAGCGACTTCTGTCCGAAGTTGCGGAACTTCATCAGGTCTTCCTGCTCGTACTGAACAAGCTCGCTGAGCGAGTTGATCTTGGCGGCTTTCAGACAGTTGAAGGCGCGAACGGACAGATCTAGGTCCTCCAGCGGAGTCTTCAACACCTTACGGAGTTGGAGGGTCTGCTCATCCACCAGGTCTTCTTTCTTCACTTCTTTATTATCGAAGGTTATGTTCTCGTCGGTAATGATCATCAGGTGCTGGATCAGGATGCGCGAAGCTTGCTTCACGGCCTCTTCCGGATGGATGGTTCCATCGGTTGAAACTTCCATGACCAGTTTTTCGAAGTCGGTGCGCTGCTCTACCCGGGTATTCTCGATGGTGTACTTCACATTTTTGATGGGCGTGAAGATCGAATCAATGGGAATGTATCCCATAGGGGCATCCGCTACTTTGTTGTCCTCGGCAGGAACGTATCCACGGCCCTTGCCAATGGTGAGCTCGATCTCCAGTTTGGAGGAAGGATCGAGGGTGCAGATCAGCAACTCGGGGTTCATGACTTGGAAAGAAGCAGAGGCATCGCCAATCATACCGGCGGTGAATTCACTTTTTCCTTTAATGGTCAGATGGATCTTATCCTGCGTGAGGTCATGATCACCTTTTTTCTTGAAGCGAACTTGCTTCAAGTTCAGGAAGATCTCTACCACATCTTCGCTCACGCCCTTGAGGGTAGCGAATTCGTGCTCAACGCCTTCGATCTTTACGCCAACGATGGCATATCCTTCGAGGGAGTTCAGCAGCACGCGACGCAAGGCATTCCCGATGGTTACGCCGTATCCGGGTTCAAGGGGACGAAATTCGAATTGTGCCTCGAAATCGGTTGCCTTCTGCAGAATGATCTTATCCGGTTTTTGAAAATTCAATATTGCCATGTTATTCCTTTTATGTGTTGTAGATGGGGTTCGGTCAATTATTTGGAGTACAATTCCACGATGAGCTGCTCCTTGATGTTCTCCGGTACGGCATCGCGCTCCGGATAGGCCAGAAACGTGCCCTTGAACTCGGTCTCGCTGAAATCCACCCAGCTAAACTTTGGATTCTTGGCGCGGACCATGCTCTGGACACTGCTGCGCTCGCGACTTCCCTCTTTTACCGACACCACGTCTCCGGGTTTCAGCGAATAGGAAGGAACGTTTACAACATGACCGTTCACCTCGATGTGCTTGTGGCTGACGAGCTGACGAGCAGCCGGACGAGAAGGGGCAATGCCCATGCGGAAGATCGCATTGTCGAGACGCGCCTCGAGCAACTTGATCAGGTTCTCACCGGTGGCACCCTTGCGACGGGCAGCCTCCTCAAATGTTTTGCGGAATTGACGCTCGAGTACCCCATAGGTATACTTGGCTTTTTGCTTCTCGCGCAATTGCAACGCGAATTCACCAAGCGATTTGCGCTTGCGCTTTTCGCCGTGTTGACCGGGCGGGTTGCTGTTCTTTCCCAGCCATTTTCCATTGCCCAGAATGGGCTCCCCGAAAATTCGGGAGATCTTGGTCTTTGGACCTTTGTACCTTGCCATGTTTGTTGTTCATTTAAGCTTTTTTAGAAACCGGCACCTCGATCCGTAAAAAGCTTTTAAAAAATCAATCGGATGCCCTTTGTTGAAATGAAACCAGACAGGCTATGTCAGTGAGTGGCCTGCGCCACTCGGGTTACACACGTCGTTTTTTAGGTGGACGGCAGCCATTGTGTGGCATCGGCGTCACATCCTTGATCATTACGATCTCGATCCCGTTCTGAGAAAGCGAACGAATCGCTCCTTCGCGACCGGAACCCGGACCTTTTACATATACATCCACCCGCTTCAGGCCGGCATCAGTAGCCGTTTTGGCCGCATCGGCTGCAGCCATCTGCGCAGCATAGGGCGTGTTCTTCTTGGAACCACGGAATCCCATCTTACCGGCACTGCTCCAGGCAATCACCTGACCGGTCTTGTTTGTAAGGCTGATGATGATGTTGTTGAACGTAGCGGAAATGTGTGCATCGCCGTAGGCGTCTACTTTTACCACCCGTTTTTTTGCAGCGGCTTTGGCGCTGGGCTGCTGTTGTTGTTGTGCTTTTGCCATTTGTTCTTTTTAGGTAGTCAACTGGTTTTTGTTTCACCGGCCGGGCCGGGACTGCTTTCTTTCCTCCTGCCGACTTATGAGGCGATCCGGATCGAGAACAGGTTCAGGGAGTAAGTCCGATCACCGACATACCGCCGGCGATCGTCAAGTTTATTTCTTCGGTGCCTTCTTCTTACCGGCAACGGTTTTACGCTTTCCTTTACGGGTACGGCTGTTGGTCTTGGTCCGCTGACCCCGAACCGGAAGTCCCTTCCGATGACGCAGTCCGCGGTAGCAAGCAATGTCCAACAAACGCTTGATGCTCATCTGCACCTCTGAACGCGACTGTCCTTCCACCTTCATCTCCTCGGTGATGGTGTTCCGGATTGCATTGAGTTCATCGTCGTTCCACTGATTAACTTTTTTGCTGCGATCAATGTTGTTCTTGTCAAGGATGTACTTGGCAGTAGAGGGACCAATACCATAGATATAGGTCAGTCCGATCTCTCCCCTTTTATTTTTTGGTAAATCAACGCCGGCGATACGAGCCATAAATTATTGCTTGATGATGTTTAATGAATGATGAATCAACCCTGACGCTGCTTGAAGCGAGGATTCTTTTTGTTGATGATGTACAGCTTGCCTTTGCGACGGACGATCTTGCAATCGACGCTGCGTTTCTTGATGGAGGCTCTAACTTTCATAATCGTTTTTTTCTACGCCTTTAAATTATTTGTATCGGAAATTGATCCGCCCGCGGGTCAGGTCGTACGGAGACAATTCCACCCCCACTTTGTCACCCGGCAGGATTCGGATGTAATGCATGCGCATCTTTCCGGAGATCGTTGCCAGGATCTCATGCCCATTTTCCAACCTGACGCGAAACATGGCATTGGAGAGGGCCTCCAGAATGATGCCATCTTGCTTGATCAGGGGTTGTTTGGACATATGAAATTGGGGGTGCAAAGATACAGCACCCACCCCGAAAAAGAAAGGGGCGATCAAAAAAAATAGGCTGGGGATAAATTCCTGATTTTCAGCCCAAAACAGGCAGTACTAGCTCGGTTCTGTTACTCCGCCCAGCTCATCACATAATCCTGATTTTCAATGGATAAAGCTTGCTTGGTGAGTTTCAGGGGCCGGAACGTGTCCACCATCACGGCCAACTCCTTGGTTTCCTTGGCACCAATGCTTTTTTCCACCGCGCCCGGATGCGGACCATGCGGAATGCCCGCCGGATGCAAGGTGATCATCCCCCGAGTCACGTGCTTCCGACTCATGAATTCCCCGTCCACATAATACAAAACCTCGTCGCTGTCGATGTTGCTATGATTATAAGGGGCCGGAATACCCTGCGGATGATAATCATACATCCGGGGCACAAAGGAACAAACCACAAACGCATCTGCCTCGAAGGTCTGGTGCGTGGGTGGCGGCATGTGTACCCGCCCGGTAATGGGTTCAAAATCGTGAATGGAAAAAATATAGGGGTAACAACATCCGTCCCAACCGATCACATCAAACGGATGCATGCCATAATGAAGTCCGTACAACACCCCCTGCTTTTTGGCGCGGATCAAAAAATCACCGGACTGGTCGAAGGTTTGAATGTCCTGCGGAGGACGAATATCCCGCTCACAATACGGCGAATGTTCCATCAACTGTCCGTATTTGCTGAGGTATCGCTTCGGAAAACGCAAAGGCGAAAACGACTCCACGATAAATAACCGATTCTGTGGCGTATAAAAATGGATCTGGTAAATCGTGCCGCGCGGCAACACAATGTAATCGCCATATGAAAAAGGCAACTGCCCATACGGCGTGCAAACCTTGCCGCTTCCCTCGTGCACAAAGATCATTTCATCGGCATCGGTGTTCTTGTAAAAATAATCGATGGTGCTTTTTCGTGGAGCGGCCAGTGCGATGTGACAATCGTTGTTCACCAGCACCGGTACCCGGCTTTCCAAATAATCATCCGCCGGCCGCACCTTAAATCCCTCCAAGCTCCGATGCTTGAGCATTTTCTCCTCCGCAACCTGTGGCGATACATCCACCTGCGGCTCTGTTTTTATGATCTGCGTAGGTGGATGACAATGATACAGCAACGAGTAATCATTGCTGAATCCTTCCGTCGAGAACAACTGCTCGCTGTACAAACTGCCGTCCGGTTTACGGAACTGCGTGTGCCGCTTGTGGGGAATCTGACCGAGGGTATGATATTTTGGCATAGAAAGAATCAGTTTGGCGTTTGGGGTTTAGCGTTTAAGTTGAGTATTCATAATAGAGGATTTCTGAACCCTAAACACTCAACCCAAAAAAATTTTACATTCCCGGGAACCAAGGACGCCCAATACCCGCCTCCCGGAAAGGCCAGGGAACGGCAAGCAAGATCAGCACCAAGGCAATCAACAGAAGTTTATTGACAGCGCTATAGTTTAGCGACTTCGACTTGCCACGGGCGAGGGTGATCAATACGATGCTGGCGATCATCAACGTCGGATGCTCAACCAAGTAAAACCGATAAATGGAATCTTTCATTACGGAAACGCCCTCGGGCAGATTCGTCCAACCAAAGCGACCTAAGAGGGATTGATAGATTCCGATCAGCAACATCACATGCGAAACGATCATCAGCCACAAACTGGTTGATTTGATCTTCTCGTTCTTTACAAACGACTGATACAGGGTAACCAACAGTAGGATCAAAATGACCCAGCGCAGCAAACCATGAAGGTGCAAAAGTCCCGTGTTCATATGGCATATTTTGATTCCCCCAAATATACCGAACTCCGTACTACAAGCTAAACTAATCCACCCAATCCGCTAGAAACACATTCGTATCCCTCGTTCCGCCGTTATTGCGGTTGCTGCAAAAGAGGATCTTCTTTCCATTGGGCGAGAACATCGGGAAGGCATCAAAACCTTTGTCGCGAGACACTTTCGTGAGGTTCGAGCCATCGCCATTCATGGTATACAGATTGAAGGGGAAGCCCCGTTTGTACTCATGGTTACTGGCAAAAATGATTCGCTGGCTGTCGTGCATAAATGCCGGTGCCCAGTTGGCCTGGCCCAGATTGGTCACCTGTTGGGCATCCGATCCATCGGCATTCGCTACCCATACTTCCATGTTGGTGGGTGCCACGAGGTGCTCGGTCAAGAGAGATTTGTATTCCTGCACTTCGGCATCGGATTTGGGACGAGACGCGCGCCAGATGATCTTCTTGCCATCGGGCGAGAACCAGGCCCCGCCATCATACCCCAATGTGTGGGTGATGCGTTTTTCTGATCCGGTTTTCAGATCCATAATGTACAATTCCAAATCCCCGTCCTTATCGCTTGTATAAAGCATCTGTTTTCCGTCCGGCGAAAGGGTGGCCTCTGCATCGTATCCGGGAGCGTTGGTTAGCTGCTTAACGATGTTACCCTTTAGGTCGGCCATAAAAATGTCGAAAGATGGATACAGCGGCCAGATGTATTTGTTACCATATTTGGCCCGGTCGGGTACCGGCGGGCAATCGGCCGATCCCAAATGCGTAGAAGCATAGATGATGTGCTTGTTATCCTTTGTAATAAACGCACAGGTTGTTCGCCCCTTACCGGTGCTGACCAGCTTATATGTAAAGGGTCGATTCTTCTTGGGCAGTTTGCCATAAAAGATCTGATCGCAGGGAATGCCATCTTTTACGCTGGTGCGCTGAAACACCAGTGCCTTCCCGTCAAAACTCCAATAAGCCTCGGCATTGTCGCCCCCAAACGTAAGCTGACGCATGTTCCGAAAATGTTTTTCCTCGGGTAAGCGCAGCGTGTCCACCTCAGCAGACTGGGCGTTCGATGCAGTTGAAATAGAAAAAGACAAGACCAACACAAGAAAGCGGAGGAAATGACGTTTGTTCATGGGATCGATTTGGGCCACAAAATTAATCATCCAATTGTTACCAAATCGCAAAAAGACCCACCGTTTATCCAGAACTGTAACTTTACCGCATGCGCCTTAGCTTACTCTTCCTTCTGCTCTCCCTGCTGTTGCTGGCCTGCGGTACTGGGGATAATAAAAATCCCTTCGAAAAACAACTCCATGAACCGCCCTATGGTGAATTATCGGAGCAGATCGACCGTTCACCCAAAAATGACTCGCTTTATTACCAAAGGGCCCTGCTGCTAATCCAAAACGAACAACCCGTTGCCGCCAGGCTCGACCTAGAAAAAGCCTGGTCGCTATGCCCCATGCCCGATTATGCCCTGGCGCTCGCTAGTCTGATGAGCGAGACAATAAACAAACAAGCCGATTTCCTGAAAAAGGCTGTCAGCCAATTCAAGGACAATTTTCTGCTCGAATGGGCGCTGGCAGACACGTATCAACAACTCGGTCAGCCCGACTCGGCCATTCGCCTCACAGAAAAATGGATACCCCAAGCAAATGATGAGCCCGAATTTGTGTTGCTACATGCCCGTTTACAGAGAGATAAGAATAAAATGACAGAAGCCCTGACAACAATTGAACAGCTACATCAAAGGGTGCCTGCTGAGAAAACCGTAACGGAAATTTTAGCGCTTTGGTACGCTGAGTTGGGTGTCGAAAAAGCGATACCCCTTTGCGAGGAGATGAAGGCTGCCGATAGTCTAAAAACAAACCCCCTCCCCTATTATTACCTAGGAATTCTATACGATACCCAAAAAAAATATGAGCTGGCCTTGACTCAATTTGATAAAGCCATTATAAACGATTACAATTTTGTGGACGCCTACATAGAAAAATCATCCATACTCTATCAACAAAAAAAATGGTCAAGTGCCCTAGACGTATTGGCAAAGGCATTGGCCATCGCGCCTAACAATGCATCGGTTTACTACTGGACCGCCAAATGCCAGCAGGCCCTAGGCGATAAAGAATCGGCCCGGCTGAATTACCTGAAGGCATATGGATTGGATAAATCCTTGCTCGAGGCCAAGCAAGCCGCCGATCAGCTGAAATAAGTTTATCTTGCAGTCAAATTTGCTGAGATGGCACTGATCGCGCCCTCCCTCCTCTCTGCTAACTTTCTGAACCTGGAAGCCGATTGCCGAATGCTGAATGAAAGCTCGGCGGACTGGTATCACCTCGACGTAATGGATGGTCGCTTTGTTCCCAACATCAGTTTTGGTCCCATGCTCGTCGAATTCTTCCGAAAAGCCACCACGAAATACTGCGACCTGCACCTGATGATCGAGGAGCCTGAAAGTTATGTGGAGGCCTTTCGCAAAGCCGGTGCCGATGGCATCACCGTTCATCTAGAAGCCAGCACACACCTGCATCGAACCCTTCAACAGATCCGAGCCCTCGGGGCCAAAGCCGGTGTCGCCATCAATCCGCATACGCCTATTGAGAGCTTGACAGATATTCTTCCCGAAACCGATTTGGTTTGCATCATGAGTGTAAATCCTGGGTTTGGGGGACAAAAATTCATTCCGCACACGCTCGATAAAGTCCGACAATTACGCTCCCGAATCGACCAGTTGAAATTGAGCACGCTCATCGAAGTGGATGGCGGCGTTACCCTCGAAAATGCACCCGCGCTGATCGAAGCCGGTGCGCACGTGCTGGTGGCCGGCAACACGGTTTTCAAATCTGCCTATCCCAAGGCCACCATCGCAACACTTAAAACTTTCTGAACAGGCAAAAAACCAAAAAACTAATACCTTTTTAGACAAAACAATCTTCCAGACACCTATCAAAAAAAGGGCATTTGGTTAACCTTGCTACGCCAATAGATCAATCACAGCTGAATTGCTATTTAGCCTGTATGCTCTGTAAAAACAACCCTTTGTATTGGTACGGATTATAAGAATCATTTAAGTTGTACTGATAATCTCCGGAAATATCTGCAAAATGCCAGTACTCGGAAAAAGCATAATTCTTCAGTGCCTCTGTGACAGGTTTCAGCACATAGTATACGTATGGAGATTGATAACTTAATTTGTACTTAGAATCGTCAGCCAGTCCGGCTCGTAGTTGTTTTAAAAGTGGTAGGTCCTTAGAATTATCATCTACTTTCTGAAAGCCCGTTTTAAGATCTTTTGATACCTCCTTAAACAAGAAACCGTGGTCAAACTCATAAATATTCTCGGTAGAGCCATCACGAACAACATTTTTACCGTTATAAAATCCGAGCGAATCAAACAGACAGGTGAAAGATGATTTTTTGTCATTCATTTGATCATTCAGATTATAAATCAAGCTGCCTGTCAAAATCCCGTCTTTGAAAGATGCTTTTAGATCGGTCAACATTGGCTTACTGAATGGTCCGTATTCAGTTCTTCGCGTTGCTCGGTTGTAGACCAGCTGTCTGACTTTAAGATTAGTATTGGATTTCCAAGCTCCATGAGGGAGTCCCTCTTCATAATTTGCTACAAATTTCATTGACCCGGTTTGGAAATAATCACCATTTTGAAAGTCCGTATAGGTAAGCGTACAAGTCCATTGGCCATGTTTCCAGCCATCTTTGTACGACCCCTCAATGACTTGAGTAACCCCTTTGTACATGTCTTTTCCGACAAACGTGAATTTAAAAGGTCCTTTTAAAATTATCTCATCGGCATTGGGGCTGTCAGTGTATTGATAGACGGCTTGTCCTTTTTGCCAGAATGCCGAAACCGCATAGGGGCCGCTGAACGTCTTCAATTTCTGCGCCAACAAAAAGCAAGGAGTTGCCAACAAACTCAAAATAAAAAACTGGCGAATCATAACATTAAAAAGATTATGCATAAATATACGGCTTATTTGATCCCCAGCGAAAAATAGTTGATTCAAAACACTTCCATCAAGCACCCAATTACCTGCAGATCCAAAGAGATAGTCTCAACAATAAACTAGTTACTCATCGCCAGCGATTGCGAAACCGATCCCAGCTGGTTAGTCCCACTTTTAACTGCACCGGATTGCGGAACTGATTGGCAACGGAGCCCACGACATAAACTCCCAACTTAATCCGGGCTAGTGGATTGAAGGGCCATTTGAATACCCGCTCGATGCCGGCAAACAACTCCGCGTATTTCAGATCCCTTTCCGGAGCTATGAGAAACCCTCCGCCCGCCACCTCCTGTAAGCTCAATTTTTTTAAGAAGAGGATCTTATTAATCAACGAGCCGTTGAACTCGTGCAGGAGATTCCCCTGATAGTATCGGTTAAAAACCGGAAAAGTAGAATCCAATGCTTGAAAAATTCGCTGGGGATTCAAAAACAACAACGGATCGCCCCGACGCATAAACCGATAATCAATGATCTGTAGATTTCGTCTGTTGGTGAACTCGCCTGTCTTTATGGTATACGAAGTATTTCCCGCCGTGCCCCATTGAATCGTATGTAACAATCCAAACTCCCAATAGTCAAAATCGATGGCACTATTCATGATACCGGGTACGCCCTTTCGCCAAACCGCATAGAAGGTGGGATACTTGGAACCCATATAAATTTTCTCCCGGGGTTCCCGTAGGTAGCAAAGCTTCGGCGTATAAAATAATTTCATCTCGTTATATACGGCATTATAGGGAGTAAAATCAACCGCCGGTTCATTGGGAATGCCAAAAATCGAATCCGCATTACTGCTGACTTTATAATCGGCAACCGATCTTCTCCAGGCCAATTCCACTTGATTCATGAGGGTTAGTCCGTTGAACAGCTCGATCTCATGATTCATCTCCAGCCCGCTGTTCAGGTAAATATTACTGCGCTTGAGTACGTTCACCCAAGCATCTCCCGGATAAATGAACTCGCAATTTCTTCCAGTCTTCACCCCAAATTGACCGCGCCGGAAAGGATTATATTTACGCTGCAGAGAAACGGATCCATTTACATCCTGGTTTCGAAAACCATAACTGAGGTCTGCCTCCAGATTTAAATTCGTACGGTCGGAAAAGGTTTTCCGATACGCCCCGTTCAACCGCAGACGCGTTCCTCCAAATGAAATGGGTTGCACCAAGGCCGTTATGGGCGGCAAGATCCAGCTTCGTTCTTTTCGGTGATTGTTGAAGATCTGCCCGAAAACGAGCACCTTAGGCCAGGTGATACGGTTCAGGGCCCGGTCAACAAAATCCAAATACGTTTCGCTCTGGCGGATCCGTTGCACGCTATCTTGATACAACTGATACCCTCGCTGTTGCACCGATAAAGGTTCTCCCCGCACCTCCTCCCAGAACGTACTGTCCTTCTCATAGGCCTGCTGATCGGTTCGGCTCACCTCATCCCCAAAATATTTACGCCCAAAACCTGTCCGGGTTTATGATCGGAGTAAACGGCAACCGTCTCCCCATATCGCCTCCCTCCTTTTACACGCGTTTCATACCGAAATGCCTGCTTGATCATCACCGGTAAGGTATCTCCCAGACGCTTATAGAACTGCTCCACTTCAAACCGATCATACTCCGGAATATGCGCCTTGGGCAATTCAAACCGGGCAGAAAGCAACTCAAAAGTGCTGTCGCGGATCACCAACTCTCCCTCAACCGTAGCATTGCTAAGGGCCCGGGGGCGAACCGAGATCGTATACACACGCGGACGCTGACTGCGGTCGATTCTAATCGTCTTGAATCGATAAGCCAACAATCCGCTGTCACTGATCGGGGAAACAAAGGGGATCGATGAAAGCGCACGGGCCTGGATTAGATTTTCGTACAAGTTGAAACGACCATCCGTAGTGGTAAGATAAAACAAACCCGATCCGGATCCCTGTTGCTTCACCCCCAAGCGCTCCTCTTTAATAGTAGAGCCTTCCCCCTGGTCTACCTTCAAAAAGACCTCCGTTAAAGAGATCCCGGGAAAGGGTGCAGAACCTTTGGTGGTGTCGCGATCCGATCGCAAGATCTGCGCCGAATCGGTCTCCTGTGCTCGAATGTATACCAGTTGGGAAAAATTGGACAACGGCAATCCGCGCACCTCTTTATCACGAATGACCTGACGAACCAATTCTTCTGATCGGTCCCGGGATTTGACCTTTACGACGACTTCTCCAAGGTTGTGGGATTCATCCAACGTAAGCTGCACCAACTCGTACAGGGGCTGATCGTGGATAAAAATTGGGATCAAACTGGTTTTGTATCCAACCAGGCTCACCACCAGATCATACCGGCCGCACTCCAGATAAAATTCAAAGCTTCCATCATCTTTTGCCATCCGACCCAGCTGAAGTTGCTTGAGCTCCACAGTAGCTAAGGGCAATGCCTCCCCCCGGGGATCCACTACCCGCCCGCTGAGCCGAAACTGCTGCGCGAACAAGGGAAAACCTCCCAAACAAAACAGAAAAAAGAAAATAATTCGAAGGCGCATCCAACGTGGTTATGAACAAGATGAAGCAAAGGAACACAAACTGACCAGGGCCTAGAGCGATCTACCCTCTTTTCATTATACTTTAACATGCGCCGCCACCCAATCCACAACCTGTGCATAAGTTAAAGTTGGAGATTGCGACTTCTTTTTAGTAATATTGAAACAGACTTTCGAACATCATCCATTCATCCTAAATCTTTCGAATTGACCGACACCATCATTAATCTCGAATCCGTCAATCCCATTGAATTCCTGGGCGTCAATAACGGAAAACTGAACCTGCTCAAAAAACGATTTCCCCTCCTCAAGATTCTCTCCCGCGGCTCACAGCTGAAACTCAGTGGCTCACCCGATCAGATCGAAGTAGCTAAAGAGAAGATCGGCATGATCGTGGACTATCTGGAGAGAAACGGGCACATGAGCGCGAACTATTTCGAGCAAATCCTCGGCGGGGATGACCCCGAAGTGATCGATCATTTTCAGGAAAAAAATCCCAATGAGGTATTGGTGTTCGGTCCCAACGGAAAATCGGTCCGCGCCCGTACCGCCAACCAGAAAAGACTGGTACAGGAAGCTGAAAAAAATGACATTGTTTTCGCGATCGGCCCCGCCGGTACCGGAAAAACCTATACCGCCGTGGCCCTGGCGGTCCGCGCCCTTAAGAATAAACAAGTAAAAAAGATCATCCTGACTCGTCCCGCCGTCGAGGCCGGCGAGAGCTTGGGGTTTTTGCCGGGCGACCTCAAAGAAAAGATCGATCCGTATCTGCGCCCGCTTTACGATGCGCTCGACGACATGATCCCGGCAGATAAACTCGGGTATTATATGACCACCCGCACCATTGAGATCGCGCCGCTGGCCTACATGCGCGGACGTACGCTCGACAATGCCTTTATCATTCTGGATGAATCCCAAAACGCGACCGACCTCCAATTAAAAATGTTTCTGACCCGCATCGGTGCCAATGCCAAAGCGATCATCACCGGCGACATGACGCAGGTGGATCTGCCCCGCAACCAACGAAGCGGACTGGCCACGGCTGCCCGGATCCTGCGCAACATCGATGGCATCGGCTACATTGAATTGGATGAAGAAGATGTGGTCCGTCACAAGTTGGTCAAGCAGATCCTTCGGGCCTATACGCAAGAACACGAACGCGATCAGTCCCGACACCCCGATCGGCTTCCTCCCAAACACTAATCCATGCGAACGCTCATCGGGTGCCTGATCCTGCTTGCCTGCTTCGCCTGTGAGGATAAAAAAATAACCTCCCGATCAGAGAACGATCTGGATGCCGCGCGCAATTATATTCAGGCAGTTTTATCCAATGATTTCAAAAAAGCAGGGCAGTATATGGTTGACGATTCCCTTAACAGAACCTATTTGGATAGCATTGCACGCGTATTTGGTCGCTTCGACGCCCAAACGCTGGAAAAATACCGGGGCGCCAGCATACAGATCCACCCACCCGTTACTAACTTAAATGATTCTACCACCCGGGTCATCTATTCCAACTCTTACACCAAAACGTACGATACTTTGCAGGTATTACGGCGTAAGGACAATTGGCTGGTCGATCTGAAAAACCCCTCTAGGCCCAAAACCGATTCTATCCAAAACACTCCTAAATGACACTGCTCTGGGTCATGCTGGGCGGCGCCATCGGGTCCGCTCACCGCTATGGGATCGGTAAATGGCTCCCCACCCCCACGGGAGGATTTCCCTGGTCCACCTTCTGGGTCAACGCCAGCGGTTGCTTATTGATCGGGATCCTTGCCGGATACTTCGAAAAAAGATCCGTCAACAGCGAAAGCCTTCGCTGGTTTTGGATGGCCGGTATATGCGGGGGCTTTACCACCTTTTCCGCCTTTTCCCTGGAAACCGTATCGCTGCTGCAACAGCAATGCTGGTTACTAGCAGTAGGATATGTATTAGCCAGCGTGGGAATCGGACTCCTCGCCACCCTGGCCAGTTGGCAGTACCTTCGAACCGAATCCCTTCTACAATGAACAAACCTATGGACATACAAATCGTATTGATCGCCCTGGCGATCGGACTCGCCGCAGGTATGCTAAGCGGATTGGTTGGTATCGGCGGCGGAATCATTATGGTGCCCGCCCTCGTATTCTTTCTCCAATACAATCAACACCAGGCACAGGGCACTTCGCTGGCCGTGCTTACCCTTCCTGTAGTCATTCTTGCTTCCTACTACTATTACACGCAATGCATAGCCCAAGGCCACCCCATCGATCTGCGGATCGTGGGACTGCTCGCCATCGCCTTCGTTGCCGGAGGGTATCTGGGGGTACGATGGGCACTAAAACTTTCACAAGAACAACTAAAGCAAGTCTTCGCCATCCTTTTGATCTACTCCGCCATCCGAATGCTGGAGTGGGATCAATGGCTGTTGCAATGGCTGAAAAAAAGTTGAGAATTGCTTGTTGAATTTGACGGAGCAAAGCATCCTGCCATAAAGGACACTGCAAGAAGATGGAGCGTTACCAGAACCTGACGGATGAAGAGCTGCTGAACCGATATCAGACAGAACAGGATACCGATTGCCTGGGGCAATTGCTGCAACGCTATACCCTGATGCTGCTGGCCGTATCGATGAAATACCTGCGAAAGGAAGAGTTAGCCCGCGACGCGGTTCAACAAGTTTTTCTAAAAGTGATTCCAGAGCTGGAGAAATACAAAGTAACCTACTTCAAGTCATGGATCTACCAAATCGCCAAGAACCATTGCCTGATACAATTGCGAGAACAAAAAAAATGGGGAACCCCGCAACCGGCGGATCAACTGCCACTGGAGGGCAACGCCGCGGTGGACCAGGAATACTGGAATGAAAAAGAACAGAGTCTGAATCATCTTTCCGAGGCGTTGACGACACTTCCCGAAGGGCAGCGGGAATGCGTAACTTTATTCTACCTGCAAAAAATGAGTTATCGGCAGGTCTCAGAAAAAACAGGAATGGCCGTTGCCACGGTAAAAAGTCACATCCAAAACGGAAAAAGAAATCTGCGCATCGCACTGATGCCCAAAAAAACAAGCGAGGGTCATGGCCGATAATCCCATCCATAAACAACCCACTCCAGAAGCGATCGATCCGCAAGAGATCCTTCGATATAACTCCGGACAAATGAGTGAGCAGGAAGCCCATGAACTGGAGGCCCGGGCATTGGACGATCCTTTCCTGTCCGATGCCATCAAAGGAATGGAAAACTCAGCCGATCAAGTGCGACTGCAACAAATGGCGTATGCACTTAACCAGGACTTGAAACGAAGACTGTCCCGCAACCAAAAAAGAAAACGTTGGATCGGATTTGAATCGCCATCCTGGTGGACCTGGATCACCCTGATCCTCCTGATGCTGATCACCCTAGCTTATTTATTCATTCGGAAATTAGGAGGATAAAATTCCACACCCCTTAGGTAGTATAATATTAAGATTTATTTTCAGTCAATTAAACTAATTATTTCTCACAACTAAAGAGCTCCATCCAGATTACTGGCTCTATCCATTGCTCAATATCGGAGTAATGTAACCATACCTTTTCTGATTAATTTTTTTCCATTCACATCAAAACACTCAACCACCCATGTGTATGTCTCTAGAGGTGCGTTTTGGCCATTGATCGTTCCGTTCCACCCCGCCAGCAAGTCATTCGTATCAAATATTTTGACCCCCCACCGGTTGAAAATTCGGAAGCTCTGTAATGACCTTATGTTTACATAAATCGGAATGAAGAGGTCGTTCACACTGTCCTTATTCGGAGTAAAAGCAGTTGGCACAAACACCTCGGGCTTATCAAAGACCCAGACCTCTTGCTTGTCGCGGTTGATACAACCACTACTGTCCTTAATCGTTATGATATAATTAATCTGTGCCGGCTCCGAAAGAAGATAGTACACATCCGTAATCCTGCGGGTAGGATGGATTAATCCGATAGCGGGCGACCATAGATAACTTACCCCACCCGGTAAAGCCTGCAGCGTAAATCGATTCAACCGCGAGGCATAAACAAGTGGATAGATGCTATCGGGGCGCGGGGCAGTGACGGAAATTACTTTCTGAATGGTGTCCTGCAAAAGTGGACAACCAATGCCACCAACAATCAATTGAACTGTATAAGTTCCCGGTGCCGAGTAGGTTGTAGAAGGATTTAATTGACTGGATTGTTGTCCGTTACCGAAATTCCACCGGATTGTGGTAAATCCACCATCCGCGAAACCCGATCGAGTCAAATTTGTAAATTGAACTGGCGTGCCAACACATCTGCTATTGTAGCTAAAATCAGCTTTTGGCTTACCAACCACTGTAATCTGCATTGACTTTTTCTGTGGCACACAACTGCTATCACTTAAAATGGTAAGTGTTACGTTATAAATTCCAGGGGCCGCATATGTTTGAGTTGGACTAAAAACCGTGCTGGTAACCCCATTGCCAAAATCCCAAAGTACCTGAGAGAACTGGGTACTGCCCCAGCCGAGTTGACTGGTATTAATGAAAGTTACGGGTGTTTCCAGACACACCGGTGTGTTTGCGGTAAAATTAGCAACCGGATTTCCAAAAACAACAATTCGCTTTCGCATGGTGTCAGATATGCAGCCGCGTGCATTGGTTACATAAAGTGACGGATAATAGGCACCGTACGTACTATACGTGTGCGAAACAACCGGCAAGCTACTGGTACCGGTGCCATCATCAAAGTCCCACAGGCGTCTCGTAATTGCGCTAGTCGGAGAAACTGAAAGATCCAGGAACGATACATTTAAGGAGCCCGTACAGGATAGTGAATCAGTGATCCGAAAGTTGACAATTGGTCTGGCGAACAATACCTGTGTTAGCATCGTATCTTTTGTGCAACCATCAGAAGAAGTAACGCTTAATCGAATTTCATAAGTTGAATCAACCGCACTCAGGTTGTCCGGGAAAGTAAATATTGGAGTTGGCGAGTTTACATTACTGATTATTACACCATGCTGAGGGGAGACGGAAGTACGATTAAAGATAGACCAACTATACTGTGCAGGAGGCTTAGCAAGCGACAGGTTCTGGACGGTCTTGATCAATCCAAATCGGGGTCGGGCACAGTCCGCCGCACCGCCATTGATGGTAAAAGAGGCAAGCGGCTCCGGGTATAGCCTTACCCAACGGCTAGCAGAATCTCTACACCCGACGTTGGAGGAAACAACCAGTGTTATACGGATCAATGTATCTCTTAAATAGGATGTATTCCGTAAAACAAACTGTGGATTGGGTGCCGTTGACTGCAACTGTCCATTTAAAAACCATTGGTACGTCAAGCCAACCGTGTTGCCAGTAGTATTTAAATAAGAAGAATTTGTTACTTGTACATTCATTGATTTACACGCATAGAGGGTATCAGAAAGATTACCGTTTAGCGAAAAAATGGCTTTGGGTGTGGGCAAGGTCCTAACCGTGTAAGTGTAGCTGGTCGGACCACATCCTCCTTGGCTATTTCCTGCCAATAAGGTAAACAAATAAGTAGTATTGGGCTGTGACAGAACCATGGGAGGGGGCACAAAAGCGTTACTAAAGGGAGTTCCATTCAAAAGCCATTGATATATATCAGCATATTGCGTCAAATTCGTAAAGGTGACTACCATTGGTGCACAGGCCGAGTCAGGTGTAACACGGAATAACGTTTGGGGCAGGGGTAAAACGGTAATGGTAAAAGAAGTTGGTTGACCAACACATCCAACTCCCCCATTTGTAAAAGTAGGTGTAACTGTTATGGTCGATATGATGGGGGCGGATGTTGTATTGTTTGCGGTAAAAGGAGGAATGACACTATTACCTGAAGCCCCTAGACCGATAGCCGTATTGGAATTTGTCCAGCTGTAGGTCACTGTACCACCACTAGCAGGAGAACCAAATACAATAGCAGAGGTTCGAACACCATCACAATACTGCAAATTTGGTAATGGATTTACAGTAGCCCGGGGATTGACGGTAATGGTAAACACTTGAGGACTACCAGCACAGGAGACACCACTAAAATTGAAGGTAGGGGTGACCGTAATGGTTGCAATAAGCGGCACGGTTCCGCTATTCACAACACGGAAACTATCAATATCACCGTAACCAAAAGGTGCAAGTCCGATGGCAGGAGTGCTGTTTGTCCAGCTATAGGTAGTAATGCCACCGGTAAGTTGGGTATTGAACCAGGTTCCCAGGGCTAGATCACCATTACATTTAATCTGACTTTGAGGCTGATTCACCTGTCCCGCCGGATTTACCGTTATAGTAAAGGATTTGCTTGGCCCATCGCAAGATCTACCGTTTAGAGTAATAGTAGGAATAATCGTAATCGTTGCTACGGCTGGGGCATTCGTAGCATTGGCTGCGATAAAACTTACCGGGTTCGTGGTTCCGGAAGATGCCAGTCCTACGGCCGTATTAGAGTTGGTCCAACGGTAAGTAACAATGCCTCCAGTGGTGGGAGTACTAAAAGCAAAACCAACTGTAGACCCTAAACAAACAACCTGGTTGGACGGTTGATCTACCTGAGGAGTTGGCAGAACAGTAATTGTAAAAGTTTTCGGGCTACCGGTGCAGGATACGCTACCACTGGTATAAGTAGGCGTAACGGTTATGTTCGCCTGTACGGGTGCATTGCCAGTATTAATCGCCGCAAAGAGAGGTATGTTTCCATTATTCGAGGGAAGTACACCGATCGAGGGATTATCGTTGTTCCAATTGTAGGTCGTTACGCCACCTGTATTAGATGAATTAAAATTCACTGAAGTCAATTGCCCATTGCACACCGTTTGGTTGGCAGGCTGGTTAACATTCGCAGAGGGATTTATGGTGATGGTATACGTAACAGGAGTGCCAACACATGAACGACCACCGAAAGTGAACGTAGGGGTCACGGTTACTGTAGCAACTACAGGAGAAACCCCAGAATTGACTGCCGTAAATGCAACGATATTGCCTGTGCCAGTGGAAGCTAGTCCTATGCCAGGAGCACTATTTGTCCACCGATAAGTAGTTACTCCTCCTGTGTTCTGGGTCGATAACGAGGTTAGGGGCACCACATCGCCGTTACATACGATTTGGTTTTGCGGACGATTGACCTGACCTGCCGGAAGCATGGTGATGGTTCGTTCGTAGGAGGGTGCACAACCCGTCACCGAGGCAGTAGCAATCAATTTCACGGTGTAAACGAGCGGTGCTGTGGCTGTTGAAGGGATGCTAAAGGTATATGAGAAGTTTGTGGGGCTTGTAGAAAGTAAATTCCCATTCACCATCCATTGATAGGATAAGGTACCTCCGCCCCCATTAGTGGATGTATTGGTGAATAGCACGGTAGCACTGGGACCGCAATAAACCGTATCGAGTACTGAAAAAGATACCGAAGGACTACTACTCACTACAAAAGGAGTTGTGAGCGAGTCCTTACAACCACTTGCATTGTATCCAACCATCTTGATCTGGTAATTACCAGGGGTTGCCAGCACGTAATTTAGCGTAAATCCATTTGAAGCGTATATAGTACTTCCACCACTCGTTTGAACATACCATTCCACACTGCTATAATTAGCCGGTGTTGCATTGGCAAATAAAGAGAATGGAGCGCAATTGTAAGCACTAAGATTCGTTGTAAAATTAGCCGTAGGCACGGGCAAGATAGTGACCTGCTTGCGCACGGTATCTCGACAGGTTGATCCAGCCGTGAAGGTATTGGCAGCGATCAAAGTAATGGTGTAAGTCCCTGGGCTTTGATAGGTATAATTCGGGTTAGTAACACCAGAAAATGGAGGGGAGCCATTCCCCATATCCCAAGTATATTGTAGCCCACTGGGCGCGGAAAGGTTAGTGATGCGAACGGTATCACGGGAACAATAAATGGAGCTATTCGTAACAAAATTGGCGCTAGGGCTAGCAAAAACATTAATGAGTTGTGAAACCGTAGTGTCGGTACAGGAATTTTGCGATCGCATGGTAACAGTATAGTTACCAGGATTTACATATATATGCGATACGGTATCATTCGATCGATTGGTAACATACAGCGGCGATCCATCGCCAAAATTTATCGTATAAAGTAACCCGCCCACTGAATTGTTAACAAACGTTACAGGTTTTGGTGCACACCCAAAAGTATTTTGACCGAAAACGATTAAACTAGGCGTTATTGTGGTGGGATACAAAACTACATCTACCGCGAAACTATCTACTCCACACTCGTTATAGGCATATAGCATTACGGTTATTGTGTCAATAATGCCCGTGGTATAGCGCTTGGTCATCGTTCGGTTATCGTAAACGGTATCTCTTCTGCCATCGCCCCAATCCCATATGTACTTATTTGTTGGTCCATAGGCAGCATTATTCACCCCTCGTGAATTATTCCTAAATCGCATGTTAGCTGGAGAACAATATACGGTTGTATCAGGTTGAAACAATGCTAATGGTCTAGGACGAATTAAAACTGAGTCTCGATATGTGAGAGTTTGACAAGGCGTTGTCACTGATAAAGTAATGATATAAGTTGTATCCCTTCTTGCCGGATTAGGCTGAAACACGATAGAGCCTGGTTGTACTTGTGCAGAAGTTTGACCATTGCTAAAGTTCCAACTATAGGCACTACCATTGATTACATTTAACGGAACCGTAGTGTTAGTAATCAATATAGAGGCTGGGCCACAAGCAGTATCTCTACTTAATGTAAAAGAAGGTTGAGGTTGCTGAATCGTATAAATTGTAACACTTACCGAATCGTTTTTACAACCGTGTAAACTACGAGCAAATAATTTTAATACAACAGTATCAGCAGGCTGTGTGATAGAATAGTTTGGAACAGTTGCGCCGGTACCAATTAGTACACCATCAGCATACCACCTGAATTCAGGTTGACTGTTTGCGTTTACATGTGGAACTAAAGTTACATGATCGCGTAATCTAAAAGGAACGCAGCCAATTGTAGTATCAATATTGAATTGAGCCCTTGCATCAGGATTAACAGTGATTGAAGCGGTAAAAGATGAGCCCACACAACTACCCTGTGCACCTGAAGTTGGGATAACGCTATAAATAACATTTTGGACAGTGGTACTTGTGTTAGTTAGTTGCTGGCTTATCACAGGCTGAGAAGTAGTTTGATTAGACTCACCAAGTATATTATTATTTGCAGTAACTGTCCAGGTATATGTAGTGTTAAAGGGGATAATAGTAGTAGGCTGGTTATTCACAGGATTGATTATAAATGTACCTTCACTACATATCGTCTGCGTCTGCGGTGGCACAACAGGCTTGGGATTAACTGTAACAGTTACTGTAAATGTATTGCCCACGCAAGCACCATTTACAGAAGGTGTTACCGTATAAACCACCGTCTGTACCTGGTTTGTATTATTTGTAAGTATTCCAGTAATTGATGCTGACTGTGAATTATTATTAGCCTCTCCAGTCACATTTGGATTATCCGTATACGTCCAAATATATGTGGTGCCAACAGGTATAATATTACCATTACCCCCAGTAGGTGTTACATTAAAAGTAGCTCCACTACAAATGGCAGTGGTTGTATTCTGAACTGTTGGCTTGGGACTAACCGTTACAGTAAGGGTAAAGGAGCTTCCTACACATCCCCCCTGTGCACCTGAGGTAGGTGTCACTGTAAACACCACCTGTTGCGATTGATTCGTAGTATTGGTCAGCGTTTGACTAATAGAAGACTGTGGACTTGCTTGATCAGACTCCCCTGTTACATTCGGATTATCTACAACTGTCCACGTATACGTTGTATTAGCAGGTATAATCGTAGTGGGTTGCACATTCGCAGGTGTTAACGTAAACGTGCCACCACTACAGATTGTCTGTGTCTGTGCAGGTAAAACTGGCTTGGGATTTACCGTCACCGTTATTGTAAACGCACTACCCACACAACTACCCTGTGCACCTGAAGTAGGCGTCACCGTATACACTACCGTCTGTACCTGATTGGTTAGGTTAGTGAGTGTCTGACTAATACTTGATTGCGGAGTCGGCTGATTACTCTGACCCGTTACACTTGCGTTCGTGGCAACCGTCCATGTATATGTTGTATTAGTAGGTATTATTGTAGTGGGTTGCGCATTCGCAGGTGTTAACGTAAACGTGCCACCACTACAGATTGTCTGTGTCTGTGCAGGTAAAACTGGCTTGGGATTTACCGTCACCGTTACTGTAAACGCACTACCACCGCAACTACCAGAAGTTGGTGTTACATTATACGTTGCCGTCTGTAGCTGATTAGTAGGATTTGTTAATGTACCCGTTATTGTGCTTCCGCTACCACTAGCGCCACCCGTTATACCTCCAGTAACTGTTGGAGCTGTCCAAGTATATGTTGTATTAGTAGGAACAATATTACCGCCACCGTTCGCAGGTGCAAAACTAAAACCAGCTCCACTACAACTACTTGTTGTCTGCGCATTGATAGATGGCTTGGGATTTACTGTCACCGTTATTGTAAACGCACTACCCACACAACTACCCTGTGCACCTGAAGTAGGCGTCACCGTATACACTACCGTCTGTACCTGATTGGTTAGGTTAGTGAGTGTCTGACTAATACTTGATTGCG
>VGFT01000006.1 GCA_016868775.1 Bacteroidota bacterium | reverse complement strand
GTAGCCCCGACAGGAATCGAACCTGTAACTAAAATTTAGGAAATTTTTATTTTATCCATTAAACTACAGGGCCATATTAGATTAAACCTCGATTGATTTCTAACCAAACTCTGAAGTGCATAGATACAATCACTGCTCACTTCACTGCTCAGTTGTATTTTCAAAAATCGGTAAATCCTTGATTTTATTGACATTAATCATTCAAAGAACTTGATTCTTTAAGAACCCGATATTCTATCCATTGAACTACGGGACCGAAATGCGGGTAAAATTATGCATTTCAGCACGGGTTTGTAAGCGAGCTGAGGCATCCGAATAATTAGGCCTTTGCAGGCGACGATAATCACCTGAAACAGCCTCCATTTGCCCTATTTTTGCATTCCCAAAATCACCTAAAAATGGACAGCAATCCCAAGAACACGTACAACGTCAATAGCGAAAGTAAATGTCCCTTTACCGGCGGTATGCTGAAGAAAGCAGCCGGAGGCGGTACCGGTAACCGCGATTGGTGGCCCAACCAACTCAAACTAAATATCCTTCGCCAGCATTCGGATCTGTCGAACCCCATGGGCGACAACTTCGACTACGCCTCCGAATTCAAATCACTTGACTTCGCCCGTGTCAAAAAAGATATCATAGAGGTTATGACCACGTCGCAGGACTGGTGGCCCGCCGACTACGGTCACTACGGTCCTTTCTTCATCCGCATGGCCTGGCATAGTGCCGGTACGTACCGCATTGCCGACGGACGCGGTGGCGGTGGTACCGGTGCGCAGCGCTTTGCGCCACTTAACAGCTGGCCTGATAATGCCAACCTCGACAAAGCACGCTTACTGCTTTGGCCTGTCAAACAGAAATATGGTCGCAAACTCTCCTGGGCCGACCTCATGATCCTCGCCGGCAACTGCGCCCTCGAATCAATGGGATTCAAGACGTTCGGCTTTGGTGGCGGACGCGCCGACATCTGGGAACCCGAAGAAGATATCTATTGGGGTTCCGAAACCGAATGGCTGGGCGATAAACGCTACACCGGTGATCGGGAACTGGAAAATCCCCTCGGCGCCGTACAAATGGGATTGATCTACGTGAACCCGGAAGGTCCCAACGGCAACCCCGACCCTATCGCCGCTGCCCGCGACATCCGCGAAACTTTCGGTCGCATGGCCATGAACGATGAAGAGACAGTAGCCCTCATTGCAGGCGGACATACTTTCGGAAAAACACACGGCGCGTCCGATCCAAGTAAATACGTCGGACCCGAACCCGCCGGCGCCACCATCGAAGAACAAAGCATGGGATGGAAAAATACTTTCGGAAAAGGACATTCGGAAGATACAATTACAAGCGGACTCGAAGGCGCTTGGACAACTACCCCCACACAGTGGAGCAATAACTATTTTGAAAATCTCTTCGGATTCGAATGGGAACTCACGAAGAGTCCGGCCGGTGCCCACCAATGGAAACCCAAAGGAAATGCCGGCGCGAATACGGTTCCCGACGCACACGATGCTTCCAAAAAGCATGCGCCAATCATGCTCACCACCGATGTTGCCTTGCGCATGGATCCCGCCTATGAAAAAATCTCGCGTCGTTTTTATGAGAATCCCGACCAATTTTCCGATGCCTTCGCCCGCGCCTGGTTCAAACTCACGCACCGCGATATGGGTCCCCGTGCCCGCTACCTCGGCCCCGACGTGCCCGCCGAAGAACTGATCTGGCAAGACCCCGTTCCGGCGGTAGATCATCCGCTGGTTGAGCAGAAAGACATCGTTGAATTAAAAGCGAAACTCCTTTCTTCCGGACTCACCATTTCCCAATTGATTTCAACAGCCTGGGCATCGGCTTCCACCTTCCGCGGATCTGATAAACGCGGCGGGGCAAATGGTGCACGAATTCGTCTCGCTCCTCAAAAATTCTGGGAAGTAAATAATCCCGCTCAATTGGCGCATGTACTCGACGCCCTCGAGTCCATTCAAAACGCATTTAACGGATCTAGCTCCGGCGGTAAAAAAATCTCTCTGGCCGACCTGATCGTACTGGGCGGCGCAGCAGCCATCGAAGAAGCGGCGAAGAAAGCCGGTCACGCCGTCTCCGTGCCTTTCCGACCCGGACGAACCGATGCCTCCGCCGAGCAAACCGATATCGATTCCTTCGCCGTGCTCGAACCCCAAGCAGATGGGTTTCGCAACTACGTCAAGAAAAAATTTCACGCCCAAGCCGAAGACCTCTTGGTCGATAAAGCTCACTTACTAAACCTCACGGTACCGGAAATGACCGCACTAGTGGGCGGTATGCGCGTGTTGGGGGCCAATTGGGATGGCGGCGCCCACGGCGTCTTTACCCAATCGGCAGGAACACTTACCAATGATTTCTTCACGAGCCTGCTTGATTTTAATATTCAATGGAAAGCCACCAGCGAGACAAAAGATGTCTTTGAAGGACGCGACCGAAAAACCGGACAAGTGAAGTGGACTGCTACACGGGTCGACCTGATCTTCGGATCCAACAGCGAACTCCGTGCCCTGGCAGAAGTATATGCCTGCGAAGACGGGAAAGAGAAGTTTGTAAAAGATTTCGTGCAGGCTTGGGAGAAGGTGATGAAGAACGATCTGTTTTAGTTCAGCTTACGGCAAATTTGTTGTCTAGATCCCGATAACCACTGAATAGAAGTCAACGATGCCAAAAATGACCGCACGCATACATATTGTAGTAATTTATATTTGTTTGATTTCTTATGAACTTCTACGTTCGATGTTTGAACAACCAATAATTTGAACGAACACGATCTGATCCAAGAGTTGATGAATCGCGACGAGGAGACTTTCCGCTCGTTGGTCGATCAATTTCAAGTGCCGGTATACAATACCATTCTTGGGTTGGTGCAATCCGAACCCGACGCGGAAGATTTGGCACAGGAAGTGTTTATACAGGTTTTTCGATCGATCCATCAATTTAAGGGAGAATCCAAACTGTCAACCTGGATCTATCGGATCGCTACTACAAAATCCATCGATTTTCTTCGAAGTAAAAAAAGTAAAAAGCGGTTCGCGTTTTTATATCGATTGGGCAGCCCCGGAGAGCACCAAGATCTCGCCATTACTGATTTTCATCATCCCGGAGTGGTCTCTGAGCGAAAAGAACAAGCTGCTCAACTTTTTCAAGCCATCGCTCAACTCCCAGATAATCAAAAGACTGCATTTATTCTAACGCGTATTGAGCATCTTCCGCATGCTGCCGTTGCCGATATCATGGGAATTACAATACCGGCCGTTGAATCCCTTTTACATCGCGGTCGAGTAAACCTAAAAAAAATATTTGAGAAAAAAACGTAGCGCATCTGCCATGCAAGGTTTTCCATTCCATTACGTCTAACCAAAGTCTATGAATACTCAATCGAAGACAGGCGGTTTGCTCAGTAGCTTAGACGGCATCCGGCGGGCCGAACCTAAACCTTTTTTACCGCTCGCGTGCTGAATCGATTTCGCAAGTTCGAAGCTGAGAGCAATGCAAATTTTATGGCCCGCTTGGGATGGGCTGCTGTGTTTTTGATTATCTTAATTATCGGTAACGGTATACTTTTTTACACTTCTTTACGTTCTAATGATCAGGTGCTTAACAAATGGCAGTCCTCTACTCCCCGCTGGGTAGTCGAATACACCGAGTATCCCGGCACCTCTGTTTACGATCCCCCCAAACCTTGATTTGATGCAACGTAATCAGATCTTTTTTATTGTTGTAATCGTATTGATCTTGATCAATACCGGTTTACTGTTGAACCATTATTTTTTTTCCCCTTATGAGAAGCGGCACGAACATGGAAACGATAGAAGTTGGATCGTTACAGAAGTGGGACTAACCAAAGAGCAGGAAGAGAAACACATCGAATTGCGAAAAGCGTATTTTAAGGAACTGGGCATATTGAACGATTCCATTCGCTGCATTCGGGCCCGTTTTGTAGCGCAATCCGCTACGGCAGCACTCACCGACAGTTTAAGTCAGTTCTGGTCCGATTCCATCAACCGCTGGCACCGCTGGGCCGATGAACTCGCTTTTCAGCATACCTGTAACGTGCGGAAAATCCTTCAGGAAAAGCAAAAGCCCCTGTGGGATTCTATGGTTCAGGTGATCATGCTCCGGAAACGCGAGGACTGATCAATAGCTTTCGAAGATCACTCTTGGTATATTCGCTCTACTGCAGCCTTATATTTTTCCAGGATAACCTTGCGTTTTACCGACAATTTGGGGGTCATCTCACCGGTATCGACACTCCATTCTTTCGAAAGCAGCTCGAATCGCTTCACCTGCTCGACGTGATTGAAAAATTTATTGAAGCTCTCTACCAATTCCCGGTATAATTCTTTCACCGGTTCCAGCCGGATCAGTTTTTCGGGATCGGATTCCGTGATCCCCTGTTTGTACACCCACTCCTGCAGGTTTGGAAACGCCGGTACGATCAGTGCTCCTACGAATTTTCGTTCCGATCCCACCACCATTACTTGCTCGATAAAAGGCGATTCCTTCAATTTGCTCTCAATGGGAAGGGGCGCCACGTATTTTCCGCCGCTGGTCTTGAACAACTCTTTTTTTCGATCGGTGATCTTCAGGAATCCTTCCTTGGAGAATGTACCGATATCCCCCGTGCAGAACCATTCGCCTTGCATCACTTCGGCAGTGAGGTCGGGTCGTTTATAATAACCCATCATGATATTAGGACCTTTACAAAGGATCTCTCCATCCTCCGCAAGTTTTACTTCTACGTGTTCGATAAGCGGACCAACCGTTCCAAACGCACGGCCCGATTCATCGTACCGATTCACCGAGATCACGGGAGAGGTCTCCGTTAATCCGTAACCCTCCATCACCACCAACTTGGCGGCGGTGAAAATGCGAATGAGCCGGACCTGACAAGCCGCTCCCCCCGTAACAATGCATTTCACATTTCCACCTAAGGCTTCGCGCCACTTTTTGAAAATGATCTTATTGGCCGAGGCAAGTTGTAGGCGATAACCCAGTGGAAGGGATTGATTGATCTCAAACTTCTCCGCCAACCCATGCGCCCAGAAGAATAATTTTCGCGCAACACCGGTAAGCTGATTTCCCTTCGCCATGATCTTGTCGTATACTTTTTCGAGCAGACGAGGAACCGTGGTAAACAAATGTGGTTTTATTTCTTTTAAGTTGTCGCCAATGGTCTCCAAACTTTCAGCATAATAGATAGCAGTACCATTGAAGGCATACAGGTAGGTGACCACGCGCTCGAAGATGTGATTCAACGGCAAAAAACTAAGCGCCCGCATGTTGTCGCCCGGCGGAAAATACGGCTTGGCCGCCATCGTATTCGATAAGATGTTTCGATGCGAGAGCATAACGCCCTTGGGCACTCCGGTGGTACCCGAAGTATAAATAATGGTAACCAGGTCTTCATACCCTACCGCATCCCGTAAGGAGGGGAGCGCCGCGCGGGAAGAATCGGTTGCGGCCTGCATCACCTCTTTCCAGTGACGGGCATTGACTACATGCTCAAACGTGAAGATGGTTTTCAAGGCGGGGAGTTTGGATTGCAGGCTGCTCACTTTTAGGAACAACTCTTCATCGTTTACAAAAACCATTTTCACAGCGGCATCGGAAAGAACGAACTCCAGCTCATTGACGCTGATGGTTGGATAAATGGGCGTAAGAATGGCACCGATCTGTTGAACAGCTAGATCGAGCATGATCCATTCGGGACGATTCTTAGATATCACCGCGATCTTATCGCGACCCTCTGCGGTTCGGTCGCCCGGACCGATCCCCATGGCGATCAGCCCCGCACTGAGCTGATCCACGGTTTCCTTGACCATGGCCGTACTGTATTTCTTCCACTGCCCGCCTTCCTTGGCAGCGAGCATATCTTCCAATGGCTTATTGGCCAATTGCCATTCCAGACAATCAAATAATCGGCGGGGGGTTTGCATAGCAATCGTTTTTGAACTACTGATTTTTTCTAAAATAGCGAAAAACAGCGTTCCAAACTAAGGGTGTGGAAGGAAGGGTCGCGGCGGGCGGGGGATCAGCGCCGGGTTTGGTAATACTGCCCGGTTGGTACCCGAAATACCCGGTTTTGTTGAAATTGCTCGAATTTGGTCCAAGTTTCGCCGTGATCCTTTTTCCACTGTTCATGTTTGATCTGTGTATCCGGGGTCAGAAACAGCCATTGATTGTATGCTTGAAAAAGATCGGCTTGTAGCCACTGCCGTTGCGCGTCGAATAATTTGAAGGGGAATTTTTTGGCCGGACCCTCAAACCAGCTCATGAGAAAACGGGCACGGATATCGCTAAGGATTTCCGCATCGATCCCTTTGGCCGTAAGGGGAACCTGTTTCGACATTTCCATCAAGAAGGCGCTGGCAAAGGGGTTTGTTGTTTTTTCTGCCGTCCGAGCTAGGTCGTCATCTGCAAATAATTTTTCCTTGTATCCTTTCAGCAAGAGCGCTCGCATGGATTGTCCGCGTTCACTAAGTCCCTCCAAATTCACAAAGATCTCTGCATAGAGGAGTCCCCATACCTTCTCTGTTGTGTAATAGTAGTACAGCGCGGCGTTGTAATAGTTTCCTCCAAAACCCGGATCCACCTCGATGCCTTTTTCCCACTGGTCGATGGCGCGGGTATCTTTTGAGGACCAAAGCAGTTCTCCGTATTCGCTAAGAAGGGGTCCGCTATTTGGAAATATCTTCAATCCCCTTTTATAATACTTCTCACATTCCTTCACTTCTTCGAGGGCCTTGAATACATTGCCGGCCAATTGGAAACAAACGGCATCGGCATCGGGCCGATCGCACAGTGCGATCACTTTTTCCCGGGCGCGGGTATAATCACGTTTCAGGGTGTATACCAACACAAGATCCTTATTTAGTTCCAGGTTATCCGGTGATTGGGAAAGCGCTTGTCGAAGTACTAAGGCAGCGTTTTCAAAATCGCCTTCCCGAATAAAGTTTTTTGCCCGGGCTTGCAAGGTCGCAACCGTTTCTACCGATTGAGCCAGACCGCTGAAAGTGATCAGGCAGGCCATGAAAAAAGTGGACAGTCGTTTATTCATACGATCCATGTCAGCTAAAATAAACAGAATTCTCGGAGGGAATTGTTAAATGAGATGCGTCAGTAATCCGTCGCGCAGTTTAGGTTCGAACCAGGTGCTTTTGGGTGGCATTACCGAACCGCTGTCGGCGATGTCAAACAACTGATGAATGCTGACCGGGTACAAACTGAAGGCAATGGCCATTTCACCGCTATCGACTCTTCTCATCAATTCACCGAGACCGCGAATGCCTCCCACGAAATCGATCCGCGTATCGGTTCGTTGATCCTGCACGCCCAACTGCTTATTTAACACCCGATCGGAAAGCAAACTCACATCGAGTACGCCGATGGGATCTTCGGTCCACGTACCCGATCGGGCACGCAAGCGATACCAATTCTTGTTCAGGTACATCCCGAATTCATGGAGTTGACCCGGCCGAACCGGTTCGTTTTCTTTGGAGATTTGAAAATCCCCTTGCAAGGCACTGAGCAGTTCGTCTTCGGTTTGACCGTTCAGGTCTTTTACCACTCGGTTATAATCCAGAATGGCGAGTTGGTCGGCCGGAAACAAAGTGGTCAGAAAGAACTTGGCGGCATCTGAATCAGGAAGGGCAGCGGCAACCTTTGCGGCGGAAGCGGCGCGGTGGTGACCATCGGCGATGTACGTGGCCGGGACATTTTCCAAAAAGAGTTGAGTGATCTGGTCGACGGTTTCGCGTCTGTCTACCACCCAAATCCGATGTTCGATTTCATCGCTTGCGGTGAAGTCGTAGATCGGAGAATGGGTGTTTTTCCAATCGGCTACCAATTGATCCATCTCCTTCCTTTCGCGGTAGGCGAGAAATACATTCCCGGTCTGTGCCCGCACCGTTCGCATGTGATCGATGCGGTCTTTCTCTTTTTGGGGACGGGTGAATTCATGTTTTTTGATCAAGTCGTTGTGATAGTCCGCTACGGAGGAGAGGGCTACTAGCCCCGTTTGCGACCGACCCTTCATCACCAACTCGTAGAGGTAGTAACAGGTTTTTGCCTCCTGAAACAATACCTCCTTTCGGATCATGGCATCCAGGTTCTCTTTGGCTTTGTCGTATACGACTTGGCTATGAAGATCTGTACCGGCAGGCAGGTCGATCTCTGCTTTGGTCACGTGTAAAAACGAATGCGGATTGCCTTGTGCTTCTTCAACGGCTTCCAGGCTGTTGAGTACATCGTAGGGCCGGGCAGCGACGGCGGCGGCGAGTGCGGTTTGGGGACGAAGTGCGGCGAAAGGTTTGAGGGTGATCATGCGGGGGTTAATATAAAAGGGTATAATTATCCGTGTTGGCGGGCGAATTCTTTCATCAGGTTGGTCAATGCCACAACGCTTTCTAGGGGCAGGGCATTGTACAGCGACACCCGAAATCCACCTACGCTTCGGTGTCCTTTGATCCCGATCATCCCTTCGGCTGCACAGCGATTTGCGAAGGCTTCTTCGATGCGGGAGTCCTTGATCGTAAAGACGGCGTTCATACGACTTCGGTCGGCCGCGTTCACCGGGCACTCAAAAACCGGACAGGCATCCAGGGTTTCATAGAGCAACTGAGAACGCTGCCGGCTTCTTTTTTCCATTTCCGGGATCCCGCCCTGCTCCTTAACCCATCGAAGGGTGAGCAATGCTACATACACGGCAAAAACCGGAGGGGTATTGATCATGCTGGCTTCCCGGATGTGTTCGCGGTAATCCATCATCGTGGGGATTCGGCGATCGGCTTTTCCCAACAGGTTTTTATTTACCACTACCAGATTTACACCGGCCGCACCCATATTTTTTTGCGCACCGGCATAAATGAGTCCGAACCGATCGAAAGGCAGCGTGCGACTCAAAACATCACTACTCATGTCCGCTACCAAAGGAACTTCAACATTCAAGGGCAATTGCTGCCATTGCAATCCGTGTACGGTTTCGTTTGTGGTCAGGTGAAAATATTGAGCCGTAGGATCCATCTCCAACGTTTTTGGGATTTCGCGGTATCCGCCGTCCTTCGCCGAACCCGCGATCTCTACCGTTCCGAAATGCGTTGCTTCTTTGATGGCTTTGGCCGACCAGATGCCGGTATCCGTATACGCTGCTTTTCCGTTTGACGGCAGCAGGTTCATGGGCACTTGCATGAATTGGGTGGATGCCCCTCCGTGCAAAAACAGTACTTCCTGATCGGGATGGAGTTGCATCAACTCCCGCACCAACTGACGTGCCTCTTGCATCACCGGCTCAAATAGTTTGGTTCGGTGTCCGATTTCTAAAAGGGAAAGTCCGCTTCCATTAAAATTCCGAATCGCTTGCGCCGCTGCCTCTAAAACGGTTGACGGAAGAATAGAGGGACCGGCGTTGAAATTGTGCATACGCGAAGATAGTTTAGTGTTTAGTGTTTAGGGTTTAGGGTAATTATTTAATAATTATAATTTACTATGTTATGTGCTAAACACTAAACCCTGCTCCCTAAACCTTCTTACAGGTGTTCCGATTCATTTTTTCTGTTCATCCGCCACAACCGATCCAGCTCGCGGGTTGATTTGCGCAAAGGCGGGTCCTGGGGTTTATTGGAGGCGGGTGGCAGATCGGGTTGTCCGGCCAACACCCAGCAGGTATACCAGATGCTGGCTACGCTTTGAATGGATTGACGCATGCGGCGCTCCACCATTCCGTTCATCAAGGCGTCGTACGCACGGGCATAATCGGCCGCATATTGACGGATCAGTTTCCCTTTTCTGTCTTCATAAGCGTATTTGCTAGCCGGGTCGGTGCGGGCGTTGAGTGCGCGTTCGAGCCGAAGGACGGAATCGGATGCCCGGGCACTTTCCAGAATCCTTGCCCAGCAATACGAAGAAGGGTCTTCTATGTAGGTAGCCTGACCGATCCAAAAATTCCAATTCGCTTCGGCCAGAAGTTCGGGAATGCGGCTCTCCCAGAGTCCGTGTATGCCCCGTTGTCCGCTATACTGCCCATTGTGATTGCTGCAGGCATGCAGGGGAACGTGGGCATCCGCTAAATAATGCCCGATCTCGGCGGCGGTTTGCAGGATCCGACCCGGATCTTTTTCCCGAAATGCTTTGGTCAGCCGACCCATCATTATTTCCAGCCACCAGGGCACGATGCCGTGTTTTTGGAGTGTGTCGGACGAATATTTTTCAACGGCGTGCGCCCATTGGCGGGGAAGCGAATCAAAGGGATAGGTCCCATATCGGTCGAGATCGATGAAGTGTCGGGGACCTTCCTCTTTCACGGCATATCTTCTTTTGTCGGGATCCGTGGCATGTCGTTTTAGATAAGCTTGATGGGGACGAAAAAAAAGTTGCATTCCCGGGGGTAACAAGTTCACGGCCCATTCATTGATCCACTCATGGGCGTAAAATCCCCAGGCCTTTGCAGACAAGGGACAAACCAGTACCCATCCGCTCAACAGAACGAATACCCAACGACGCATGTGTACTTAGGAATTTTTTTTCTCTGACTCGAGTTCGGCCACCCCTCCGGTCACCGCATATTTCATCGCATCGCCCGATGGAATCCGATCAATCTTTTTGATTCGCGTACGGGGCAGCACGTATAACTGCCCCGCAAAATTGTATGCCTGCGGAACGTAAACGGCTACGTGTTCCTCTCCCATATTAAATTTCTGCATCTCTTCATCCGTCAAAAAGCCTACCACCCACACATCGGGTTCAAACACGCTGGCCAGTACCGGCGTTTTGAACTTTCGTTTGTCGCCAGCAAATGCCTCAAACAATTCCTTGGTGGACGTATAAATGAATTTGATGCCGGGGGCCCGATCCAACCACTGATCCAATAAATTGAAAAAACTGCCCACCAAAAAAATTGAACTCACCCATCCGATCAGAATCACGCCCAAAATGATCAGGACAAAACCCAATCCTGGCACATTCAAATAAGGCCGTAAGATTTGATCGATCTGCTCGAATAACCAATACATGGCATAAAGCGTGATGCCGATCGGGGCCAGAATGATCATCCCTTGAACAAAATAGCGGACCAATCTGTGCAGAAATAACCGAAAACTGAGTTGGGGACGGGGGGTGGGCATAGGCGTAATTCCACGTAAAGGTAAGGGGGAATGAATCCCCTGAAAATGACACCAATCGGGGTATTTATGTGACAGGAAACTTTGGGGACTAAAAAAGTTTTCCTAGTTTTGCGTCTCTCTTTAAGCGTATGCAAACAAATACCCGCATTTTGGTCTTTGCCGAGTCGTTGTTCTTACAGCGGGGCATTCGGGCGGTTTCGATGGATGAGATCGCCGTGGGTTTGGGTATGAGCAAGAAGACGATCTACCAATATTTTGCCGAGAAGGATGAGTTGGTGGAGGCGGTGGTGAAGGCACATATTTCCGTTTTGCAGGCCGATGCCCGGCAGTGGCGCGATCAGGCCCAGGACGCCGTACACGAGATGTTCATTACGATGGAGCAGATCCAACTCCATCTATCAAACATGAATCCGATTCTCTTACATGACCTGCAGAAATTCCATCCCCGAGCCTATCAGCATTTTCGGGCGTACAAAGACGAGTTTTTGTTCGAGCTGATCCGGTCGAACATGAAATGGGGTATGAAGGAGGGTTTGTATCGGCTCGACCTTGATATAGACGTCCTGTGTCGCTATCGCCTGGCCTCGATCATGATCGCCTTCAATACTGAATTATTCCCGCCACAGCAATACAATCTGGGAAGGCTCTGCCAGGAACTGTTTCAAAATTTTGTTTTCGGTCTGGCGACCGAGAAAGGACATAAACGACTGATGAAATATTATGAAAATACATCTGCTTAAACTGAACGTGGTGTGGGTCGGACTTTCCTGGGGTCCGCTTGCGGCACAAACGGACTCATTGCCCGTTCGCTACGAATTCACGCTGCGTCAGGCAATCGACTATGCCAAGAAGAATAACGTGCAGGTAAAAAATGCTTTGCTCGATGTTCAGCGGCAGGAACAAGTGAATCGGGAAGTGACGGCGTTGGCCTACCCAAGGTTGAATGCCAACATCAACACGGTGTTCAATCCGGGGATCGTGACCACGGTTCTACCCAACTTCATTTCGCCGGCCACCTATCAGGTATTGATCGATAAAGGGGTGCGCGACGGAAGCGGTAATCCCATTCAAATGCCGGCCGATTTTGGGTTCATCGAGGCGCAGTTCGGAACCCGCTACAGCGCCAATGCGGGACTTAATCTAACGCAGATCCTGTTTGACGGGCAGGTATTTGTTGGACTCCTCGCCCGCAAGGCTACGATGGAGTTCGCCACCAAGAATGCAGATATTACCGTAGAGATGATCGTTGCCAATGTGGCCAAGATCTATTATCAATTGGTGGTGAGTCGAACTCAAGTGGAGTTGCTGGATTCCAACATTGCTTTGCTGGAGAAAAATTTGCGTGACACCCGCATCCTGTATGAGAACGGATTTAGGGGAAAACTGGACATCGACAAATCCGACGTGCAGCTTTCCAATCTCCGCTCCGAACGAAACAAGGTGATGAATCAGGTCTCCAATGGATATTACGGACTGAAGCTGTTGATGGGGATGCCGATCGGCCACGAACTCGTGCTTACCGACTCGTTGGCCGAATCCTTTGTGGTGGACGGCGCCTTGGAAGGAGAGAAACCCCGGTATGAGGACCGAACCGAATTTCAATATGCGCAGGTGGGACTCAAGTTGAATCAATACAACCTGCGCCGCTACAAGCTCTCGCAGATCCCTACCCTTTCGCTCAGTGCGGTCTATGCAAAAAATGCGCAGCGAAGCACCTGGAATTTTCTGGGTCGAGGCGACTGGTTTACCATTTCAAACATCAACCTGAACCTGGCCATTCCGATCTTTAACGGTTTTGTGACCAAATCCAAGATTCAGCAATCCCGCATCGATCTGTGGAAGACGGAAAACCAGATCAGTGCCCTGAAAAATTCCATTGATCGGGAGGTGATAACGTCCAAAAACAATTTTGCCAGCGCGCTGGAACGGCTGAATGCGCAACGAAAAAATCAAGCGCTGGCCGAGCAAGTATATCGGCAAACCAAAAAGAAATACGAGATCGGTACCGGCTCTCAGATCGAGGTCAACGTAGCACAAACCGATCTCAAGGCAGCTCAAACCAATTACCTCACGGCGCTTTACGATGCAATCATTTCAAAGATCGATTACCTACAGGCGACCGGAAAACTCAGTTTATCCCTTTGATAATCTTTAACCCCAACAATATGAAACGTCTTTCTGTATTATTGCTTTCTTCTTTTTTGCTCTTCGCTTGTGGAGGGAGCGAAAAAGGAGGAGATCTGAATAAACTACAAGCCGAACTGGCCGAGCTGAAGAAGAAAAAAGGTTCGTTGGATACGGAGATACGTACTCTGGAAGCGAAGATTGCTCAACTCGATACCGCTGGAGGCCGTCTGGCCAGTAAACTGGTATCGATTGATTCGGTGCGGGTGGGTGTATTTGAGCATTATATCGATTTGCAAGGAAAGGTGGAGGCAGAGGGAATGGCCTATGTGGCACCTGCAGGCATGGGCGGACAGGTGAAAGCCGTCTATGTCTCATTGGGTATGCCCGTTAGCAAAGGGCAAGCGATTTTAAAACTGGATGATGCTATGGCGCAACAGCAATTGTCTGCTGCTCGTCAACAATCGGGGCAGCTCAAAACCCGTTTGATGCAAGCCCAAACCATCTATGAGCGTTATCAAAATCTTTGGAAACAAAATATCGGAGCCGAAATTCAGGTAATCAATGCAAAAGCCGATGTGGATGCGCTGGCTGCACAACTTCGCGCCGTAGAAGCACAGGTGGGCATGGCACAGGAACAAGTGAACATGACAACGGTACGTGCAGCCATAGCCGGAATAATCGATGAAATGAATGTGAAAGTAGGTGAATTTTTCTCTCCTCAATCGGCTGCCACCCCGGGTGCCGGGATTCGCATAGTCAACAATAGTAAGCTCAAGGCTGTAACCTATGTTCCAGATAATTATGTAGCCCGGGTCCGCAAAGGAGATCCTGTAAAAGTGTGGATTGCAGAAATTGGAAAAGAAGCATTCGAATCCCGTATTCAGGTCATGAGTGCCTCCATCAACGTAAATACACGCTCCTTCACGGTGGAAGCACCTCTGCCAGGCAACCCACTGCTTCGGGCCAATCAAGCGGCGGTAGTGAAGATCCTGGACTACAAAGCCGAGAATGCGGTGAGCGTACCGGTGAATGTGGTGCAATCGGATGAAAAAGGAAAATATCTTTTCGTGGCAGAGAGCGTAAACGGAAAATGGGTAGCCCGTCGCCGTATCGTTCAGCCCGGGCAAGTTTATGAAGGGTTTCAAGAAATTGTAAGCGGATTAAAGGCCGGTGATCGGATCGTAACCGACGGATATCAATCCCTCTACGATGGCCAGGCCATACGCTCCCGCTGATCCACCCTCTAAACCGATGTCATGAATCTATCCAATCTCATACCCAAATCCATGCGCACGTTCAAGCCCACCAGCTGGTCGATCGACAACCGCACGGCCATTTACATCATTGCGATCTTGATCTCTTGGTGGGGATACAGTCGCTTTATGAGTTTGCCCAAAGAACAGTTTCCGGATATCGTGGTACCAACCATTTCGGTAACCACTATTTACGTCGGAAATGCTCCGCAGGATATTGAGAACCTGGTTACCCGTCCCATCGAAAAACAACTCAAAGGCATCAGCGGGGCCCGTGTCAATAAGATCCAAAGCACTTCCCAAACCGATTACAGCTTGATCGTGGTGGAGTTCGATACCGATGTTAAGACCGAGCTCGCCAAACAAAAGGTCAAGGATGCGATCGAAAAGGCCAAAAGCGAATTGCCCACCGACCTTACCCAACAGCCCAATGTACAGGAATTTGCATTCAGCGAAGTGCCCATCATGTTCGTAAACGTGAGTGGCGATTACGATGGTATCAAACTCAAGCAATACGCCGATAAGTTGCAGGATCGGTTTGAGGAATTGTCGGAGATCACCCGTGCGGAGATCGTGGGTGCGCCGGAGCGCGAGATCCAGGTGCATGTTGATCCGTACAAAATGAATGCGGCACGGATCAGTTTCATGGACATTGAGAATGCGATCGCCCGGGAGAACAACGACATTACCGGCGGACAGATCGAGGTGGGCGACATGCGTCGAACCCTGCGGGTCCGCGGACAATTCAAATCGGCTACCGACCTGCAAGACGTCGTCGTGCGCAGCAGTGCCCGCGGCGCCAATGTATATCTGCGCGACATCGCCCAGATCCGCGATACGGTAAAAGATCGCGAGAGCTTTGCCCGGCTCGGCGGAAAGAATGTAGTTACCCTCAACATCGTAAAACGAGCCGGTGAGAACCTGATCAATACGGCCGATAAAGTAAATGCCGTCGTGGCCGAGATGCAGCAGAACGAAGATCTTCCCCGCGACCTGATCGTGAATATTACCGGTGATCAGAGCAAACAGACCCGTACTTCCTTGAATGAATTGATCAACACCATTGTGATCGGATTTTTATTGGTGCTGCTCATACTCATGTTCTTTATGGGGGTAACCAATGCCTTCTTCGTGGCACTCAGCGTTCCCCTCAGTGTGTTTGTTGCTTTTCTTTTCTTGCCGGTGGCCGACAGCATCGTGGGCACGTCGGTTACGTTGAACTTTATCGTTCTGTTCGCGCTCTTGTTCGGTTTGGGAATTATTGTGGACGATGCCATTGTGGTCATCGAAAACACCCACCGTATTTATGCCAACGGAAAACGGCCCATCATACAAAGCGCCAAAGAGGCGGCGGGCGAGGTGTTCATTCCCGTGCTGGCCGGAACGGCCACTACCCTGGCGCCATTCTTCCCGTTGCTTTTCTGGAAAGGACTCATCGGGAAGTTCATGATCTACTTGCCTACGATCTTGATCCTAACCTTAGCCGCGTCGTTGGTGGTGGCTTTCATCTTTAATCCGGTGTTTGCCGTCAGCTTTATGAAGCCGGAGGGAGTGGATGCTCATCTGTCCCGAAAACGCATTTTTCGAAACAAGTGGTTTTTATCGGCACTGATCGCCGGCGTACTGTTGCATCTGGTCGGCTTTCACGCAACGGCCAATTTCGCGCTGATCCTGGCTGCGTTGATGGTTTTTCATATGTACGTATTGAACGATTGGATCCATGCGTTTCAGGGTCGCGTGCTGCCTCGATTAATGTCTCGTTATGAGAAGCTATTGCATTGGATCCTGCAAGGAAAACATCCCGTTCGGGCACTGGCAGGTTTGTTCGGATTGTTCATTGTGGCACTGTTCCTGTTGATCCTTCGGGGCAATAAGACCACGTTCTTCCCCAGCGGCGATCCCAACTTTGTCTATGTCTATTTAAAAATGCCGGTCGGTACCGATGTCAAGCATACCGATAGCGTTACCCGTGTGCTTGAGCAGCGGGTTTATCAGGTGCTCAAAGAAGAAAAGCCCGGTACCGAAGGTTCGATCGTAGAGAGCATCATTTCGAATGTGGCCGTGAGTGCCAACAACCCACGCGATAATATCCGAAGCGTACAATCGAACCTGGGTCGTATTCAGGTTTCCTTTGTGGAATTCGAGAAACGGCACGGAAAATCCACCATGCCGTTCAAGGATGCCATCTTGAAATCGGTACAGGGCATTCCCGGTGCGCAGATCGAAGTGACGCAAGAAGATGCCGGACCGCCCACCGATCCCCCTGTGAACATCGAAGTGGTGGGCGATGATTTTGACAACATTCGTTTGGTGGCCACCCGCTTATTGAACTACCTCGATACCAATCGCGTGCCGGGCATACAAAACCTGCAACCCGATATCGATCTCACCAACCCGGAAATCACCGTGCGGGTAGATCGGACCCAAGCGACCATGGAAGGATTGAGTACGGCACAGGTAGGGATGGCACTTCGGACGGCGCTTTTCGGAAAAGAAGTGAGCAAAGTGAAAGTTGGAGAAGATGAATACAAGATCCAGTTGCGCTATGCGGACGACCAACGTAACAACGTGACCGACCTATTGTCGATGCGCATGACGTTCATGGATATGAACACCATGCAGATCAAATCCATTCCCCTCAGCACCGTGGCCACGGTTGATTACACCACCTCGGCCGGGGCGGTGAAGCGAAAAAATGTACGCCGCACCATTCAACTACAAAGCAGCGTTACGGATCCTACACAAGTGGCTCCCATCAACCAGGCTCTGGCCGCACAAATCGAAACCTTCAAAACCCTTGAGCGCATTCCGTCCGATGTGATCATACGGCAGAGCGGACAAAGCGAACAAGAAAAAGAAACACAAGCTTTCCTGGGTCAGGCTATGTTGATCGCCCTTGGCATCATCTTCCTCATCCTGGTATTGCAATTCAACAGCCTCAGCAAACCCTTTATTGTGATCACGGAGATCTTCTTCTCCATCATCGGTGTTTTATTGGGATATGCTCTGACGGGGATGACGATAGCCACGATCATGACGGGTGTGGGGGTAGTGGGACTAGCCGGCATTGTCATAAAAAATGGAATTTTATTGATCGAGTTCACCGATGAGCTGCGGGGACGCGGATACAGAACCCGCGAAGCGGCCATTCAGGCGGGGAAGATCCGGATCATTCCGGTATTGCTAACGGCGGTGGCAACGATCTTGGGGCTGTTGCCGCTGGCAGTGGGGTTCAATATTGATTTCCTGGGATTGCTGCAATCGTTTCGTCCCAACATCTTTTTTGGAGGCGATAGTGTGGTGTTTTGGGGACCGCTCAGTTGGACCATCATCTTCGGCCTGATCTTCTCCTTCTTCCTGACCCTGGTGATGGTGCCCTGTATGTACCTGATCGCGGAGCGGCTTCGCAGACCCATGTCTAAATTCTACGGTACCCGGTACATTGCCTTGATGGCCTTTACCGGTCCCCTTTTCTTCCTTTTTGTCGGAATCATGTTCGCCGTACAGAAAGCTCAGGGGAAAAAGGTGTGGTTGGGACAGCTTCGTTAATTTTGAGTCATGTCCAGAAAACAAGAACAACTGGCCGATGTAGTGATCAAGTTCGCCGGAGACAGCGGCGATGGCATGCAGTTGACCGGAACGCAGTTCACGAACAACACGGCGCTTTTGGGAATCGACCTGGCCACTTTTCCTGATTTTCCGGCCGAGATCCGTGCGCCGCAAGGAACCGTTCTGGGAGTGAGCGGATATCAACTTCGTTTTTCCTCGGACCGCATCTTCACCCCCGGAGATGCCTGTGATGTACTCGTGGCCATGAATGCGGCTGCGCTGAAAGTCAATCTAACTTCTTTAAAGAAATGCGGAAAGATCATTGCCAATATTGATGGCTTCGATGCCAAGAATCTTCGGTTGGCGAATTATCCCGAGGGCGAGAATCCACTTGAGAACGACAGCCTCACGAATTACGAGGTGATCCGCATGGATGTAACGAAGATGACCCGGGAGGCGTTGAAGGATATTCCCCTCGGACAAAAAGAGAAGGACCGAGCCAAGAACATGTTCGTGTTGGGATTTCTCTATTGGATGTACAACCGCGACATGACTAACACCGAGCAGTTCTTGCGCGATAAATTTTCAAAGAAGCCCGAGATCCTGGAAAGCAATCTCAAAGTACTGAAGGCCGGATATGCTTATGGTGAAACTACCGATACGTTCACCACTACCTATTCGGTTGCTTCCGCCAAAATGCCTGCCGGGGTTTATCGATCCATCATGGGCAATCAGGCCCTTGCGTATGGCTTGATCGCTGCTTCGCAGCGTTCGGGCTTGCCCCTTTTTCTCGGATCGTATCCGATCACTCCGGCTTCGGATATTTTACATGAACTCAGCCGGCATAAAAATTTCGGTGTCCGAACCTTTCAGGCCGAAGATGAGATCGCTGCGATCACAGCGGCCATCGGCGCCGCCTATGGAGGGTCGCTGGGTATTACTACTTCCAGCGGACCGGGCATAGCGCTCAAGGGGGAAGCGATGGGACTAGCCGTGATGTTAGAGATCCCGCTGCTGGTGATCAATATTCAACGAGGGGGACCTTCAACGGGACTACCAACGAAGACGGAGCAAAGTGATTTGATGCAGGCGTATTATGGACGGAATGGAGAATGTCCGATGCCGATCATCTCGGCTTCTACGCCGGCCGATTGTTTTGATGCAGTATTTGAAGCGGTACGGATCGCGGTACAGCACATGACGCCGGTGATATTCTTGAGCGATGGATACATTGCCAATGGAGCCGAGCCCTGGCGGTTTCCGCAGACCAAGGACCTGCCGGCCATTGATGTGAAATTCATTACTGAGTTGCCGGAAGGCGAAACCAAATTCAAGCCCTATCTGCGGGATGAGCGGGGCGTTCGCCCCTGGGCCGTTCCGGGTACAGCAGGTTTTGAACATCGAATTGGCGGATTGGAAAAGCAACACATCACCGGTAATGTGAACTATGAACCGGAGAATCATCAGCTCATGGTACAACTGCGACAGGAGAAAGTGGACAAGATCGCTGAGTATATTCCCGAGCAGCAACTCGACAGTGGTTCCGATAAAGGCAAAATACTCGTGGTGGGATGGGGGTCAACCTATGGGGCCATCAAATCGGCCGTGGCCGAGCTACAAGCAAAAGGTGAAGCGGTCAGTCATTTGCATCTTCGGTACATCCGTCCTTTCCCACGCAATTTGGGAAAACTCCTTCGTCAGTTCGATCGCGTACTGGTGCCGGAGATCAATAACGGCCAGCTTGTGCGTATTCTTCGCGATACCTATCTGATCGATGCCTTGGCCTACAATAAGGTCATGGGTATCCCCATTACGAAAACCGAGCTGGTGATGAAGTTGGAGGAACTATTGGCTAGTGGTTAACGCCGCTGTCCACCCAGCATCAATCCAACCTTTAGCTGAAGCGTGTAGTAAGAGTCTTTGCTCTTTGGATTTCCTCTTCCGGCACCTTGGGCGAAGGAGATGGGAGGTGTTAGCTCGTCCCCTCTGAAATGAAGTTGAGCGGCAATGGCGGCTTACCCGGCCGGGAGATTCTGAAAAAATAGAGCAGGATCAACATACGTTTGGCTAACATCATCCAAATAATCGGTGTTGAGCATGCGGTAGTCTAACTCCATCCGAACAACCAGCAGATTCGTCACCTCTGCGCGGATGCCGGCCCCGAGATGATAGTTTCGTTGTTGCAACGCGTAGGGCTTTCGGTCGCGATAGCCGGGCAATCCTTGTCCCTCGGTTCGCAGCGGTTGTAACGAATACCATTGTCCGTTATAGTTTGCTTTTGGATCGAAAGAAAAAAATCCGACCCCGGCCAGTATGTAGGGCGACAACATCGGCGGATATTCCCGGTTATTCAGGAGCGAGGGTAAAAACAAGGGATGAAATTCTACGCCTACTTGTATGTCGTTGATCTTGCTCTGGAAGCTCAGGTTACGGGTATTTTGAAGATTGGCAGCTGATTTATTGTTTTGAATGCTGTCGGCTTCTTCTACCGATCCGAGGCAACCTTCCAGCCGTATTCCGATCAGGCTGCGGTACATGCCGGTAAAATAAAATACACCGCTGAGGTTGGTCTGCTTGTAAAACTGTCCCAGTCCTTTGTTTTCTCCCAGGTCGGTCAGTGCATTCATACCCCCCAGCGTGGTACCTGCCTCTACGATCCAATTCCCTTCATAGAAGCGATCGTTAAGAAAATAATACTGTGCCGATCCAATCAAGGGGAGGGTCAAGTGCAAAAGAAAAGCAATGGAGTAGATCAGGATCCGTTTCATGTGGCGAACAAAATACTGAATTATAACATCAGTCCGTTCAAAAAAGAGAGAATGACAAGCAGCAATTAAGTACCCTTTTTTAAAAAATAAGCACATACAACTGTCAGTCCACATTCGGCGCATTTGGGCTGCCGGGCCAAGCAGGTATATCGGCCGTGTAAAATGAGCCAATGATGGGCTTGATGGACAAGTGCTTCGGGCAGGTGTTGAATCAGTTTTTTTTCGACGGCCAGGGGGGTTGTGGCCGTGCGGGGCACCAGTCCCAGCCGGTGACTCACCCGAAACACGTGGGTATCAACGGCCATATTGGGTTGCTTGTCGATCACGGAGGTGATCACGTTGGCGGTTTTTCGTCCCACTCCCGGAAGGGTGACCAGTTCTTCCACCGTCATGGGCACTTTGCCCTTGAATTCCTTCATCAGCTTTTGCGCCATCCCGATCAAGTGTTTGGCCTTGTTATTTGGATAGGAAATACTGCGAATTAGGGGAAAGACCTCCTCAAAACTTGCTTGGGACATCCTTTTGGCATCGGGGAAGCGTTGGAAAAGGGCCGGGGTGGTGAGGTTAACCCGTTTATCGGTGCATTGGGCGGAGAGGATTACCGCCACCAGTAATTGAAAGGGGTTGTCGTACAGTAATTCCGTTTCAGCGGTGGGCATCTGCCGGCTGAAAAAGTCAATGACGTATTGAAAGCGTTCTTTACGGGTCATGCCCGAAAATACAGGGAAGAAAGGGGAAGCCTAGGAGTGAGTGGATACTTTTTCCTGCCGGGCATAGTTCAGGATACGCAGAATGGTTTCAGTGCGTGGCGATTCGATCAGACGGTCCAGCCGCTGTCGGGAAGCTTGCAAAACGGTCAATTTTTCCCGAAGCGTCCAATCCGTTTCCAAGGCCTCTTCAATGGACTGGGTTCGAACCGGATCGGTTTCTTTGTAGAGGTATTCCAATAGGTCTTCGGGGGTAAAAACTTGTTTCATCGGGGGCCACTTGGGTGGTTCCCCATAAAAACGGCTGTTCGGGGCAATTATTGTGCGGGCGTCTCTTTCTTTTCCGGGATCAGGAACAGGTCCTCATCGTCTTTATTCATCAGATATTTCTCCCGGGCAAATTTTTCCAGGGCGGCCGGGTCATTTTTCAGGGCTTCCAGTTCTTTTTTCTGCTTGGAGGTCTCCTCGCGGTAATACTGTTTGGATTTTTCGAGATTATTCAGTTCCCGGGCCCGGTCCATTTGGGTGAACAGATCATTTCGATCGAGGAACAAGATCACTACCAAAAAGGCCACTCCGGAGAGCAGAAATTTGTTTTTGACCCAGTCCGGAATGCGGTCGAAAAGTTGTTTCATGGCAGGGTTTATTTACCAAATTTAACGGAACCCTTCGGGTAGATTGCCGTGTGGCCGAGCAATTCTTCGATTCGGATCAATTGATTGTATTTGGCCATCCGGTCGGTTCTCGAAGCACTGCCGGTCTTGATCTGTCCGCAATTCAGGGCAACGGCCAGATCGGCGATGGTACTGTCTTCGGTTTCACTGCTGCGGTGACTCATAATGGTATTATACCCATTGTGCTGGGCCAGCGTAGCCGCATTGATGGTTTCCGTAATGGTACCAATCTGGTTCACTTTGACCAGCAAGGCATTGGCAATGTGTTGGTCGATCCCTTTTTGCAGACGATTCACGTTGGTGACGAACAGGTCATCGCCCACCAACTGACATTTTTTTCCGACGGCCTGGGTCAGCATCTCCCACCCTTTCCAATCGTCTTCGGCCATGCCATCCTCGATGCTGCAGATCGGATATTTCTTCACCCACCCCTCCCAATACTTCACCAGCTGTTCACTGCTCATTTCCTTTCCGTTGCTTTTGTGGAAGACATATTTTTTCTTCTTCGCATCCCAGAGCTCAGTATTGGCAGCATCCATCGCAATGCGAACCTGTGTACCGGCTTTATAACCTGCCGCTTCGATGGCTGTTAACACAGTTTCAATCGCTTCTTCATTGCTTTGGATATTGGGTGCGAATCCGCCCTCGTCACCTACATTGGTGCTGTATCCTTTTTTCTTGAGAACCGATTTGAGCGCATGAAAAATCTCGACGCCCCAACGCAAACCATCGCTGAACGTGGAAGCACCCACGGGCATCACCATGAATTCCTGAAAATCGATCTTGTTGTCGGCGTGTGCACCTCCATTGAGGATGTTCATCATCGGAATCGGTAACACTTTGGCATTGGTGCCACCGATGTATCGGAACAAGGGCAGCGAGGCCTCTTCCGCAGCGGCTTTTGCAACGGCCATGCTAACGGCGAGCGTGGCGTTGGCGCCGAATTTGGCTTTGTTGGGCGTGCCATCGAGTTGGATCATCAGTTCATCGATCCCGGCTTGATCGGCCACATCGTAGCCCAATAAGGTTGGGGCGATGGTCTTGTTCACGTGTCCAACGGCTTTGAGGACGCCTTTGCCTCCGTATTTTTTCTTGTCGTTGTCGCGCAGTTCAACCGCCTCGTGTGCACCGGTGCTGGCACCGCTGGGAACGGCTGCCCGTCCCAAGGCTCCGTTTTCAGTGATCACATCTACTTCTACGGTTGGGTTGCCCCGTGAATCCAGGATTTGTCGGGCAAAGATCTCGGCTATGTAACTCATAAAGGTTGATTAAGTCGTTCTAGAATCGGCACTTGTCAGTGAGCGGAAAATCGACTCGAGGCGTCGATTTTCGATTTGCAAAGAAACAATGTTAAGCCCTTCCTGCAAAGCGAGTTGGAGGATTTGTTTCTGCAGGGCATCCGCATTGTTGGTTTCGAACTGCCACTCGTTCGTTCCGGATCGGGTGAAGTGGATCAATCCCGACAATGATTTCCATTTTTCCGGGGATACGTCTTCCCGGAATTGCACGGTTACAACCGGATGGCCTTGGCCTTTTCGAATATTTTCCAAGGTATCATTGGCCACCAGGTTGCCTTGGTGGATGATGATCACGCGCTGACAGATCGCTTCCACTTCGGATAGAATATGCGAGGAGAAGAGTACGGTTTTATTTTTTCCTTGCTGGCGGATCACTTCCCGGATCTCCTGGATCTGGTTGGGGTCGAGTCCGGTCGTGGGTTCATCGAGTATCAACACCTCCGGGTCATGCAGGAGTGCTGCGGCGAGTCCCACGCGTTGCTTATATCCTTTCGACAGCGCGCCGATGCGTTTGTGGGCTTCTTTGGTGAGTCCGACGATTTCGATCACTTCTTCGATACGGGCGTTTATCTTTTTTATGTCGTGCGCTTCGGCGATGAACTGCAGGTATTCGCGCACATAGAGGTCGTAGTACAGGGGATTAAGTTCGGGGAGGTAGCCAATCTTTTTTCGGATGGACAGCGGGTCATCTGCTACATCAATGCTACCGACCTCGATGTGGCCCACGTCGGGCGAAAGATAGCCGGTGATCATTTTGAGGGTGGTGGATTTCCCGGCGCCGTTGGGGCCCAGGAAGCCTACGATCTCTCCGCGGTTCACCTCAAAGGAGATCCTGTTCACCGCTGTTTGGGTGCCAAAGCGTTTCGTGAGGGAGTGGAGGCGGATGGACATATGGCAAACCTACCAAAAGGGACGGAGTTTTAGGAAACGGCTTGAGACAGGAAGTATTGTCGGCTTCTTGTTAATTTGCGCCGGTCATCCGATTCTTGCCTGAAACTGAGTACATTCGCGAATTATGAGTGGCCGATTTGATTTTTTTCGAAAGCTATTGCGCCAGGCATCTGCACTGGTGCAGGTGCTCTTGCTCTGCATGCTCACCCTGCAGCCCGCATTTGCTACCCGCTCCTCTTCCGAGGAACCGACAGCCTGGGTAGAGGTTTGTTCCAATCCCTTGCGCGTAGCGGACGAACAATGTTTGCTGGATCTTCTCGATCAGCTTCATCTGGTTAATGTACATCAAGCCAGTGACCAGCACCCCCGCCACAACTGCGATGATCAGTATAACCAATGAGGTGGAGAAGGTACCCCCCAACACGAAGTTGATGATGCTCTGAATCCCTACCGGCAACGAAAGTTGAATCAATCCGGCCAGGATCGCGTAAAAATAAATGGAGCTGAATGTAGATCGTTCCGCACGAATCAGTTGTCAGATACGGGCAACCGGACTTATATTTCGGTTCATAATTTTTTGTTGAGGTGAGAGGAGATGACCGACCTTTTTGAAGATCGGACGCCGTAACCATCAACAAAAATCTGGAGGGGGAGTTGTGAATTCAACAGCCCGGTCAACAGGTAATTGACTGATCGAGCCCAGATCAACCATAAGGGTCTCTACAAATTCCAAGTGAGGAAAGGTGGGTAAATGTTCCTCTGTAGGGCTGAATAATTTTTTGCTGTCATTTCCTTTCTCCTCATCAACAATGAACACGCTCACCTCCGGCTCAGGCATCAGCGCCTGCGCAGCCGGCATAATCAGCGTCATTGCCAAGACAATAAAGGCTATAAAAGCTTTCATTTTCACGCCGCGAAAATATACCTTGGCAGTCCGCCAGCAGGTTCGGAACTTGCGAAATCAGGAATTTTTACATTTTTTTAGATGAATTCCTGCCGATCGTCTTAAATTTTTAAAACTAAACAACCTTGAGTGCTAAACAAAAGGCCAGTTTGAGGGGATTATTCAGCGATTTCTTCCATAGCGAGAAGTCCTCCGGCATTCTCCTGATCGGCTGCACCCTCCTTTCCCTGCTTTTGGCAAACTCGGCCTGGGGAACCGCCTATCACCACCTTTGGGAGACCAGGATCGGACCTTATTCGCTGGAGTTCTGGATCAACGACGGACTCATGGCGGTGTTTTTTTTACTGGTCGGACTCGAGATCGAGCGCGAGATCTATATCGGAGAACTATCCTCTCCTAAACAAGCCATCCTTCCCATCGTGGCCGCACTGGGCGGTATGCTCGTTCCGGCTGCCATCCATTTCGCACTTAATCAGGGAAGCCCCGCCGCCGCCGGTTTCGGAATTCCCATGGCCACCGACATCGCCTTTGCCCTTGGCATATTGTCGCTTGCGGGAAAATCAGTCCCCCTTTCACTGAAGATATTTTTAACTGCCCTCGCGATCATTGATGATCTCGGTGCTATTCTTGTTATCGCCGTATTCTATACCCAAGAACTTTCTCTACCAGATCTGTTCATCGCCCTCGGCATTTTCATCTCTTTATACCTGCTCGGAAAATTTGGTATGCGACGCTTGATCTTCTTTTTGATCCCCGGCGCATTCATGTGGTATTTTTTGCACGAATCCGGCGTACACGCCACCATCAGCGGGGTCCTGCTGGCTTTTGCGATCCCCTTCGGCGGAACCGGCAAAGAATCCCCTTCATACCGACTCCAACATGCCTTGCATTATCCGGTTGCCTTCGGGATCATACCCCTGTTCGCCTTGGCCAACACAGGCATCCCACTTGAACCCGCTTTTTACAACAGCTTATTATCCTTGAATAGTTTGGGGATCATTGGCGGACTCTTCCTCGGAAAACCGATCGGCATCCTGAGCTTTTGCTGGCTCTCGGTCAAATCGGGTTGGGGCGCACTCCCCAATCAAGTCAGTTGGAAACAATTGCTGGGCGCCGGTATGTTGGCCGGAATCGGATTTACGATGTCGATCTTCATCACCTTGTTGGCTTTTGAAGACATTCAGATGATAAACGATTCCAAGATCGCCATTCTTACGGCGTCGTTATTGGCAGCCGTAGTGGGACTCCTCTACCTACGCCGTGTTGGGTCTTCTTCAAGCTCGGCAGCCGAGTGAGGGATACGATCATAATCCCCCTTCCAGGCATACCAACCAAAGATCATCAGTCCGATCGCAATGGGCGTGAAGATGCCGACGATGATGATCCACACCACCGGATTGTTGATGTCTTTTTGTCCGCTCAAATCAATATATCGAGTTGCCGCATCCACCAGTCCGTAGATCACTAGCGGTCCCAACAGCATCCAGATCCATCCGAAATATCGTTTAACTGTATTCATTTTTCAATCCATTACGGTCTCGTCTTTTTTATTATCGAGATAAAGCACACCGATCACCAAACAAAGAGCGGTAATGGAGATCGGATACCAAAGTCCCACCAGCGGATCTCCCGGAAACGACGTGCTCAACAACAGTCCGATGAACGGAACCAACCCGCCAAAAACCCCATTGCCGATGTGATAAGGCAAACTCATCGACGTGTATCGGATCCGGGTCGGGAATAACTCAACCAGAAACGCCGCGATCGGTCCGTATACCATCGTTACATATAAAATGAGCAGGAATACCAAGCCCACAAATCGCCAATACATTTCATTCGGCAGCGTGATCACCGTCGCATCCGGGTTCAATGCTATACTGTTTTCCAAAAAATATCCGAAGATGGGACGATACGTCAGCACCGCTAACAACATGCCCGTCATCAGGATCCATTTTCTGCCGACCCGGTCGCTCAGCCATCCAAACAAAACAAAGAAGGGCGTGGCACCGGCAATGGCCCAGAGGAGAATAGTTCGACTTTGCTCAAAATCCAATTTACATTTGGTCTCCAAAAAACTTTGAGCGTAGAATTGTCCCGTATACCAAACCACCCCTTCGCCCATCACAGCGCCAAAAAGCGCCAGCAAGACCATTTTGAAATTGGCCCGGTGTTGAAATGATTCTCTAAGCGGATTGACAGAGGTCTTTCCGGTCGATTTCAATTCCGCAAACAAGGGCGATTCGGACATGTTCAGTCGGATATAGATCGATACACCCACCAGGAGCAACGAGATCCAAAATGGATAACGCCAGCCACCCCACTCCGGGGTGAAGTTGGCTTCCGGCATACTGGATCTCACAAGCAAGATGACCCCGAGCGCCAGAAACAATCCCAGCGTGGCGGTAGTCTGTATCCAACTTGTATAATATCCTCTCTTGTTTGAGGGGGCATGTTCGGCTACATAGGTGGCGGCACCGCCGTATTCGCCGCCGAGGGCGAGACCCTGTATCAACCGCAACAACAACACCAATACCGGCGCGAGTAGTCCGATGCTTCGATAACCCGGTACGCATCCGATTAGAAAGGTGGAGCCGCCCATGAGCACCAAGGTCAGCAGAAAGGTGTATTTGCGACCGACTTTATCGCCCAACCGACCGAACACGAGTGCACCGAAGGGGCGCACGATGAAGCCGGCCGCAAAAATGGCCAGGGTGCTCAGTAAGGCAGCGGTAGGATTGCCTGCCGGAAAAAATTCGACGGAGATCGTCTTGGCCAGCATCCCGAAAATGTAGAAATCATACCACTCGATCATCGTACCCACCGAGGAGGCGGCAATGATGCGACGGATGGAAGAATGTCCCATTTCCGAAAGATAGTTGATAATTTTATACATCCCGACCGAACCTACTCGTATGCACCATCCTTATCAGATCCGCTCGATCGAGCAATATCAATCCGATTACCAACGCAGTCTGGACGATCCGGAAGGATTTTGGTCCTTCATCGCCGACCATTTCGTCTGGAAGAAAAAATGGGATCGCGTGTTGCAATGGAATTTCTCCGAACCCCGGGTGCGCTGGTTCGAGGGGGCCCAACTCAACATCACGAAAAATTGTCTGGATCGGCATTTGTCGGACAAAGCCGATCAGCCCGCTATTCTCTGGGAACCAAACGATCCGAATGAAGCGGCTCGTACGATCACCTATCAACAACTTCATCAGCTGGTTTGTCGGTTTGCACAAGTCCTTCTCAACAACGGTGTAAAAAAAGGCGATCGCGTCTGTATTTACATGGGCATGGTTCCGGAACTCGCCATTGCAGTACTGGCTTGTGCGCGGATCGGGGCCATTCACAGCGTGATCTTCGGGGGCTTCTCGGCTCAGAGCATTGCGGATCGACTCACTGATGCGCAAGCTGCATATATCATAACGTGCGATGGTGCGTACCGAGGAGCAAAAGATATTCCTCTAAAATCTGTGATCGATGATGCGCTAGTAGGCAACGATACAGTCAAACGTGTGATCGTTTATACACGAACAGGTACAGCCGTTTCGATGATAAGTGGAAGAGACGTCTGGTGGGAGGAAGAAATGGAAAAAGTTTCTGCCTCTTGTCATGTTCCGGCCGAAACCATGGAAGCCGAAGACCCTTTATTCATTTTGTATACATCGGGCAGCACCGGAAAACCCAAGGGCGTGGTGCATAGTTCGGCGGGGTATATGGTGTGGACCAACTATACGTTCTTAAATGTTTTTCAATACCAACCCGGACAAATTCATTTTTGCACGGCCGACATCGGTTGGATCACGGGGCATAGTTATATTTTATATGGTCCGCTTAGCGCCGGCGCCACCACCCTGCTATTTGAGGGTGTTCCCACCTGGCCCGATGCCGGACGTTTTTGGGATATCATTGATAAATACAAAGTCAACATCCTGTACACCGCGCCCACTGCCATCCGAAGCCTGATGGGATTTGGCAACGCCCCGTTGGAAGGAAAAGATCTTTCTTCTTTGCAGGTACTCGGAACGGTAGGTGAGCCCATCAATGAAGAAGCCTGGCATTGGTATAATGAACACATTGGAAAAAAACGTTGCCCGATTGTGGATACCTGGTGGCAAACAGAAACTGGGGGCGTTTTGATTTCTAATCTGGCCGGTATCACGCCGTCCAAACCTGCCTGGGCCACTTTGCCCATGCCCGGTGTTAAACCGATTTTAGTGGATGATAAAGGCGTACCAGTTCGGGAGCGCGACGAAAATGGGTTGCTGAAAGGCAATCTCTGTATTCAATCGCCCTGGCCCTCGATCTTGCGCACGACTTATGGTGATCACGAGCGATGCCGACAAAATTATTTTGCCACCTATGAAAATTTATATTTCACGGGTGATGGGGCCTTGCAGGATGCCAGCGGAAATTTTCGGATCACGGGTCGAGTGGATGATGTACTAAATGTAAGTGGTCACCGTATCGGCACGGCCGAAGTGGAAAATGCCATCAACGCCCATGCGGGTGTGGTAGAGAGTGCCGTGGTGGGCTTTCCGCATGATATCAAGGGACAGGGCATCTATGCGTACGTGATCGTTTCGCATTTTCATCAGGATGCCGAGCATACCCGAAAAGATATTTTACAAACCGTTGCCCGCGTGATTGGTCCCATCGCCAAACCCGACAAGATCCAATTCGTAAGCGGACTCCCCAAAACCCGTAGCGGTAAGATCATGCGCCGCATCTTGCGAAAGATTGCGGAAGGAGAAACGCAGCATTTAGGAGATACCAGTACACTTCTTGATCCGGGGGTGGTGAGGGAGATTGTTGAGGGAGCAGTCGAATGACCAATGTCGGATGTCAAATGTCCGACATTACCCGCCGAAGCCTTGGCGAAGGCGGGTGTCCGCTTGGTACTAAACTCTAAATGCTGTTCCCTAAACCTCTATTTATATTTGTAAAAAGATACAGTATGAACGAGGCCATTGTTGAAAGACTGCGTATTGAACTGAGTGAAATCCGCGAGGCGGGATTATTCAAGACTGAACGCATCATTGAAAGTCCGCAAGGCCCCGAGATTCTTGTGGGCGGAAAGACCGTACTGAACTTCTGCGCCAATAATTATTTGGGTTTGTCGAGTCACCCCAGCGTGATCGAAGCCGCCCACCGCGCCATCGACCAGCGTGGATTTGGGATGAGCAGTGTAAGATTCATTTGTGGTACGCAGGACATACACAAGGAACTCGAAGAAAAGATCTCAGCCTTTTTGGGTACCGAGGATACAATTCTTTATGCCGCGGCCTTCGATGCGAACGGCGGTGTATTTGAACCCTTGTTCAATGAGCAGGATGCGATTATCTCCGATGCCCTGAACCATGCTTCCATTATCGATGGTGTTCGGTTGTGTAAGGCGCAACGCTATCGGTACGAGCACAACAACATGGACGATCTGGAAGCAAAACTGAAAGAGACGGCCGGATGCAGGAGTCGAATCATTGTCACCGATGGATCATTCAGCATGGATGGTACGATCGCGCAGCTCGACAAGATCGTCCCCCTTGCCGAACAATACGATGCCATCGTGATGATCGATGAGTGTCATTCCTCCGGTTTTTTAGGAAAGACCGGTCGTGGTACCCACGAATACCGCGGCGTGATGGGTAAGATCGACATCATTACCGGCACCTTAGGAAAAGCACTCGGTGGTGCTTCCGGCGGATTTACCTCCGGAAGAAAGGAGATCATCGAGATCCTTCGGCAGCGTTCGCGTCCCTATCTGTTCAGCAACACCCTGGCCCCCTCGATCGTGGGCGCCTCTATTGCAGTATTGGATATGCTCACGGAAACAACCGATCTGCGTGATAAATTGGAGCGCAACATGAAATATTTCCGATCTAAGATGACTGAGGCTGGGTTCGACATCAAGCCCGGCGACCATCCCATCGTTCCCATCATGCTCTACGATGCCGTTAAGGCCCAGACCATGGCCGCTCGACTTTTGGAGGAAGGTATTTATGTGGTCGGATTTTTCTACCCCGTTGTTGCCAAAGGCCAGGCTCGGATTCGGGTACAGCTTAGCGCGGCACATGAAATGCATCATTTGGATCGGGCGATTGAAGCCTTTATAAAAGTTGCCTCAGCAATTTAGGTATGTTGTTTAGAGAGCAGTGTTTAGGGTTTAGCTCATAACAGGAATGAGGCAGTAGAGATAGATCAGGGCTAAACTCTAAACCTAAACCCCGTTCCCTAAACCCTAGACATCCCTCCGTATCTTTGTCAAAATTCAACGAATGCGTCTTTGGATCTTGTTCTTTTGTGTCGTCACTTCAGTCTTTTTTTCATGTACCGTTAGCAATAATGTAAAGGAAGATAACTCGCTGGCACCTTTTTTTTCACCCAATGGGGTGAACGGATGTTTTGCGATCATGAACAATGCAACCGGACAATTCACTACTTACAATCTCTCTCGTTACCGCGACAGCAGCTATTCTCCTGCCAGCACCTTCAAGATCATACATTCCCTCATTGGATTGCAGACCGGGGTTATTTCGGGGGACAGTATGGTTATTCAGTGGGATGGGGTTACGCGCGCCATTCCCGAGTGGAATAAGAATCTAACCATGTACGAGGCGTTTCGGGTCTCGGCTGTTCCGTATTATCAGGAAGTGGCCCGTCGAATCGGCAAAGACACCCTGAATGTTTGGCTGGATAGTCTCAAATACGGATTAAAGTCGGCCAAGGATACCTTTCGAATCCGTACGGCGGTTGATTCGTTCTGGTTGGACAACTCCGTAAAAGTCACCCCCGACGAACAGTTGGGCATTATAAAACGGCTTTATTTTAACCAGCTTCCTTTTTATAAATCATATCAGGAATCTGTAAAGCGTGCCATGTTTCAGGAAAGCAACACTAAGTATCGGATGGGTTACAAGACCGGGCTTGGTCAAACCGAAAACGGGAATCAGCTGGGTTGGGTCGTAGGCTGGATCGAGGAGAACAATCATCCTTATTTTTTCGTGCTTAATGTAGAACCGAGCGATCAAACGCTTGACCTGGCATCTGTCAGACTAAAAATGCTCACGGATATCCTGGATCATTTGGGATTCAGAAAAGGCGAACGATAATATGGCTTGGCAACAGTACACCGAATCGCTCACGGCGTATCATCGCTTGAAGACCTTACCGGTTCGTATCGGTGATCTTTGGTTGGGCGCGGGCAATCCCATTCGGGTGCAGACCATGACCACCACTGATACAATGGATACGTTGGCCACGGTTGAGCAATCGATTCGTTGCATCGAAGCCGGCGCTGAGCTGGTTCGCATCACGGCACCATCCAAAAAAGAGGCCGAGAATCTTTTGAACATCAAGAATGAGCTTCGCCGGCGTGGGTACACTACCCCGTTGGTTGCCGATATTCATTTTACTCCGAATGCCGCGGAGATCGCTGCGCGAATCGTGGAGAAGGTACGGGTGAACCCGGGCAATTACGTCGATAAAAAGAAGTTTGAACAGATTGAATACACCGATGCGGAGTATGCGGAGGAGATCGATCGGATCCGCGAGCGATTTACCCCCTTGGTTCGCATTTGCAAGGAACAGGGCACGGCCATGCGCATCGGTACCAATCACGGGTCGCTCAGCGACCGAATCATGAGCCGCTACGGCGATACAGCGATCGGCATGGTAGAGAGTGCGATGGAGTTCTTGCGGATCGCCCGGTACGAGGATTTCCACAACATCGTACTGAGCATGAAGAGCAGCAATCCGCAAGTGATGGTACAGGCCTATCGCCTTTTGGTTCGGAACATGCAGGAAGAATTTGGTGCTTGTTATCCCCTTCATCTGGGGGTGACGGAGGCGGGTGACGGTGAGGATGGTCGAATTAAAAGTGCCATTGGCATTGGCACCTTGCTGGAGGACGGCATTGGCGATACAATCCGGGTATCCTTGACCGAAGATCCGGAGTTTGAGATCCCGGTTTGCCGAGATCTCGTTAAGCGATACAACGATCGTGCAACCGCAAGCAACTATCCGGTACCTCCGATTCTTGCGTTACCATATTCTCCGTTCGAATACAAGCGACGTAACAGTTTTGGGGTGGATCGAGTCGGCAATAAGCAAGTGCCGGTGGTGGTGGCCGATTTGAGTCGCACCGATCTAAGCCGACCCGAAACCCTTCGATCGATCGGCTATACCTATGATGCCGTAACCGATAAATGGAGTATTTCAGATGCTGCAGCCGATTATGTTTTCAGCGGCAATCAAGTATTGCCGTTTGCGTTGCCCGGCACCTTGAAGGTGATCGCTTATCCCGATACCTGTGCACAAGTCGCCGATCCTACCCATTATTCGCCGTTGTTTGAAGCAACGGGTTATCTGGATTCTACGCAGCGTCATCCCGCATTGAATTGGGTGATGTTGGACTGTTTTTCGGACGATACGCCGATCAATGATTATACCCATTTGGAGGAATTGGCCAACGACCCAACCGTAGTTTTGTGTTTGAGTAGCCGTCGCCTCAACGCCGCACAAGCGGTGCGCCGCATGTGTATGGAATTGATGGCAAGAGGCATAGAAAATCCGGTGATACTGATGACCGACAGCTCGGCGCAGACGGCAGATGACCACCTCATACACTTTGCCACTGAAACCGGGGCACTGTTGTTGGATGGAATGGGCGACGGAATCTGTTTGGGGTATTCGGCAGCGGCGGGCATCGACAACACGCAGGTGAAAGGAAGAACCTATTTGCCGGTGCAAAACATCGATCAATTTACGAACAATACGGCCTTTAGCATTTTACAAGCGACGCGTACGCGGATCTCAAAGACGGAATACATCAGTTGCCCGAGTTGTGGCCGTACGTTATTTGATCTGCAGGAAACCACCGCACGCATCCGATCGGTGACGCATCACTTGAAAGGACTGAAGATCGCGATCATGGGTTGCATCGTGAATGGTCCGGGTGAAATGGCCGATGCCGATTTTGGGTACGTAGGGAGCGGTCCGGGTAAGATCACCCTCTACAAAGGCAAGGAAGTCGTGAAGAAAAATGTGAACAGTGAAGTGGCCGTGGATGAACTGATCAACCTACTGAAAGAAGAGGGCGTCTGGCAGGAGAGGTAAGCTTGAAAAGTTTAAGAAGTTTGAGTAGTTCGAATAGTTTGATTGGTTTAACAAGGAGCTGCTAAAACTCAAACTGCTTAAACTACTCAAACTATTCAAACTTCTTTTATATGAATGTGCGTAATAAATCTGTTTTATTCTTCCTGATTCTCGCCTCCAACATCGGTGCGTCGTTGTTTGGGTGGGATTGGGGCGAGTATCTGACCAAGCCGTTATTGGTGCCTCTATTGGGTTGGCTGCTGGTGGGTAGCAAGTGGATACGGGTGAAGTGGATTTGGTTTGCCTTGTTTTTTTCCTGGGTGGGGGATATCGTACTGATGTTGCCGATTGATGGGTTTGTATTGGGATTGGGTTCTTTTTTATTGGCTCATCTATTTTATATCCGGCATTTTTGGGGGATTTGGGATCGGTCGCGGATTTCCTTTAAACCACTTTACCTGGTGGGGGTGGTGGGGTATTTAAGCGGACTCATCCTCCTACTTTTTCCTTTACTTGGATCACTGCAACTACCGGTGATCGCTTACGGATTGGTTATTTCCACGATGTTGCTCTTAGCACTTCACGCCGGCAGCATCGGCTACCAATGGGGAGCGGCCTTCTTTGTGCTTTCGGATTCTATTCTGGCCATAAATAAATTTCATACGCCCCTTCCGGTATCGGCGCTTTGGGTGATGGGAACGTATGGGTGGGCGCAGTACAGAATCGTATTTTCGTCCCGCACTGAAAAGTTTGGATAGTTGAGTTACAATTCTTCAAACTCCCAAACTGTCCAAACTATCCAAACAGCCCAAACTTCTTCCTTCATGTATTACATTTTATACCCCTTTCTCTGGTTGATTTCCTGGCTTCCGTTTCGGGTATTGTATCTGTTTTCAGATCTGAGCTATGTATTGATCTATTATGGGCTGAGGTATCGGCGGGAGGTAGTTTCACAGAATTTACGAATTGCGTTTCCGGCGAAATCGGAGGCGGAGCGGGGGGTGATTGCCAAGCAGTTTTACCGGAACATGATCGATGCTTTTGTGGAGTCGATTAAGTTTATCACGATTTCTAAATCGGCGGCGTTGAAACGCTGTTCGGCTGATTTTTCGATTTTGGATCAGGCTTTATCATACGGCAAACCGGTTTACGCGTTTGGGTTTCATCAATTCAACTGGGAGTACGTGAACGTATTGTTCCCCTTGCACTTGAAGGTTCCTTTTATTGGGGTGTATATGCCGATCGCGAACCGGGCGGTGGACCGCATCTATTATGATTTTCGGAAACGATTCGGGACGGTTCTGGTAGCCGCTACGCAATTCAAAGAAAAGCGGGAAGAATTATTGAAAGGACAGTATGTAATAGCGCTGGCTGCCGATCAAAATCCCGGTCACCCTGCCAATGCGTTTTGGATGCCCCTATTTGGAAAGATGACTCCTTTTGTGACGGGTCCGGCCAAAGGGGCCATTCGCTCCGACGCCGTGATGATCCTGAACGACATGCAGCGAAAAAAAAGAGGTCACTATCATTTTAGCATTCGGGTCATCGCCGATTCGGTACAGGGACTAGAACCGGTTGCATTGGCCGCTCGTTACCGTGATGAACTCGAGCGCGTGATCCGCCAAGATCCCTCCAATTATCTCTGGAGCCACCGGAGGTGGAAGTATGATTGGCGTAAAGAGTATGGGGGGCAGGAGATGAGCGTTGAGTAGACGGCGAACTGCTGTCGGCTTACAACATTGGACATCAGTCATTGAACGCCGGACAAATACTTTCTCATGTCCTCAACTTCCTTAATCGCTTTCCACCCTCCCAATACATTTCGCAATTGGTGGAAGCCTTGACGTTTCAGCAGAGAGGAGGCAATGACGCTGCGGTATCCGCCGGCACAGTGTACGTATAGATTTTGTTGGTCCTCGAGGTGGGCCATCGACCCGGGGTCGGTGAGTTCGTTCAGGGGTAGGTTTAGGGCATTTTCGAGGTGTCCATCCGCGAATTCCGATTCCTTGCGTACGTCAACCACAACCAAATTCGGGTCGTGGGGAATGTCCATCAACAATTCATCTGCTTCCACATCGATGATCAGATCGATTGTTTCGCCGGCTTTTGCCCAGGCATCAAAACCACCTTGCAGGTGACCCTCGATCCGGTGAAATCCAACCCGGGCCAAGCGCACAATGCTCTCTTCTTCTTTACCAGGTTCTGTGATCAGCAGCATAGGAGCATCGAAGGAGAGAAGGGCGCCTGCGAATTCAGCAAATCTTCCTTCCAATCCGATGCTGATCGAACCGGGCACAAATCCTTTCGTGAACACCGTAGCTGATCGGGTGTCGAGCAAAATCGTTTTGTCGGTGATGCTCGCTTTGAACGCGGCAACTGAAAGCGCCTGCATGCCTTTGCTAATCACAGCCTCCAACGGATCATATCCTTCTTTGTTGATCTGGGCATTGATCGGAAAGTAGGGCGGTGGAGCAGCGATGCCATCAGTTACTTGTAGAATAAATTCGTCCTTGGAACTGGCCTTCATGGCATAATTGGTAGCTTTTTCTTCTCCGAGGGTGCTGAAGGTGTTTGGTCCCAGACTTTTTCCGCAGGCGCTACCCGGACCATGTGCCGGATACACGATCACGTCATCGGCCAGTGGCATGAGTTTACGGTGAATGCTATCGTACAGCATTCCGGCCAGGTCTTGCATGGTGAGATCGGCCCCTTTTTGCGCCAGGTCCGGTCGGCCTACATCGCCCACAAACAATGTATCTCCGGTAAATACACAATGATCCTTACCAGCGGGGTCTTTAAGTAAATAACAAGTCGATTCCATCGTGTGGCCCGGGGTATGCATCACCACAAAGGTCAGTTCCCCCAGCGGGATGGTTTCCCCATCGATGGTTTGTTTGATGGGAAATTTTGTTTGGGCATTCGGACCATATATAATGGGCGCGCCGGTGGCGTTGGCCAAGTCTAAGTGACCACTTACAAAATCGGCATGAAAATGCGTCTCAAAAATGTATTTGATCGTTGCCTTGCGGGAAGCCGCCAGTTGTAAATAGGCATCTATGTCGCGCAAGGGGTCAATGACAACTGCCTCCCCATTGCTTTCGACGTAATAGGCGGCCTCACTAAGACAGCTGGTGTAAAGTTGCTGGATGTACATAGGGCATTTACGGTTACCCCACAAAAGTACGAACGAGATAGAAAATCAGTGAATCAGTTGCCAGCAAGGGTCTGCGTGATCTGATTGACCTGACGTACGCGGGAAAGGTTGGGAGAATAGTAGATGAATTTCCCTTCGCGCTTGGTTTTCACAAAACCGGCTTTACGCAAGATCGCCAAGTGCTGAGAAGCCACCGATTGTTCCAACCGGAGCTTTACATAAATATCCGTAACAGGCATCATTTCGTTGTCTGCAATCAAGCGCAAGATCTGTTGACGAAGCTTGTGGTTCAATGCACGCAATACAAGGGCAGATTTTTTTAATGCGACCAAATCAACCGGGATGTGATTCTTGCTGTTCTTTGATTCTGCCAATCGAAGTGTGTTGCTGCTCATGGTTGACTAACGTTGTTAACAAGACTAGTGCATTAGACGGAAAACCATTATATGCCCTTCGGCGTAGTATAATTATTTTTTAAATATAAAGGTTCGTGATACGGCAGGTTAGACAACTTGTTATCTTTTATCTTTTCATAAGTAGAATAAGCTAAGTACTTATTTATATTTTTAATTTCTACTAATACAAAATCATTATTTTTTATGAGTCTCATCACTTTACCGGCACCACTTCCGCATAGAAGTACTTTTCTGTTTGCAAAAGAGCCTGGAAATGTTTCAGGAGTAATTACCAACGATTGTTCCGGTAAAACGATGTTCAATTTTCTATCGAATACGCCAATGTACACCTCATCGCGTCTTGCATCGATCAGCGCCATGATCAAGTCTTCGGCTTTTTCGGCTACTGCGCCCGCCAGCACCTGCAAGGAGGATACCGTGATCAGTGGAATGTTTTTGGCATAGCATATTCCTTTGGCAGCCGATAAACCAACGCGCAAACCGGTGTAGGAACCCGGACCATCCGTAACGCCAACGGCTTGCAGTTCGGAAAAGGATACGCCCACTTCCTGCATCACTTCCTGTATGGCCGTATGCAACCAAGCTGCATGATCGTTCTGTCGGCTGTTTTGGCGTTGGGCCAACACCATCCCTTCACGCGCAATCGCTACCGACGCCGTCTCCAATGCCGTATCTATCAGTAATAAACTTTTCAAACTATTTAAACTCTTCAAAATCGTTAAACTCTTTAAACTACCGTTTCCCAAGCCGGGGCGGGTTCATATCGTGCGTCCGTTTCAGCCAATCTTTTCAATATCGAGTAGGCTTCTTTCCATCCGATCTTTTCGCCCCATTCAAACGGACCGAAGGGATAATTCGTCCCCAGTTTCATGGCCAGGTCGATATCTTGTTTGCTGGCGGACCCTTCTCCCCACAATAACACCGCTTCGTTGATAATGGAAAGCAAAACCCGTGCGCCGATTAGTCCGATTTGGTCGGGCACTTCGATCGGTTTTTTTTGAAGGGAATGGCAAATTTCTTTTGCGACGTGTGCCGCTTCAGGTCCCTTCCACACCATTTCCCAATCTTTTCCGGCAGCGAATCCCGGCCAGGCATTGAGCCGGATGGTTCGCTCGGGGAGTTCCGCCAAGGTGTATCCGGGGGCGTGCACGAACCACCAGGCATCCGAAGGGGTATTCGAGGGACGCTCCCGGGCAAAACAGCCGGAGAGATCGACGTACACCGAGGCCGGAGGCAACGGCTCCTCCGCCGATACGATCTGCCAATCGGGGAGAACGGCGTTCTCCTCAATACCCAGACGGTTTGTGATGTCTTTTCTAACCCCGACCAACACCCACATAGAACGGTTTTTTGCAAAGAAAAGAGATAAAGCTAACTTGAGAGACTTCTATTTACCATGACAAAAACAATTATCCGAACCGATCAGGCCCCGGCACCGATCGGTCCCTACAACCAGGCCGTCGGTTACGGCGATGTTCTTTATATATCCGGTCAGATCTGTATCGATCCAGTTACCAATCAGCTCAGTAATACCACCCTCGCCGCGGAGACGCACCAGGTAATGAAAAACCTGCAGGCGATTTTGAAAGCTGCCGGTCGCGATTTTTCACATGTTCTGAAAACCACGATCTTTTTGACTGACATGAATCAATTCGCCGCCGTAAACGAGGTGTATGGGAGCTATTTTACGGGCGATTATCCCGCTCGGGAAACCGTGCAGGTATCCGCGCTGCCCAAATTTGTAAATGTGGAGATCAGTATGATCGCCGGTAAATAAAATTTATATGAACGCTACCCGTTTTTCGAATTGGTTCTTTGGCACGTTGCTGATCGGTTTGCTGGGGTTGTTCTTGCAGGCGGACAATCGTCATATCCCCACAGACGGGCAAGACGGATACGACCGGCCCGGTGATGCGCTGGCGTTTGAGATCGAACGCACGAAAGACCTTTCAACCGGAAAAGTTCCTTACGATCTACTCTGGCAGGCCAAGCAGGCCACCGAATCGTATCGACTAAATAATGCGGGTCGGCTGGGCGCCTTGTCTTGGTCCGAACGCGGTCCCAATGGCGATATCAATGGTCCCCAAGGCAACAGCCGTCCCAACCTAGACCAAACCGCCGGCCGCATTCGTGCGGCTATGGTCGACTCACTCGACCCCACTCGAAAAACCGTTTGGGTCGGGGGGGTGGCCGGCGGATTGTGGAAGACCACCGACATCACTGCTTCACCGGCCACCTGGACCTTGGTCAATGATTACCTGAACAATCTGGCAGTTGCGTCGATCTGCCAGGATCCTCGTCCGGGTTTTCAAAACAACCTTTATTTTTCAACCGGCGAATCGTTCGGCAACATCGATGCCGTTGCCGGAATCGGCGTTTTCAAAAGCATTGATGGCGGAAATACCTGGACCTACCTGTCCAACACCGCCACCTTCCCAAACAGCACCAAGATCCTTTGCGACCATCAGGGAAATGTTTATCTGGCCACAAGGGGGCAAGGATTACAACGTTCAACCGATGGGGGTGCTAGCTGGACCAACATCACTCCAACCGGCGTGGGCACCAGTATCTCAGATATTGAGATCAGTACCACCGGTGGCCCCGGACGCTTGCATGTTGTTTCCGGAATTTTTAGCAGCTCCGGCTATGCCTTTACCGATGCACCGGCAACCGCTGCTTCCGGTAGTGGATGGAGTTATCCCACCACTCCTTTTACTACGTTCAATCAGCGCACCGAGCTGGGAATTTCAGGTAACAACCTCATTGCGCTTCCGATCAACGGAAGTTATCAGGTGCCTACGATCTGGAAATCGACCGATGGCGGCGACAACTGGGCAGCTACCGCCGGACAGCCAACCGGTAACTGGGCAAACGGACAAGGTTGGTATAATCTGTCCGTTGCGTTCAATCCAAATAACCCTGCCGAAGTGATCGTGGGCGGCATCGATAACCACAAGACCATCGATGGGGGCATCACGTGGAGCAAGATCTCTGTTTGGGTTGGAACCTCCGGACAATATGTACACGCCGACCAGCACAACATTCAGTGGTGGGACGGAGGAAACAAACTCTTATTCACCAGCGATGGCGGCGTACATTTTTCTTCAAATCGAGGATCCACCATTCGTGATCGCAACAAAGGCCTTCGGTTAAAACAATTTTATGGGATAGCCATTCATCCGCTGGAGACAAATTATTTCATCAGCGGAGCACAAGACAACGGCGTACACCGACTCAACCACGTGGGGCTGGATAGTTCGGTGGAGGTCACCGGTGGCGATGGTTGCTATACGGCCATCGACCAAAATGAACCGCAATTCCAGTTCGGTTCTTATGTCTATAATGTATACCGCCTCAGCACAAACAACGGCGCTTCGTGGAGCACGCCCGTGAATAGCCAAAGTACTGGACGTTTTGTGAACCCGTGGGATTATGACAACGTCAACAATCGCATCTATGCCTGTAACAATGCAGGCGCGTTTCTGCGCTGGGATGATCCTCAAACCGGCAACACGACGACGGTTGTTCCCATGGGCGATTTTGCCGGTCAGAATGTATCAGCCGTTCACGTCTCGCCCTATACCCAAAATCGAGTTTTCTTTGGAATGGGTGCCGGCCGGATCGTGCGCGCCGATGATGCCCACACCGCTGCACCCACCACAACGGTTATTACCCCAACCGGAGCTACCGGTTATGTGAATTGCGTTGTAACCGGCTCTTCCGACCAAAACCTGCTGGCGATCTATTCCAACTACAACATCAACAATATTTGGAGAAGTACGGATGGTGGAGCGACGTGGACGGCCTGCGACGGAAATCTCCCCAACATGCCGGTGCGCTGGGCATTGTTTCATCCCGACTCCGATTCCAAAGCATTCATTGCAACGGAAACCGGTGTGTGGGAAACCGATTTTCTCAACGGGTCCAGTACCGTTTGGGAAGCCAACAATACCTTTCCCAACGTACGAACCGATATGATCAAGTATCGGTCTACCGATCGCCTCATCGCCGCAGCCACGCATGGTCGTGGGATCTTCACGGCTACGGTACCGGCTCCCTCCGGATATACATTCAACACCCCCGCTCCGAGTGTGGCAACCTGCCCCGCTCCGGGCAGTATGTCGATCACGCTTGCCACCATCGTGGCGGGCGGATTCAGCAATGCCATTACACTTTCAGCGAGCGGAAATCCCACCGGAACCTCCGTATCCTTCTCCGCCAATCCGATTACTCCGGGAAGTGCAGTGAATGTTACACTAAACGGCACCAACTCGCTGGCACCCGGTACATACAATATAACTGTAACCGGAACAGCCAATGGTGTATCCAATCAAACGCGTGTACTTACCTATACGATTCAGGCGGGAGCGGGTCCAATCATTTCCTCACCGCCCGCATCCCAATCGGTGTGTGCAGGAGGCAGCGCCAGTTTTTCTGTCACCGCAACAGGTAATTATCAATGGCAACTCAGCACGGATGGAGGTTTGACTTGGAACAATATTTCCGGCGCCGTCAATTCAACTTACTCCATTGCGTCAGCCACTACCTTGATGAGCGGCAATCAATATCGATGTGTGGTTTCCAATCCCTGCGGCTCCACTTCCTCGGCCGCAGCCACGCTGACGGTAAGCAACTCCACCACGATCACCCAGCAGCCGCAATCAGCGACTGCTTGTGATGGTGGCTCTCAAACTTTCCAAGTAATCGCAGCAGGCGGTACACTTTCCTATCAATGGCAACGAAGCATGGATGGAGGCGTGAACTGGTCTAATATCGCTGGTGCCACCGCGGCTTCTTACACCGTTACCGGAGTGGGCACTGCCATGAGCGGCTACCAATATCGATGTGTTGTGGTGGGTACGTGTCCGCCTACAACGGTCACTTCCGCAACCGCTACGCTAAACGTCACCACTGCGTTAAGCATCACCTCGCAACCCGTCAGTCAAACCGTTTGCGAGGGAGCAACTGCATTGTTTTCTTTGACTGCATTAGGGGCAACTAACTATGACTGGCAAGTGAGTATAAATGGGGGGACTAGCTATACATCGATCGCCGGATCAAACGGACCAACCCTTTCCATACCGAATACCAGTCCAAGTCTGTCCGGCAATCTATATCGTTGTTTGGTCAGCAGTAGTTGTGGCAATGCAACCTCTGATGTGGTATCGCTCACCGTGAATACCATTCCCTTGTTTTTTGTTTCACCGACCTCAACAACACTTTGTGTGGGCAGTTCCAATACGTTTACGGCAACGGCAAGCGGATCCGGCATCACCTATCAGTGGCAACAAAGTACTACGGGTTGCACGGGAAGCTGGACCAATATTCCGGGTGCCACGTCTGGCTCCTACACAGTCAGCAACGTCACTCTTAGCATGAATGGATACTCCTATCGGTGCATCGCCAGTGGTGTTTGTACGCCTGCCGCCACCTCCGACTGTGCCGTGCTAAATGTGGTCACGACCACGCTGGTTTCTTCCAATCCCAACTCGGTTGTTGTTTGTGAGGGTGCCAATACCAGTTTTTCTGTTGGAGCAACCGGATCGGATGTCATTTATCAATGGCAGGTAGATTCCGGCAGCGGGTTTGTGAATATCTCCAATGGAGGTCTTTATAGTGGAGCAACAACCGCCACGTTAAATGTTGCATCCGTGCCTTTTGCGTTAAATGGATACGCCTATCGTTGTTTGGTATCTAATCCCACTTGTACCACACCTTCTGTTTCCACAGCAGCTACCCTCACGGTCAATCGATTGCCTGCGATTGGCACACAGCCTGTTTCACAAACGATCTGTGCCGGCTCTACCGTGCTTTTCTCCATTACCGGCTCCGGTACTGCAGCCACTTATCAATGGCAGGTAAATATAGGTAGTGGATTTGTGAATCTTTCGAGCGATGCCACGTATAGCGGCACGACCACCAATCAATTAACCATCAGCAATGCATCTGTCTCCCTTTCTGCAAATCAATATCGTTGTGTAGTGGCAGGTACGTGCACGCCCAACGTAACTTCCTCTGCGGCGACCTTAACGGTTCATGCCCCGGCGGTGGTTTCTTCCTCTCCCTCCAGCCAACAGGTTTGCTCTGGTTCTTCTGTCACGTTTAGCGTCGGTGGCACCAGCGTACCCAGTATCAACTATCTATGGCAAGTGAGTACCAATGGAGGCAGTAGTTGGACGCCTGTCCCCGGTGGAAACGGACCAAGTCTAGCCCTTGCGTCGGTTACGCTTTCCATGACAGGTAGTCAATACCGGTGTCTGCTATCAAACGCGACTTGTCCGACTCAAGCTTCTTCAGCCGTGGCGGTGTTGACCGTTCGCCAGCAACCCACGATTACGCTCAGTGCGAATCCGTTGACAGGATTGTTACCCGGACAAACCACCACCCTTACCGCCAACCCTTCCTCACCCACGGGAGGTACGTATAGTTATACGTGGACATTGAACAACACGCCTATATCGGTGACGGGAAATAGTCTGCTGGTGAATATAACCACCGTAGGGAACTATCAGGCAACGGTGCGTGAATCGTGGCCCGGCGGCCTCATTTGCGCTGCTGCCTCCTCTGTAGTGAATATTGTTGCACGTTCCAGTGATAAATTGTTCATTTTCCCTTCTCCCAACGATGGTAATTTTCAGGTGTCTTATTACAACGCCAGTGGCGTGAATACCCAGCGTCGGATCCTGATCTATGACTCCAAAGGTTCGTTGGTATTTGATAGGAACTTTCCGATCGCTGGCGCCTATACCCTCATCCCCATCAACCTGGCTCGTGGTAGTCGAGGCATTTATTACTTAATTGTTGGTAATGCGAACGGGGAACAACTCGCAGAGGGACGAGTGCATGTTAGATGAGTAGAACAGCGTTTAGGGTTTAGGGTAATTGGTTAGTTATTGTAAATTATGATGTTATGTGCTAAACACTAAACCCTGTTCTCTAAACCCTCTTCCTGCTGATTCGTCCCAGTTCCTCCTCCCTATCCAGCAATTTCAATTCCAGTTCCTCAATGCGCCGTTCAGCTCGGTTGAGTTCTTTGGTCAGGGCGGGATCGGGATTGCTGTCGGGTTGGAATGCAGGTCGATTGTCGGGGTGCTGATCCGATTGTAGGGAGCTGGTGAGTAAGTCCCGGTAGGCACGATGTTCGATCTTAAGGTGTTGGAGCAGTTCGTCTTTTGATTGAAGGGCGGATTGAAGCGCTTGAAATTTCTCTTGGGTCGACTCCAGTTCTTTTCGCAGGTGTTCGAGTTCGTGCGACAAGGTTTCGCGCTCTTGTAAAAGACGATTTTTCCGATTATCCGATTCCTGTTTCATTTTTTTTCTTTCAAAAAAGGATCGGATGAGAAAAGTTGCCGCTGTGTCCACCAAAAATGAAGCACCATCCCACTTGAAAAAAGCAGGGCGGCCCACACGCCAATCTCCGCTCCGGAGAATGCAACAGACAATAGATTCATGTTCGCAGGTTTGAAACGCAGCGTCGGGTAGCAGGGAGGCGGAGTTGGATATTCAGTGGTATTGGAGACAGCAATGTAATTCTCCGGGCACAAAAAAGCCACGTAAAATCCCTACGTAAATCTACGAAGTGGGTTATTTGACTAAGGTTCCGACCTTTTCCCCGCTTACCACCCGGCGCAAATTATCGGGCTGATTCATATCAAATACGATAATGGGAAGTTTATTCTCCATACAGAGAGTGAAGGCGGTCATGTCCATCACCTTTAACTGTTGGGAGATGCAATCCTGGAAGCTGATCACATCGTATTTTTTTGCGGCGGGGTCTTTTTCGGGGTCGGCCGTATAAATGCCATCCACCCGGGTTCCTTTCAGGATCACGTCGGCATTGATCTCGATGGCGCGCAGGGAACCGGCCGTATCGGTGGTGAAATAAGGGTTCCCGGTTCCGGCTCCGAAGATTACGATCCTTCCTTTTTCAAGGTGTCGGATGGCGCGGCGACGGATGTAGGGCTCCGCAATCTGTTCCATTTTGATGGCACTGAGCAGTCGGGTATAGAGCCCTTCCTTTTCCAGACTAGCTTGCAGGGCCATGCCATTGATGACGGTGGCCAGCATGCCCATGTAATCTCCGTGTGCCCGTTCAATGCCTGTATCTGCTTCGTTCATCCCCCGGTAAATATTGCCCCCACCGATCACAATGGCCACTTGTACTCCGAGCTCGGAGATGGCCTTTACATCTTTTGCGTATTGGCTGATCACATCGGTATCAAATCCAAAGTTCTTATCGCCCATGAGCGATTCGCCGGAGAGTTTCAGGAGGACGCGTTTGTATTTGGGAAGCATGTAAAGCGGATTTCGGGGTAAATATATTAAACTCAAAAAAAAGGGACCCGCTATTGGATCCCTTAAGTATTTGTTTTTTTCAACATTAGCCGAGTGCGATGCGTTTGAAGGCCGTAACGGTGATGTTACCGGCTTCTTTGAGGTAGTCGCCGACCGACTTGCTTCCATCCTTCACAAAGGCCTGAGCGGTCAGGGTCTGCTCCTTGAAGAACGCTCCCATCTTGCCTTCGGCGATCTTCGCGATCATCTCGGCAGGTTTACCAGCCATTTTCGGGTCTTGCTTCATCAGTTCCATGATGATGTCTTTCTCGCGGGCGATGACATCGGCCGGTACCGAGCTGGCATCTACGGCTACCGGATTGAGGGCGGCGATCTGCATGGCTACGTCCTTACCGACCTCGGCAGATTCTTTATCCAACCCAACCAATACCCCGATGCGATAGGCACCGTGTATATAAGAAGATACATAAGGGGCATCGATGCGTTCAAATTTGGTGACGCCGATCTTTTCGCCAATGGTGGCAAGTTTCTCATCGACCATCGCGGCTACGGTGAGATCTCCAACTTTCACGTTCAGCAATCCGTCGAGGTTCTGTACGTTGTGGGTGATGGCGGCATCGGCGATGCTTTTCGCGAAGGCCACGAAGTCGGCATTCTTAGAAACGAAATCGGTTTCGCAGCTCACGCATACGACGATACCAGTTTTGTTATCGGCCGTGGTTTGGGCGATGACTACTCCTTCTTTGGCTTCGCGATCGCTGCGCTTGGCCGCTACTTTCTGACCTTGTTTGCGCAGCCAGTCGATGGCCGCTTCAAAATCGCCATTGGTTTCAGTGAGTGCCTTGCGGCAATCCATCATTCCGGCACCGGTGGCCTGACGAAGTTTATTGATATCCTGTGCACTGATCGTTGCGGTTGTCATAATTGGTTTTTATAAGGTTCAAGATTGTTCCTATTGAAAGAACATGCTCGTTTTAGTTATTGGATGATTTATCGGCGGGCGGGGGTACGACGACGGGTTCCGCCTCCACCACCTGGACCACCGCGGCGGCCACCACCTTTTCCTCCCTCGGCTTCTGCCTCAGCGAGGAGTTTGGCGGCTTTGCGCTCTTTCTCATCATCGGTCATTTCTTCTACCTCATCTTCCTTCGCGGCTTGGCGCTCGGCCAGTCCTTCTGCGATGGCATTGGTGATGTAGTTTACGAGGATGGTGATGGATTTAGTGGCATCATCGTTAGCCGGGATCGGGAAATCCACTTTGTTCGGATCGCAGTTCGTATCTACCAATCCGAATGTTTGAATACCCAGACGCTTGGCTTCGGCCAGCGCGATGTGCTCATGTCCGATATCGATCAGGAACAGGGCAGCAGGTACGCGGCCCAATTGAGCGATACCGCCCAATACTTTTTCCATCTTGTCCTTGTCGCGGCTCAGCGTCAGACGCTCTTTTTTGGTGATGCTGTCGAACGAACCATCGCCCAGCATTTTCTCAATGCTCTGCATCTTCTTCACGCTCTTCCGAATGGTGAGGAAGTTGGTGAGCATGCCACCCAACCAACGCTCGGTGACATAGGGCATGCCTACGCGCTGAGCGGATTCCTGTACGATGTCCTTGGCCTGCTTCTTCGTTCCAACAAAGAGAATCTTGCGTCCGCTGCGGGCAATCTGCTTAAGGGCTGCAGCCGTTTCCTGCAAGCACTCAACGGTCTTGTTCAGGTCGATGATGTGGATGCCTTTTTTCTCGGCGAAGATGTAGGGCAACATCTTGGGGTTCCACTTCTTTTTCAGGTGACCGAAATGCACGCCGGCTTCCAGTAACTGCTGCTGTAAGGATGTATTATTTTCCATGTAGTATGTATGATCGTGTTTTGTAGATGAATTCGATTAACGCTTAGAGAATTGGTAGCTGCGACGGGCTTTCTTGTGTCCGAATTTCTTACGCTCCACCGAACGGGGATCGCGCTTGAGTAATCCGGCGGCCTTGAGAGCCGGACGCAGTTCCGGGTTCATGTCCACCAACACCCGGGCAATGCCCAACATGGCCGCTTCGGCTTGACCTTTCACGCCCCCACCGTTAGCGTTGATCTTCACGTCGAGTTTGTCGAGCATATCGACCGTTTTCATCGGACGCTCTACCTGATTTTGGAGGTATACGAGGGGGAAATACACTTTGTAATCCTTGTCGTTGACCAGGATGGTTCCGTTACCCTTGGTAACGAATACACGGGTGACCGCTTCTTTCCGACGGCCGACGCTATTTTTTTGCTTTTCCATTTATTTGATTTTAAGTCCCCCTTGGGGGGATTTAGTTGGCTGGAGGATGATTAGAATTTAAGTTCTTTCGGTTGCTGGGCGCCATGCGGATGCTCGGCCCCGGCGTATACAAAAAGTTTCTTGTACATTTTGCGACCCATGCGGTTTTTGGGGAGCATGCCTTTTACGGCGCGCTCGATCAATACTTCCGGTCGACGCTTAATGAGGTTTGCGGCAGATTCTTCTTTTCGTCCGCCCGGATAACCCGTGTAGTGATCATAGACCTTCTGATCCATCTTATTGCCGGTCAATACAACTTTCTCGGCATTGATCACAATGATGAAATCACCGGTGTCGACGTGCGGTGTGTAACAGGCTTTGTTCTTCCCGCGCAGAATGGCTGCGATACGGGCACACATGCGTCCAACGGTTTGATTAGTACCGTCCACAACATACCAGTTGCGCTTCACGGTAGCCTCGTTCGCATGCTTCGTAGTGAAATGCAGTTTGCTCATGATGTTTTATTTGTGCGGCCGCTATCCCGGCCACGGTGAAAAGGGAGCGTGAAGCTAGTCAAAAACAACCGGGCGGAACGGGAATGTTGGATCTTTTTTGGATCGCACCTTTGTAACTGACTGATTTATAATGAAATTTTTGACTCGCAGTTTTAGTCCCGCCTGCGGCGGGACTAATTTGGGCAGTTTGGATAGTTTGGGAGTTTGAGCCCAGACCCATACGAACTATCCAAACTGTCCAAACTACTTCAGAAGGAGGTAGGTGATGATTTCGTGCAGCCTGCTCGACCACGCCCGTTCCGAGTGTCCGGTTCCTTTAATAATGATCGCGCGGCCATTTTTATCGGCATATCCTTTTTCGCGCAAGACCTTTTCAACGTTCATCAGCAGTGGCGGATAGAGCGCGTCCAGTTCCTGATTGCCTCCATCCAAATAGATACGATGTGTTTTGGAATCGGGTAGATTTTTTTGCAGGTAGGTGAGATGTGCGGGAATAAACGGATTTCCATCGACGCTGAAGATCCCCGGCCAATGGGTGCTGAGTCCGGCGGCTCGACCAAACACATTCGGGTATTCGCAGATGGCGTACAAAGAGATTAGTCCGCCCATACTGCTGCCGGCGATGGCAGTATGTTCGGCATCCTGGTAGGTTGAATATCGTTTGTCGATCAAGGGTTTTAATTCTTCTACGAGAAAGCGCAGGTAGTTATCGGAGCGGGGTTGAAAGATTTCTGTGGTACGGCCTTTTTCTTGGAGGTCTTTGTTGATCTTATCCTTTTCCGGCTGACTCAATCCGTCGAATGGTTTTTGCGGGAAGTAGTCAGGGTGACGAGTAACGCCGCCGTTCCAAATGCCCACCACGATGGTAGTCGGAATCTTCTTTGCCTTGATTAGTGCAGTCATTGTTTCATCGACCTGCCAGCATTGTTTGTTCCAAGTGAGGGTGCTGTCGAACAGCATTTGTCCGTCGTGCATATACAGCACCGCATATTTTTTTGCAGGATCATACCCTTCCGGCAACCACACATCTACATTTCGCGGCGTAACATATTTCGACCGAAACGAATCGATCCGCTCAATACGTCCCGCACTCGGCACGGGCAACTGCCCCAACACCGGAACGGAAAACAGGAAAACCTGTACGATAGCCAGTAAAACTCTCATACCCGTGAAGGTATGCTTCAAAACTAAAAAACTACAAACGCTCATCCCCTCATCCCCTTAACTCTTATCGCAATTTCCAACTCCCCACCCAGTCCGTCCTTAATGATACGTTGCAAGGTTGAAAAACGGACATCTTTCAAATCTTTTTCAAGTTTAGAGATATAGGATTTATTGGTGCCCGCTCGCTCAGCCATCTGTTCTTGCGTAAGTCCTTTTTCATGTCGGGCCTGTTGGATGAGGACACCGAGAGAAAAGGCTTGCAGCCCGTGTTCGTAAGCATCACGCTTTTTAGTTCCTTTTTTACCGACTTTCAGATCAACAAAATCACTTAGCCGGGTCAGATTTTTTCTCTTCATGATATTGTTTTTTGATCGCTAGGGCTTTATCAATTTCTTGTCTCGGAGTCTTCTGTGTTTTCTTTTGGAATCCATTTCCAACGACGATAAGAGCATGATCATCAAAAAAACAGAATATTCGATAGATATTTCCCCCAACCTGAATACAGATCTCATAAAGTCCATCTGTAGTTGACAAATGCTTAAAATAGATCTCCGGAATCCGGTCAAGCGTTTCTACGACCTCCAATGTCCAAAGGATCTTCTTTTGAACGTTCCACGACAGTTGATCATAAAAGTCACTGAAATAGTCCTTGTAGAAATAGATCGTTCGCTTACGCAAGGGTAAAATTATTAATTGTAGTCCAATCGGGCAACTTTTTAATCCCTCTCTGTTTCATGCAATCCGTAAACCTAGCTCAGCTCGGGGCAGAAGGCAATACCACAATACGGAGCGATCCCCGATTGCTCACCCCTCGCCCGCCGAAGAAGGGCTCAACGCAAAAGGCAGCACTTTCAGGCTGCCTTTTACATCGTTAGATAGTTTGGTATTAGTTCCGACGGATGCTGTACGCGTAGTTACCGGCGATGCCGATATCGAGTGTGATCGTATAGCTTCCGGCAGTTGCTACGGGAATATTATCTCCGCCATACTCGGGTTTTCCATCGGCGGGGTTGTTGTCGCCGAAGTTGATGCCCCAGTCGTTATTGGCGCGGAATTTCATTTCTCCGGGCACCAGGTTGGCGGTGATGGTCCACATGTTCTGAGTGGCATCGTACGTCATGGCCGTGCTGGCACCCCAGCCACCGGCGGTAGCACTTCCGATGATTCCCCAGGTGGAGATCTTGGTAGCCGACCAGGTCATGTTGGCCGTATTGGCTTGCAAACGGTATACACCGGCACCTTGGCTGAGGGTCAGGTTGGGACCACCGTTGCCGAGGGCACTGCCGCCTGCGCTGCCGAAGTCACCTGCACCCCAGTTGTCGCCCTTCACCATTTTGAATTCAGGGCTGGCATTGCCGAAGTTGATGTATCCATCGTAGTTGCTGCCGGTGCTGCCACTGGCAAATTTGTCAACGATTTTGGGGGCGGTGGAGGGCGACCATCCCTGGAAATTACCGGCGATGAACAGGGCTTGCGGGAAGCTGTAGTTCACCAAATCACGGTAAGCCGTAACGGTCATGCTCAACACATTGGAATAGATGGGGGCCACGTTAGAGCCAACGCCGGCTTTCACGCGGGCCTGAACCTGAGAGGCTACTCCGTTGGGAATGATGTCCTGCATTTTAGCATTGAAATCCTTCACGGTGAAGGTCTTTGCCAGCAGGGTATTCATGTTAATGGTGGTAGAACTGGCCGTCGCGAAATTGGTTCCGCCGCGGCAGATCTCCAGCGTGTAATTAATACCGGCATCAAAACCGAAGTTGGCTTTGGTCCAGCTAAAAGACACAGCATTGTTATCCTGATTGGCCTGTGCCAGCACCAGCGTAGAAGCGGTGGCGGACAAGGTCAGACCAGCAGCAGGCGCTAGCACGGCACGGGTCTCTTCTTTTGTACAGGCACTGAGGGTGAGCAGGGCTCCGCCGATCAGCAGCCAGGTGAGTTTTTGAATGTTTTTCATGTTTGCAGTATTGCGGGTTGACGAGAGCTATTAATAACCTGGGTTTTGAACAAGGTTGGGATTGGCAACCAGATCGGCCGAAGGAATGGGGAACAACTTGCGCGTGTTTGCCACAGAACGACCTGCTTGAACACCCCCTTTCCAAGCCCAAAGGTAGGATCCCTCGGTAAACTGTCCGTAGCGGATCAGGTCCGTGCGACGAACACCTTCCCAATACAATTCACGGGCACGCTCATCCAACAAGAAAGGAACGGTCATTTGAGCCAACGTGATGTTTCCGGTAGCATTTCCATACGCGCGGGTGCGCAGCGCGTTGATATAATTCAATGCGTTGGTGGTGTTGCCTCCGGTACCGCCGCGAGCCGTTGCCTCCGCATAATTCAGGTAGATCTCAGCCAAGCGGAACATCGGGAAATCCGTGTCAACCCAAGTAGGGTTCGAACCATTGGCGCCGGAAGAAGTCTTATTGCGGAATTTGATTACCGCAAAACCATTGGAGAATTCAGAGATATCGTTGATCTCCAAGTTTTGTCCGCTGGTATAGAAATTACGACGGCTATCGAGTGCATCCGGTAATTTGGCAACGAACTCCTTCGTGGTGCGGATACCGCCCCATCCGAAATCCAGTCCGTGGTCAGACGCTTGCATGGAACCTCCCACAGGCGCGTGGCATAGGAAGGTAGTACCGCCCCAAGTGCGGGTCTTATTACCATCAAAGTTGACAGCGAAAATGAATTCGCCGGCGCCGGTGGTGTTGTTATCCGCCAAGAAGAGGTTGCGGTAGTTACCGGCAAGCGTGTATCCAGTTACCGCAATTACTTTATTGCAATAAGTGATGCAATCGCCATAACGGGCCTGACCGGAGTACACCTCCGCATTCAGGTACAGACGGCTGAGCAACGCCCAGGCAGCAGCCTTGTCGGCACGGCCATAAGAATTGGTGCGAGGATCTTTCAGTTGCGTTTCGATGGCCTTCAACTCGTCTTCGATGTACTTAAAGAGGTTGGCACGGCTGATCTGGGTCGGAAGGAAAGCACCCACATTATCCTGTTCGGTCACGAACGGAACGTTTCCGAAAAGATCCAACGCATGATAATAGCTGAGGGCACGCAGGAAGCGAGCCTCGGCATTCATGTATCCGATCTCAGTAGCATCGGCCCCGGAGATATTGCGCTCAGCTAACTTGGCAGGAGCGCTTTCTCGAATGAACTCGTTGGACAGGGTGATCTGGAAATAGATCCGGCTGTAGAGGGCACGGATGAACACGTCCGCCGGGCTCCAGGAAAGATTATGGAAATCTTTGATGGTGGCGTCGTTCCAGCCGATCACCGCTTCGTCGGTGGTCAGCTCCTGAGCCGACCAATACTGGCGGATATAACTGGAGAATCCTTCATCGATTCCGGCAATGTCGCCTTGTCCGTCAGGTCCGCTGTTACCGGTGAGCGCCAGGCCACCATACAACTTCGCCAACACGGAACGATATCCATCCTGATTGACATACAGGGAGGCCGCAGTGTTGCCGTACTTCGGCTTGCGGTCCAGGTCTTTAGTACAGGCTGTGAAGGTCACTGCCGTGATCAACAGAAGCCCCAACCATTTGAATGTATTACGCATATGATTTCGTTTGTTGGTTTTTCAGATTAAAATTCTACGTTGAAGCCCAGCGTGAAAATGCGGGGGCGGGGATAAAAGTTGTTATCGATGCCACCGGCGATCTCGGGATCCAGTCCCTGATACTTGGTAACCACAAAGGCATTCTGCACACTGAAGTTGGCACGCAGGCTGTTGATGCCCTTGATCGCGCTTCCGAAATCGTATCCGAGGGTAAAGTTATCCATGCGGAGGAAGGAAGCATTGTCAACATAGTAATCAGAGAAATATTGGGGAACCATAAACTCGGTCGACAAGAAGTTACGGTGCACGTTGCTCAGATAACGCAGCGAGCTGGGCTGGAACGTACCATTGCCGGAGAACACATTGTTATACATGTAGTTTCCGATGTTGGCACGAAGCACGGTAGAAGCACTCCATTTTCCGTAAGAAGCAGAAGTGGTAGCACCGATGATCCAGTTGGGCTCGGGCGACTGATAACGATAGTAATCCAAGTTGTTGATCAGACCATCTTTGTTGCGGTCAACATACAAACCCTCTACCGGCTTGCCATCTCCGTTGTACACTTGCTGAAGCACGAAGAAAGAAGAAGGACGGTAGCCTACCGTATGGATCTGAATGGTATTACCTACACCACCGGAGATACCACCGGTCGCAACCCCGATGAACGTGGGATCATCGAACTTGGTCAGCTTGGCGATCTCGTTGGTATTATAGGTTAAGTTAAATCCAAAATCCCAGTGGAACTTCTTATTGTTGACCAGGTTGGTGTTGATCTGCAATTCCACCCCGCGGTTGGTCATATCTCCTACGTTGGTGAAGATGCGGTTGGTGAAGTTGGTACCGGCGGGCACATCGATGAAGCTGAGCAGGTCGCGGGTATCCTTGAAATAATAATCTAAGCTACCGGTCACCCGGCCTTTCCCGATGGCAAAATCAATACCGGCATTATACGTAGTGGTGGTCTCCCACTTGATGTTGGCATCGTAACCAACCGGACGTTGAACCGGGTAGAAAGTATTGCCGAACTGGTATTGAGCGGTCTGCGTACCCAAGGTGTAATTGGCGATGTACGCATAATCGTTTCCAATCTCTTGCTGTCCGGTGGTACCATAACCCAGGCGGAGTTTCAGGTTCGAGAAAACCTTGCTGTTCTTCAGGAAAGACTCTTCCGACAAGTTCCAAGCAAAGGCAGCAGAGGGGAAGATGCCCCAGCGTTGCTCGGGACTGAAACGAGAAGAACCATCGCGACGAAGTGTTGCAGTCAGCAAATATTTTCCGTTGATGGAAAGGTTGGTACGGCCATAGAAAGAGACCAATGTATTCTGGGTCTCGAAGGGGAAGGGAGCCGCCGGCGCGAACACCGATCCGTTGGCACGATTGTCAGGATAGTTCGTGGCCTTGCGCATGAAATCCTGGTAACCATAACCCGTCATTACTTCCAAGCGACCTTTCAGGGCCTGGATATCGCGCGTATAGTTCAGGTAGAAGTCCAACAATTTGTTGTTCTTAGTATTGTCGTATTGATTGTTCACACCCCCGCGGATATAGGTCATGGCAGCGGAATCCGGGATGAACACGGTACCTTCTCCTTTCGCATAATCCAATCCTACATTCAGGTTGGCCCGCAGACCGGGTATTTGTGTGATGTTGTAATCTAACTGCAGGTTGGTGATGTAGCGAGACACATCGCTTTGATCGTCGCGCAGGTTCAGCAACCCGAGGGGATTTTTGGGAGCCAGTCCGTCGGGCTGGTTGTTGTTGGCCATCCACTCCCAATAACCACCGAAACGGTTATCGGTCCGGTTGCTCACTTGGGTCGGATCAAAGAACGCCGCTCCACCGATCGCACCCTGGTTGGCGAAGTTGTTCTTCGACATGGAGGTCTTCAGGTTGAAGTCCACCTTCAGGTTGTTATTCATGAATTTGGGGCTGATGTTCAAGCTGGTGGTTACCCGACTCATTTTGTCCGTTTTCAAGATACCAGACTGATTGAGGTAACCGATCGAGAGACGAAAAGGAAGGTTGCTCAGTCCGCCAGTCAGCGAAATGGTATTGTCGCTCATGATCGCTCCCTGATAGATCTGATCTTGCCAAACGGTGTTGGCTGCTCCCAGCAAACTTTTTTGGGTGGCATTTCCTTTGGCATTTACCATGGCACGGAACTCATCGGCAGTCAACACGTCGACAGTATTTCCAACCACTGAGTAGGAATTCTGATTAGAGAAACCAACTTTCAGTTTGCCCGACTTACCCTTTTTGGTAGTGATCAGGATAACTCCGTTCGTAGCACGGTTTCCGTAGATGGCGGTGGCCGAAGCATCTTTCAGAACGGTGAAGGTTTCAATGTCATTGGGGTTGATCAGGCTCAAAGGATTGGCCGATCCGGCAATTCCTCCTTGCTGATCAATGGGCACTCCGTCGATGATGATCAACGGATCGTTGCTGCCCGAAAGCGAAGAGGTTCCGCGAACACGGATCCGTCCGCCCGCACCAGGCGCCCCACTCGGAGCGGTGATCTGCACCCCGGCTACTTTACCATTGATGAGCTGCTCGGGAGAGGTCAGGGGACCTTTCGCAAAATCCTTGGCACCGACGGTTACTACCGCACCGGTCAAGTCTTTTATGCGCGCGGTACCATACCCAACCAAAACAACCTCGCCCAGGTCACCCGTAGCAGAAGCCAGTGTTACCTGTACTTGATCCATTCCCTCGATGGAAACCACTTGGGTGGTATATCCAACGGAAGAGATGGAGAGGGATTTGTCGGCAGCCGTAACCGTGATCTTGAAAGAACCGGAAGCATCGGTTTGCGTTCCGCGCTTCGAAGAAGAAGCGGTTACCGAGGCACCCGAAAGTCCATTTCCAGAACGAGAATCCAGAACCTTACCGGAAATCGTTCGGTCCTGAGCGAATACCCATTGTGTAGCCAGAAGGCCAACAAACAACAGGCACGCCTGAAGCATTTTTTTCAATGACATAACAATCAGTTTTTAGTTTCTGTCCATACACCAAATAGTTAGTGTACTAAGGACACTAAATTACTGCATTGCGTCAAGATCAAGGATTTATTAAAAAAAATTTTTGTGTAGGTAGTCCCCCGTTTTGCAGGGAAAAGAATGAACAGAACTATCGCTTGGGAGAGGTCTGCCGGGTGTACAACCGACCGGGGCGGTGCAGTACCGAACGCTCCATTTCACCGGTTTCCTGTAGCCATTCTTTCACTGCAATTTTCTTGCGGAAATTCCTTCGATCGAGCGTTTCGCCTAACACCGATTCGTATAGTTCCTGGAGGTTTCGAAGGGCGAACTTATTAGGCAATAGATTGAAAAGCAAGGGTTTTTCAAATACCTGCTCGCGCAGCCGCTGCAGGCAGGTATCCAGGATCTGTCGATGGTCGAAGGCCATCTTTCGAAGGGACCGAACCGGACGCCAACACAGATCGTTGTCGCTTAATTGCAATTTGTGGTTGCTGATATCGAGGAGCGAATAATAGGCGATCGTAACGACCCGGCCCGAGGGGTGTCGTTTGCACTCTCCAAAAGCCTGCACCTGCTCGAGGTACACGTTTTTGAGTCCGGTCCGCTCCTCCAACACCCGATAAGAGGCCTTGTCGATGTTCTCTTCGGGTCGAACCAAGTCGCCCAAAAGCGACCATTGTCCGGCAAACTCCTTCAAATCCGATTTGATCACCAGCACCTGTAATTCTTTTTCCGCATAACCAAAAATCACACAGTCCACCGACAGCGCGATTTTGAAATAGGACTGGTGAATGCGTTTCTCTACCGCGGCGGACTTTAAATTCGTAATGGGTGTCATAACCTGATCGTTCGATCAGCGAATATAAAGCAGTCGTAAGGTTTGTGCGCCTTCGGGCGACTGCAATCGAATCCAATAGGTTCCGCCCGGTAAACCGCGAAGCGACTCCTCCAGGGAGATTCGATGCGTCCCAGCCGGATAACGACGATCCATCAGCGGGCGAAGCAACGTTCCATTGGCACTGACCAACTGGGCCTGTATCGAACCGGCACGCGGCAAACGGACCTCCAACCAAGATACCCCTGCACTGGGTTGCGGATAGATTTTTGCCGAAAAATTGACAGCCGGATTCACCCCGCCGGGCACCGAGGTGACCACCGCATTGACCACATTGCGATTCACATAAACCCTATACTCGCCGGGTTGCAGGGTAATGGACTGTGAGCTGCCGGTTGCGGAAAACGTTTCGCCTGTGAGGTAATTGTACCAGGTTCCGGAATTCTGAAACGTAACATCTCCCGATTGCTGCACTACATCAAAATTTCCAATAACACAAATATTGGAAGTATCCGTTGTGATCTGCAGCCACTTGAATGCGCCGCCTAAATTGCGTCCGATGCGGTTAGAGGTAAAATTGTTTCGGTACCAGGGATGTGCGCGCAGTTTGTTCAACGCGGCAAATACATCATAGAGGCGACGGCGGTTGGTGTTCGTCTGATAATCCCACCGAACCGGTTTATTGGCCGTCCGGCAATTGTTGTTTACCGTTCCATCCGGACAATAATTAATCGAATAATCATACCCCAACTCCCCAAATTGCCAGAGCATCTTGGGCCCGGGCATCATATAGAAAAACGCCCCTGTCAATTCGATCCGTCGCAACGCAGTATTCAGATCGCGTATGTTGTACGCCCCGGATGAATTTCCGAACTGCAGGTTCTTGTACATCAGCCGCTCTTCGTCGTGACTCTCCATATATCCGATGAGGTGTGGCTGATTCCATCCGCGCACCGTGAAGAGATTGCCCTCGAAATTGGAGTTGGCCACAAATCCCATCGCCGCCTCCTGGTATTGAAACGTGTTGTTTCCCCAAAACATCATGCCGTAATTGGAGAGCTCGGTCTCCTCACTGTTGTCCGCAAAATGCTCGAGGATCACGTAACTGCCGGGTGATTTCAGCTGACACGTATCGTGATACCTTTTCCAGATCGCGACGCGGCTGGCATCATAGGCGCCCCAGGCACCCACATTCGATCCGCTGTTGACTTGTGTGAACCCTTTTGACAGATCCCACCGAAATCCATCCAACTTATACTCTTGCAACCAGTGCTCGATCACGCGGCCGGTAAAATACCGGGTGCGTAAACTTTCGTGATTGAAATCATTGAATATATTGAAGGGATGACGAGCCGTTTCATTGAGCCAGGGATTATTGGCCGCCGGCTGATTCAGGGCCGCATTCCAATACAAGGCCGCCAGCGGATTGGCCCCGGTCGTGTGATTCAGGGCAATGTCCATGATCACGGCCATCCCATTGGCATGGCAGGTATCGATAAATTCCTTCAATCGATTCTTGGTACCATAAAATTTATCCGGCGCAAAAAAGTAGCTGGGGTTGTACCCCCAACTCTCGTTTCCATCAAACTCATTGAAGGGCATCACATTGATGGCATTCACCCCCAGGCGCTTGAAATAGGAAAGTGTATCCCGCAAGGTTTGCCAGTTGCGCGCGGCGATAAAATCACGGACCAATAATTCATAGATCACCAAACTGCGCTTGTCGGGCCGATTGAAATTGGACACATTCCAGGTATACCGGGGTTCATTGGTCTGAAAAATGCTGACAATACCCGTGGTTTGTCCCGTCGGATACGCCTTGATATTCGGATAGGTAGTCGAAGGGATCGATCCATCGTTCCAGGGATCCAGGATCTTCTCGGCATACGGATCCCCCACCCGCAAATTGCCATCTACCAGATATTGAAAACTGTACTCGGTGCCCGGATTCAGCCCGGTGAGCCGGATCCACCAGTAATTTCCATCCGGCGTTTTATTCATCACATAGCTCGTCTGCTCCTGCCAATTGCTTCCCGGAAAATCTCCGATCACCGAAACCCGGTTCTTGCCCGGTGCATTCAACACCAGTACCACGGAAGTATTTCCGGATTCATAATTGATTCCGTCCCGCACCCCGACCGGCAAGGCCGCCACATTCGGGGCATTGGCTACAAAAAAACGAAGCGTATCGGTACGGGTGGCGCCGAATTGAGTAGCCTCCGCCACCACGGTTTGGGCACCGGCCACCGTCAATGTAGGTGTGGCCGAGATCGTATTGGTATTCGTGACGGTTTGGATCTGCGAACCATTCAGGAATAGTTTCATGTTGTCCGCTGTGCCACTGGCAATGGCCGTCAGGGAAATGGTTTCCCCCACCTGCTTATTGATGGGCTCAGGCTGGGGCGTGAACGTGGGTTGAAAAGGAGGTTGGGTAAACCGCGTGGCGATGGTATTGGAATAAACAGGGATGTACATATCGCTGCCATCCGCATTCCGCTGCACGGTATTGCCGTTGCCGCTGCGGAAAAGAATAGCGATGCGCAGGATGGTCTCACTGGTGGGCACCCCATAGTATTGACGGATGTTGGTGATGTCGAACTTCCACTGGTTGTTGCCGAGTGAAGTGGCCTGTAAGGCCGCATTGGGCTGATTGAAGGCCTGATTGAATTTCACGTATTTCCAGTCGTTCGGAGCCGTACTTAAATTGGTGATCACGCCGGTATGCACGTATACATCCGATCCGGGCGTATAATTCAAAAGCCCCTGATTTCCCTTGGTGGCATCAACCGTAATGGAGATGTTGTCGGATGACTGCGGAAAGGCCGGCGTCCAACTCAATAACTGCGCGTGTAGGCAAGGGCCGCAAAGCGAACACAAAATCAGGAGTAGCAAACGCATAGGAGATCGGGTATGAATGGTGTTGGACAAATCTAACAAATAGTATGTACCAAATATACATTAGCCAGGCGGACAGGCCACGAATTGCCTGTATCTTTACCCATTGATTTTTCGCTGTTGAATTGTCAGTTGTATGTCCGATCCGCGCATTGAACAAACCCGTGTCCTGCTCCGGCAGGTGGCCCGTTCCCCGCTGGGAAAAGAGCAGATCGAAACATTGCGATCCGTCCTCCGCTTCCATGAACACCGCTATTATGTGTTGCATGATCCGCTGATCGCCGACCCGGAATACGATCTTTTGTATAAAGAGCTGGAGCGGCTGGAAAAAGAGGATCCAGCGCTCATCCGTCCCGACTCCCCCACACAACGGGTAGCCCGCGAATTAACGGCCGAATTTCCGACCGTGAAGCACCTCGTACCGATGCTGTCACTGGAAAACTCGTACAACGCCGACGACCTGCTTGATTTCGATCGAAAGGCGTGGGAGCAGACCGGACTAGAAACCATCGAATACTGTGTAGAACCCAAATTCGACGGCGGCAGCATTTCCCTGATCTACGAAAACGATCGGCTCACCCGCGGTGCCACCCGAGGGGACGGCATTGAAGGCGACGACGTAACACCCAATGTTCGACAGATCCGATCTCTTCCGTTGCATGCGCCTCTCTCTGATCACGGGATACAACAACTGGAGATCCGCGGCGAGGTATTGATGGACAAAGAAAAATTCCGTCAATACAACGAATCCCTCATGGAAGAAGGCCAGCCCCCTTTGGCCAACCCACGCAACGCTGCTTCCGGCACATTAAGATTGAAAGATCCGACGCAAGTTGCCAAACGAAACCTCGAGGCCATCGTCTACCACATCAGTTATTTTACCCTGCTGCCCGGAAAGTCAACACCCCAATCACTCCAAACACACGAAGGATCCATCGAGCTGTTGTGGAATCTTGGTTTTCGCAGTCCCCAAGGAGAAAAACGCGTGTTCAAAGGCATTCAAGCAGTGATCGATTATTGTCATGCGTTCGAAGCCGAGCGCGACGCGCTCCCTTATGAGATCGATGGCATGGTGATCAAAGTAAATGAACTGTCGCTCCAGGAAAAAATGGGAATGACTTCCCATCATCCCCGCTGGGCCATCGCGTTTAAATTCAAAGCCCGCCAAGCCACGACCAAATTATTGTCGGTCGATTTTCAAGTGGGTCGAACCGGAGCCGTTACCCCGGTAGCCAAACTCGAACCCGTTGCCATCGGCGGCGTCACCGTCAGCAGCATCTCGATCCACAACGAAGAATACATCCGCGAAAAAGATCTTCGGCTGGGCGATGAGGTACTCATCGAACGGGCAGGCGACGTCATCCCCCAGATCGTCAAATCCCTCCCCGACGCGCGTAGCGGAAAAGAAAAAAAGATCGTCTTCCCCCGCCAATGTCCCGTCTGTCAACATGCGCTACACAAAGAAGAAGCCGAAGCCGTCTGGCGCTGCGGCAATTGGAAATGCCCCGCGCAATCGGTGGAACGCATGATCCATTTTGTGAGCAAAGATGCTATGGACATCCGCGGACTCGGCGAAGCCAACATCCGAAAATTCTATGAAGCCGGATTGCTAAACGACATCCCCGGCATCTACGAACTCAATTATGAAAAGATCGGTGCGATGGAAGGATTCGGAAAAAAATCCGTCGAGAAACTCCAACAATCCATCCACGCCTCAAAGAAACAACCGCTGCACCGGCTGTTATATGGACTCGGTATCCGCTTCGTAGGAGAAACCACCGCCAAAACCCTCGCCCGGCAGATCACCCACCTGCTCGACCTAAAAGAAAAATCGCTCGAAGAACTGCAACAATTGGAAGATATTGGTCCCAAAGTCGGCGGCAGCATCCACCAGTTTTTTCAGGAAGCCAGCAACATCCGGCTGCTCGAACGATTGGGCTCCCTCGGACTCACCCTGCAACAAGAAGCCAAAACCAAAACAACCGACGGCTCACTCAGCGGAAAAACATTTCTGTTCACCGGTACCCTTCCTACCCTGAAAAGAAGTGAAGCAGAAGCCCTGGCTGAAGAAAAAGGGGGACAAATCCTCAGTGGCGTCAGCGCCAAACTCAATTATCTGGTCGTAGGCGAAGACGCCGGTAGCAAACTGGAAAAAGCCAAGAAGATAAATACCATCAAGATCCTGAACGAAGCGGAATTCCTGGAATTGATCGGCAAGCCTGCCTCAAGCTAATTCAATTCGTTTTTTTCTCCTTCGATCGACGATTATTCCCCCCCTGTTTTTTGGTTTGGAGGAACCGGGTAACTGACTTTTACTCCATGCGCATTTGTTACCTGCTCTTGCTCCTGTTCAACCCCGGATGGCTCTCGGCACAACGATACGACGTGGTGATACAGGAGATTTTTGCGGATCCATCGCCGCCCGTAGGACTTCCCTCCTCCGAGTGGATTGAGCTCCGCAACCAAAGTCGTGCCCCGGTTCTGTTATCGGGGTGGCGGCTGAGCGATTTGAGCAGTCAATCCGCTCCCTTCCCCAACGTTACCCTGCTGCCCGACAGCATATTGATCGTTTGTCCCTCTTCGGCCCTGTCATCGCTCAGCGCCTTCGGCAGATGTTTGGGCATAACCGGTTTCCCTTCGCTGGATAACGGTGGAGAAACCATTTTACTTAAAAACGCAGGGGAGCAGATCATTCACGCCCTCGAGTATTCGGTAGATTGGCACACGACCGAATTAAAAAAAGCCGGCGGATGGTCGTTGGAAATGATCGATCCCGATCACCCCGGATCCTTTCAGATCAATTGGGGCTCGGCTACACACCCCGCGGGCGGAACACCCGGAAAAACAAATTCGATTGACCGTACCTGGATCGATCTCGATCCGCACCAAATGAATAATGCCTATGCGATCGACTCCACCCGTCTGTTGATTTTATTGGATGAGGCGCTGGACAGTGCAGCAATAGAACAACCGGCATTGTATGAGTTGTCGGATGAACGCCGCATTACCGAAGCCCGGTGTTTGCCGCCCTTGTTCGATCGGATTGAATTGCGAACGGATTGGCCATTGAAAAAAGAAAAAATATATACGCTCCACTGTCGGCAATTAAAAGACCTCAGAGGGAATCAGACGATTGGTAAAGTAACCACTCGAATCGGACTGCCCTCCGAACCCGATACGGCAGACATCTGCCTCAACGAACTCCTCTTTGATCCGCCCACAGGAGGAACCGACTATGTTGAACTGCTGAACATCGGAAAAAAGATCATCGATCTCTCAAAACTGTATCTGTCCGCCCGAACGCCTACGGGCATTTTGGCTAACATTAATCCCATAAAGGACAAGCCAAGATATTTCTTTCCCCAAGATTACTTGGTGCTTACTTCCGATTCAAAAGCATTGGAGCGGCATTACTTTGTACAACAACCCGGTTGGGTGATTCATACGGAGGCCCTGCCCTCCCTACCCGATGCATCCGGAAACTTGGTGATCTTGAATGGCCAGGGAAAAGAAGTTGAGGAGATAAATTATTCGGCCGATTGGCATTTTCCATTGCTGCGTTCAAAAACCGGGGTAGCCCTGGAGCGGATCGATCCAAAAGGAAAAACGCAGGACTAAAACAACTGGCAATCGGCCGCCGGCACGGTTGGCTATGGAACCCCCACTCGACGCAATTCGCAATACCGATTGTTTACATCTGACCAAACCCTTGAATTATCTTCCTCGATCCTCTCCCGATGGGGATGGGCGAGAGGATGTGTTGCAGATCCGGCTGCGAAGCAAAGAGCCTGCCAACCGCTTGCGGATTCGAATCTTTCACGCTGGGGGCGTGTTGGTGCGGGAATTGGCAAACGGACTGCTCGGGGGTACCGAAGCAATATTTAGTTGGAATGGGTTGGATGAAAAAGGGGGGCGATTGCCAACGGGACAATACATTCTCCTGGTCGAATGGAACGACAAAAACGGAAAACAAAGCCGGGAGAAAAAAGTGTTGACCTTGGTGAATACCCGATGATCAGGTCAACTCAATATCAAAATTCACCAACTCCTTGAACTGACGAATGCGGTTCTGAATGTCATTCGAGTTGATCTCTTTGAGTCGGGTGGGACCAAATTTCTCGACACAGAAACTGGCCATCGCCGAGCCTACGATGATGGCACGCTTCATGTTCTCAAATGAGATATCACCGGTCTTCGCCAAATAGCCAATGAACCCGCCGGCAAACGAATCGCCCGCACCCGTTGGATCGAATACATCCTCCAAAGGCAACGCAGCGGAATAGAAGACCTGATCTTCGTGGAACAACAAGGCACCGTGTTCTCCTTTTTTGATGATCAGGTACTTGGGGCCCATTTGACGGATCGCCTTGGCGGCCTTGACCAATGAATACTCGCCTGTCAGCTGACGCGCCTCTTCATCATTAACCAGCAATAGATCGATATAACGAAGTACAATCTTGAGTTCATTGAGGGCCGTATTCATCCAAAAATTCATGGTATCGAGCACAATGAGCTTGGGCCGCTGTTTCAACTCCTGGATTACGTTGAGTTGGAGCTTGGGCATGATGTTTCCTAACATCAAAAACTCCGCTCCCTGATAGCCGTCGGGGATATGGGGATCGAAATCGGCCAGTACATTCAGGTCGGTGACCAACGTATCGCGGCTGTTCATGTCGTTGTGGTACTTTCCGCTCCAAAAAAAGGATTTCTTGTCGGCGCGTACGTCCACTCCATCCAGATGCACGCCCCGGCTGCGCAATTCTTCCATCTCGGATTCCGGAAAATCATTTCCTACGATGGAGATCTGCTTCACGGGCTGCACAAAATGACTGGCGGCATAGGCCACATAGATGCCGGAGCCACCAATGATGCGGTCGACCTTGCCAAACGGCGTTTCAATGGCATCAAAGGCCATGGTACCAACAGAGATAAGTGACATAGTTGTTTATTAGTGATTAGAAATGCGGGGCAAACCTACATAATTAATCCATCATACGTAGGACCAATCGCCCGTCCCCACGCGGTTTCCTATCTTTGATCGATGAAAAAGATCGAACGGAAGAAAGCATCAAAAAAGGGCTTGATCCTTCAACGGGCAGCCACGATGTTCCGGGAGCGCGGTTTCGCGGCCTCCTCCATGCGCGACCTGGCCGAAACCGTCGGCATCGAAGCCGCCAGTCTATACAACCACATCCGCTCCAAGAACGAAATCCTGGAAGCCATTTGTTTTGAAGTGGCCAATGTGTTCAATGAAAAATTACAAGAGGTCGAATCCAATCGCCAAAGCTCTATCAATAAGATCGAATCGATCCTTCGCTTCCACGTCGAACAAATGATCGACAACTATGAGAAAGTGATCGTGACCGATCGCGAATGGCGTCACCTCGATGAACCCTATCGGACAAACTTCCAAAGTCAGCGACGCAGTTACCGCAAGCGCTTTGCGGCCATTATCGAAGAAGGAATAATGAAAGGGGAGATCCGTCGAATTGATGCCCCCACCGCCGTGCTGGTCATGCTCCACGCCGTCAACGGCATCGAATCCTGGCATCGAAGTCAGGCAAAGATCGGCGCCGAAGAACTTTCGAATAACATGATCCGTATCCTTATTGACGGACTTCGTAAAGCTGCCTAATGTCTGCCTCATTTCACTCGCTGACGATTCAAGCCCTGCAGGCCGAAACCGCCGATTGTCTCTCCCTGCAAATCGAAGTCCCCCACGAACTTCAAGAGTCATTTGCCTATTTACCCGGACAATACCTGACCTTCCGCGCCGGTATCGAAGGCGAAGAGGTCCGACGCTCCTACTCCCTCTGCAGCGCACCTCACGAGCACAAATGGACCGTCGCCATCAAAAAGATCGAAGACGGAAAATTTTCCAACTACGCCCACCACCAACTGAAAAAAGGCGACCGCATCGACGTGATGCCCCCCATGGGTAAGTTCCATCCCACCCTTGAACCATCCCATCACAAACATTATCTGGCCATCGCCGCCGGCAGCGGCATCACCCCTGTACTCTCCATCCTCAAATCCGTTCTATACACCGAACCCAATAGCCGTTTCACCTTGGTATATGGAAACCGCGATCGACAATCCATCATCTTCTTCGAAGAACTGGAAGGATGGAAAAATAAGTTCCTGGGGCGTTTACAGATCATTCATGTGCTCAGCCGCGAACGAACCGACAGCGAAATCAACCAAGGTCGCATCGACGCCGATAAATTAAATCGACTTGGATCGCTGATCGATTACGATACAGTAAACGAATGTTTTTTATGCGGACCCGAAGCGATGATCGAGACCGCCCGCCGTGCCTTGCCCCAACTGGGCATCCCGGAAAAACAGATCCATTTTGAATTGTTCACCACCGCGGCTCAACAACAAAAAGCCAATCAGACCAAATCGACCACCGACACATCAGCCGGTCCCCAAAGCAACGTAACCATTCGAGTCGATGGCCGCGCCGTCGATGTATCCATTCCCCAAAACGGCGATCAAACCATCCTCGATGCCGCCTTGAGCCAAGGGGCCGACCTCCCCTACGCCTGCAAAGGAGGTATGTGCTGCACCTGCAAGGCCAAACTCGTAGAAGGACAGGTAAAAATGGAGGTCAACTGGGGATTGGAGGAAGAAGAAATCCGCCAAGGCTACATTCTCACCTGCCAGTCCATCCCCACCAGCGAAAAATTAGTGGTGGATTTTGACGCCAAATGACCCCAAAGGGCTCCACAAATTTCCAAACAGCTGTTCGGATTGATTAAATTTGCTTTGCAAATCATCCTTATGTCTGTTCACGACCTCGAGAAACATTTTCAGGATAAGATCGATCAGGAGACCAAGATCGAACCGCTCGACTGGATGCCGGAGGCCTATCGGAAGACCAACATCCGCCAGATCAGTCAACATGCCCACAGCGAAATCGTTGGCATGCTTCCCGAAGGCAATTGGATCTCGCGTGCTCCCTCCCTAAAACGCAAAGCCATTTTGTTGGCTAAAGTACAAGACGAAGCCGGCCACGGACTCTATCTCTACTCGGCCTGCGAAACCTTGGGCATCACCCGAGAAGAAACCATCAACGACCTGCACAGCGGTCGCGCTAAATACTCTTCCATCTTTAATTATCCCACCCTCACCTGGGCCGATATCGGTGCCGTCGGTTGGCTAGTAGATGGCGCCGCCATCATGAATCAGGTGATGCTCACGCGTACCTCGTACGGTCCGTATGCCCGCGCCATGGTTCGCATTTGCAAAGAAGAAAGTTTTCATCAGCGACAGGGATTTGAATCGCTGCTGGTTTTGTCGAAAGGTTCCCCCGAACAAAAAGCCATGTGCCAAGATGCCATCAACCGTTGGTGGTGGCCGGCACTGATGATGTTTGGTCCCCGCGACACCGAAAGCACCAACAGCGACCAAAGCATGAAATGGAAGATCAAACGCAAAACCAACGATGAATTGCGCCAGCAGTTTGTGGATATGTGCGTGGAACAAGTGAAGTTGTTGGGAATGACCCTGCCCGATCCGCATCTCAAATGGAATACCGACCGGAATCATTATGATTTCGGAGAAATCGATTGGAATGAATTCTGGCAAGTGGTAAAAGGCAACGGCCCTTGTAACAAAGAAAGACTCCAAGCCCGCAAACAGGCCTGGGAAGAGGGTGCCTGGGTACGCGAGGCGGCCGCGGCACACGCGACAAAAAAACAAAAACGCGCGGCTGCGTACGCCGCTTAAATATTGGATATGAATACATCCATCCGTCGGTTTTTTTATGGAGATATACCCGGACAAGAATCGGCCGGAACACCTGTACCACAGGGACCAAAAAACGATTGGCCACTCTGGGAAGTATTCATTCGCAGCAAACAAGGATTAGATCACAAACACGTCGGTAGCCTGCATGCCGCCGATGCCCAAATGGCCATCGAGAACGCCCGGGATGTGTATACACGTCGACAAGAAGGCATCAGCATCTGGGTCGTAAAAAGCCAGAACATCCACGCCTCCCGCCCCGAAGAGGCCGGTGAACTCTACGATCCGGCAGCAGATAAAATTTATCGGCACCCTACTTTTTACGATCTGCCCGACGCCATCAGCCATATGTAATAACCGTGCCCGCTACCCTTGATTATATTTTACACCTGGCCGATAATGCCCTCATTCTCGGACAACGAAACGCGGAGTGGTGCGGCCATGGTCCGGTTCTCGAACAAGACATCGCGATCTCCAACATCTCGCTCGACCTGATCGGTCAGGCCCGCAGCTTCTATCAATACGCGGCAGAAATAAAAGGCGGCGACGCTACCGAGGATACACTGGCTTACCTGCGCCACGAACGAGAATTCCGAAATATCCTGCTGGTAGAGCAACCGAAAGGCGATTGGGCCTACACCACGCTGCGACAATTTTTTTTCAGCACCTTTCAACTACTGTTGTTTCAACGCTTGATCACGCATCCGGACGAGCGCATCGCCGCCATCGCTGAAAAAAGTATCAAAGAAGTGAATTACCACGTACGGTGGAGCAGCGAGTGGGTGGTGCGACTGGGCGATGGAACGGAGGAAAGTCGCGCGCGGCTGCAACAAGCGGTAGATGACAGTTGGCCATTCGTAAACGAACTGTTTCAAGTGGAGAATTTTGAGATCGAATCGGCTGTACAGGTAAACGAATTACAAAAGGTGTGGACCGAAAAGATCCAAGCTTGTTTTACCGAAGCCGGTATGGAGATTCCCGAAACAGCGGGTGCCCGCAGCGGCGGGAAAAAAGGAATACACAGCGAACACCTGGGTTATATATTGGCCGAGATGCAATACTTGCAACGAAGCTACCCGGGCTGTGAATGGTAAGCGCATCATGATTGCAACCATCGATTCGATCTACGAAGTTTTGGAGCGGGTTACTGACCCAGAAGTGCCCGTACTCACGATCCTCGACCTGGGCATCGTTCGAAAAGTAGAGCTGAAAGAGGATCAAGTGGTGATCACCATCACTTCTACGTATATGGGTTGTCCGGCAATGGATATGATCGCCGCACAGATCCGTATGGAAATGGCGGCAGCGGGATATGGATCGGTTCGAATAGAGCATTCGATCCGTCCGGCCTGGACCACCGAGTGGATGAGCGAAGCAGGAAAAGAAAAATTGAAAGCATATGGCATCGCCCCACCGGACAAACGTTTTTCCATTCCCGAAGATGGTGTGGAATGTCCGCGTTGCAGCTCCCGCAACACTCGGCTTGTCAGTGAATTCGGATCGACCGCCTGCAAGGCGCTCTATCAGTGCCGCGATTGCCAGGACCCCTTTGATTACTTTAAATGTCATTGAACCTACTAACCATACATTCGTAATCTGATCATATGTCTACTTTGCTGCAAGAAATTCAAGGGCCGCTGGCGATTCTTACGCTGAATCGGCCGGATAAATACAATGCGTTCAACCGCGACATGGCCCTTTCGCTGCAAGCCGCACTCGACACTTGTGCCGATCCGGCCATTCGCGCGGTACTGATCACGGGATCCGGTAAGGCCTTTTGTTCGGGACAGGACCTGGCCGAAGCGATCGATCCGGCTGGTCCGGGTATGAAAAAAATTCTGAGCGAACATTACAACCCGCTCGTTCGCCGCATCGTGTCGCTCGAAAAACCGGTTATCGCTGCCGTGAACGGAGTAGCCGCCGGCGCCGGCGCCAACCTTGCCCTTTGCTGCGACATTACAGTGGCGGCCGAGTCGGCCTCTTTCATTCAAGCGTTTTCTAAGATTGGATTGGTGCCCGACACCGGAGGCAGTTATTTTTTACCGCGGTTGGTAGGGCGACAAAAAGCAGCTGCCTGGATGATGCTGGGCGATAAGATCGGAGCCAAAGAAGCGGAGCAACAGGGAATGATCTATGCCGTTTACCCCGATGCCGATTTTATGACAATAGCCCGAACCCTCGCCGAGCAATTATCGCAAATGCCGACGCAAGCACTGGCGCGGATCAAAAAACAATTGCAGCTATCAACTACTCAAACCCTCGAGCAACAATTGCAAACAGAAGATGATCTGCAGCAGGAATCTGCCGCCACACGCGACTTTCAGGAAGGGGTGAATGCTTTTTTGGAAAAACGCAACCCTCGATTCGTAGGAAAATAAACGTCTATGTCAGATACAAACGCTGCCGCCCGCCAGGTGGTCGATCACATGATGCAACACGACCGATTCTCTCAATGGTTGGGAATCGAAATACTCGACGTACAGACCGGGCAAAGTACCATTCGGATGAAGTTGCGCGATGAAATGGTGAACGGCTTTGGCATTGCGCACGGCGGCATTGCCTTCTCCCTGGCCGACAGTGCCTTCGCCTTTGCCTGCAATAACCGCAATCAGCTCTCTGTGGCACTCGACACCTCGATCAATTTTACCCGGGAAGCACGCGTCGGCGATGTGCTCACAGCTACGGCTACCGAAGAGCATAACGGAAAATCAACCGGACTATACCTCATCCGAATCACAAATCAGGAAGAGAAATTGGTGGCTCAGTTCAAGGGGCTTTGCTACCGAACCGATAAAAAATTGATCTGATGTTCTACGAATTCAATGGCAACAAACCTGTGGTGCACCCGTCAGCCTTTGTACATCCACAAGCTGTGGTGACCGGTTCGGTTACAATTGGTAAAGATTGTTACATCGGACCGGGCGCCGCCCTGCGCGGCGATTGGGGCGCGATCGTGCTAAAGGATGGCTGCAACGTACAAGAGAATTGTACCATTCACATGTTTCCGGGCGTGACCGTCGTTTTAGAAGAAGGAGCACACATTGGTCACGGTGCCATTGTTCACGGTGCCCACATCGGAAAAAATTGTTTGGTAGGCATGAACGCCGTTGTGATGGATAATGTGGAGTTGGGTGAGGAAAGCATTGTGGGCGCACTGACTTTCATTAAAGAAGGTGAGAACATCCCTCCACGAAGTTTGGTAGTAGGCAATCCAGGTAAGGTAGTGAAACAAATTAGCGACCAAGTGATCGACTGGAAAACAGAAGGCACCAGCCTCTATCAAGCACTCCCAAAAGCCTGCGAAGACAGCCTTAAGCCTTGTGAACCCGTTTGCAGTTGAGCCCACCTTCGCCAAGGCTTCGGCGGACTGCGAACAACATTGGACATTCGACATTGGTCATTGGACTACTCATGACAATCATCACATTTCTCTTCCATAAATTTTCATACATTAGCATAGTAAAGCAATGAACATGAAAAAACTTCTACTCTTACTCGTACCAACCTTGTTCTGTATATCCGTTCAGGCCCAGGCCGATCGGTTTGCTTATGTGGTGACGGACCAGCAGGTAGGCGGATCGAATTGGCATTTTCTTCGCCGGATTGACTTGGCGGGAGGTGTTGTAACGCAAACCTTATTTGAAGGGTTGAGTACTCAGCGTCCTGTTTATCAAGCTGGCAGTGGGAAGGCGGTATTATCGCCAGATGCGCCCTTTCAATCTGGTGTGGCGGCCATGGCCTTGGACCCACGCACAAATCGTTTGTTTTATACCCCCATGCAGATCGATCAGCTTCGCTACATCGATTTGAACACCTGGAAGACTTACTATGTTTCCAACACCACCTTGGCCAGTAATCGCACAGCCACTTCAGATGCCGGTGCCATGGTAACCCGTATGACCATCGGGGCGGATGGATATGTATACGCGCTCACCAACGATGCTCGTCATTTGATCCGCTTCAGTACCGGCGGATTGCCCGTGATCGAAGACCTCGGCAGCTTAGTGGATGATCCGGCCAATAACGGACAATCGGTTCATCTTTCTTGCACAAGTTTTGGCGGCGATATGATCGCAGATGATAAAGGCAATTTGTATTTGATGACCTCGGCGCAATATCTGTTTCAGATCAACATTCGTTCTAAAATAGCCACCTACTTGGGAACAGTAAAGGGATTGCCGGTGGGTTACAGTGTAAACGGTATGGCCGTGACCGATCGGAATCAGGTGCTGGTAACCAGCGCGGTAGAACCGGGTTATTTTCTGGTGGATCCAACAAATTGGACAGCCGCGGCCTGGCCCGTAAAAGAATCTTCCTGGAACGGATCCGATCTTGCCAACGGAAATGTGCTCAGCAGCAAAGCACCCACCTTGGTTGAAAAAAAGGCTACACCTCCGGCAGAGATCCTTTCCACCAAAGGCTCTATTGCAGTGTTTCCAAATCCGATCCTTGATCAACAGTTCCAGCTGCGCTTACGCGATCTTACTCCCGGTGGTTATCAAATGGAAGTGACCGATATGATGGGCCGTCAAGTTTTGAGTCAGGCCGTTCAGATCAGTACGGAAAATAGCACCTTGCCGGTGATGTTGCCAAAAGGGCAAACACAGGGACTCTATCTGATCAAACTCAGTGGCATGGAAAGCAGAAAAGTATATCAACAAAAATTCTTGATCCAATAAACACCCTTAAATCGCTTTTGAGATCCCGGCCAAGGCCGGGATCTTTCTTTTCGGGCCATGCCCCGGGCTTCGGGTATATTTGCAACCAATTCTAATTGTGGAAAAAAGCAATTTCGTAGACCAGATCCGAATTTTTTGCCGAAGCGGGCACGGGGGTGCCGGCAACAAGCATTTCATGCGCAATAAATTCACGGCAATGGGCGGACCAGACGGCGGCGATGGCGGTCGAGGAGCACACATCATCCTGAAAGGCAACCGAAATCTATGGACCTTACTTCATCTGCGCTACTACAAGAATGTACTCGCGGAGGATGGCGAAAAAGGAGGATCAAATAATTGTCACGGTCGCGATGGCAAAGACATTATCATCGAAGTACCACTGGGCACCATTGCCCGTGATGAGGAAACCGGTCGGCAGGAAATAGAAATTTTAGAAGACGGACAAGAAGTGATCTGGATACCTGGCGGGAGAGGCGGATTGGGCAATTCACATTTTGCAACCTCCACCAACCAGGCTCCGGAACATGCGCAACCGGGACTACTGGGGATCGAGGGTTGGAAAGTGTTGGAGTTGAAAGTGCTGGCCGATGTGGGATTGGTTGGATTTCCGAACGCAGGAAAATCAACCTTGTTATCCGTGATTACATCCGCCAAACCCAAAATCGCTGACTATGCCTTCACCACCATCACCCCCAATTTGGGAATGGTGGAGTACCGCGACGGAAAAAGTTTTTGCATTGCCGACTTGCCGGGCATCATAGAAGGTGCGTCCGAAGGGCGCGGATTGGGACATCGATTTCTGCGCCACATCGAACGAAACTCGGTGCTGTTGTTTTTGATCCCCGCCGACAGCACTGATCATAAAAAAGAATTTGACATACTACTGAACGAATTGGAACAATACAACCCCGAACTACTTAATAAACAATTCCTGCTGGCCATCAGCAAAAGCGATATGCTGGATGAAGAATTGAAAAAAGAGATATCGGCCCATTTGCCCAAGCAATACCCGCATGTCTATATCTCCTCCGTTACAAATCAGGGATTGGTAGAATTGAAGGACAAACTCTGGGAGATCCTCAACACACCGGTCGTTACGGAATCATGAAACCTCAACCCTGTTCTTTTTGCGGTCAGCCAGTGGAGATGATCCACGTACAAGGTCACTATCAGTGCCTCGTCTGTAAAACCAATGCCCTTCCGTGTTGCGATGGCGACAACTGCGACACCAACCTGATGTTGCAGGAACGATTCGATGCCGAACGAACCGAAAACAAAAAGGATCAATAGGTCCTTCCTACCGTATCGCAGGCAGCTTTGAGCAGGGAATTTCCATCGGGCGCATCCTGCCATTTCTCCCACATCATAACTCCATTAGCGATGTCCTTGGCCAGCTTGGCCTTTCGTTTGATGGTGAATTGTCCGTTGTAATAGATCGTATAATTTGTAAATCCGCCCGAGGTAACGATGGCCGAATCGGAATTCGGGCCTCCTCCTTGTGTAAGTATGCCTCGGTAAGAAATCACCGTGCCGGTTTGCGTGATGCCCGAAGGCCTACCATAAGCTGGTAAGCCGAGTACACATTTTGCCGCCGGCATCTGCCGGGTGTTGAGCCAATAATTCAGACAAGTGGAAGCAAGGGCAAAATCGCTATGATGTCGGTACGGCGTGGAGGTACTGAAATCATCATAAGCCATCACATTGAAAAAATCAACGTACGGGTAAAGTTCGTTTCGGATCGCATCCCGAATACCGCCGGCATATTTACCTGCCGTGATCGCGCAAGACAAATAATATCGGGCATCGCGGTGAAGAGAATCGGAAAGTTCCTTCATCATGAGGGTGAATGTTGCATCAGTTCCGTCGGAAGTGGAAGGAAACTCCCAATCCATATCCACCCCATCAAATCCGTACTGACGCACTTTATTCATCACATCTTTCACAAAATTGTTGCGTCCGGTTGCACTGGCCGCCATGTTCTTGAAGTTTGTCTTCCCATCACCGCTGGCATCGTTGATCCCCACAAATACTTTTGACCCATTGGCACGGGCCTTGGTTAAGACATCGTTTAGGGTGGTGGGACTATTCACTGTCAGCGTACCGCTTGCGTTAACACCAAAAAAAGCATAGACCACTACGTTGGTCATTTTGAATTTGATATCCGGCACGTCGGCAACGGAGCGGTACGAAGGAAAATAGCCCACCACATAGTACCCAAAAGGAGCAGGGACCGAAATGCTGATAAACGTGAAAGAATTTACTTGACTATTGCAGCCGGTAGCTGCACCGCTGCTGTTCTTGGGAACCACGTACCAGTAATAGGAAATATTGGGCGTGGAGGGAATGGTATGGGTATAGCTGGTGCCGCTTACGTTGGTGGCGATGGAGGTAGTGGGATTGGAGGTGGTACCCAGAAAAACATCATAAGTGCTGGCACCGGAAACAGCGTTCCAACTAAGCGTTACTTGATTGCCTGTCACAAAACTGCCGTTGGTGGGACCACTGGCAACGGCACAGCCGGGGGTTGGGTTGGGGTTGGGCCCCGGACCGGGGTTATCCTTTTTACCACAGGAAACCCAGTACACGGCAAGGAGGCAAAAGGCAAGGAGGGAAAGACGCATTCGTTGGTTTTGATGCCTGAAATTAGGTGTATTTATTCAAAAAAACGACGCGGCGTTTCGTAATTTGCGATTGACCAAAAACAATCACTATGAAACGCTCCTTGCTTACCCTTTGCCTTCTTGTCGCTTTCTTGTTTCGGGCCGTTGCCGACGAAGGCATGTGGCTGCCCCTTTTATTGGGCGAACAAGTTTATTCCAAAATGAAAGCCAAAGGCTTGAAGCTTACGGCAAAGCAACTTTATGACATTAACCAAGCTTCCCTAAAAGATGCTATCATCATTTTTGGGGGAGGGTGTACAGGTGAAATTGTGAGTTCAAAAGGATTGATCTTCACGAATCACCACTGCGGATATGGAGCCATTGCGGCAGCCAGCAGCGTAGACAATAACTATCTGCGCGATGGATTCTATGCCAAATCGGGAAATGAGGAGATTCAAACCAATTTATCCGTTCAATTTCTCCTTCGTATCGAAGACGTGACAAAGGAGGTAATGGATTCGCTGGGAAATCTGAGTGGAGCCGAACGTGTTCGGAAACAAGCAGCCGTGTTAGCCGCCATCAACAAACGCATGAGCGATGCTAATAGTAGTGTGGAGACGCGCGTAAGCCCGCTGTTCAAAGGGAATCAATTCTTGGCCTTTGTGTACCAACGCTACAGTGATGTTCGCCTAGTTGGTACCCCTCCCGAGAGCGTAGGAAAATTTGGGGGCGATACGGACAACTGGGAGTGGCCTCGTCACACCGGCGACTTTTCTGTTTTCCGCGTGTATATGAGTCCGGATGGTAAACCTTCTAAATACGATGCGAACAATGTTCCCTATCAACCGAAATGGTATTTACCGGTTTCGCTTCGTCCCTTGAAGGACGGCGATTTCGCCATGATCTGGGGTTATCCGGGTAGCACAAACCGATACGAAAGTTCTTTTGGCATCAAATTGTCAACCGACATCAATAATCCAACTCTGGTTAAATTAAGGGATGCGCGTCTCAAATTCATGTTTGAGGAAATGAAAAATGACCCTAAGGTAAAATTGCAGCTGGCCTCTTCTTATGCCGGAATTACCAACTATTGGAAATTCTTTGATGGAGAAACCAAGCAGCTGCTCAAATATGATGTACTCGGACAGAAACAAAAAGCCGAGACCGAATTTCAGCAGTGGGCAAATGGAAAACTGGAATACGAAAATCTGTTTCGTGATTGGGGAAAAGCATACGACGAATGGCGCCCCTATGCCAAACACCGACAGTATATGAATGAGGGAGTGATGGGGTCTCCACTAATCGCGTTCTCCGGCTCATTGTTGTCGCTCGAAGCCGCCTTGAAATCGGCCGATGGGAAAGCCGGCGACCCGAAGAAGATTGCAGAGGCGATCGATAAACAGCGAACCGGTTTTCTGGCAGAAGAAAATAGGGCGTCGGATGAGAATATTTTGGCTATTACGACCCGGATGTTCTATGAAGACGTAGACAATACGCAGCATCCGGCAGATTTCTTCAAATCGTTGGAGAGTACGCATGGATCCTTAACCGATGTTGACACCTACGATCACTATGCAACAGAGGTTTTTGCCAATACGATGGTCTTTGACGATGAACGATGGAAAGCGTTTGTCGCAAACCCAACCTTGTCTGCCTTGCAGCAAGATCCTGCCTTCCAGCATGCGCAAGCATTTCTAAACAATTACAACACGCGCTACGCCCCACTCAATCAACAATTCAACACAAAAAATGCAGAATATGGCAGGATCTACCTGAAAGGCATACGGGAAATGGATCCCGTGAAGGCCAACGGGATGTATCCCGACGCCACGTTCACCATGCGGGTAAGCTATGGAAACGTAAAATCATATGAACCCCGCGATGCAGTAAAATACGACTACGTAACTACCTCCCGCGGGATTCTGGAAAAATATAAAGCCGGCGACTATGAATTCGATTTACCTGCGAACCAAGTGGAGTTGCTGAAGAAAAAAGATTTTGGAGAATACGCCGACCCCAAACGCAAGGATCTTGTCGTAGGATTCATTACCACCAACGACATTACCGGCGGTAGTTCAGGCTCTCCCGTGATCAACAACCGAGGGGAACTCATCGGCTTGGCCTTCGATGGCAATTACGAGGCACTGAGCCATAAACTCGCGTTCGACAAAGACCTGAACCGCACCATCTGCGTCGATATTCGATATGTACTCTGGTGTATTGATAAACTTGGTGGTGGGAAGAATATCATTGAGGAACTAAAAATAATGAAGTAATATATTGAAGTTTAGGGTTTAGGGAACAGTGTTTAGTCGATAGATCATTCTCTAAAACGAACTTAATCTCATGTGCTAAACGCTAAACTCCTTAGATTCTCCTCGCTGAAGCCTGTCGAAACATACACGCTATCCTTCCTTTTTGCATTACCTTTTATTCCTTTGCATAAAAGGAGGTATGTACGCTCGTGTGTGAGCTTCCGCCAATAAATAGATTGAAAAGACCTGGCTCAGCCGCAAATCGTAAATCTTCTTGAAAAAAGGAAAGCTCTTTTTCTGTGAGTAGAAATTCAACTTCTTTGGTTTCTCCGGACATCAGTCGAACCTTTTTAAAAGCCTTTAACTCTCGTACGGGACGAACCAAAGAGGCTGCCACGTCCTGTATATACAACTGAACTACCTCATCGCCAACATATTTACCCGAATTCGTCACATTAACTTTCACCTTTATTGACTCGCCGAGATTTATAGTATCTGCGCTTAGTCTGATGTTTCTATACTCGAAAGTTGTATAACTTAAACCATAGCCAAAGGGATAACGAGGGCTGTTAGGCAGATCCGTGTAGGCGGTGACGTAATTAAAATCTTTATCATTTTTAAATGGTCGACCGGTATTAAAATAATTATAATAGATCGGAATTTGACCTTCCGTCCTCGGAAAGGTCATTGGCAACTTCCCTGAGGGATTATGATCACCAAATAGTACATCAGCGATTGCGTTGCCTGCCTCCGTACCCAGCCACCAAGTGTAAACGATTGAAGGTACATTATCGGCGATCCAATTAAAAACAAGCGGCCGTCCGGCACTGATCAACACAACTACCGGTTTGCCGGTTGCCACGAGTTCCTTGACCAGTTGCTCTTGAATGCCAGGTAAATGAATCTCACTTCGACTCTTCGCTTCACCACTCATGCTTCCCGACTCTCCCACACTTACGATCACAATATCTGATTTCAAAGCCGCCTGCCGCGCTGCCGCGAATCCAGAAGTGTCAGCCCCTTCTAGTTCACACCCTTTTGCATAAATAAGATCCTTTGAAGCTTTAAATTTTCTCTCTACGCCTTTCCATAGCGAAACCACCCGAACGGAATCATCGGGCCAGCTATAACTCCAAAAACCATTGTTATCACTTATGGCCTTCACCAGCGGCCCAACCAATGCGATCTTGGTACTTCCAAAAACATCCAGCGGTAAGAGTGGTTTACCTAGTTTTTTCACTAAATCATTCTTCAACAACACTATACTTTTTTTGGCCATGTCTCGTGCTGCCTCGAGATGCGTAGGATCATTCCAAATCGCTTTCTCACGGCTCTCATCTGAGAAGCGATATGGATCATCGAATAATCCAAGTTCAAATTTTTTATTTAGAACGCGACAAACTGCTTCATCAATCACCGATTCGGGGACTATCTTTCTTTTTACGAGTTCGATCAATTGCCCTACATATGCCCGACTCTCCATATCCATATCTGAACCAGCAATGATGGCACGCTTTGCAGCATCTGCGGTATCGGTCGCATAGCCATGATTTATCATCTCACCGATACTACCCCAATCGCTTACCACCAGTCCGTTGAAATTCCATTTCCCTTTGAGTATTGTCCGCTGGAGATAAGTATTTCCGGTTGCTGGAATGCCATTAATGTCATTGAAAGAATTCATTACGCTGGAAACGCCCGCTTCGACGGCAGCTTTAAACGGAGGCAAATAGACTTCATGTAAACGACGCATGCTCATATCGGTCGTATTGTAATCGCGACCCCCCTCAGCTGCACCGTAAGCCGCAAAATGTTTAGCACAAGCCATAATGGCATCGACTTGACCCAATCCTTTCCCTTGAAATCCTTTAACACGTGCCTCAGCGATTAAACTTCCCAGATATGTGTCCTCTCCGGCGCCTTCCATTACTCGTCCCCAACGAGGATCTCGAGAAATATCAACCATTGGCGCAAAGGTCCAGTGTATTCCCGATCCGGCCGCCTCTGATGCTGCAATCCGTGCCGATCGTTCAATAGCTGCCAGATCCCAACTGGCTGCTTCAGCAAGTGGTATTGGGAAAATCGTCCGGTAACCATGAATGACATCTTGGGCAAAAAGCAAAGGGATCTTACGTCTCGACTGCATTGCGATCTCCTGCAAAGAGCGTGTACGTGCAGCCCCGGTGACATTCAAGTACGAACCAACCTTGCCCTGACGAACACGATCTTGCTTTTCGCCATCGCATGTGATCGGTCCAGTTGAAATAAAATCACTACTCAGCTGATTGAGCTGTCCAACTTTTTCCTCCAACGTCATTAATGACATAAGTGAGTCCACGCGTCTTGTAACATCATCTATCTGGCCAAAAATAATGTTGGATTTTAGTAAAAGCGCCAACCCAATCAAACTGCATGTTTTCACTCGACGCACTATTTATATATTCGAACATAATCCACCCGCATCTGCACGGGAAAGATTGAATCATCGATTCCCTTCTTGCCGCCAAAATCTCCTCCAATAGCCATGTTCAACAACAAATGGAACGGTTGGTCAAATGGCCATTTACGGGTATCACTTGCCTCCTTAGAGAAAGTAAATGTTTTCGTACCATCGAGATAATAATCAAACCTGTCTTCCGACCACTCAATGGCATATTCATGAAATCCGCTTCCATGACCAGGCAGAGGAATGAGTTTGGTACGTTGTGTACGATACATTCCGTTGTAGAGGTCGGTATGGATGGTTTGATGCAGCGTATCTTTTTGATACCCCACTGTCTCCGCAATATCAATCTCGCCGCTCTTGGGCCAATTTCCATATTTATTTTCTGTCGGCAACATCCAGATCGCGGGCCAAGTACCCCGACCATTTGGCATTAGTGCGCGTACCACAATTCGTCCATAGGCCCAATCCCCCTTTTGCCTTGTACTTAGCCGAGCAGACGTGTATGGAGCACCTTCATAATTTTCTTTATGCGCTTCAATAATGAGTTCACCGTTTACCACGCGGGCATTTTCCTTGCGGTTCGATGTATAAAACTGGGGCTCATTATTCCCCCAACCGCATAGCTTCGGACACCCATTTCCCCGATCATAACTCCACTTAGAAGTATCTGGCAATCCGGGTCGATCAAATTCATCCGCCCACACAAGACTATTATACTGAAATTGAGCGCTTAGCGATAAGCCAACAAATAAATAAAATGTGATCAACACAACGTAGGCCCTATACATAGAGAAAGTAAACATCATTTCAAATTTTTTAATTTTCTACAGACAGCGTTCACTGATAGACGCGTACATAATCGATTTCAAAAGAAGCGGTAGAAAAAGAAGGGTCAATTTGCCCACCGAATGTACCACCCATGGCCTGGTTTAAAATGATGAAAAACGGTTGATTAAACGGTAGTGCAGACGTATTGGCTACAGTATGATAGAGATTGCCATCAACGAAAAATTTGATCGCCTGAGGCGACCATTCGCAGGAGTACAAATGAAAGGCTGACGTGGCATTTTGAATAAGTGTCGTAGCCGTGACCGGATTACCTCCCGACCGACCTAGGTAATGCAATGAGGAATGAATTCGGTTTAGATCGGCCCCTTTATGCTCCATGATGTCAATCTCTCCACAGGTTGGCCAGCCAACCGTCGTGAAATTATCACCCAGCATCCAGATTGCAGGCCAAGTACCAACGCCTACCGGCAATTTTGCATAGACTTCCATCTTTCCGTACTGAAATGAAAATTTATTACGCGAAAGGAGGCGTGCGGAGGTGTAACTACTACCCGAAAACGATTCAGCTTTGGCAATTATCTTAAGCGTGCCATTGCTTACAATGGCGTTGTCTAGCCGATTGGTATAGTATTGCAACTCGTTGTTTCCCCATCCGCCAGCGCCAACGTCATAGCTCCACTTCAACGCATTGGGTGCCCCGGGCAGATCGAATTCATCTGACCAAACCAGTGACTGAACCACCACTACCGAAACAGCGAGCGATTTACTCGTGGTAAGACCTGTCGCTCCTTTGGCAACCACGTTAACAGTATAATTACCAGAAGTTGGATAGCGATAGGTAAGGCTTCCCGATACTGAATTTTGGAATATGCCGTTCCCAAGATCATAATCAAAACTTGTGGCATTGGAGGCGGTAGCCGTGAATTGTACATTACCGCTATTGTCGGTGGCTATGATGACGTTTATCGTCAGGTTGGTAGGCGCCACTGGATTAGGGGGAGTGTCTTTACCTCCACATCCAATACCAGCGACGGCCAACCCGGAAACTAAAAAAAAACGATTGATCAAGGCTTCTTTTTCAACTTTTGATACCAGGAGTTTCCATCAATGCCAATATTACGAAGATGCATGGTCGTTTCCGTGATCCCCAAGATCTCATAAACAGTACCCCCGGTACCGAAATTGATGATCCCATTTCCCGGTACGGTGAACTGAATGCGCGTTGACTGTGCCGGGGTAGAATTTGAGGTAGCATCTTGGAAGATCAATTGCTTGTTTCCGCCTGTACTGATGGAGAAGCAATTGTCGCCGCCGCTGAATCCGTAAAAGGTACTAGAGGCGCCGATCGAGAAAGACGATCCAAAATTATTCACGTTCATGAATACCTGATCGAGTGCATTCTTGGAAAATGTGATCTCATCATCATATGCACATGCCTCGCGGGTATCCGGTCCGGCCGAATACCAAATGGGCGAAAACGCATCATTCGGTCCAACCCCAAAATGCCCGGGTGCTGAGCGATCGGTCACCCACACTTTCAACGAACCTCCCGTAAGGGCACTCAGAATCGGAGCCGGGATCACAAAAGCGACAAATACCCGTACCCGCTTACTGATCGTAGAAATGCTCCCTCCCGTGCCTACAGCATTAACTGTGATGGTATAGTCGTTGGTTCCAGGATTCGCGTACTTGTAGGTCAGGGTTCCGGTAGGTACTACCCGAGTAATTCCATCGCCAAAGTCGACATTATAGGTGAGTGCGCCAGTTGAGGTTATGGTAATGGCCACATTACCAGTGCCGTTTCCATTAGGATTGGCAGCATTCACTCCCACAACCGTTGCGGTCATAGAAAGATTGGTTGGTGCTGCTAATTCACCAAAGGAATAGGACGGTTTTTTGCAGGCGCTGAAAAGCAGGAACAATCCAGCCAACAACCCCGATAAATTCTTTATGTTACGCATATGGCAGTTTTTTAATGATTATTGAAGACGAAGATCATCGACAAGGAAAGTAAAGTTGGAAGACCCATCACCCGGTGTACCCAGATCGAAGATCAGTACCACCCGATCATAGGTGTTGGCCGTGTTGATGGCGGTATAATCAAAAGTGACCTCTGTCCACGCATTTGCCGTTCCGATGGTAACCTCCTTTTCGAAATTGATTCCGGGATTGGACGAATTCTCCACCTTCAGCAACACCTTGGCTCCGGCTCGGGGTGAATAAACTTTCATTTTAAAGGTGCGCGACAACGAGAAAGGAATCGGCTCACTCAAGGTCAAAAAGCTTCCGCCCCAGGGCTGTCCCGCATTCTTCACCATCCTTGAAACCTTGGCACTGGTATTGATGCCACCCGATTGCGGATTGTTGATCACGGTCATATTTCCACCATCGAAATCGAACCAGCCATAGGCAACCGGATATTCGAAGTTCAATGGGATAGATACAGGAAAGCTACTTGTCAGCCGGATGTCGTCAAAAAGAAACGTAAAGTTCGCCGAGCCATCACCCGGGGTTCCCAAATCGAAGATCAATACGATCCGATCATAGGTGTTAGCGGTATTGATACCGTTGTAGTCGAATACCAGGTCTTCCCAGTTATTGGCCATAGAAACCACCGCCTCTTTTTCAAAATTCTGGCCGGGGTTTGTCGAATTCTCCACCTTGAGCAAAACCTTCGCTCCGGCTCGGGGTGAATAAACCTTCATGCGAAAAACTTTGTTCGTAGAAAAATCCATATTCCCAGTCAATGTAAGGAAGCTGCCACCCCAGGGCTGACCGGCATTCTTCACCATCTTAGCAACACGGCTACTGGTATTGATGCCGCTGGATTGAGGATTGTTAACGACCGTAACCTGACCACCATCAAAATCGAACCATCCAAAGGTAGTCGTGGTCGACTCGAACGTCAATGGCAACCCAAGCGGTGGAGGAGGCAAACTATTTACCAACTCAAAATCATCCATCAAGAAGGTGAAATTTGCCGAACCATCACCGGGTGTACCCAACTCCCAGATCACAACGATCTTATGATAAGAATTGGCGGTATTGATAGTGGAATAATCAAAATACAGATACTCCCAGGCGTTGGCAACCGTAGTGGTCGCTTCTTTTTCAAAATTGATCGCTCCGTTAGAGGCATTCTCGACCTTCAACAACATTTTAGCACCTACCCGCGGAGAAAATACTTTAACTCGGAAGATCTTGTTTGTGCTAAAATCGATGGCGCTACTCAGCGTAATCAAACTACCACCCCAGGGCTGACCGGGGTTCTTTATCATCCGTGCAACTTTAGTACTAGTATTGATACCGCTGGAATTGGGGTTATTGATGATGGTGGTATTGCCGCCGTCAAAATTCAACCATCCGTAATTGATGGTGGTAGACTGAAAAGTGAGTGGTAACAAAATCGGATCCACGATCGTAACTGGGACGGTACGCTCAGCGGTTGCAGCTCCCCCACTCAAGGCAACTACTCGTACATTATATGTTCCTGTTGCGGCATAAGTGCGAGAAACGGTCTGTCCCTCCAAAAAGCTCACCGGGACTTCGTTAGGTACATCCCCGAAATAAACACGGAAATTGGTTTCGTACAAAGCGGAGGCAGAAACGTTTACCTTATAATTATTCGAGGGGTCAACTGCAACATTCACTTGCAAGTTCTCGGGAGCACGGAAGGTGACGGTCAATTGTTGCGTCAACTCTTTGGTCTTCCCGTTGACAGAATAGGCCACAAGGCGCACGTTGTACACGCCTTCCGGATACACATGTGTAGTATTTTTTCCAGCGGCAATTTTCACAGGTGTAGCCGGACCATGCCCGTAGTACACGTCGTACGAAACGGCACCCACACCATTGGGGGTGATGGTGACCAGTCCGGTATTGTCTTGTGTGATCTCAAAAAGTACCGAAAGGGAATCCGGGCCATTGGCTGCTGCAACGAAGGATGTGTCCTCGTGTTTTTCTTTCTTACAACCAATGGCTATCAACGCCACCAGGAAGAATAGGGTTATGTTTTTCATATAGCGCATAACGTTATTTTTTAAGGATTAGTAACCGCTGTTTTGTGTGAGTACAGAGATGTCGATCTCCAATTGCGGGATCGGGAACACTTCATGCTTGCCGGTTTGGAACCCGGTTATTTTAGACGCCGCTTGTCCGGTACGTACCAGATCGAAAAAACGTTCTCCTTCCATGGCGAACTCGGTGCGACGCTCATCCCAAATAGACTGACGAAGCACAGCCCCTGTAGCAGTGATGTTGTGCAGATTGTCGCCAAAGGCTCGTGCACGTACCTGATTCAAGTATTGCTGAGCTTTTGTATCGTTCGGGGTTGTCGAACGGTTGAATGCTTCGGCAGCCATCAACAAAACATCTGCATAGCGAATGACGCGGAAGTTATTTTTGTAATTTAATTCAACCTGTCCGGACGTTTCCCCTTTACGAGGGTGATACTTTTGATTATACAAACCCGTATTCTTAAAAGGTGCTACCTGATAGGTGATGCCAAAACCCGGGTTGGCATTCTTATACTCCTCTATATTAAGGATGGCCACATTTTTGCGGCGATCGCCAGCTTCAAAAGCATTTGCCAGCGAAGAGGTTGGTAGATCAAAACTCCAGCCAGACGCATAGGGCATGGCACCATTGCCATTCAGCCCGCGAACTCCAACCATCTGAACCGCGAAATTTCCTTGTCCACGATTGGGTACACCCCAGTTGTAATACGGAGAGTTGTTTGAGTGTTGAATCTCAAAAACGGATTCCGGACCGTTCTCGCCACTCGACAAAAACTGAGAACCATAGTCGCTCACCAACGAAAAAGCATTGGCCGCGATCACACTCTCCAATGTCTGGGCGGCATTATCAAATTTATTTTGATAGAGATACACCTTTCCCAATAATGCTTGAGCCGCATATTTGGTGATGCGCCCTTTCTGTACCTGTACGGCCGGCAATACGGAAATGGCAGCCGTAAGATCGCGTTCGATCTGTGCATACACATCTGCTTTAGGTGACCGCTGCAAGGTGCGGGATTCACTCAAGCTCAAGCGCTTGTCAACAAACAACGGTACGTCTCCAAAAAATCGTACCAAGTGGAAATAATAATACGCGCGCAGGAAATATACCTCCCCATACAAAGCCTCCTTACCGGCAAAATCGACCGATTTGCCTGCGGGGTTGGTTTGTTTATACTGATGCATATAGTTGGCCCGGTTGATGCCTTCGAAAGCCTCTTGCCACAACTCGGTGAGGATATTGTTTACAGGGGTGTGTGTAAAATCATCGATCTGCTGCAGGGCCAACACGTCGGAAGCGTTTTCACCGCCACTGGCGGCATCATTGGTGGCTATATCGCCAATAAGTGGCGCGCGGCACAACCATTGCATCGGAGTGTAAACGCTAACGGTCATGGTTCGGTAATCCGATTCCGAGCTCAGATAATTCCGTTCCGTAATCTGAAAATCCTCTTTTGGATCGTAATCGATCCATTTTTTGCAGGAAGTCAACGATGTCGTCAGGAAGACACCGATGAAAATGGGGAGTACTTGTATTCTCATATGAAGATCGTTTATCGGGTTATAGTTTGATGTCAAGTCCTATAGAGAACGTCCGCGCTTGCGGGTACGCACCGCGATCTACGCCGGTATCCAGAATACCGCCGGCGATCTCTGGATCAAATCCGCTGTACTTAGTCAGGGTAATTAAGTTTCGGGCCTGTGCATAAACACGCAGGCTGCTAAATACCTTTTTGACCATCTTAGAAGGAAGGGTGTAGCCAAGCTGGATGTTCTTGAGTTTTACGAAGGATCCGTCCTCAACGTAGCGACTGGAAACCCGGATGTTACTGTTGGCATCGGTAAAGCTATAACGGGGGTTCCGCGGATCGTTGGTAGATCCCTCACCTGTCCACCGCGCCAGCACACCTCGATATTTATTCGTGTAGTTGCCGTTGCGCTCCCAGGCACTATACACATCATTGCCTACGGAAGCATACGTGAATGCGGTAAGGTCAATTCCCTTAAAGGACAGATTCAAATTCCACCCAATGGTAAAATCGGGGAAGGGATCACCAATCTTGGTCTTGTCTTTTGCATCAATTACTCCGTTTCCGTCAACATCTGCAAAGCGGATATCTCCGGGAACGGCACCTGCCTGAGCGGGTGCGCTGGCGATCTCGGCTGCATTTTGGAAGATGCCGATCGCCTGGTGACCAAAGAAATAGCCAGGGGTCTGCCCTTTTTCGAATACCGTTACGCTTTGGTTCTGTCCGTTAAAGTAATATCCTCCGAAGATCTTTGCGGTACCGTCGGTGTTGGTGGCCGTTACCAAGTTGGTAGCCGTCGTAAACGTTGCTGTTGTGTTGATCAAGAAATTCTTCCCGAGTTTGTCGTTGTACCCCAGCGTAATCTCATATCCGGAAGTCTTTGTGGCACCAATGTTGGCGGTGGGAATGGGTACCGTGCCCAAATAGAGTGAAGCAGATGGAGTGAAAAGTAACCCATCCACTTCCCGACTGAACCAATCCGCGGTCAACAAGATCTTGCGCTTGGAGAGCAAGGCATCAAAGCCGACATTCGCCTGAATCTGCTTCTCCCAGCGAAGAGCGGTGTTGGCAGCAGAGCCGACGGTAGCACCTGGATAGAATACATCGCCAAAGTTGTAGCCGTTGCTATTTGCGGTAGGGCCATAACTCGGACCACCTGTTACAATCCCCACATACTGCGGATTTACATTTTCGTTGCCGACAGTACCATAGCTGCCTCTGAGTTTAAGTTGATCGACCCAACTTGCCTTGAAGAATTTCTCCTTGCTGATCAACCAACCGGCCGATCCGGAGAGGAAATTAGCATTCTTGTTATCGGTTCCGAAAGCATAAGAACCATCGCGACGGATGGTAAGCGAGGCCAGATATTTTTCCTGATAATCATAGTTTGCCCGTAAGAACTTGGATAAGTTGCGGCGGAAATACTGATAATAATAACCATTGACCGCATTGGAATTGGTCGCGTTGTTCACGCCGGTGGCAGCAGTAAAATCCGCAAACTCCCAGCTGTTGAAGGGCACATCCTGACGCGTCGCCCCCGCAGCATTACCTGATACTTTGGCCAAGGAGAAACCGAATACGGTCTCAAAGTGATGGTTCTCTTTCCAGTCAAAGTCATAATTCGCAAAAGACTCCCACGTATAATTAAAGTTGCTGGTCTTTTCATGCGCCACACTATTGAATCGTCCCGCCACGGTGGAACCATCTGGATTCATCGAATTATCGACGTTGTTTGTTCCCCAAAATACCAGCGGCGTAAAGCTACGGGCGTTGCCATCGTATTTAGTATATCCGAAACGAGAAGTGAAAAGCAAGCCTTTGTAGAGCTTATACTGAAGCTCTGCTTTTCCATAAAGTTTTGAACCTGTGTTTTTATTGTAGGTGTTATCGAGCTTGGTCAGCGGATTGAAGATCTCCGAAAGGATCCGAGTGCTGTACCCATATTGACCAACCGTATTCGGTACATTATTTGCTACCGTTACGGTCGGGTCGTAATTCAAGGCAGAACCCAAGATCGAGTTGAAGGAATTTTCTTGTACGCCACGTCCGTTCAGCATTACAGCTGATGTATTCAGAATGAAGCGGAGTCGTGACGTAAGATCAATATTGAAATTCGCCGTGAGATTGCCACGCTTGAAAAGAGATTTGTCGTCGCCTCCCACAATACCGCCTTGCTGCAGCAATCCGGCTGAAAGAAAATAGGTAACCTGATCGGATCCGCCACGAGCAGAGACGTTATGCGTTTGCAGACTGGCACGCTTGAAGACCTGATCTTGCCAATTGGTTCCGAGCCCAATGCTACTGAGATTTGGGAAGATGACAGGTCCGCCAGCCACCGTGCTTCCTTCATTTATCATCGCGGCATATTCTGTCGCATTCAATACACCTACAGTATTGAGTACCTGCTGAATGCCATAATTACTATTGATGTTGAATTCAGCTTTTTGCCCCTTCCGGCCAGAACGGGTAGTCACAACAATCACTCCATTGCCCCCCTTCACGCCAAAGATCGAAGAGGCGGCAGCGTCTTTCAGCACATTGATCGACTCAATCTCGGATGCATTGATGGAGTTCAGATCGGTCAGGGTCTGCGGAACACCATCAATCACCACCACTGGATCGGTTCCGGAATAAGATGGAATACCTCGGATCAATACGGTCGGTTTGGATCCAGGGGATCCGCTTTGAATTACGTTCACCCCCGCGGCACGACCTTGAAGGGCCTCCTCCGTCCGAACAGGCCGAAGCTTTTCTATATCAGCCCCCTTCACGGTGGAAATGGCACCTGAAACTTTTGTCACCTTCTGTGTACCATATCCCACCACCACCAGATCCGACAAAGTGGAGGAACCGGCCAAACCCAGCTCAATGGTCATTGCACCAGCAGAAGCCTTAACCTCCCGCACCTCCATGCCTGCGTAACTAATGCTAAGAGTCGATCCAGTCGCCACTTCAGTCAACGTAAATCTACCCTGAGCATCGGTCTGAGTGAACTTGTTCACCCCCTTAACCTTTACCGTGGCACCTACCAACGGCTCGGAATTTGAGGCATTCAGTACCGTACCGGTAACCGTGAACGTCTGAGCCGTGACCTGTAGCAAAAAGGCCATGAACAGACCCAAAAAAAAGATCTTTCTTTTCATATAGCAGTTGTTTAGGAAATGGTTTTTTATTAAAATAAACCTCGACAAGATTATATACATGCAACCAGAAAATAAATAAAATCGCTTCTACAATACTACATCCAATAACCTAATTAATTGAATATCAATTATAATATACTACATCAGTACTACATCATGAGGTACTTTATAACACTACAACAAATAATCCCTATCTTTTGCTCATGAACCGAAGCCTGCTATTGCTATTCAGCCAGGTTATTCTTATTACATACCATCCGGTAGTGGGTCAAAACACAATTGGTCTTCCGGATGTGGTCAATTATTCAAAAAAGACATATGGCGGTGGCGTCCAAAACTGGGATATCAGTCAGGATTCCAGCGGAATAATTTATGTGGCAAATAATGAGGGCTTATTGACTTTTGACGGCAGGTTTTGGGCGCTACACCCTTTACCCAATCGAACGATAGTAAGGTCTGTATTGTCGGGACGAGATCAAAAGGTATTCGTAGGCGGACAGGATGAGTTGGGCTATTTCCGACCCGATGCATCAGGGCGCTTGAGATATGAGTCGCTGTTGAATAAGCTTCCGGAAAAGGATCGCTCCTTTGGGGATGTATGGGACATCATACAGGTCAATCAAGATATTTGGTTTCGGTCTTCCAAAAAGATATTCAAATACAGCGGAAGTGCCATTGCCTCGTATGAACCAAGTTCCGAATGGGGTTATTTGGGCGTTGTCCGAGGTAAATTAATTGCCCAGGACTTTGAGAAAGGACTACTCAATTATGAAAATGGAGCTTGGAGAACTCTATTTCCTCGTGCACCTGGTCCCACAAACGATGTAGTCACGGGAGTACATGCCTTAGAAGGAAATCAATTGATGGTCTCCTACTTAAAGAACGGATTATTTGTATCGGATGGGGGGGGATTGAAGGCAATGCAACACAAGGACTTGATACCTATCCGTGCCGCCCGCATTTATGCAACTACGAGTTTACCAGATGGTCGATTTGCGCTCGCAACCAACACGGATGGCATCTATATCGTTGATCGTAACGGGAAAAGAATACAACATTTTGGACAGCAAGAGGGCCTGCAAAACAACAACGTGCTTAGCGTAAAAGCCGATCGAAATAACAATCTGTGGCTAGGATTAGACAACGGAATCGACTATTTAGCCTACAACAGCCCAATTAAGCGCATCGATCCTGCAGAAGGGGATGCCACCGCCTATACAACTCTCATTCATGGTGGCATACTGTACATTGGCACATCGAATGGGTGCTGGATGGCTAATTTGGAGAATTTAGCAGATCTAAGTTTTAGTCAACACCCCTTTAGCCGAATTGAAAACACGAACGGTCAAGCCTGGTCACTCACTGAAATAAACAATCAAGTACTACTAGGACACCACGAAGGAATGTTTCAAATAGAAAAAGGCAAGTCTCGGCCGATACGGCTAGGTATCGGCTTTTGGAATTTCAAGTCGCCCACGACAACATACCCGACAGAAAGAATAATTGCAGGAAACTATTTGGGGCTGCAATATTTCGACTTTGTTGGAAATAAATTTGTACCTAGAGAAAACTTTTATCCGTTCGAGGAATCATCTCGTTATGTAGTGATCGATGGAGAAAAAAATATTTGGGTGTCGCACCCCTACCATGGTGTTTTCCGATTAATACAAAAAGAAGACAGCACCCAAAAAGGTTGGAAAACGTACGCGGAGTCTAACGGCCTTCCCTCTCGCCTCAACAACCATATTTTCAAGATTCGGGAGCAACTGGTAGTCGGTACGGAAAGAGGAGTCTTTCGGTATGAACCAAAGACCGATCGATTTGAGCCAGATCCTGGTTATGCTGAATGGCTAGGAGACCAGAGCATTCGATATCTGCAGGAGGACACAAGGGGTAATATTTGGTTCATTCATGAAAAATCAGTGGGGTGGATTGATCGATCCAGTTCGAAGTCCTCCGTAATGCACTTCCCAGAACTCAATAAAAAACTACTAAGTGGATTTGAGTTTATTTATCCGTACGACGACCAAAATGTATTTCTTGCGGGCGAATCCGGTCTGTACCATGTTAATCTTCTAAAATACCGCCAACAAGTCGAGAAACTTGAGGTATTTATTCGCGGAGTACGCCTGGGGTTGCAAGGGGACAGTATATTATATGGTGGCTTTGGCATGTTGGGGAAGGATCGTTCATACACAATCCGTCCAACAGAGAATAACATTCGATTTGAATATAGTTCGCCACCCAACAAAGGTCCAGAATCGCTGGAATACAGTTATCGGCTGGAAGGATATGAAAATACTTGGTCGGAGTGGACCAAACGGACTGAAAAGGAATTCACCAACTTACCACCCGGAAAATACAGATTCGAGGTAAAAGTTAGAAACAACTTGGGGGTAGTGTCATCCATCGCCAGTTTTGTCTTCGAATTATTGCCGCCATGGTATCGTACACCCATGGCTATTGTGGTTTATGTGATGCTCGGCATTGGAATGATCGGATGGCGCTATCAATACCAGAAAAATAAGTTTAAACGCCAACAAGAGAGCTTTGAGGTAGAGCAGAAACGCATGCAATATATCTTTGACTTGGAGAAAAGCAGAGCGGAAGGAGAACTTATGACTATCCGGAGCCAAAATCTGGAAACTGAAATTCAATTTAAGAACTCTGAGCTTGCCGCCTCGGCTATGCACCTCGTCAAAAAGGGCAAACTCATCAATCGACTCAAAACAGAATTGAGTCAGCTGATGAGAAGAGTTGATGTACCCGCTGCCCAGACGGAGCTGAAAAAAATGATTAAACAACTAGATGAAGACGACCAAATCGATCAGGAATGGAATCAATTCGCCAAACACTTCGATAAAGTTCATAGCGACTTCGTTGTACAATTAAAATCCATACACCCCGATCTTAGCTCTGGCGAGGTCAAGCTCTGCTCACTCTTACGCATGAACCTTAGTTCTAAGGAGGTTGCACAATTACTGAATATTTCAGTCAGAGGAGTAGAGATAAGTCGGTATCGCCTCCGTAAAAAATTAAATCTTCAAGGGGGAGAAAACTTATTCGACTACCTGATTCAAGTAAACAAAACTAAATAGTCTAAATATTAAATAACATAAGTACGCGAACAGAGGAATTTAAAATCCCTCCAGATTTTACGAATGTGACCCCATTAGAACCGCTGTGCTCAACAGAAAAAATATATATATATTAGAAAAAGTCAAGCATAAGAATAAAAATAACCCCCCCAACAAGCCGATAAAATCAGCCCTAACTTTGTTAAGTCCGCTTGTTGAAAAATTCATCTACCCCACATGATCTCCGAAATCTCCCTCCACAAGATCAGCATCCCGTTGGTAGAGCCATTCATCACCTCGCTTGGCCGCGACGACGATGCGCTGAATGTGGTGGTTTGCATAAAAACCGATTCCGGAATGGTTGGATTCGGGGAATGCAGCCCCTACATGCCGATTAATGGAGAAAGTCAAGATACCGCCTACCTCGTAGGGCAATACTTGGCAAAAGTACTCCTGGGGAAAGATCCCCTTAATATAAAAAGCATCCACCAGGAAATGGATGCCTTGATCTACGGAAACAAAAGTATCAAAAGTGCTTTTGACATCGCGTGCTATGACATTGCCGCTCAGGAGGCAGGCATGCCCTTGTATCAGTTTTTAGGTGGAAATAAAACCAAGACGATCACCACCGACTATACGGTCAGCATCGGTGATCCGGACAAAATGGCTGCAGATGCCGTGAAGATCTTAGCGCAAGGGTTCCCTTTCATAAAAGTGAAGCTTGGAAAAGATGGTCGCACCGATGTAATCCGCATGCAGAAGATACGAGCCGCCGTTGGCCCCGGTGTTCCGCTTCGAATCGATGCCAACCAGGGTTGGTCAGTCGAAGAAGCCATCGAAACCTTACAAGCACTGGCACCTCTGAATATCGAACACTGCGAAGAGCCGATCGCCCGCTGGAACTATATGGCCCTGCCCCGGATTCGGAAGGCCTCGCCAATTCCACTCATGGCCGATGAATGTTTGGGGGATGAGAACGATGCCGCACGTCTCATCGCCATCGATGCCTGTCAGTATATGAACATCAAATTGGGAAAGTCGGGCGGAATCTTCAGCGCCCAAAAGATCATTCGGCTGGCCGAAGAAGCAGGCGTAAAATTACAGGTAGGTGCTATGATCGAATCGCGTTTGGCAATGACCGCTTTTGCGCATTTTGCGCTCAGCAGCGAACAGATCGTTCACTTCGATTTTGATACGGCACTGATGCTGCGAGAAGATCCCGTCGAAGGCGGAATTCGTTACCGGCCGAACGGGGTCATCGAGGTGCCAGACAGCCCCGGACTGGGGGCAAAAATCTCAACGGAACGGCTCCAAAAAAGTGAATCGTGTCGATTTATTACATAATTTTAATATATGAAAAATGGACGGTACTACTTGACTCGAGCTTCCGTCTACTTTAGCCTTTCGCTGATGCTGACAATCCTTTTTATTTCAGCTTCCACTTTTTCCATCTCTTTAAATCAATTACTCCTCAGCTTACTGATTATCGGAAGCAAATGGATCATCCAGGCTTCCGGGGCGATTTTATTCTTACATAAACGCACAAATGCCTTTTTGCATGGTCTTGGCCGAACCTGCCTCCTGGGTTCGCTCTTGCTGGCTCCTTATATTTTTTTGAGTTTGCTGGATATAAGCGATAGCGAAGCTTTCTTTTTTGGGTCGCTGGTCATAGCAATAGTGGTAACCGTGATGCAATATTATGCCGAAGTAACACGTTTGGGTTTATCGCCTGGGTGGTGGTATTTCTGGCTAATCTGTCTGGCCATCACCGTATTCTTGCAAATGAGTATTGTTTTCCGTCTTTTTTGACAGAAATCGATCAGTTATCGATCATCCAAGAAGTCCCTCCCCCTTTTTCATCCTTTAATTGAATGCCCAAAGTGATCAGTTGATCCCGAATCTTATCGGAGGTGCTGAAATCTTTTCGAAGCTTGGCCTCTTTTCGGATTTCAAGCAACAGATCCATCACCCCGCTTAATTTTTCGTTGTCCGCTTCCGTTACCGCTTGTAAGCCAAATACATCTTCGAGCCAAGTCTTCGTTTCGGTTCGTATCCGTTGAATGGTTGCAGGCGACAGGGCGGTGATGGAAATCAATCCGTCCTTTATGGAATTCCAGACCGATACCATCTCAAAAAAATTCGCAAGGGCCTTCGCTGTATTGAAATCATCGTTGACAAACTCCAGTACTTCATCCAATAACCGATTCATTCGCTGATCAAGCTCCGCATCCCCGGCAGTCGGGTGCACGAACGGTTCACTCCACACCGGTGCATTTAATCCGCTATAGGCATCCCACAACCGTTTCAGTCCTTTTTCAGCAGCCTGCAGGGCTTCGTTACTGAAATCCAGTGTGCTGCGGTAGTGGCTTTGGAGAATGAAGAAGCGTACGGTCATCGGATGATACGCCTGCGAAAGTTCCGGATGCGTGCCGGCAAACAATTCCGTCAACCGAATGACGTTGTTGTAGCTCTGGCCCATTTTTCGTCCGTTGATGGTGATCATGTTGTTATGCATCCAATAACGAACCGGAGCGGTGTGGTTGCAGATCGTGCTTTGTGCGATCTCGCTTTCGTGATGCGGGAACAACAGATCCATCCCGCCGCCGTGAATATCAAATTGCTTACCGAGGTATTTCGTGGCCATGGCCGAGCACTCGATGTGCCAGCCGGGATAGCCGACACCCCAGGGACTGGCCCAACGCATGATGTGTTCGGGCGCTGCCGCTTTCCAGAGGGCAAAGTCGGCTCGATTTCTTTTCTCTTCTTGGCCTTCCAACTCCCGGGTTGTTTCAAGTAAGTCATCGAGTATGCGTCCGCTCAACTTTCCATATTCATGACCGGCCGCGTATTTTTTTACATCGAAATAAACCGACCCATTCACTTCGTACGCATAACCGGCCTCGATCAGTTGCTTGATCATTTCGATCTGCTCAACGATGTGTCCGGTTGCAGTGGGTTCTACCGATGGGGGCAGGGTATTGAACTGCTCCATGGCCCAATGATAAAGGCGGGTGTACTTGCTGACCAACTCCATGGGTTCGAGTTGCTCCAACTTGGATTTGTTGGCGATTTTGTCGATGGCTTCGCGTCCTTCCTCTTCAAAATGACCGGCATCGGTAATGTTGCGGACGTAGCGAACCTGATAGCCCAGGTGCAATAAATATCGATATACGACATCGAAGGTGATATAAGGACGGGCATGACCAAGGTGGCTTTCTCCACTCACGGTTGGTCCGCATACATACATTCCGACTCGCCCCTTGACCAGCGGATGAAAAGGTTCTTTTTGTCGGGTCAGCGAATTATATAAGCGCAAGGTACTCATGGGTAGATACAAAGATGAATAAAAAGAAGGGAATCCTGGAAAGATCAGTTGGATTTCAGGTCCAGATCGGCCACAATCATCAGATGATCTGAATAGGGCTGTTTTCGCCGGGTAAACTGACGAACGGTGAATTGCTCATCGGCAAAGATATAATCGATCCGAAGGGTGGGCGATAAACCCAGGAACGTGCGTCCGATTCCAGCGCCTTTTTCCAAGAAAGCATCCTGCATCTCTCCCCGGACCCGATTGTAAGAATAAGAGTTGGGGATCTCATTCAAATCGCCACAAAAAATAACCGGGTAATCGCATTTCGAGATCACCTCACCCGCGATCTCGGCTTGAAGGGTTCGGTTGACCACCCCTCGCTTCCACTTTGAAAAAATATTTCGGGAGTGAATGAGAACACTGTCCTGTCCCGTCTTTATCTCCTCCATTCGTCTGTAATCACTGGAATTGAACTGGAAAGATTGCAAGTGCGTAGTAAATACTCGAACCGTGTCCTTCCCGACCAACACATCCGCCTGGATCAGTAGCTCGCCAGAGCTGGGTTTTGGAAAACGAACCTTAGCTGTATCAACAATCGGAAAACGAGAAAAGATAATAGAGCTAAAATAATGTAAGTCCCCATCCTCCTCGAAGCAAAAATAATAATAGGGAAAGCCCATCGCTTGTATGGGACGAATATTATCATAAAATGCCGAGTCGCGCGAGGTCTGAAACTCCTGAAAGCAAAGCACGTCGGCTTCTTGTGCTTTTATGAGATCCAGCATTCGGAGCCGCGTCTGACTGCCTTTGTTATTATTTTTTTTCAGCTCAATAAAGCGCGCCACGTTCCAACTAACTACCCGAATCGATCCAGGTAATTTCTTCTCCACGAATGCAGTCGTAAATCGAAACGCAAAGGTCTTTTCCACTTGTCCCCAGCCAATCAAAATCGGTACGAGTGAAATCAGCGTTCGCGCTGGCTTCAGAAGTGTCAGCCAGCCAATTAAAAAAATCATCAATCCCGCCAAAAGAAAGGGAAAAATTAAACCCAAAAAAGCAACAAACCACCAAGTGCGGGGTGATAGCTGCGGAACCAAGCAGGCGATCAAAAAAAGAACAGCCAATACCGCGTTGGCATAAATAAAAAATCGTCGAGTAAAAATGCGCATGCCACTGGCCATATCAAGGATTATTTGATAGCCGCGAAAAGAGAATCGGATTTTGATAAACTCGAAAAGACAGATTCTTTCACTCGATCTACTCGCACTTTCTCCTCCTCCAAATAGCGACGCCGACCCGACCCCTTCTGTTCGGCAGAATCTATATTGAACTCTTCCATCCAGTTGTCCATTCCCTGTTGGGCGCGATTCAAATCATAGATCAATGCTTGCAGGGATTCTTGCCAGGCAGTGAACTCAGCCGACAAGGGCTTGCCGGCTTTTCTCTCTACCAGACTTAATGAATCCAGCAAACGGGAAGCACTAAGCTGTGCTTTTCGCACTTTCCCCATTTTGGGCATAACCGAATCGTGCGCCTGCCAAATGGAGGCATAGAGTGAATCCAAATAAGTCATCGGTTCCTGGGTTTTCCCGTGACCAGTATGACCGGTATGTCCGCTGTGACTGCCCCCGCAGGATACCAGTACGATCCCTCCGAGAAACAGAAAAAAGGAAAGAATGGATGACCGCATATAAAAGCTTTTAAGAATGAAAAGAGATTCAAAATTAGACCAAAACTTGGACTAAGTTTGCCTCAAATGCTGTCATGAAAAAGCTCGAAAACTACATACAGGGCAAGTGGGTCGCTGGGGAGGGAGCCGGACAAACCCTCTACAACGCCGTCACCGGTGCGCCCTTGGCACAGGCCAGTACCCAGGGCATTGATATGGCCGCAGCCATTCACTATGCCCGCACCGTAGGCAACCCCGCGCTTCGTAAAATGACCTTCCACCAGCGGGGAAACATGCTCAAAGCACTGGCCCTGCATTTGCGGACCAACCTCGACGGATTTTATAGTATAAGCTACCAAACTGGTGCCACCAAAGCCGATAGCTGGGTCGACATCGAAGGCGGTATCGGCAACCTGTTCGCCAATGCTTCGCTTCGCCGAAGATTTCCGGATCAGCCGTTTTGTGTCGACGGCGAATCGCATAACCTAAGCAAAGGCAACACCTTCATGGGCACGCATATTCTCGTCCCCAAAGAAGGCGTAGCCATCCACATCAATGCCTTCAATTTTCCGGTTTGGGGAATGCTGGAAAAGATCGCCGTGAATCTATTGGCCGGTATGCCCGCCATCGTAAAATCCGCCACGGTTACGTCCTACCTCACCGAAGCCGTGGTGCGAGAGATCATCGCCTCCCGAATGCTTCCGGAAGGATCGCTGCAACTGCTCTGCGGTTCAGCCGGCGACCTACTCGACCACGTAAATTATCAGGATGTGGTCACCTTCACCGGAAGTGCCGCCACCGGATTGATGCTTCGTAGCCACCCGAAAATCCTGAAGGAAAATGTTCCTTTCAACCTGGAAGCAGATAGTCTCAACTGCATCGTACTTGGAGAAGATGTAAATCCGGGTATGCCGGAGTGGGACCTCTTCATCAAAGAGATCCGAAAGGAAATGACCCTGAAAGCCGGACAGCGCTGCACCGGCGTTCGCCGAATTTTTGCCCCCGCAGATAAACTGGAAGATCTTGCGCGCTTTCTCTCCACCGCGCTCTCGCAAACCCTGATCGGAAACCCACTCCATGAAAAAGTACGAATGGGTTCGCTGGCCGGACAGGCACAACGCGAGGAAGTACGCCACCAAACGGAGATCTTGCTGAGAGATTGCAAACTAATCTATGGCTCACTGCAAGAAGTAGAGGTAGTCGATGCCGATGCAAAAAAAGGTGCCTTCCTTTCCCCGATGCTTCTGTTGAATGAAACTCCCTGGGAAACCAAGTCAGTCCATGAAGTAGAAGCCTTCGGTCCCGTCAGCACCCTAATGCCCTACCAAGGAATGGAGGAAGCCATTGCGCTGAGCAAACTTGGAAAAGGAAGTCTCTGTTCCACCATCGTAACCGCCGATCCGAATACGGCGCGTTCCTATGTGCTCGGTGCCGCTACCCATCACGGAAGAATTCTGGTACTTAACAGTGAATGTGCGAAAGAAAGCACGGGGCACGGATCGCCCTTGCCCTTACTGGTGCACGGCGGGCCTGGACGCGCCGGCGGGGGCGAAGAGATGGGCGGTCTGCGCGGCGTAAAACATTATCTCCAACGCACCGCCCTGCAAGGATCCCCCACCCTGCTTACGGAAATCACGCAAGTCTATCAACCGCATGCGAAAGGAAAAGACCCCGGTACGCATCCATTTAAAAAATATTTCGAAGAACTCCAGATCGGCAACCAACTACTCACCGAAGAACGACAGATCACCTCTGAAGACATCACCGCCTTTGCCGACCTGAGTGGCGATCATTTCTATGCCCATCTGGTCGATACCGATTTCAACGGCACTATGTTCGAACAACAAGTGGCGCACGGTTATTTTGTGATGAGCCTGGCGGCCGGATTATTCGTGGACAGCTACGAAAAAAACCCCGTGCTGCTGAATTACGGCATCGATGAACTAAGGTTTACTAAACCCGTTTATCCAGGCGCCTCCGTTCACATCCGATTTACCTGCAAGGAAAAATTACCCAGCGACCCGCGAATCGTGGAAAATCCGGAAGATAAAAAACGAGGAGACGATATACCCAAGGGCATCGTCAAGTGGTACGTGGAAATGTTGGATAATACCGATGAACCCATTATTGGCGTAGCAACCATTCTTACCATGGTAGCGAAAAAAAATCAACACTAAATCAATTTTATGTCGGACGCATACGTACGTTCTTCCCAACACGACGGCATCTGCCAGATCGAATTCTTTCATCCACAAAGCAACTCGCTCCCGGGAAAAATCCTGATGGAATTAGCAGAAGCCATCCGCTCCGCCGGAAACGACGCAAATACCAAAGTGATCGTATTGCAAACCCAAGGAGAAAAAGCCTTCTGCGCCGGCGCCTCTTTTGATGAACTGATAGCAATCTCGGATGAAGCACGCGGACTCCAATTCTTCAGCGGCTTTGCCCATGTCATCAACGCCATGCGGAAAACCCCACAACCCATCCTCGCCCGCATCCAGGCAAAATGCGTGGGGGGTGGAGTGGGACTCGCCGCCGCCGCCGATTATGCCATCGCGATCGATAATGCCTCCATCAAACTAAGTGAACTGGCCGTAGGGATCGGGCCTTTTGTAGTAGGACCCGTCGTGGAACGCAAGATCGGCACCGCTGCCTACACCCAACTAGCCTTCGATGCACAATCCTGGCGCTCCGCCGCTTGGGCAAGAGAAAAAGGACTTTTTGCCGAAGTACATGAATCCATCGAAGGAGTCGATGCCTCGATCGAACGCCTGGCGAAACAACTCGCCCAATCGAATCCGGAAGCAATGAAAGAGATCAAAAAAGTTAGCTGGAATGGAACGGAACATTGGGACACGCTGCTGATCGACAGGGCGGCGATCAGCGGCCGACTCGTACTCAGCGAATTCACCAAAAACGCCATTGCACAATTCAAGAAAAAATGATCCGACGATTCGATGCGGATAATTTTTATCGGCTCTGCGACCAGCTCGGTAAAAAAGATGCCGACCTGAAACGGATCCTTACCGAGCATGGTCACCCGAAAATGTGGGTACGCCCCAATAGTTTTCAAACTCTGATCCTCACCATACTCGAACAACAAGTTTCGCTGGCAGCGGCCTATGCCGCATTCAACCGACTCAAAATCAGGATCGGAACCGTTACGCCGGAAAAAATTAGTGGCCTATCCGACGCGGAGTTGAAAGATTGTTATTTCACCCGACAAAAGATCGTGTACGCCCGCGAACTAACGGAAGCCATTCGATCCAAACGCATCCGCCTGCGCGCCTTGCATCATCAACCGGATGAAATCGTCCGGGAACAATTGATCGAACTGAAAGGAATTGGTCACTGGACTATCGACGTATACTTAATGCATGCCCTGCGCCGCACCGACCTCTTCCCCTTAGGAGATGTTGCACTGGTCAACAGCCTCAAACGCAACAAACGCCTGCCCGACTCAATCAGTAAAGAAAAAATGCTGCATATCGCTGAACCCTGGCGCCCCAACCGCACCATCGCCGCCATGATACTCTGGCATGATTACATGAATCGACGGAAGGTTAAGGTGGGGGATTGAAAAAGTCCGCCCTCGCTCGCTGAAGCCTTGGCGCAGGAGGGTGTCCGATTTTGTCGAATGTCCAATAGGTTACAGCACACCTATTTATAAACGTATCTTACCGGTCATTGGTCATTGGACCATTCGCGAAGCAAATGTCGGACATTGGACTATTAAATATTCAACCCCCCACACACACTGATCGTCTGCCCGGTAATGTACGAGGCCATGTCGCTGGCCAGAAATACAGTTACGTTTGCGATATCGGTAGCCGTAGCAAATTTTCCGAGCGGAATTCCGGCCTTGTATTTTTCGGCCTCTTCCCCGTCATTGAGATAACTCGTCATGTCGGTCTCTACAAATCCGGGGGCAATGGCATTGCAACGAATGTTTCGGCTACCCAGTTCCTTGGCTACCGACTTCGTGAAACCAATGATCCCGGCCTTGCTGGCAGCATAACTCGATTGGCCAGCATTGCCGATCTCTCCAATAATTGAACTCATGTTGAGAATAACGCCGTTACGAGCTTTCATCATCGGACGGATCACTTGCTTGGTCATGTAGAAAACACTATTCAGGTTTACTTGAATCACCTGTTCCCACTGCTCATTGCTCATCCGCATCAATAAGTTATCTTTTGAAATTCCCGCATTGTTAACTAGGACATCAATCTGCCCGAATTCCTGTAATACTTCATTGACGAACGACTCACATTGCGCGGAATCGCCGGCATTGCTTTTCCAGGCTTTGGCTTTTACTCCCAGGGACTGTAGTTTCTGCTCCAGTGCCATTGCTTTTTCGGCACTGCTGTCGCTCACATACGAAAACGCGACATGCGCGCCGTGTTCCGCCATTTGAAAGGCAATGGCTTCTCCGATGCCCCGGGCCGCTCCGGTGACGATCGCAACTTTTCCTTCCAGCAATTTCATAAGCAGGGGTTTGAATGGCCGTAAAATTAGGCCTTATTCATCGAAAGCAATTCTTCCAGAAGCGTGCGCTCATTGCTCAGTCGGGGTACTTTATGCTGCCCCCCTAGTTTGCCCCGAGCTTTTAACCAATTCCGGAAAAGTCCCACACGCGCAAGCTGTACCTGTGGCATACGAAGGGCAATGCTTTTATGCCGCTTGGCTTCGTAATCGCTGTTGAGTTGTTGGAGGGATTGATCCAGCGCCTCCGTGAATCGATCCAGCGAATCGGGCAATTTTTCAAATTCCACGATCCATTCATGAGCCCCGTTTCCGTCTCCGGAAAAATAAATGGGGGCTGCGGTGTAGTCCGATACGATGGCATGTGTGGCCTGCGCCGCGGCAGCAATGGCCTTGTCGGAGTTATCAATGATCACCTCCTCGCCAAAGGCATTGATGTAATGTTTGAGTCGACCACTCACCTTGATTCGATAGGGATTCAACTGAGTAAATTGGATCGTATCGCCAACGATGTACCTCCATAGCCCTCCATTAGTTGATATAACCAATGCATACTGTTTATCCATCTCCACTTTATCCAACCCTACCGTAACCGGATGTTTCTGACCGTATTCGGAAAGCGGCATGAATTCCATGAAGATGCCGTGATCCGGGAACAATAACATCCCATCGGTACCCGGACGATCCTGGGCCGCAAAGAAACCTTCGCTGGCATTGTACATCTCCAGATAATGAATCGACTTTCCGATGATCTGCTCAAACTGTTCGCGATAAGGCGTGAAGGAAACCCCGCCATGCAAGTATAATTCCAGGTTGGGCCAGACTTCCTGCATGGTTGATTTTCCGGTGAGCTCCAGAATGCGACGAAAAAGGACGAGCGTCCAGGTAGGTACTCCGGAGATGGAGGTCACATTTTCAGAAATGGTAGCCTGTGCAAGCTTTTCAATCTTGGTTTCCCATTCATCCATCAACGCAATACTTAAGTCGGGCGTACGAAGCCAATGGCCCCAGAACGGAGAGTTTTGCAACAACACCGCACTGAGGTCGCCGTACTGTGCCTCTTGATTAAGTGCATGCACGGTGTGGCTACCACCGATCACCAGGCCTTTTCCGGTGAGCAAGTTCGACTCCGGATAAAATTGATAATACATGGTGAGCACATCCTTGGAGGCCTTATAGTGACCATTGGACAAACTTTCTTGACTGATGGGAATGAATTTGCTTCGGTCGCTGGTGGTGCCACTGCTTTTGGCAAACCAATGGATCGGCGTATCCCATAATACATTCTCCTCTCCTTGCATGATTCGATCGATGTAAGGCTTGATATCCTCGTACTCGTGTACCGGCACCGTTTCTTTGAAAGATCGGATATTGAATAAGCTAGAAAAATGATACTGCCGGCCGAACTCGGTGTATTGCGCAGCGGTCACCAGCTCTTGCAATACATCGCGCTGGGCATTCATGGGATTATCCCGCCAAGCATCGATGCGCCAGCTGCGCATGCGAGCAAGGGAAGAAATGGCCGGGGACAGGATATTCATCGCCTCGGAAAATAAATCATTTTTTACGAATGTGTCGACCGAGAAAAAAGATTATGGTCAGCCGCTCGCATAAGCCGCCTCCACCTGCCGTTGAAGAGCAGTTTTTAAAGCAGGTTCGGCAAAAGAATGTCTGATCGCTTCTAAGTTACAGCATTTGAAATCGGCCAGCGTCCACCCAAACACCCGATGCAACAACGCATATTCATCCGACAGGGTGGTGGGGGTTACCGTCCGGGCATCGGTGTTAACACTCATGGATACCCCGGCGCGTAGGATCCGTTCGGCCGGATGGGCCTCGATCGAGGGATAGATATTGGTTTGGAGGTTGCTGGTAGGACAAACTTCCAGGTGTATATCGTGTGCTTTTAAATGCTCCATCAGCGCCGGGTCCTCGGAACTGCGGACGCCATGCCCGATCCGGGTAGGATGAAAATGTTTCAGCACCTTCCATACACTCGACGCGCCACACGCTTCTCCCGCATGAGCCGTACAGGGAATGCCACGCGACTGGGCAAATGCAAACGCCGATACATGTGCATCGACCGGATAGCCTGCCTCATCGCCGGCAATGTCAAATCCTACCACGCACGTACCCCGAAACGCATCTGCCAATTGAACGGTAGTGAGACTCTGTTCCTCCGTGTAATTCCGAAGTGTACAAAGAATAATGCCGGCCTCTACACCGGTACGCGCAATCCCCTCGCGCGTAGCTGCCTCAACGGTTGCCACCACGTCGCGGGGAGATAAACCTTTCGAGACATGAAGCAGGGGCGCAAACCGGATCTCCGCATAGATGAGTCCGTCTGCTTTCAGTTGATCGAACAGATCGAGCGTAACCAACCGTAACGCCTCGAGCGATTGCATCAAGGCAACCGGCGTTTCAGTGCGACGAATATAATCGACCAGGTCATTGCACCGGGCCGGAGCCATAAATTCACGCCGATATACTTCTTCCGAAATAGTTGGATCGAGCTGCTGCACCACCGAATAACTCAGACAGCAATCGAGGTGTAAATGCAATTCAACCTTGGGAAGAAAACGAAAATCCATAGACAGGAGAAATACGGCCTTTAGGAGTTGGGGGAGTTACCGGCACCCGGACCTACTTGAATGGCCTCTTCGTAGATCCAGTCTTTTCGCTTCAATTCAAAATTTCGGCCCAGGTACAAGCTGCGCACTTTTTCATCGGCCGCCAACTCTTCCGCGGTTCCGTGTTTGAAGATCTTTCCTTCGATAAGCAGATAAGCCCGGTCGCAAATGGACAAGGTTTCCGTCACATTATGATCAGTGATCAGGATGCCGATGTTTCGGTATTTGAGTCGGGCTACGATCGACTGAATATCTTCCACGGCGATTGGATCGATCCCGGCAAACGGTTCATCGAGCAAAATGAACTTGGGATCTACCGCCAAGGCACGGGCAATCTCGGTTCGACGACGCTCGCCACCACTCAACACATCCCCATTGCTTTTGCGAACATGTTGCAACCGAAATTCATTGAGCAAGGATTCCAGCCGGTCGCGCTGTTCGGACTTGGAATATTTTTTCATCTCCAACACGGCCAGAATATTATCTTCTACACTGAGCTTGCGGAAAATGGAGGCCTCTTGCGGCAAGTACCCGATCCCCAATTGAGCCCGCTTGTACATGGGGAGTGCTGTGATATCGGCGCCATCCAGAAATACCTGCCCCGAATCGGGTTTGATCAGTCCCACTACCTGATAAAAGGAAGTCGTCTTCCCGGCACCATTCGGACCCAGCAATCCCACGATCTCGCCTTGCGACACCTCAAAGGAAACTTGGTTAACCACCGTTCGGGAACCATAACGCTTGACGAGGTCGCGGGTCTGTATGGAAATGGACATGGGACAAAATTAAGGGCTTCTGCCCGCCAATGGGGCATTTTAACGGTTCGGTTGGATATACCCATATTCATTACTTTTGTGCGCGATGAAAGTCATCGATCATATTCGTCAAGCCAAGGAAACCCTCATCTCGTTTGAGGTGCTCCCTCCCCTTAAGGGAAAGGGCATAGGCGCTTTGTACAATCACCTCGATCCGCTGATGGAGCACCAACCCGCTTTCATCAACGTAACGTATCACCGAAGCGAGCACGTTTTCAAAAAGCGCCCCGATGGCGGATTTGAAAAAGTAGTGGTACGCAAACGTCCGGGTACGGAAAGCATCTGTGCAGCCATCCTCAATAAATACAATGTAGATACCGTTCCACACTTGATCTGTGGCGGATTCAGTGTAAACGAAACTGAAGATGCCCTGATCAACCTGCATTATCTGGGAATTGACAACGTACTGGTACTGCGTGGAGATGCAGCCAAGAACGAAATGAGTTTTGAGCCTGAACCGGGAGGTCATAAATATGCTTCCGATCTGCTCAAACAAGTAGTAGACCTGAACGATGGCATTTATCTGGAGGAAGACCTTCGCGATTCACATAAAACCGGTTTCTGCATCGGCGTAGCGGGTTATCCGGAGAAACATTTTGAGGCACCGAACATAGAGACGGACCTCAAAAACCTGAAACGAAAAGTAGACCTCGGAGCCGATTACATCGTTACCCAAATGTTCTTCGACAATCAAAAATTCCATGATTTTGTGGACCGCTGCCGCGAAATGGGAATTACCGTACCCATCATACCCGGATTAAAACCCATCTATAGCAAAAAGCAATTGACCATTTTACCCAAGACCTTCCACATCGATCTGCCTACCGATCTGGCAAATGCCGTTCATAAATGCAAAACCGATTTGGATGTAGAAAAAGTTGGTGCCGAGTGGTTGTTGATGCAATCGCGCGAACTCAAGAAAAGCGGAGTGCCCGTTCTGCACTACTATACGCTGGGGCGTCCGAAGCTGATTGCAGATGTAGTAGGACAGATCTGATGACGTTACTTCATCAATGAAGCAAGTACTTTCTGATTGACTTTCACGGGATATTTTTTCCGCAACTGCAGATCCCAATTATTCTCTAATTCCAGTTGCAGATCGCTGATCACATTTCCGCGTGCTTCTTCGAATGTCTTGGGTCCGGGTTGCGGATAGACCTGCAAAACATAGGCGAACGTGGCATTGTTATCGATCTGGTTGATGACCGGATCCAGCAACTGTCCAACTACCGGTGTTTTCCCCTGCAGGTTCGGAATTTGCTCCCACTCCACGCGGGCAGAGTCGGTGAATACCCGTTCGCCGAAAGCCAAGGATTCATTTTTCCAATTGGAAGACTTCGCCTGAATGCGGGCGTGTAGATCTTTTGCGGCATTGACATCCGAGCAGAAAAACAGCACGACTTCAGCACTCGCCCTCCAAGTGTATTTGCCTGGCTGCTTATTGAATAGCTGCCGTTGGCCAGACGTGTCGGATTGCGCTTTGTCCCACACTTCTCGCTGCATGATCTCAAAGAACAAGTTTCCGTCGCGAAATTCCGTGAGCTGATCGCGGTATTCATCATTGAAGTATTCGAGGTTGTTCCTGTAGTACTCGACCATCAGGTTCTGCTCCCACTCACTGCGAACCTGAGAATGCGATTTGAGTCCGCTTCCATCGGGTTGATACCGAAAATTTGTGGCGTATTCGACCCAATTGGACGCCGTATGTATTTTCTTGGAAAGATCCTTCCCGATCGTGAACAGCACGGTGTTGGGTTGAATGGACTTTCCTTTTGTGGTCATGCTCTTTCGATCGAGCAGACTGTCGGAATACTGCCACAGGGCATTTTCATCGTAGGTTGCCCGACGGGCTGCGGCCTTGGTTTTTACAAGGTCATAATTAAAATCTTTGGACTGTCGCCAGCGATCGTCGGACCGTATTTTTTGATCGAGTGCCTGTTGCGTCTCGGTTGCGTTCAGATCGGCAGGTGGTTTTACGATCGATACCCGCTGTGCGATGTGCCATCCATGGGAGGTGTTGAAAGGGGCGGAAACTTCATTGTCTTTTTGAAGGGAAAGAATGGCCTGCTCAAATGCCGGATCGTATTGCCCAATTCCAAATTCCATCAGTTCCCCACCATTCGCGGCGGATACATAATCATTGCTGTATTGACTGGCCAGCGCTGCGAAATCGGCTCCTTTTTTCAAGACCTGATAGAGTGAGTCGGCTAACCGGGAGATTCGTTTTTTCTCTACTTCATTCGCACCGGGGGGGATGGCCAGCAAAATTTGTTTGGCCCGGATCGCACCCACGGCCGGTCTTTCATTCAACACCCGGAAGAGATGAAAACCCATGTTCGACCGCACCCAGGTGCTGGTATTTCCAATTGAAGCCTGATAAATGGCCGACTCCATTTCATAGGGAAGTGTGAAAGCAGTGATGTATCCAATTTGGCCCTGGTTTTGAACGGCCGACGGATCATCGGAATAGTCTTTGGCGAGTGTGAAAAAATCGATGCCCTGGCTAAGTTTCTTTTCCACTTCTGCTTTTCGGGTGTTGGCACGAACCGTATTGAGTTCCCGGTTGGGGTTTCGGAAAGAGATAAAAAGATGTGCGATCGCTCGATCGGTTTGGCTTCGCTGAAAGGCCTCTTTTTTCAGTCGCTCTAATAGAACCGGATCGGCCATGTATTTATCGATGAGCTGTGTGTGCAGATTCTCTACCTCTTGCACGATGGGAGGCAAGGTATCATAGCGCCGGGCATAGGCTTCCCGGACTTTCATTTTAGCATTTACATAAAGATCTAAATAGGCGCGTAGGGAAGCTTCTTTGGCGCGGACCGTATCTACGTTGTTGCGCTGGTACGCACGGAGAAAATCCGCTGCGTCTACGGCATAGGGACCATAGGTCAATAACGGCTGTGCCGTTAAAAAATTACAGAACGTCAACAAGCCAAACAGAGTAGAAAAAAAACGTCGCATACTAATAAGTTGATTGACTATTTTTTATCGGCGCGCTGGGAATCCATGATCTCGTCCATTTGTTGAAAAGTGAGCTTTTTGGCGATGATCTTTTTTTCTCGATCCAACAGATACAGCGTAGGGAACGACTGCACATCAAATAACTGCGAATAGCCCGGAATGCCATTTTCAATTCGCTGCTTCTCCGTGTTTTTTGAATAGTAGACATGCGTCCACTGCTCTAGCTGATTTTGCTCAATAAAATCGGTCCACATTTTTTGATCCCCTTCGGTCTCCTTAGCAATGGAATAGATGCCAACGCTCTGCTTGGACCATTTCTTTTGGTAGATCGAATCAATGCGCGGGAGGGTTTCCTTACAGTGACCGCAAGTGGGGTCCCAAAAAATCACCAACGTATATTCAGCCGAAAGCGCATACAAAGACCGTGTGGTACCACCGGCATCGGGCAATTCTACTTCGGCGGCGGGCGACTTCAAAATATTGGCCATTAAACTATACGCACGGTCTTGTACCAGTTTACGCCCTTTTTCCTCCAGCCAGGGATAGGTCTTGTTTGCGATATATTTTTCGTAAAGATGTACCAGCACGGCATCCTCCCACATGTATTGCTGAGTCAAATAGCGATTCAGGAATTTGATGAGGAGCAGTCGGCTCATCTCCGAATTGATCTGAGCAAATGCCATCATGTTGTCGATCTCGAAAATGACCGAATCGGCATCCGGGGATACGAGTTGTTTGAAATACCGCTCTACTTTATCCTCAAAAAAAGGCGTATAGGCCAACCGACCATCCCAAAAGTTGACACCCTCCCAGTAATTTTCTTTGTAATACCGATAGGCCACGAGGGAGTCGGCCGCCGTAGTGGGCTTTTTGAGGGATGCAGGCAACTCCGGTTCCCGCATGGCCTTCATTAATGCTCCGAGCAGGGTTTCTCCGCTGCTATCAATTAATACTTTTCGATACTGATTCATCTCCCGGTCGATCTTCGCAAGTTGGTTGCGAAGTTGATTGGAATCCGGACGGCCGGACTGTATCTGTTCCTGCAGCGTACGAATGCGAGTCCCAAAATCCCGCATTTTCTGCTGATAATTCAAAAAAGCAATATTATCAGGAGAATTCACAAACCCGATGGTTTGAGCCACCATTGCTGTATCGGCTACCACACTGAAGCGCTGTTGCTTATCGATCAGGATCTCAAAAAATTGATTCTTCGCGGGATAACCGATCAGGTATATGCCTCCGGGCAAGGATTTATCCCCTCTGAAAACGCCCTTGCTGTTGGCATCCAGTTTTACGGAATCAACAATGGGATACGTTTTCCCAAAATAATGCCCCAAGTAAACATACTGATCCTTGAATGGCTTTAGGGTCACTTGGATCTCATATCCGGGTACCTGCGCCTGACCGATAAGGGCCCCCAAAAGCAAGAATGGCAAGAGAAGTTTTCGGGTCATTTGGAGAGGTTGTAAAGATACGATTTTGGTTGAGGGGCGTATGTTCAGAGAGCAGGGTTTAGCGTTTAGGGAACAGGGTTTGGCAAAAAAATTAACATCTATGCCAAATTACTTAATACACTAAACGCTAAACACTAAACACTAAACTCTCCTCTATCTTCGCGTGTGCCCCGCAAAAAACCCCTCCCCACCCTCGAGAATATTCCGGTGGAAAGCTATGCCGCCGAGGGCAAGAGCCTGGCCCGGGTAGACGGAAAGGTGATCTTTATTGAGCATGCGGTACCGGGGGATGTGGTGGACTTGCGGCTGACCAAAAACAAAAAAGACTGGGCCGAAGGTTTCCCCATTCGATACCGTAGCTATTCGCCCGACCGCACCCAACCCTTCTGTGATCATTTCGGAACCTGCGGTGGTTGTCAATGGCAAATGTTGCCTTATGAAAAACAACTTCAGTATAAACACCAACAAGTTGTTGATGTGCTGACCCGCATTGGTCGTATAGCCTTGCCCGAGATCCAACCCATCCGAGGTGCCGCCGAGCAACGTTACTACCGCAATAAGATCGAATACACCTTCGGTTCCAAAGAATTCATCCCGAAAGAAAAATTGAGCGATTTGAACGAAGAGCCCCTCCCTTCCGGCGTAGCGGGATTTCATGCCCGCGGCTTTTTCGATAAAGTGGTTCGGATCGATACCTGTCACCTCCAAGCCGAACCCACCAATCGCATTCGAAAGTTCATCGCTGCGTTTGCCCATGCCCATCATTGGCCATTCTATGATATGCGTGCCCATGTCGGTTTTCTTCGCAACCTGCAGATCCGTTTGTGCCGCAGCGGAGAACTGATGGTGAATCTGGTGGTAGGCGAAGACGATCCGAAAAAAATTGAGCCGCTGATGCAGGCACTCAGTGAGGCGTTCCCGGAGATCACGACCCTGTTCTATACCATCAACCTCAAATGGAACGACAGCATTCCCGATCTGAAGCCCATCGCTTGGAAAGGTCCGGGTTATGTGATTGAAACACTGGAGGATTTCTCCTTCAAGATCGGTCCCACTTCTTTTTTCCAAACCAACACGAAACAAGCCGAGATCCTCTACCAGATCACCCGCGAATTTGCGGAACTAACCCAAACAGAGATCGTATACGACCTCTATTGCGGAACGGGCAGCATCGGTATCTTTCTAAGCCGACAAGCCAAAAAGATCATCGGCGTGGAACTCATCGAAGCAGCCATCGAGGATGCCCGGATCAATGCCGAGCGTAACGGCATCTTGAGTACCTCTTTTTTTGCGGGAGATGTAATTGATATTTGTACCGATACCTTTTTTGATCAGCACGGCAGACCCAATGTGCTGATCACCGACCCGCCCCGGGCGGGCATGCACGATAAATTAGTGCAGAAGATCCTCAACATCGAAGCCCCGTTGGTGATATACGTGAGTTGCAATCCGGCCACACAAGCAAGAGACCTACAGCGACTAGCAGAAAAATATACAGTAACCCGTGTGCAACCGGTCGACCTGTTCCCGCACACGCTGCACATTGAAAACGTCGTCCAGCTCCGTTTAACCCGAAGCATGTCCTAACTTTGTAAAATGTCCTTTGAATTTACCCGACCCGAGCCGTTCCCTCCCATCATAAAAAATCTGATCATCATCAATGCCCTGGTATTCCTGGCACAGGTGGTGCTTGACAGTCAATATCAGATCACGGAACACCTGGCTCTTTATCCGATTGACACCCCCGATTTCAAACCCTATCAGATCGCTACCCACATGTTTGCCCATTCGCCGCAAATGATCTTTCACATCCTGTTCAATATGCTTACGCTTTGGATGTTCGGACGCGTGCTGGAAAACTATTGGGGCGGAAAGCGATTTCTTTTCTTTTATCTGATCTGCGGTGTCGGGGCAGCCGCTTGTCATTTATTGGTACAACACCTACAGTTCGACAGAGCCTTGATGAATGAATTGTATGAGGCCTATCTAATAGACGACCAAGCCACCTTGAATCGATTGTCCAGCCGGGCCGACTTCCTTGCACCGGCTGTGGGTGCCTCCGGTGCCATCATGGGCGTTATGGCCGCCTTCGCCTACACCTTTCCCAACACCGAACTTTTCATCATGTTCATCCCCTTTCCGGTAAAAGCCAAATGGGCGGTAATCGGTCTGGCTTGCATCGACCTGTTCGGAGGAGTAACCAGCGTGGGCGGTGATGATATTGCCCATTTTGCGCACCTGGGCGGAGCACTGACCGGATTTTTACTGGTGCTCTATTGGAACAAAACGAACCGGCAATCGTTGTATTAATCGTAACCCTTTCCCATGCCGCTTCCCGAATATTACAGAGAAAGACTTTCGCTGGGCGACCGGAATAACGCGCTAACCCGACTCATCGCCATCCACCTGACCGTGTTCATCACGCTGATGATGGCCCGTACTTATTTTTATTTCACTCGTCCCGATGAGGTCAAAGCCTTGGGCGATTTTACCCGCCAATTCTTCCCCTGGTTCGGCCTGCCCGACACCTGGAAGGAATGGTTACACAAACCCTGGACACTGCTCACGGCCCCCTTCTCGCACTTGAGCGTGTGGACCGTTTTCGGGAATATGCTCTGGCTCTGGGTATTTGGCTATATCCTCCAAGACCTAAGCGGGAACCGCAAGATCATTCCCCTGTTTCTCTATGGATCCATCTTCGGATGCCTGAGTTTTTTATGCGTGCCCGGATCCGCTGAATTTTATTTTGGCGCCACGGCCGGAGTGGGAGCCATCGCGGTGGCCACCACCTTTATCTCCCCATACTATCGAATCTTCTCCTTGGTAAGGGGCGGGATCCCCCTGTGGGGACTCACCCTTTTTTACGTTCTCTCCACCCTCATCAGCCTGAAAAATTATACCCTGGGCGGCGCCTTGCCTCAGGTATCCGGACTCATTGCCGGGGTTGTTTATTACCTGATCCTTCGCGAAGGGATCGACCTGACCGATTGGATGAGTCGCCTGTTCGACTGGGGAAATGACCTGTTCAACCCGGAAAAACAAATACGCAAACCCTCGAAAGGAAAATTATTTTATATGGCGAATCAAGCGCCCTTTAAAAAAACGGCGCATGTTACCCAAGAACGGGTCGATGCAATTTTAGATAAGATCAGCCAACAAGGAATGGAGAGCCTGTCCGAAGAAGAAAAAAAGATCCTGAAACGTTCCCGAAACGAATTGGATTGACAATCCGGATTAACGAACCGCATCAATGGCTTGGCAGAGCGCCTCGCTGATCCCCTCCACGGTTCCCTCTCCAGGAATAGACTGAAATCTCCCCTTGCCTCGGTAATATCCGGCAACGGGACTGGTCTCCTGCATATAAACGGCAAACCGCTTGCGAATGACCAACTCATCGGTATCATCGGTTCGGCCCGAGGTCTTTCCCCGGTTCAGCAAACGCCGCACCAACTCCTCCTCGGTAACCTCCAGGGCCAACACCAACGCAATGGATGTATGTCGCTGAGTAAGCAGCTCGTCCAAGGCCTCGGCCTGTGCCACCGTTCGAGGGAAACCGTCAAACAGAAATCCGGCGGCATCCGGGTTTTGATCAAAATAAACCCCCACCATTCCGATCACTACGGCATCCGGAACCAGCTGTCCGGCATCGATATAGCGCTTGGCTTCCAGTCCCAACGAAGTCTGATCAGCGATCTCCATACGAAGCAGGTTGCCGGTAGAGAGATGTTTAAGGCCATAACGGGCCACAAGATGGTCGGACTGCGTGCCTTTTCCGCTTCCCGGAGGTCCAAATAAAACTACATTAAACATGATACTGGAGGAATTCTGATAGGGACAAATTTATTGAACGGAGGCCGATTTTCCGATAGAAAATATGAAGAATTCGAAGAGGCCCTCCCCCCAATATATATGACGAAAATTGATGAATTTTGCTTCGTGAGAAACCTTTTACCCCGGGTCGGAGTCTTTCTATTGTGCCTGTCCTCCCTTCACTGCGGGGCTCAGGGGAAAAACCCACCCGTTACCAAACCCGACATGGAAAAAAAGAACCCCGTCTACTCTACTACCGATACCTCAAAAGTGAATCTATCCGAAGAGGAATGGAAAAAGATTCTGCCTAATGAAGTGTTTTATATTGCCCGCCTCAAAGGCACGGAGCGGCCCTGGACCAGCCCCTTCGAAAAACACAAGGAGATCGGCACTTATTATTGCGCCGCCTGCGGAAACCCCCTTTTCAAAAGCGACACCAAATTCGAGAGCGGCTGCGGTTGGCCCAGTTTCTATGAACCCGTCGGAAAAGGAAATATCATTTACACGCCCGACAATAGCCATGGCATGGTCCGCACCGAAGTGCAATGCGGCCGATGCAAGGCCCATTTGGGACATGTATTTGAAGATGGTCCGCCCCCCACCGGATTACGCTATTGCATCAATGGAGTGGTACTCAATTTTGAGAAAAAATGAGCACGCCGCACAAACTCTCCCAGCTTGCCGAGACCTTGATCGGGTCCGAGATCGTGAAACTGGGCGCGGATATCAAAGAACGGATCCGTCAGGGCGCACGGGTTTACAATTTCACCGTGGGCGATTTCGATCCGTCTATTTTTCCCATTCCCATCAAACTGCAGCAACAGATCGAAAAAGCCTATCAGGAAAAACACACCAACTACCCCATGGCCGAGGGCAACCTCGACCTGCGACAAGCCCTGCAGGCATTCATCAAACAGTATCAGGGATTGAACTATGAAACCAGTGAGATTCTGGTAGCCTCCGGGGGCCGACCCTTGATCTATACGATCTTCCGTACCATTTGTGATGCCGGAGATAAAGTCGTCTACGCCGTTCCCTCGTGGAACAACAACCACTACACGCATTTCGTGGACTGTACGCACGTCGTACTCGAAGCCACCGCCGAAAATAATTTCATGCCCACAGCGGCTGAATTGAAACCACACCTCACCGGGGCTACCCTGCTGGCCCTTTGCTCTCCGCAAAACCCCACCGGCACCACCTTCCGCAAAGAAGAACTCGAAGCGATCTGCGATGCAGTACTCGAGGAAAATGCAAAACGCGGACCCAACGAAAAAAAATTGTATGTGATGTTCGACCAGATGTACTGGCACCTCACCTACGGAAATATAAAACACTACGATCCTGTCTCTCTTCGTCCGGAAATGAAAGAATTCACGCTATTTGTAGATGCAATTAGTAAGGTTTTTTCATCGACCGGACTGCGCGTAGGCTGGGGAATGGGACCGGTTCCCGTGATCGCCAAAATGAAATCCATCCTCACCCATATGGGCGCCTGGGCACCCATGGCCGAACAAAAAGGACTGGCAGAATACCTGACCGACTTCCCCTCGATCGATCAATACCTGACCACGTTTAAATCAGAGATCCATCACCGACTCACCCGCATACACGACGGATTGCTGCAATTGAAAAAAGACGGATTCCCGATCGATGCCATCGCCCCCGAAGCGGCTATCTACCTGACTATAAAAGTTGATGCTACCGGATGGAAAAATTCCAATGGAGAAGTATTGGCCAACCAAGCAGCAGTCACCCAATTTCTGTTGAATGAAGCCTCCCTCGCCGTTGTTCCGTTCTTCGCCTTTGGAAGTAAAAAAGAAAATCCCTGGTACCGACTCAGCGTAGGTACATGCAAAAAAGAAGAGATCGATGAAATGCTGGGGAAATTGCGCAAGGCGCTTAGCGGACTAAAAAAATCCTGATCAATTCTTCCCGATCAAAAAACGGAAAGGACGCATTGCATCCCGATTGGCCTCCTTCAAGATCTTGCGCGCAGATACAGTGATGTGATTTCGGTCGACCAACTGATACGCCCTGGCAAAATCGGCATCTTCCAATTGATCGCGCAACCACAACGTCATCCTACGACGCTCCTCCCAGGGAGTTTCCCGGAAAAGGACCAATAGATGATGCTTCGAGATACGTTGCATAAGAAAGGTTCTAGCGCTGACGCGTGCCCGGGCAACCACAATTCTTTTCCCCTTTGCCTGAGCCGGAATAATAATTGCGGTTACAAGAAAGTAAAACTACGGAGAGAAAAAGGACTAATATCGTTTTGTGGAAGGGTCGCATGTGATTCCGCTTTCAAAATAAAACTATTTTGAGCCTGATTTCGTATGCCAGCCGACAAAAATAACAAAATAAACAGGGTATTGGTTGCGCCACTCGACTGGGGCCTCGGCCATGCTACGCGCTGCATCCCCCTGATCCGTCAACTATTGGATGACGGAAATCAGGTTTTTCTGGCCGGAAGCGGTGCCTCCGGTCACCTCCTGCGACTGACCTTCCCGGAACTGGACTACAAAGAGATCCCCTCCCACAATATTTACTACGCAGGCAGTGGCAAGGGTCAAACCTGTACCCTGCTCCAACAACTGCCCGCTTTGTTTCGGCAGATGAAAAAGGAAAAACAATGGCTCCAATCCTACCTGAACACACAACCGATCGACAAACTCATATCCGATAATCGATACGGACTTCATCACCCCAGAATACAAAATATTCTGATCACGCACCAACTCGGACTTCGCTCGGGCGTGGGCGTCTTTTTCGATCGGATGCTGCAAAAAATACTCTGCCGACTACTAAAAAATTTCAATGAGGTATGGGTGCCCGACCATGAGAAAGAACCAACCTTAAGCGGAGAACTCGGACATCCTTCATACACGCCTCCCATTCCTATACGATATTTGGGTCCCCTCAGTCGATTCCATTCCACCGACCGCAAATCAATTCCCGAAAAGATCACTATCGTCCTTTCCGGTCCCGAACCCCAACGATCCATAATGGAAAAAAAATGTCTAAATGAGTTATTTACCTGGAAGGGGCCGGTTAGCTTGATCCGCGGATTGCCCTTTGGCGGAAAACCAATCGAGGTGCCAGAACATTGGCGCGTATTCGATCAGTTGAATATTCAATCGCTTCAGCAAGAAATAGAAGAGGCCTCTCACCTCATTGCCCGCTGCGGATACAGCACGGTGATGGACCTTGAGGTCCTTAGAAAAAAAGCTATCCTTATCCCCACACCCGGTCAACCCGAACAAGAATACCTAGCAACCTGGCTGAATGAAAAAAATCTTCAACGATGCGTCGACCAGCAAAAAGATCTTGCTCAGGTCATCGCCTCTACACAATCACCCGGTAACTTCGCAGACAGATGAGCGAGCAAACACGCGCCCACATTGGTGTACTATTCACGAACTTCTTCTTTGCGCTGAACTTAAGCCTGGTTCAATTTCTTTCCCCGGAACCAATCGGTCCCTACGGCATTAACTTCTTTCGAGTAGGCGGAACCCTGATCTTGCTATGGGGACTGGGCTGGTGGAAACAATCGCAAACCGATAAACCCATCCGAAAAGAGGACTGGCTTCGACTCATCGCCTGTGGCTTTACCGGGATCTTTTTGAATCAGACGCTTTTCATCAAAGGACTTACACTCACCTCTACCATTCATGCGGCATTGCTGATGCTCAGCACGCCGCTGGTCATTACGGTTCTCGCCGTGTTGTTTCTAAAAGAAAAATTACGATGGATTCAAGGGGCCGGATTGGTACTTGGATTGACGGGCGCAACGGTACTCATCCTCGACCGAACCAATATGGGCACCAATTCCTTGCTGGGCGACGGACTCATCATCATCAATGCCATCTCCTACGCGATCTATTTCATACTCGTAAAACCTCTTATGCAATACTATCCGCCAACCCAAGTGATAAGATGGGTGTTCACCTTTGGGACAATAGGCGTGATCCCCCTGGGCTTGCCGCAGGGATTTGAAGGATTGGCAATCGGATTAACGGCTACCGAATGGCTCTCCCTCATGCTTGTAGTTGTTTGTGGCACCTACCTGGCCTACACGCTGAATATCCGAGGCATCCAAATCTTAGGAGCCGGAATAGCCGGATCCTATATTTATTTACAACCCGTATTCGCCACCCTCATCGCCCTTATATTTTTGGAAGAAACCCTGACGATCGGCAAAGCCATTGCAGGGGGAATGATTTTTTTCGGAGTTTACTTGAGAAGATGAGTATTTGGTGGTTAGAGTAAAAATCATGCAGGCTGAACGCCGAACGCTCAATATCCCCTCTCATTTCTCCCTTCCATATAATTCATAAACGCACGGTTCACGACCCGATTGCCCCCCGGAGTGGGATAATTGCCGGTGAAATACCAGTCGCCGCGATTGTTGGGACAAGACTTATGTAAGTTCTCTATGTTTTGAAAGATCACCTCTACCGGAATGGAAACATCGGGCGGGGTGATCAAGGCCGCGATCTCTTGTGTTAAGGCCTCCGTGCTGAAATGTCCGTAAAACTCCTTCACCACATTTGTCGTGTGTAATGCATTGGAAGATTCTAACGATCGACACCGATCGAACAACGCTTCCATCATTGCCGTCAATCCACTCTTTCGGGCAAGGGAAACAGCCGCATTGAACGCAATAAAATCGCCCATCTTGCTCATGTCGATGCCGTAGCAGTCGGGATAACGGATCTGGGGACAAGAAGAAACCACTACGATCTTCTTGGGCTTCAATCTCGACAACATCCGAATGATGCTCTCCCGAAGCGTCGTTCCCCGAACGATCGAATCGTCGATCACCACCAAGGTATCCTCCCCCGCACGAATGGTGCCATACGTAACATCGTATACGTGTTGAACCATTTCGTTTCGACTCGCATCCTCCATAATGAACGTACGCATCTTCACGTCTTTGATGGCTATTTTTTCTATTCGAATCTTGCGGTTGATCATTTCCCGCAACTTCTCCGCATCAAAATCCTTTCCCCAACTCAGGATCCGATCGAATTTGATCTGGTTGAGATAATCCTCCATGCCTTTCAAAAGCCCGTAAAAGGCCACCTCCGCCGTATTGGGGATGAAAGAGAACTTGGTATTCTTCAGGTCGTGATCGATCGCATTTAACACCTGTTCACTCAAATTGTATCCAAGTGCCAATCGCTCCTGATAGATCTTCTCATCGCTTCCCCTCGAAAAATAAATGCGCTCAAAACTGCAAGCCAGCCGGGTTTTCGGCTCCAATATCTGTTTAATCGCCGTTTCGCCTTTTTTCGAGACGATCAATGCTTGCCCCGGCATCAGTTCCTTTACTTCATGCTCGCCAACATTGAAACTGGTGCGAATGGCTGCCCGCTCCGAGGCGCCAACGATCACCTCTTCATTCATATAATAGTAAGCGGGACGAATGCCATGGGCATCCCGAAACAAAAAGCCAATTCCGTTTCCGGTGGCACCGCCCACAAAATATCCGCCATCCAACAAGGGCAGGGTTTGCTTGAGAACGTTTTCAATGTGTAGTTGCTGTGGGGAGCGTTCATCTTCCTCACACAACCGGGTGTACATGAATTCGATCATTGCCGCGAGATCGCTGAAGCGAACGGACTCCTGTGGTTCTTTTCCAATGGCGGAATACAACTCATCGGCATTGACGATATTAAAATTACCGGCCAACGCCAGGTTTCGGGCCGGGATGGTGTCACGGTTGATGAAGGGGTGACAATACTCTACCTTATTCTTCCCTTGCGTTCCGTAACGCAAATGACCGATCATCAGCTCTCCTAAAAAGTTCAGGTGCCCCTTTAATAATCCCGGCTGGTTTTTGATCTGGGGATGATATTTCTCAAGTTCACTTACTTCCTGCCCGATCTGCTGAAAGATATCCGCAATCGCCTGTGGGGCATTGCTGCGCAATCGATTCATGAATGGATAGCCCGGTTCCACATCCAACTTGACGGTGGCAATACCGGCGCCATCCTGCCCCCGATTGTGCTGCTTTTCCATGAGCAGGTACAGCTTGTTCAATCCCCACAAGGCCGTGCCATATCGTTGATGGTAATAACTGAAGGGCTTGCGCAGGCGAATAAAAGCCAAGCCACACTCGTGTTTGATGGAATCACTCATAAAAAGAAAGCGTTCAAATTTAATTCAGTTCGTATCAACAAAAAACCGCCCAAGGGGGCGGTCTGATTAATTTTTAGGTTCAAATTTCTTCAATAAGGGACAGTCTTCCCCGGTTTGCGGATCCAGCAAGACATAGTAAGTAGGCAGTTTCCCCTGGAGCCACTTATCGAGTTTCCGAGCTTTCTTCTCCTCCAGTGCGAACTGCGATATTTTACTATAATCATCGACCAAATTCAAACGATGGGGTTCGCTGCGGGATTTTAGATGAACTATCCGAACGCCTTTCTTTCCCTGCTCGCTCTCATATTCCAACGGCTGAGAGTATTCACCCACCTTCATTTTACCGAGCAGGGCTACCAATGCTTTGTCCAGCTGATCGATGGTAACAAACGTAGAACCATCGCGCCCGGTTAGGTAGGGGCCCGAATACTTGGCCGCCTCATCGTCGCTATACTTGGTAGCCGCCTCATTGAAGGTGAGATCTCCCTTCATTACTTTGGTGCGTACGGAATCGAGCTTGGTCATGGCAACCTTGATCTCGTCCTCCGTTACGGGGGGAATACGAAGGATGTGGCGAACGATGGCATCATCGCCGTTGCGTTGGACCATCTGAATGATGTGATATCCAAATTTAGACTTGACAGGAGAAGAGATCTCTCCTTCTTTCAATCGAAAGGCAGTCGACAAGAAAACAGGATCCCAGGTTTTTTCGTTCCGATTCACCTGATACTGACCACCCCGATCGCGGCTCCCCGGATCTTCGGATACGCGCTTAGCCATTTGATCAAAGGTGACCACTTTCGTCTCGATCTGCTTCTTGTAATTGTTCATCTCGCTAGCGATATATTGTTCGATATCGCGCGAAGCTTTGGGATAAATGATGATCTGCCCAATTTCCAATTCCGACTCATAAAAAGGAAGACTATCCTTCGGGATATTATCAAAATAAGCTTTTACCTCAAGGGGAGTGACCCGCACATTCTCTACGATCTTGCTCTGCATGGCCTGAGCCAATTTCTGCTCCTTGACCGACTCCCGCGCATCATCCTTGATCTGATAGATCGTCTTCCCGGCCACCTCCTCCAGGGCTTCCTGACTACCAAATTGGTTGATGTAACTGCGGATCCGGTTATCCAGATCGGCCTCAACCTCTTCATCGGTAACCGGCAAAGAATCCTTCAAGGCCTGTAGCATCATTACTTTGGAGATAATGGCTTGCTCGGTCAAGATACATTCCCCGTTCTCGGGGATGGTTCCTCCTTGACGGGCAATATCGGCCAGTGAATTCTTGATGTCGGATAGCAGAATGATCCGATCGCCTACAATAGCAGTCACTTTATCAGCCACTACTTTCTTAGCTTGAGACCAAGCACCAACTCCTACAAGCAGCAGGGCCAACAAAAGAGAAAATCGACGTATTTGCATAATTTTCAAAACTAACGGGAGGACGGGATCTGCCGCACGCCCAGTGTTCCATTTAACAAAACCTTTTTATCAAAGCGTACGCTTTACTTCTTCCTGTTCGTATGCCTCCACCACATCACCTACTTTGATGTCGGTGTAATTCTTGATCGTCAATCCGCATTCCATTCCGGTGGATACGTCCTTCACATCGTCCTTGAAACGCTTCAACGAACCCAACTCAGCCTGCACTCCCTCGGCGGTCGGATAGATCACGATGCCATCGCGGATCAGGCGCACCTTCGAATCGCGCTTGATCTTTCCGTCACGCACGTAACAACCTGCCACAGTGGCCTTGTCGAACTTGAAGACTTCGCGGATCTCCACGTTCGCAACGATCTTCTCCTGCACTTTGGGCTCCAACATTCCCTCCATCGCGCTCTTGACCTCTTCGATGGCGTTGTAGATGATGGAATACATCTTGATCTCGATCCCGGCGTTCTCGGCAAGCTTGGAGGCTTGCAGCGAGGGACGCACGTTGAATGCGATCACGATGGCATCGGAGGCCTCCGCCAGCACGATGTCGCTCTCGTTGATCTGTCCCACCCCTTTGTGAATCACACTCACGAGGATCTCCGGAGTCGAAAGTTTCTGCAATGAATCGCTGAGGGCCTCGACCGATCCGTCCACGTCTCCTTTGATGATAACCTTGAGTTCTTTGAAGCTTCCCAGTGCCAGGCGTCGACCGATCTCATCGAGCGTAATGTGTTTCTTGGTGCGTATTCCTTGCTCGCGCAGGATCTGGGCGCGCCGGTTGGCGATTTCTTTGGCTTCTGCCTCGTCTTCATACACCCGGAATTTCTCTCCGGCTTGTGGGGCTCCGTTGAGTCCGAGTATTACGGCTGGCTCAGAGGGACCCGCCTCGGTTTCTTTCTTATTGCGTTCGTTGAACATAGCCTTGACTCGGCCATAATATTGTCCACTCACGATCAGATCGCCTGGATGAAGGGTTCCGTTCTCCACCAACAGGGTGGCCACGAATCCACGGCCTTTATCCAATGAGGCTTCAATGATCGTTCCGCTGGCTTCCCGATCGGGATTGGCCTTGAGGTCAAGCAGTTCCGCCTCCAACAAAATTTTCTCCAATAACTTATCGACGTTCAATCCCGATTTCGCCGCGAGCTCCTGACTTTGAAACTTACCTCCCCACTCTTCAACCAGAATATTCATCTGGGAAAGTTGCTCATAGATCTTCTGCGGGTTGGCGCCATCCTTATCGATCTTGTTGACGGCAAAGATCATCGGCACCCCGGCCGCTTGTGCGTGGCTAATGGCTTCACGGGTTTGAGGCATCACCGCATCATCGGCCGCAACAACGATCACGGCAATGTCGGTAACTTTTGCACCCCGGGCACGCATCGCGGTAAAGGCTTCGTGACCCGGTGTGTCAAGAAAAGTAATGTCTTTCCCGCTGGGCAGCTCCACCCGGTAAGCACCGATGTGCTGGGTGATACCCCCGGCTTCACCGGCCACTACATTGGCGCTGCGGATGTAGTCGAGCAAAGAGGTTTTACCATGGTCGACGTGACCCATGATGGTCACGATCGGCGAACGGTGTTGCAACTCGTCTTCTTCATCTTCTTCCACTTCCTCCTCCATTTCCATTTGCTTCTCCATGTCGATGAACGACACGTCAAATCCAAATTCGCCGGCAACGAGTTCGATCACCTCCGCATCGAGGCGCTGATTGATCGATACCATGATGCCGAGACCCATACACTTACTGATCACATCGGCGAAGCTCACGTTCATCAGACTGGCCAGTTCGCTTACACTGATGAATTCGGTTACCTGCAGTTTATTATCGACCACCTCGGCGCCCTGGGCTTCGGCCATTTCCTGGCGCTTCTCCCGACGGAGTTTGGCTTTTAGTTTCCCTTTTCCACCGCCGCCCCCGGAGAGTTTTGCTTGGGTTTCCTGAATTTTCTTTTGGATCTCTTTTTCGTCGATGGTTTGTCCATCGCGACGGGCCGTAAAGGCTTGGCGTTCCCTTCGGCCAGCCATTCCACCGCGACCACGGGTAAATCCACTTGCGGGTTGCTCGGGGTTGACAAAGGTTTGATGCCCGGGGGTTTCTCGTTTGGACAGCGGAATTCGGGCACGTTTCTTTTTTTCGTCTTTGACCGGACGCGTTTCACTGGTCGTTGGCAGATCGATCTTCCCGAGGATCTTCGGTCCGGATAACTTCTCCACCTCGATGTTCTCGATCGTAGATGGCACTTCGGGCGGAGCGGGTTCGGTGGGAGGCGCTTCGGTTTTTTCTTTTTTTGTTGTCTTCTTAGCCTTTTCGGTTGTTTCGGCTGCGGGCGTTGCCGGTGCCTCTTCTTTTTTGGCTTTTGCGCCCCGCTTGGGACGGGTCGAGGATTCGACCGCATCGAGATCGATCTTGGTTACTACTTTCGGACCTTCCAACTCGGGTGCTTCGATTTTAACGGTCTCCTCTACTTTTGGCTCTTCTTTTTTGGCAGACTTCTTGGTCTCCTTCTTAAAGGTGATCTCTTCCTCCTCTTTTTTCTTCTTAGCCTCGGCGACAGCACCTTTCGGCAGCTCGAGCTGATCGCTCTTCATTTTCGCTACCTTATCGTTTTGGAATTCCTGTTGGAGGGCGCGATACATATCCTCGCTCAACTTCGAAGTAGGCTTTAGGTCATCTTTCGAAAAACCTTTGCCCGCGAGGAAGTCGATCAGGGTATCCTGACCAATGTTGAATTCCTTGGCGGCGGCCAGGAGTCGGGGGAGTTTGAGGTCTGACATTCGGTTCGTTTATTACGTTTGGTTCTTCTCGGATCGGATTTTTAGGTTACTCATTCTTTCTCAAATTCTTCTTGGAGGACCCGACGGATATCGGCGATGGTCTCTTTTTCCAGATCGGTACGACGCTCCAACTCCTCATCGGTCAGGTCGAGTACACTGCGGGCCGTATCGCAACCCACGCGCTTGAGCTCATCGATGATCCAAGAATCGATCTCATCGGTAAATTCTTCCAGGTCGATGTCGAATCCACCGTCTGCGTCCTCTTCGGTATCGCGGTATACATCCAATTCATAGCCGGTCAGTTCCGTTGCCAACTTGATGTTGATGCCGCGTCGGCCAATGGCCAGTGATACCTGATCGGGCTGGAGGAAAATATTCGCGTGCTTGCGTTCGGTATCCAGTTCCATGCTCGTGATGCGCGCCGGGGTAAGCGAGCGCTGGATCAGCAGTTGGATGTTTTGCGTGTAATTGATGACATCGATGTTTTCGTTCTTCAATTCGCGCACGATGCCGTGGATGCGGCTTCCTTTCATTCCCACGCAGGCACCCACCGGGTCGATGCGGTCGTCGTATGATTCCACCGCCACTTTGGCGCGCTCGCCGGGTTCGCGAACGATCTTTTTTACAACGATGAGTCCGTCGAAAATTTCCGGCACTTCGATCTCCATGAGTTTGGCCAGGAATTCCGGCGCGGTACGGGAGAGGATGATGACGGGATTGTTGTTTTTCATGTCGACCCGACGCACCACGGCGCGGATCGATTCGCCTTTCTTGAAATAATCTTGCGGGATCTGTTCACTCTTGGGAAGGATCAACTCATTTCCTTCTTCATCGAGCAATAAGATCTCCTTTTTCCAGATCTGGTAAACTTCCGCGCTGATGATGTCGCCGATGCGGTCGTTGTATTTTTTTGCGAGGGCACTCTTTTTCAAGTCGCCGATGCGGCTGGCCAAGGTTTGTTTGGCGGCAAGGATGGCGCGGCGGCCGAAATCAAGCAGATCGATCTCTTGATAAAGCTCCTCGCCCACTTCGAAGTCGGGCTCGATCTTCACGGCTTCGGAATATGCCACTTGAGCAAGCGGATCTTCTACGGCACCGTCGTCGACGATCATACGGTGACGAATGATCTCGAGGTCGCCTTTTTCGGCGTTGACGATAACGTCAAAATTTTCATCGCTGCCATATTTTTTACGCAGCAGGGTCTTAAAAACATCTTCCACTACTTTCATCATAGTGGGCCGGTCGATATTTTCCGCTTCCTTAAAATCCTGGAAAGCATCGATCAGGTTAATGCTGGCCATAATCGTTTTTGTTTAATTCGCTTTAAAAAGTGATTTGTATGGTGGTTGATTTGATCTCTTCAAAAGTGAACGGGTGAGACTTGATCTCCTGCTTCTTGCCTTTTCCTTTGACCTCTTCGACTACGAAGCCGGTGTCGGTCACCCCGGTCAGTTTGCCCGATATTTTTTGTCCTTCGAGCGTGAGCACCTCCACTGAACGACCGATGTTTTTGACGTACTGGCGGTGCAGTTTGAGGGGCTCGTCCAACCCGGGAGAGGACAATTCCAACGAAAACTCCCCGTCCGGCAGCACCCCTTCTTCCACTAGCTGGCGGTAGAGGGCACGGTTGAACTGAATCAGTCGATCTACGCTAACTCCTTGATCCCCATCTACATACACTTTAATGTTGAGGGTCGGTTTGATCCGAACCTCCACCAAAAACAGGCTTGGATCACCCCCGATCAGGGCCTCCACCCGCTGTTTTACTGCCTCAATGAGTTCCAAATTGAGCATATCATAGAAAAGAAGAAGGGAACGGCCTCCGTTCCCTTCACACTGATTTCGAATGCAAATATAGGGGAAAAAGTTTAGCGTTTAAGGTTTAGCGTTCGGAAAAGGCCCGCTGCCCTTAAGCCTAAATGCTGCTCTAAGCACTAAATCCCCTGGTATTCAGACTATTTCGGACTTCGGTCATCGGACATTGGACATTCGACTAAACCTAACGACCCCGGGAGTGAATAAGCCTTACTCCTTGACTATAATCTACATACCACCAAACATGTCCGAGGTAGAGTGGCTGAATGGGTTTTCCGTCGAGTCGGTGCCAGCCATAGATAGCCACGCGGTCGTTATTCGGATATTGTTTTAATCGTTCTGTCTGAACAATGTCTTTTTGGATACCGGCGATCAGTCCTTTTCTGCCCTTCCGTTGTCCCTCTACAATCAAATGGTGTTGCCAGAAGGTTGGGGTGCTATCGCGATACGCATACATCGGTACGGGTTCTAGTTTTACTCGAGCGGATGTGTAGATCTGATCCACCATTTGCGTGGTGGGCAAGATGCAATGCAAACGATCGGCCAGTCGTTGTGCCAGTCGAGCCGTCACATGCACCCGAGCCCAATCGGTGTTGGTTCCAACGGCCAGGTAATCGGGTGCTGCCCAGAACGTAGTGGTGATGGTTTTGCCGGATATGCTGTCGATCGATCTCATCCGAACGCGAACGAACCGACGCAGAAAATTGGGGATGTTTCCTCGCAGTACCAGCGCTTCCGTGAGCGAATCGCGTTGTTTCCAGTCATATCCTGCAGCGATGCGGTAATAGTCGGAACCCGTCATCTCATTGGATTTCGGCCAATCAGATTTGCGAAGGGTGGTGCAGGATGCGAATAATAGTAAGATGCCGAGGCGAATCATGATTAAAGCTAAGAAAGTTAAGGGGATGAGAAGATGAGGAGAGGATGGGCACTGCCGAGCATCTGTTGAACAATGGTTGAACGGTGGTTGAACGATTATTTAGTCGGCATTAAAACACTGTTCATCCATTGTTAAACCGTTCGGTAACACCTCTCCTTCGACTTGCCGTATAGGTCACCGGACATCGGACATTCGACATTGGTCATTGGACCACCCCGGACATCCAACCGTATTGGACATCCCCCATTTTCCCCTTAAATTTGCCCTCCCAACCGGTGCGGTAGCTCAGTCGGTAGAGCAAAGGACTGAAAATCCTTGTGTCGGCGGTTCGATCCCGCCCCACACCAC
>VGFT01000005.1 GCA_016868775.1 Bacteroidota bacterium | reverse complement strand
CGATTCATCGAAAAATAAAAAAGCCGATTCATCAAAGAATCGGCTTCAGTTCAATAAAGTGCCCAAGACTGGATTCGAACCAGCACGCCGTTTCCAGCGCTACCACCTCAAGGTAGTGCGTCTACCAATTTCGCCACCTGGGCTAACCTCCCCTCCTACGGCCTAAAGGCCTTCGGCGGGCGAGGCAAAATTAAGTGGTTTTGGCATTCAGGACAATCCGAAAGCGAGTGCCTTTGCCGAGTTCGGAATAAAGCAATTGCAATTGTCCCCCGTGATATTGCTCCACGATGCGTTTGGCAAGGGAGAGTCCGAGTCCCCAGCCGCGCTTCTTGGTGCTAAACCCGGGTTCAAATATTTTTTTATGTAGCGCCGAGGCGATGCCTTTCCCCGTATCGGCTACATCGATAAACAGTTTATCACCCAACCGATCTAGAGAAATCTCAATCGAACCAGATCCATCCAGCGCATCGAGAGCATTGCGGATCAAGTTTTCGATTACCCAATCAAAAAGCGTAGCCGATACCTTTATCGTAGTGGCAGCAGGCAGACGATCCTCAAACTGCAGTTGAACCTTATCTGAAGAACGCCCCCGCATGTATTCGATCATCAACTCCAGCAACGGTGCCGGATTCAACTCCTCCAATTGAGGTTTGCTGCCAATCTTACCAAAGCGGTCCGATACCAAGCGCAGACGGGCTACGTCCTTTCCCAACTCATTTGCCAGTTTTTGTTGCGTTGGATCTTCCCGCAGCATCTCTACCCAGGCTTCCAAGGAGGAAACCGGTGTTCCGAGCTGATGAGCGGTTTCTTTGGCCATACCCGCCCATACTTGGTTTTGCTGCGAGCGGTGACGGGTACTAAGCGCATTGAGGGTGATGAAAATGAACAGGCCCACAATGCCCAGCTGGATCAGCGGATAGTAGCGGACCTGATTCAATAAATCGGAATCGCCATAATAAAAAAGGATCACCTGCGGCGGATCGGATTCAATTACCAAACGAATCGGATTGCGTTGCTTTTTAAACTCCGCTATCTTTTGTTGGATGAAAAGCGAATCTGTTTGGAGATCGAGTTCCCCCATGTTCAAGGGGATTCCAATCGGACGCCCTTTTTCATCCGTTTGAATGATGGGAATTCGGTTGTTTTGGTTGGTGATGCGGCTGGTCAATTCCAGGCCCCGGTCGTCTCCTTTGGACTGAATATTATAATTAACCGCCTCTTTCCACAGCTCCACATAGGCTTTTTCATCGTCTTCAATTTTTTTTGCAAGGTACTGGGAGTAAAAGATCGTACCTAGGGCAATGGCCATGAAAAGAACGGCTACCCCGGTGCGCCAGTTAAACCAAGCAGGAATCATGCCTACAAAATAAGGAACCTGGGGGCAGGAGACTTAATTTTGTAGCATATTTTAACAGGTGAATCCCCTCCCCCGCATCGCGCTCGTCATCCTGAACTGGAATGGTCTGCACCATTTACAGCGTTTCCTGCCCTCGGTATTGAAAACGGAATACGGAAACCTGGAGGTGGTGGTGGCCGATAATGGGTCGACCGACGACTCCGTGAATTGGCTTGAACAGTCCTATCCCGGTGTTCGAACGATCCGGCTTGACCGAAACTATGGCTTCGCCCAAGGGTATAATAGGGCCCTTCGTGAGGTTGATGCCGATTACTACATGATCTTGAACTCGGATGTATGGGTGGAACCGGGATGGATTCAACCCTTGTTAGAAAAATTGGAATCGGATCGGCAGATCGCTGCCTGTCAGCCTAAGATCTGCTCCTTGAAACAACCCGACCGGTTCGATTATGCCGGGGGTGCGGGCGGCTGGCTGGATCAATACGGATATCCCTTCGCCAAAGGGCGCATTTTTGATTTTTGTGAGACCGATCAGGGGCAATACGATGACTCCTCCCCCATTTTCTGGGCCAGCGGAGCCGCCTTGTTCATTCGTGCATCCGTCTTTCATGAGGTAGGTGGCTTCGATCCGTATTTTTTTGCCCATCAGGAAGAGATCGATCTTTGCTGGCGTATCCAGCAGAAGGGATACCGGATCTTTTCCTGTCCCCGATCCGTCGTGCACCACCTGGGAGGCGGTACCCTGCCCCGCGGCAATTCACTGAAAACCTTCCTGAATTTTCGCAACAATCACATCATGCTTTTCAAAAACCTAAGGCTTACCCGAAAGCTGGTGCTGTTGCCCATACGATTTGCACTGGACGGACTTTCCGCCTGGAAGGGATTGCTAAGTGGCGATCCCGGGTATTTTTTGGTCATCTTTCGGGCGCACCTGGCCTTTATGGGTTGGATTTTCACCCGAAGTGGCCCTTATTGGTCTTCGGGCAAAAAGACTTCCGGGCTCAAGGGATTTTATCGCGGCAACCTGATCTGGGCGCATTTTATCAAAGGGAAAAAGCAATTCCGCGACATTTTTTCGACATCTGCTTCTTAAAAATGCAGGGCAACGTATCTTTGCCAAACAATTAAAACCCCATGAATCTCGAGCAAGAATACCAACAGGAATTGGCTAAATCAGAAAAGCGAGACTTTACCCACAGCTGGGTATCGAGTTCAGGTTTTCTTTTCTATTTGCAAGTTGGATGCCTGGTAGCCTTTTTATTTGGCGCCATCCTTATGCTGACTTCCAAGCGATACGAGAAGATCAAAGCCCCGGTTCAGGAAAGTAGCCTGTACACCCCGCAGTACAAATAGGATCAGTTAAATTTTTTTGATTTGAGCGACGACAGTATTTTTGTCGCCCGACCCAAATCGGAACGTTCTTTTAAGCGGAAGTAGCTCATTTGGTAGAGCACGACCTTGCCAAGGTCGGGGTGGCCGGTTCGAGCCCGGTCTTCCGCTCACGATCCTCTTGCCTACGGCGGAGGATTTTTTTTGCCCCCCTAGCCCGGGTGGTGAAACCCTCCTTCGGAATTTTCCTTCGGCGGGTAAATTAGGTTGACAACCGACCACTACGCCCTGGTGGTGAAATTGGTAGACACGCAGGACTTAAAATCCTGTGGCCCGAAAGGGCCGTATCGGTTCAACTCCGATCCGGGGCACGGAAAAACCCCGAATCGATCAGCGTTGCTGATCTGATTCGGGGTTTTTAGTTTGGACAGTTTGGATAGTTTGGGAAGTTTGAGAAGTTGGGGCGATATAGTTTTTTACATTTGTTCAAATTCGTTTTATGTCGACTGAGATCCGTTGCCCGAACTGCCAGCACACCTTTGCCCCGGGGGATGCCATACGTGAGGAAGTGGAAAAAGAAACCCGGGCCAAGGTGATCGAATGGCAGAAGCAGAAGACCGCTGAATTCGAAACACAGTTGGAAAAAGAAAAAGTCTCCATTCGAGAACAGATAGAAACCAACCTGCGCGACCAACTCAAGGTGGATTACGAAGTGCAACTACAATCAATGGCGGCTACCAACCAACAAAATGAAGAAAAACTAAAAGCGGCGCGCGACCAACAATTGGAATACCTGCGAAAAGAACAAGCCCTGAAAGCCAAAGAGGAAGAACTCGAGATCACCCTTCAGAAAAAACTATTGGAAGCGCGCGAGTCGCTGGCAAGCGAAATCCGAAAACAAGAGGATCAGCGGGTTGCCACACTGGAAACCGACTTTCAACTCAAGATGAAAGAGATGAAAGAACAACTGGAAGCCCAACGCAAACTGGCCGAAGAAATGAAACGAAAAGCCGAACAAGGCAGCATGCAATCCCAAGGCGAAGCACAAGAATTACTGTTGGAAGAACTGCTTAAATCAACTTTCCCGTTCGACCTAGTGGAGGAAGTGGGAAAAGGCGTGCGCGGAGCCGATTGCATACAAACCGTCCGCAACCCATTCGCCCAAGACTGCGGCAAAATCATTTTTGAAAGCAAACGAACGAAAGATTTTTCGGCCGACTGGATCGAAAAGATAAAAAATGATATGCGCAGCCAAGGAGCTGAAGTGGCGGTGATCGTTTCCCAGGCCCTGCCAAAGGATATGAACAGCTTCGGGCAAAAAGAAGGTGTTTGGATCTGTACGTTCCAGGATGTGCGAGCAGTGGTTCAATTGCTGCGCGAAGCTTTGATCCGAATCTTCAATGCCACCAAAAGTCAGGAAAACAAAGGCGATAAAATGCACCTGCTCTACGATTACCTGAATAGCCGGGAATTTGGCGAGCAATGGCAAGCCATCCGCGAAGGATTTCTGTCCATGCGAAACTCCATCCAACGCGAACGAGACGCCATGGAAAAACTCTGGAAACAACGCGAAAAACAATTGGAAAAAGTACTGCTCAACGCCGCTCATATCCGCGGCTCCATCGAAGGCATCTCCGGTAATGATGTGAATTTGAATTTATTGGAAGACGGAGAGGAGCAGGATGTTTAGCGTTTAGGGTTTAGAGTTTAGCATAAAACATAAATTTTGTATGAGACATGTCCGATCACTAAACCCTGTTCTCTAAACTCTGTTCCCTAAACCCCTAATGGCAGCGGCAAGGCAAACATTTTCTATTACCCAAGCCTGTATGTGCAGCCCATGCGCCTTTTCACCCAACTGAATCATCCATTTCTCTTCGAAAGGATCGATCCGAGTAATGGGAAGATCCCGAATGAAATCCACCCCGCTTTCATACAAAGCCTTAAATGCCGCTTCCTTGACCGACCAGGCCAGGGTGAAAAATGTCGTTAACGTGTACTCCGGAGAAGGATCGATGATCGATCCGATGATCCGTTCTTCCGCCTCACTTAAAAATTTCTTTCGTATCCGATGAATGCGCTCGGTTATGGGTTCTACATCAATACCTACCGGCAAGTGAGGGTGGGTGATGACCGCGGCGTACTGATTTGCATGCGAAAGTGAAAACTGGATGGGTGCATCACGCAAGTGCGGCCTGCCTGAATCGGTGAGCGTCCACTCATCGAACGGGAAATCGGGGCATTGTTGCCGGAGCAGAAATCGGGCCGCAAGCGATTGCAGTCGACGGGCGGGGTGAGCGGGCAAATTGGGGAAAACCGGCAGGCCCTCTTGAAAGAAATCTGCTTCTTCCTCGATATTCCAGACGCGGATCTCGGCTCCGAAAAAACGATGTTGAAAAAAAACCGGCATAGATCGGGCCAAATCCTTTTTCCCGTCGGATATTCGGCACCACGAATTAACGGAAAATCCCCATGATCCTATCCGATTCCCGAATCCTTCAGGAGATTGAAAAAGGCACCATCCTGATCCGTCCTTACCGGACCCATTGCCTGGGCTCCAACTCCTACGATGTGCATCTGGGAAAAACCCTGGCCACCTACGTCGATGCTCAGTTGGATGCCAAAAAACACAATACCATCGAGTACTTTGAAATCCCGGAGGAGGGGTATGTGCTGATGCCCGATGTTTTCTACCTGGGTGTTACGGAAGAATACACCGAGACCCATGCCCACGTTCCGTTTCTGGAAGGAAAATCTTCGACGGGTCGGCTGGGAATTGACATTCACGCAACCGCGGGGAAGGGCGATGTAGGGTTCTGCGGAAATTGGACTTTGGAAATCTCCGTCAAACAGCCGGTACGTGTTTACAAAGGGATGCCAATAGGACAACTGATCTATTTTCCCGTAGAGGGCGAGATCCTCACTGCGTATCAAAGCAAAAGCAACGCTAAGTACAGCAACCAACCCGACCGTCCCATCGAATCCATGATGTGGAAGAATACGTTCTGATCAATTCAGGCGCCAGATCGTGAAATTGAGAATCGTTGCAAACGTCACCCAAACAATATAGGGCAATAGCAACCAGGCGGCCGGTTTGCACACCTTGTCATAAGCAAACATCGTCCAACCGATCAGTCCCCACAACAACACGATCTCCCCGAGTGCCCAACCGATCGCATGCAGGTTGAAGAAGATCAGTGACCAAAAGAAGTTCAAGACCAATTGTGTGGCATTCAACCAAAGTGCCTTCTGTCTCTCGGATGTTTTAGGCTGCCTACATACCAGATACATCGCTATGCCCATGAGCACATAGAGGGTGGTCCACACCGGACCAAATACCCAATTCGGCGGATTCCACGTAGGCTTTTGGATCGTTTGATACCATCCGGGTATGGCGGATACGGTAAAAAAACCGCTGAGCCCACCAACCGCAAGTGGGAGGATCAGGGAAATCAGAAAAGCACCGAGTTTTTGTATTGCAGTCATAGCAGGGAAGTTCTTCCGAATGTACGACGATAGGCGATCACCCAGGACACCACCTCGTTGTATGTATATTTTCCATTGGGCTGATTGTTGGCGCGCAAAAACTCATGATACAGCCACATGATCACGCGCTCCAAGGGATTACGATGCAGCCGCTTAAAATGACGATAGGTAGCAAGGTCTGTTTTGACCTGAGGGGGTGCCGACTCAAGATATTGCTTTGCCCGAGTGGTGTCTTGAAGGGAGATCTCCCCCAGTGTGTACAGAAACAGATCGAAATACATCGAGTAGCGAAAAGTGGGTTCGGTCGATCGATCACAGGCCAATACGGCCATGAAGTTTGCCTCCTGCTCTCGGGAATAACCTAATTGATGGGCAATCTCATGGGCCGTAACAAAGGGCTCTAAAAAGCGCGGAATCGTGGTGTTGACCTGCGCCTCTCCGGTAAATGGATTGTAATATCCCTGAAAACCCAGGTAATTACCCGGGTAACTGAACAGCGAGGGTTTGATGGAAGGAGTGACATACAAACTTGGAAAAGAACCTGGATGGAGATGCTGGTACGCTTCGACGGCTCCATCAAAAAGACGTTTTTTTTGATTGAAGGAGTCGCGCTGGGCGGGTGTAACGAGACGCGCATAATGATCCAACCCCCGCAACAGGTCGGTGGCTAATGTATCCAGTTCTGCGGGGGTGGGTGAGACAACTTGCATGTGCAAACGATCGGCCAGTGGGGGACGGTTATAATTGAGTCCCCATAACAAATTAAACCCCACATACCCCAGCAACAAGAGAAAAAATATGCGTTGCAGCAATTCAGCCAAGCTTACCCGGGTAAATCGTTTTCGGATCAATCCATAAAGCAATTGAATCAGCTGGTAGAGCAATGCAAGCACCAAAAAACCATAAAGCAGGTCGCCGATACTGAAGGGTATCCATCCCAGTATGAATCGTTGCATCCGGGAAAGCAGAGGAAATAGTCCGTTGCTGTAATAACGATCTACCCACTGCGGGAAATAGGCGAGCACCCGAATGAACAGGGCGAGTGGAATCAGAAGCCACCAGGTCCACCGCCGCATCAGGTGGGCATAGAAGCGGGCGAGCCATTTCTTCATGCATGAAAGCTATTCATTATCAGCGAGATATGAGCACTCTAATGCTCAAAAATAGCCTAAATCAGAGGCATTTCTTTTGAAACTATTTACTAACTTTGCACACTCATTTGTGAGCCATGAGCCGTCGGAGAGATTTCCAGATCGCTTTTGTGGGCCTGAAACCCGGTCTTCATGTGTTCGAATATGAGATTGACGATTCGTTCTTTGAAGCATTCCAAACACCTGATTTCCGGAAGTGCCGGGCTCGGGTACATCTGTCGCTGGACAAACAGAATGGCTTTCTCCGTCTCAAGTTTGAGTTGGGGGGGCAACTGGAAGTTACCTGCGACCGATGCAACAGCAACTTACCGCTTGAGTTGTGGGATGAGTTTCCGGTCACCGTTAAAATGGTGGAGGATCCGCAAACCATGAACAACCAAGAGGAAGACCCGGATGTGTACTACATTGGTCGGACTGAAAGCCACCTCGATGTTGCCGCCTGGATCTATGAGTTCATCAACCTGAGCTTGCCGATGCAAAAAACCTGTTCCTTTGAAAACATGGACGGTCCTCATTGCAATCCCCAAGCCCGCGAGTGGTTGAACCGCAAAGAAAGTACGCCCCCACCCTCGGAGAATCCCATCTGGAAAGGTTTGGAACGTTTTAAAGGAAAAGAATTGAACGATTAAAAAATATAAACCGGTAATACCCATTATATGCCAAATCCCAAACGACGCCACAGCCAGCAGCGCAGTGCCAAACGCCGCACACACTATAAAGCCAGCGAGGTTACCTTGAGTACCGATGGCAGCACCGGTGAAACGCATCGTCGTCACCGCGCGCACGTGAACGAAGGCAAACTTTACTACAAAGGAAAGTTGGTGGCCGTGAAAGCCCCCCTGCGTGCCCTCTAATCAAACCTACTTTTCAAAATCCCGCCCTCGGCTTTTCGCTGCGATGGGATTTTTGCATGTATGAGCTTTCGCATTGGCATAGACCTGATGGGGGGCGACAAAGCCCCGACCGAAGTGATCCGGGGTATCCGGCGTTACCTCGATCAAGCGTCCGAACCAGCTGAATTGCATCTGTTCGGCGATTGGGATGCCGCAAAACCCCTTCTGGATCAAGAATCGATTCCGGAAGCTGCTTATCAATTTCATCCTACCAAAGAAGTAATCGGCATGCAGGAGCATCCGACAAGGGCGTTGAAAGAAAAGCCGGATTCTTCTCTTTCGAAAGGGTTTCAGCTGTTAGCCGGTGGGCAGATCGATTCTTTTCTGAGTGCCGGAAACACCGGTGCCATGCTGGTAGGTTCTTTGTTTAGCATACAGGCGCTGGAGGGTGTTTTGCGGCCGACGATGGGCACGGTCATGCCGAAGTTGAATGGGGGAACCGGATTGATCCTGGATGTGGGATTAAATGCCGATTGCAAGCCAGAGCACCTGAACCAGTTTGCAACCATGGGAACGGTTTATGCCCGTCACATCCTGGAAATCAAGCAGCCGAAGGTGGGACTCTTGAACGTGGGCGAAGAGGAAGGCAAAGGAAACCTGTTGGCACAAGCCACCTATCCCCTACTGAAAGAAAATACCTCCATCAATTTCGTGGGAAATATCGAAGGCCGCGACCTGATGAGTGACAAAGCCGATGTGATGGTATGCGAAGGGTTTACCGGCAACATTCTGCTGAAAATGGCCGAGTCGCTTTACGATATGGCCCAACATACAGGCATACAGCATCCATTTTTGGATCGATTTCACTTCGAGAATTACGGAGGCACCCCGGTCTTGGGCGTACGCAAACCGGTGATTGTTGGTCACGGTATTTCCGGTTCACTCGCCTTTTCCAATATGATTCGGTTGGCCGAGCAGATGCTGCGAACCGATATTTTAACGAAAATGGCAGACGAGATTGCCGGCACCCGCAAAATAACTCAGTAAGAAATACGTTAGATTACAAAAAAAACATGCGGATTTTCTCAACTCTTTTGGCATTTCTCTTGCAATTGAGCTTGGCAGGGCAAACCAGCATCGCACTTTCCGATCCTATTGTCGCCTTCTCTCCCCACGTCACTACGCGTACGCTCTCCTTGTCGGACCAATCGGTAACCATTCGTGAGGAGCAGTACGGAGATGCCAAATCATGGGTTTTTGTACATCTGCACGGAACGGAATGGACTTCCCGGGAGGCAGCACAAGAGATTTTACCGCTAACGGGTGGTTATCTAATTGGGTTGGAAAATGGCAGAAACCGGAATCTGCTGGTGACTTGGCAACAACGAAAGTGGAAACTGGATCCAAACCGAATATTTTCCGATACGGGGATTCGGATGAACCTACGAGAACTCAATAAGTACAGATTCACGGAGTCACTGGTTGAGAAAATAAAAGCCTTTGGCGAGCAATTTGCCTCGCTGCTGCCCGAAACTGCCAATTGCATCATTGCGCTTCATAATAATTCGGAGGGCAATTTCTCGATCCACGACTATTTGCCAGGTGGGAAGCGCGCAACCGATGCGCGGCAGGTATTTTCCGACCCGCAACAGGATCCCGACGACATTGTCATCACCACCGACAGTTTACTTTATACACACATGGCATCGGCCTGCTACAATACAGTATGGCAGGACTCCGCTCAGGTGAAACGAGATGGCTCCCTAAGCGTATATGCAGCCCTTCGGGGCAAACGGTACGTTAACATAGAGACGGAGCACGGGCGAAAAGAACAATATGTACGGATGCTACAGCACCTGATGCTGTACTTAGTTCGGGAGCGGGAAACGCTTCAATCAGCCCCCCCTTCCCAGCAATAATTAAAGCAGAAAGGATATAAAAAAAACCCCTCATGCGAGGGGTTTGGCCTGTTTGTGATCCCGCTGGGACTCGAACCCAGGGCCCATACATTAAAAGTGTATTGCTCTACCAACTGAGCTACGAGATCGACCGTTTTCGTTAGGGAGTGCAAAAATAGTATGCCCCCGGGTATGTCCCAAAAGTTTTTGCCCCCGGATTGCCGGAAAACTATCAACCCGCCTGCGTATTTTGAGGTAGGTTTGTAAAAAAACTAACCATGTCTGTCTGGAAAGATAAAGTAATTGTAATCACGGGAGGTACCGATGGCATTGGACGAGCTCTGGTAGATCAATGCTTGGCGCAAGGGGCCCGGGTAGCCACATGTGGACGAAACGCGGACAAACTATATCAACTTCAGCAAGCCTATCCTTCCGCGCCCCTGCTCACCCAGGTAGCGGATGTCAGCAAGGAAAATGACTGTCGACTTTTCATCCAACGGTCTCTGGAATCGTTCGCACGAATCGATGTACTCATCAACAATGCCGGTATTTCCATGCGCGCCCTCTTCAAAGAGACCAGCCTGGACGTAATCAAACAGGTAATGGATATAAATTTTTTTGGAAGCGTGTACTGTACTCGATTTGCGATGGAATCGCTCATTCAATCCAAGGGAATGGTCGTAGGGGTATCTTCCATTGCCGGATACCGGGGACTACCCGGACGAAGTGGTTATTCGGCCAGTAAATTTGCTTTACAAGGTTGGTTGGAGGCGCTTCGCACGGAAATGTTGGAGGAGGGCGTACACGTGATGTGGGTCTGCCCCGGATTTACCACTTCGAATATCCGGCAGGTAGCCCTGAATAAAGAAGGCAATCAACAAGGAGAAACACCCATGGATGAATCCAAGATGATGCCGGCCGATGAATGTGCTCGCCACATCCTGGCGGCAATGGAAAAAAAGAAACGAACATTGGTGCTCACGTTCAACGGCAAACGAACAGTTTTACTGAATAAATTTTTCTCCGGATGGGCCGACCGACTGGTTCACCGCTTCTTTTTTAAACATGGAAAATTAGTCAAGTAACGCCTCTCCCCTCATGCCTGCGCCCCTGATTACCTTATCCTCCGACATCGGTCAGCCAGACTACCTGGTCGGCGCCATCAAGGCTAAGTTGCTTCAAATAAATCCCGATTTTCAGCTGGTCGACATAACCCACCAAATCCCCCCTTTCCATTTTACCCAAGCCGCCTATGTATGCGGAACAGCTACCCGTCAATTTCCTGCATTTACCTATCACCTGTTGTTAATTAGCTTATACGAGCAACAGACGGATCAATTACTGCTGGCCTATCACCAGGAACAATATTACTTAAGTGCCGACAACGGATTGTTGACAATGATGCTCGGCGAAAAACCCGAGATTATAATGGGTATCCCCTTCCCGGAAAAGCAAACGCCCAACACCCTGGAGATTGCAGCCATTATGGGAAACACGATCCAGCGATTGGTGGAGGGGCAGTCGATTCTTTCAGTAGGCATCCCGGATGTGTCGTATATGGATAAAAGACCCCTCCGGCCTATTATTCAGTCCGATTATATCGAGGCGCAGATCATTTTTATTGACAGTTTTGAAAATATTGTAGTCAATGTAACCCAAGCGCTTTTTGAGGGACAACGCAAGGGCCGTCCCTTTCGGATACAGTTTAGACGAGACGAAACAATTGATCGAATCAGCACCAGCTACGCAGATGTAGGTCCCACCGGTAAAGTGGCTCTGTTCAACAGTGCCGGATACTTGGAAATTGCCCTGAATAAAGCGAATGCCGCTGGACTATTTGGCCTCAAGGGATTTGTGGAGAACAGCCAGCAAAGCCAACTCGCCTATCAAACCGTTCGAATTGTTTTTGGATGACCTGAAGAGTCTTTGCTGAAAACTACTTAGTGTCACCAAAGCCCACTATTTTTGTATGCTTCCCCACCCAGGCATTTTTAATCTTGCATCGTATGACATTCAAAAAAGCTAACAACCTTACTGGATGGTTCGTTTTTGCCATCGCCCTGACCACCTATTACCTAACCCGAGAAGCCCGCGGAAGCCTGTGGGACTGCGGAGAGTTCGTCTCCTGTGCGGCCAAATTAGAACTCCCCCACCCGCCCGGAGCACCCCTATTCACGTTACTTGGAAGATTTTTCATCATCTTATTCGGAGACAAACCTGAAACTATCGCCAGCGCCGTCAATTTTATGAGTGCCTTGGCCAGCGCGGCAACCATCTTACTTCTCTTCTGGACCATCACCCATTTTGCCAGAAAACTCATTCGAAATGATAAAAGGGAGATCGAACCACAAAACTGGTGGACGGTTCTCGGCGCCGGAGCCGTTGGCGCCTTCGCGTATACGTTTAGTGACTCTTTTTGGTATAGCGCCGTAGAAGGAGAAGTATATGCACTCTCCTCTTTCTTTACGGCACTTGTTTTCTGGGCAATTTTGAAATGGGAACAAGCAGATGAACGAGCCGGAAATGACCCGGCCGGCCGCATCAGAAGCGATCGATGGATCGTTCTGCTCTTCTTCATGATGGGATTATCCATCGGCGTTCACTTGCTCAACCTTTTGACCATACCAGCCATCGTTTTGGTTTACTACTATCGCCGTTTCTCATTCAGTGTGCCGGGGATTCTTTTGGCATTCCTGATCGGCTGCCTGATCACGGGTATTGTACAAGTGGGCGTGATTCAATACTCCATGAAAGCAGCTGGAATCGTTGACGTTCTTTTTGTCAACTTCTTAGATTTCCCCTTCTTTAGTGGATTTGCTTTCTATTTTATTCTGCTCGCGGGTGTGATCGCCTGGGCGTTGACATTTAATCCAAAAACATTTTCAAGCACAAATAAGATCATCTGGTCGATCGCCTTTTTTATTCTAACCCTTTTGCCCTTTATGGTATCCTCCGACGGTAAAGTAGGCATCTTCGCATCGTTATTTGTAATCGTGCTGGCAATTGGACTGGGTTTGATTTTAAAACCAAATGCACTGCGCACCCTCAAACTGGGTCTTTGGTGCTTTGCCTTCATGTTGGTCGGTTATTTTATGTATTTCACAACCCTGATCCGATCGAATGCCAACCCGCCGATCGACATGAACAACGTCGATAATCCGATCAGCTTAGTGGAATACTTGAGCCGCGAACAGTATGGAAGCGCCCCGCTTCTTTGGGGACCCCATTTTGCTGCTACCGGCGAGGACTTAGTACCAGAAGAACCGGTAATCTATAAGCCGAAACGCTTCACAAAACTGGGCGACAAATACATTCTAACAGATGCTGGATTTGACTATAATTTTAAGTTCGAAGCGAACATGCTATTCCCCCGCGTTTGGGACAGCAACAACGAACAAGGGCATGCAGACTTCTATGCCGATTGGCTTGGCTTGGAGCAAGATCCACAATCCGGTAAATTCGAGGCCCCCACATTTAAAGACAACCTCGACTGGTTTTTTAGCTACCAGATGAGTTTCATGTACTGGAGATATTTTATGTGGAATTTTGCCGGCAAACAAAACGATACCCAAGGACTAGGAAACTATCGCGACGGAAACTGGATCACCGGAATTCCACTAGCAGATAACCTTCGGCTGGGCGACCAATCCATGCTACCCAAAAGCATCCAGGAAAATCAAGCAAATAATAAACTCTACTTGCTTCCCTTTGTGCTGGGCATCTTTGGTTTCGTATTTCAGTTAACAAACAGGCCTAAGGATTGGACGGTCAGCGCCCTGCTCTTCTTCTTCACTGGCATTGCGATCGTGTTATACCTAAATCAACCCGGCAATCAACCCCGAGAGCGTGATTATGCCTATGTGGGATCTTTTTATGCCTTTGCCGTTTGGATTGGGCTCTCAGTTGTAGCCATGGTGCAACTTGCCCGCAGCCGGGATATAGGTGCGGCAGCAACCCCGGTGATAATGAGTGGGGCCTTTCTGAGTTTCTTGATCACATTCATGAGCTGCTTCCCGAACACTGGTTTCAGCGCGTTGCTATCGGGACTGATCGCAGCGGCAATTTTTCTAACCGTAGCCATTCTAAGCATCCTTCTTAATCGATTGGTTTCCTTCAATGGAACGAAAATAATCCCCGGAGCAGCTCTGGCCACCCTGCTGGGTCTAGGCGTAGCTGCGTTGATGGCTAAAGAAGAATGGGACGATCACGACCGTAGCCAAAAAACAACCGCTCCCGACCTGGGAAGAGATTACCTGGAAAGCTGCCCGCCCAATACGATCCTATTCACCTTCGGCGACAATGATACCTATTCGCTCTGGTATGCTCAAGAGGTAGAGGGCATTCGGCCGGATGTTCGCGTGATCAATACAAGTCTATTACAAAGCGACTATTATATAAATCAGTTACGCTTTAAGGTAAATGAGTCCGATTCGATGGATGTGATCTTTCGGCCCGATCAGCTCGCTGGTATGAATCGCCATATGGTGAATTATGTGCCTCGTCCGGAAATCTCCCCGTCGAATTATTATTTTCTGGAGGAAATTCTCCGAACTTATGTAGGCACGTATGAGACCAGTAAAATGTATTTTGATAATGAGGACAACGAGCCAAAACCACTTTTACCAACCCGAAACCTGTCCATACCCGTCAACAAAGAGCTGGTTAAAAAAATGGAATGGATCAACCCAGATGACAGCATCTTAAATGAGTTGAAGTTCTCCATTCCAGGAGAGCGTGTTACCCTAACTCGTAGCGATCTTGCGATACTAAGTACGGTCGCCACAATCAAATGGGAAAGACCCGTCTGTTTTACTTCGCCCTATGGAAAGTTTGGCTGGGGACCTTATTTCCGAAAGAACGGCCTGGTTTATCAACTGACTCCGGTGGAAAGCAAATACAACTCCACTGCCTGGGAATTGGAAAATACCATGCGGAACAATCGGATCTGGGGAAGTGGCGTGAGCAACATGAATCTGCCGTATACGTACAACGTACTCACTCAAAAATTCAGGTTGGGAGGCGCCGACAAGCCCGGAGTCTATTTTGATGAAGAGAATCGACGACACCTCCTCCACATCCGAGGCATCTTTGCAGAAGCTGCCGGAAATTTAGCAGATGCCGGAAAAATGACGGAGGCCGCAAAGCTTCTGGATCAGATTGATCAAGGCATGAAAGAGTCGAATATGCCTTATGCCTTGACCAGCCGAGACAATCAACACAACCAGTGTGGTTTACTCGTGCTGGAAGCTGCCTATAAGGCTAAAAAAACTGACTTAGCAGAACGTATTGCCAAGACACTACGAACCGACCTAGAGCAACAATTATCGTACAACACCAATAACCGAAATTTCTCAAAAATTGAACTGGAGTTTGATCGGGATAGAGTGGTATGTGAAATCCTGCTAATGGCCCTGAAAAATATCGAAACCAAATACAAGGCATCCAACTTGCCAAATAACCCGCCACCCAATAACGGAAGCAAGAATAAATAGAAAAAACCCCGGCTCAAAACGCCGGGGTTTTTAATTAACAGGATCCACATCAATTACCACGTCTACACGAGCCAATAATTTCCCCTTTTGCAGTTGCTGTATTGCAACTGCCATATCGCTCTTGGCGCGCTTCCAGTGCGGCGAATTACGCGGCAATCGCATCCACACCTCCATTCGATATTGATCCCGAACGCGGGCAATGAGTGGTTCGCTGGGGCCAACCATATATGGTTTCCACATAAGACCCATCTCCTTTACCCATTCTTCAGCAGCCAAGGCCGTCAGGTTGGATTGCTTGTGTCTGAATAGGATCCGAACCAATCGAAAATGAGGCGGATACCCAAACTCGGCTCGTTTTTTCTCCTCCGAATTGTAAAAACCCAGATAATCGTGATGCTCGACATACTTCAGGACGGCATGCGTGGGGTCGGATGTTTGGACCACCACCTCCCCTAGTGCGTCTTTTCGGCCTGCGCGACCACTCACCTGCGCCATCAATTGAAACGCCCGCTCACTGGCGCGAAAATCAGCAAAATGAAGTAACCCATCGGCATCTAGAATGCCCACCAGGTCGACCCGCTCAAAGTCCAACCCCTTTACCACCATTTGTGTGCCAATCAAAATATCCACCTCTCCTGCCTCAAACCATTTGATCAATTGATCATGCGAATCCTTGCCCCGAACCGTATCGACATCCATGCGGGCCACACGCGCCTGAGGAAAATGGGAACGTATTTGCTCTTCTACTCGCTCGGTTCCAAATCTTCGTTGTCCAAAACGAGGATTGCCACAGGCATGACAACGCGCGACAAGCGGATATTGTGTACCGCAATAATGGCAACGAAGCTGATTGTTCTTTTTATGGTAGGTAAGGGAAACATCACAATGTTCGCAACGAGGTATCCACCCGCAGACCGTGCAGGTCTGATAGGGGGAATATCCACGCCGGTTTTGAAAAAGAATGACCTGTCTTTTTCTGTCCAATACCTCTTTCATCCTTTTCAATAGCAACGGAGATAGAGAGACCCGTGTTCGGTCCTCTTTCAGGATCGCCCGCAGATCGATGAATCGCAAGACAGGCAATTGGCCGGCTCCGTAGCGTTCCGTCAGCTCTGTATAACCATATTTTCCCGCCTGAGCCAGGTAGAACGACTCCATAGACGGGGTAGCGCTCCCTAATAAAACCTTGGCTCCATGGATCGTAGCCAAATAAATGGCCGCATCGCGCGCATTGTATCGAGGAGCAGGGTCTTGTTGCTTGAAAGAGGCATCGTGCTCCTCATCGCAAAGGATTAGTCCCAGCCCCGAAAACGGCAGAAATAGGGAGGAACGTGCCCCCAATACCACATTGATCTTGCCAGCCATCACATCGTTCCAGATCTCCACCCGCTCATTACCCGAAAAACGAGAATGGTAAACCCCAACCGAACCTCCGAAATATTTCTGAAGCCTTCGAATGATCTGACTGGTCAGTGCAATTTCCGGAAGCAGATACAGGACCTGTTTTCCTGTCTTTAGCGCCTCGGCAATCAATTCTATATACACATGTGTTTTCCCGCTGCCCGTTACCCCACGAATCAGACACACATCTTTTTTATCCCATTGCCCTCGAATAGAATCGAGGGCAATCCGTTGCTGCTCACTCAACGAAGAATCTACCTGAATGAATGATTCCTCCCGATTGATTCGATCTACTTTTCGTTTACACGTCAAAAGAATTCCTTTTTCGATCAACCCCTGCAATGCAGCGCTTGAGCCAGCCTTGTTTGCGAGCAGTACCGACCGCTCGATGGGCGCTTGATCAGGACTAAGATGTAAAAAAGTCAAAAGCAACTCCAGCTGTTTAGCGGATCGCCACTTCCCATTCAGCAACTCGGCTAAGGCCTCCTGGGTTTTGTAGGCAGGTGCCCATTCGATAAAGACTTTTTCCCGACGCACATAGCGTTCGTGCAACGAGTCGACCAGCTCCGCCACACCAAGCTGTACCAATCGATCGATAGTTGAATATACATTACGGTTTTGCAGGATCTTTTGCACCTCGTCAATCCGCAATTGTTTTTTGATCGACAACGCCTCCGCCAATAGGTAGTCATTGTCGCCTAATGTATTTGGGTCGATGGTTGACTCCGGAAGAAAGCGAATCCAGGTTTCACTCGACAGCTTGAAATGGGTGGGCAAGGCGGCAGCCATTACCTCCCCTTCGGTGCAACAGTAGTAGTTTGCGATCCAGGACCAAAAAGAAAGTTGTTCTCCGGTCACAAGGGGCACTGGATCCAACAGTTGCAGTATGGGCTTGGGCTGAAAACCAACCGGTGGTTCCGAATGTAACCGTTTAATGATTCCGGCATAGCGGCGCCGGCTCCCTAGATTCACCTCCACCCGCTTCCCCACAGTAACGTCCTGTAGGAGGTTACTCGGAACAGACCAAGTAAAATTTGTGGGGGTGGCAATCGGGACAATGACCTCTGCATACAGAGACGATTCCTGCGTACTCTTGAACAAAGAGGAGGTGTTTGACTTGGCCGGCATGGATAGCAAATCTAATCAACCCGCTTAGCATTATACCGGGGGATTTACCTAAGGTACCTTACGTTGAAGCAACTGCGATTCCATCAATTGATAGACCCGTTGCTTTAGGGTCTCCAGATCATCGAGGGTATATCCCTCAACCGACACTTCTTCCAGAAAAACGGCACGGCTTCTGCCCGGATTCACCGTGAACAAGGACCGGTAATGCATCCGGTCGAATGCATCCAGAAAGAGCAGTGGCTTGATCGGAGTTTGGGTCTCAATAGCAAGACGAAAAGCTCCGTTGTAGAATTCCGACAAAGCAGTAGTGCCCATGTTAAACGTCCCTTCGGGATAGATCAAAACGGAGATTCCTTTTCGTAAAAAAGTACGCAAGACCTGTACGCTCGCGGCGCGACTATCCGGGTCTTTCCGGTGCACACAGACCACCACCAATTGATATACATATCCGAACAACGGATAGCGGCCATATTCGGCAGCCCCCAGTGCCCGGAAAGGCTGACGAACGCTGGTGATAATAAAGGCAGCATCGATGTAGGAAATATGGTTGCCTACGAAAATGTAAGACTTCTTGGGATCGGGACGATTCTCCTCACTCACTTGGTGTCGGATCCCGATCAGCAGGAGCCAGCAGTCGCCCCAAAACCGACACAGACGCATGATGGCATTTCCCCCTTTTATTTTACCCCCTAGGGCTGCCAAAAGGAAAAAGGGGAAGAGCAGAACCAATAACGCCACAAAAACCAAAAAGGCATAGAGCGAAAAAAAGAATTGAAAAACCGAGACCAAGATTTTCACGGGTGCAAGTTACCCCGATCCCTGCAGATTTAGTCCCTAACCAAGTCTCATTAACGAAAAACTAAAACTTTGAACCCCGAACTCCGAATTACCTTTGTCGTTTATGCTTGAAACCGCTGCCAAGTCCGTCGCTTTCCACACCCTGGGCTGTAAATTGAATTTTTCCGAGACTTCCACGCTTTCCAGGATGCTGGAATCGGAGGGTTTTGAGAAGAAAGATTTTGAGCAGTCGGCAGATGTATATGTGATCAATACCTGCTCGGTGACGGAAAATGCGGATAAGGAATGTCGACAGCTGGTTCGGCGCATCCAGCGACGTGCCCCGGAGAGTTTGGTGGTGATCACCGGATGTTACGCGCAATTAAAACCCAAAGAGATCGCGGAGATCCCAGGCGTGGATTTGGTGTTGGGAGCCGCGGAGAAATTCAATTTGGCAGCGCATTTGCGGGAATTGAGCAAAGGCGATTCGGCCAAGATCTCGAGTTGTGACATCGAGGATGTGAATCGCTTTTATGCGTCGTGGTCGGTTAACGACCGCACCCGAACCTTTCTAAAAGTGCAGGACGGATGTGATTACAGTTGCTCGTTCTGCACCATTCCCCTGGCCCGGGGCCGCAGCCGAAGCGACAGCATCCAAAATGTGGTAGCCAATGCACAGGAACTTGGATCTAGTGGGGTGAAAGAGATCGTCCTTACGGGCGTGAATCTGGGCGATTTTGGGATCGCTGGAACGGATGCAAATGCTGAGCCCCATCGCAAGGAAAGTTTTTTTGAATTGATTCAGGCGCTCGATGGAACGCCGGGTATAGATCGGTTTAGAATTTCTTCCATCGAGCCGAATTTGCTCACCAACGAGATCATTGATTGGGTGGCTGGGAGCAGAAATTTCATGCCGCATTTTCACATTCCGCTGCAAAGCGGAAGCGATCGGGTGTTGGGACTGATGCGCAGAAGATATCGTCGCGACTTGTATGCCGAGCGGGTCGATCGAATCCGCCAAGTGATGCCTCATGCGTGCATCGGGGCAGACGTGATCGTGGGATCGCCCGGGGAGACAGAGACGTATTTCAGGGAGACGGTTGATTTTTTGACGGAGCTGGATGTGTCCTACCTACACGTATTTACATACAGCGAGCGCGCGCACACACATGCTTTGACGCTCAGGCCGGTGGTGCCCATTCGGATTCGACAGGAAAGAAATAAAATCCTTCGTCAACTTTCGTACATGAAAATGCAGAACTTCTCCAAACGTTTCGAAGGAACCACGCGTCCCGTCCTATTCGAGAAAACGGAAAAAGAAGACATGATGGAAGGCTATACAGATAACTACATCCGGGTTTCCACCCCCTACCGAGCAGCATGGGTCAACCAACTCATCAACTGGAAACTCTAACCCAACTAACCAAACTATCCAAACTATCCAAACTATCCAAACTGCCCGAACACTTCGTGTTCGGGCCCGTGGAACGTACTGGACTCGAACCAGTGACCCCTACTCTGTCAAAGTAGTGCTCTGAACCAACTGAGCTAACGTTCCAAAAGGGACGACAAAAATAAGCGATTTTCACCTCTGTTTACCTGTATACCTTTGCCGCATGTCCTTGCGCACTGCTCTATTGGTATGGGTCCTGATCCACTCGATGCCAGCGGGTGCACAAAACCTTCCCGTTGGCAAGCGAACCATCACCTTCACAGATGGAAATCGATCCAATCGAACGGTGCCTACAGAACTGTATTATCCGGCAACGGTTGCCGGGAACAATACCCCTTTGGCTGGAGGCACAGAAAAATACCCGGTGGTGGTATTCGGACATGGATTTGTGATGACCCCGGCGGCCTATGTTTGGCTGGCCGATTCATTGGTGAAATATGGTTTTATTGTAGCGCTGCCTTCAACAGAAAGCAGCTTTTCGCCCAGCCACGAGCAATTTGGCCGCGACTTGGCCTTCTTGGCCCAACGGGTTTGCTCGTTGAATGATTCGACTGGAAATTTTCTTTACGGACGCGTATCAAATAAAACAGCGCTCGGAGGACATTCTATGGGCGGCGGATGTAGCTTTTTAGGGATGACTTATAATGCTCAAGTGCTGGCCCTTTTCAATTTTGCAGCTGCGGAAACCACCCCCTCCGCTAAAACTGCCGCCAACAGCATTCAGAAGCCTGCGCTGATTTTCTCCGGAAGCTCGGACTGCATCGTTGCGCCGGCCGAGCAGCAGGTGATGTACAACAACATTCCTTATCCGTGCAAGTCCTATGTGAATATTACCGGTGGACTTCATTGCCATTTTGGAAACAACGATGCCACGTGTGTATTTGGACAGGTATCCTCCGGATGCAATACTTCGGCCATCAATACTTCCGTACTTTTTAATAAGACTATCAGCTTGTTGCACCCTTTTCTTCAACATTATTTAAAAGCTGATTGTGGTGCTGCCAGTATGTTTAAATCGACCTTTGCTCAGTTGACCGGCGCCACTACTCTACGTGTATGCAACAGCGATCCGCTGGGTTGTGTGGTAACCGGGGTTCCAACCTCTCCCGGCACGTCCCCTTTACTGAGCTACCCGAATCCTGCCCCAGTGCATACGGGAGCTATGCTTGCCTTGAATCGGGGTCGGTTTGAAGAAATCTCCGTTTTCGATGCCAATGGGTCACTGATCCAAACCCAGCGAGCGATCACAGGAAATTCTCTTACGCTACATGCCCCTGGTTCCGGGATTTACTTGGTACGCGCAAAAACTTCGATGGGGATATTTTTTAGACGGATCGTTTTCCACAACGAGTAAATGAAATTCAGGGCCATTTATATTTGTTTCATCCAATGAAATCCTTTCAGGCCACGATACGTTTTGAGATGAGTGATGAATTTATGCAGCGGGTACCGCCGCATCGTACTTACATTAACTTTCTGATCAAAAAAGGGGTGGTCGAACATTATGCGGTGAGCATGGAATCGCAACATGCCTGGATCACCTTAAATGCGGAGGATCGGGAATCGGCCCGGAAAGTACTGGCTCAGTCCCCCCTTTTCCCTTTTTGGATCCTGGAAATAGATGAGTTGTTTGTACTGGATGGGCAGCAATACCGGCTACCGGAGGTACATCCGAACTGAAAAGCGAAAGCCCAGGGGAACCTGGGCTTTTCTGCATTCGGGGTGGGAGCTGACGGGTTCGAACCGCCGACCCTCTGCTTGTAAGGCAGATGCTCTGAACCAGCTGAGCTAAGCTCCCTTTTGGGGAGGGCAAAGATAGGGCTGGGAGGGTTTTTTTGCAAATTTTCAGGAAGGTTGGGTAATTTTGTGGATATGAACCCATGGTGGTCACCCTATACCCAAGACCAATTTGAGATCGTCACGGAAGTGACCAACGAGCCACCCTGCCAGCTGATCGTTTGGAACGATGATGTGAACACGTTTGATTGGGTCATCCAAACCCTGGTTGAAATATGCAACCACACGCCAGAACAGGCGGAGCAAAGCGCTTACCTAATACATTATGGTGGGAAACATGCGGTCAAAATTGGCTTTTACGAGGACTTGAAACCTGCCTGCGAGGCCATTGTAGACAGGGGTATACAAGCCACCATCGAGGCAATGGCCGAATAATCGATTAAAAGCGGGTAGATAAGCACTGAGGCAACATGTGCCGCCACGTATTCCAATCGTGTGGCCATTCCGGTCCCCATAGATCCAATTCATAATTTATCCCCTTGTCATACAGCAACCGGGCAAATCTTCCCGACGCACCGGGATCCTCATACGCCCCCCGGCCACTCAGAATATGGATATGCCGGCTCGCGCGGATCGTTTCCAGAATCGCGTGATCGGTTAGGTTCGACATGTAATGCAGGGGACTATTGAAATACACGTCATCGTCGAAATATCCTTTGGTATATTCCGTCAGATCATACACCCCGCTCATGGCGATTACTCCCTGGATCAAGTCGGGCCGCTTTAAAAATAAATTCATGCTGTGAAGTGCCCCAAAAGAGGCACCGCACACGATGATGGGGGTATCCTTGCTGGTGTGTGTGCGCATAAAAGGGATCACCTCATGAAAAACATAATCGTTCCACTGCTGGTGCCGCATGGATTTGTGACGGGGGTCCATGTGATCATTCATCCAGCTGTCCGCGTTGATGCTGTCGATGGAAAATACCTTTAACAGCCCGCCCTCGAGGTGTGGCTTCATAGCATCGATGAGCTGAAACCGTTCGTATTCGAGGTAATCAGCCGCGGCGGTGGGAATCAACAGCAACGCGAACCCATAATGACCGTACACGGCAATGGGCATCTCCTTGTGCAACGAGGGACTGTACCAACCACTGAGGGTTCTTTCCATTCGGGCGTTTGAACGAAAATAAGGTAAATTTGCCCCCGCATGGAGACCAGAAAATACTTTGAACACGCCGCTGCTGAATCGCGTTGGTATAACCACTGGCTCGAGAAAGGCTACTTTGAAAGCAAACCCGATGAGCGGGAGCCCTATACCATTGTCATGCCTCCTCCCAATGTGACCGGTGTCTTACACATGGGGCATTGCCTCAACAACACCATCCAAGATGTGCTCATTCGCCGCGCTCGTGGTCAAGGCTTCAATGCTTGCTGGGTACCGGGTACCGACCATGCCTCCATCGCCACGGAAGCCAAAGTGGTACAACTGCTGCGGGAACGAGGCATCCAAAAATCTACCCTGTCGCGCGAAGAATTTCTTCAATACGCCTGGGAATGGAAAGAAAAATATGGTGGGATCATCTTACAGCAACTCAAAAAACTGGGTTGCAGCCTTGATTGGTCGAGAACGCATTTCACCATGGACCCGGACTATTACCGATCGGTGATTGGCGTATTCAATGACCTCTACGAAAAAGGATGCATTTACCGAGGAAAGCGCATAATCCACTGGGATCCCAAAGCCAAAACTGCTCTTAGCGACGAGGAGGTCATTCGCAAACAGACCAACCAAAAACTCTATCACATCCGCTACCGACTGGATGTACCCGAGGAAGCGTACATAACCGTTGCCACCGTACGTCCGGAAACCATAATGGGCGATACCGCCATCTGCGTAAACTCAAACGATGCCCGCTACCAACACCTACAAGGTTCCTATGCCTTCGTCCCGCTAATTGGCCGCCGCATCCCCATCATCGCCGACGAATACGTGGCGATGGATTTCGGAACGGGCTGTTTGAAAGTTACCCCTGCACACGACCCGAACGATTATCAGCTCGGGCAAAAACATAAACTTGAGATCGTTGATGTTTTCAACGACGACGGAACCTTGAGCAACGAAGCGCAGATCCACATTGGCATGGATCGATTCGAAGCCCGAAAAACAATCGCTGCCGAGCTCGAAGAAAAAGGACATATTGTCAAAACCGAAGAATACACCAGTGAAGTTGGATACAGTGAACGCACCGATGCCGCAGTAGAACCCCGGCTTTCGTTGCAGTGGTGGGTGGATATGAAAAAAATATCAGACCCTGCCCTACGCGCCGTGATGAAAGAAGAGATTCAATTCTATCCCGGCAAATTCAAGAATCTTTATCGCCATTGGATGGAGAACATTAAGGATTGGTGTATCTCCCGTCAGCTTTGGTGGGGCAATCGCATTCCCGCCTGGTACGATGCTGAAGGAAATTTTGTCGTGGCCCTTGACGAAACGGAAGCCAACACGAAATACGAAAAGCAATTCGGAAAATCGGCCGTCTTGAAACAGGATGAGGATTGCTTGGATACCTGGTTTTCCAGCTGGCTCTGGCCCATTGAAGTCTTCAAAGGCTACAGCCATCCCGGCAACCCGGAGATTCAATACTACTACCCCACGCAAACGCTGGTAACCGCCCCCGAGATCATTTTCTTCTGGGTTGCGCGAATGATCATGGCCGGATTTGAGTACCAAAAGATCAAACCTTTTCAGCAAGTTTATTTCACCGGCATCGTACGCGACAAGCAGGGAAGAAAGATGAGCAAAAGCCTCGGCAACTCCCCGGATCTGCTGGCGTTGATCGATCAATACGGTGCCGATGCCGTTCGTTTTGGCATTTTGATCTCCTCTCCTGCCGGAAACGATCTATTGTGGGACGAATCATCGAATGAACAAGGTGCTCACTTTAACAACAAGCTCTGGAATGCGATGCGTCTGGTAAACATGTGGGCGCCTCGGATCTACGCGGATGCGGAAGACAAAGCCCAATTTGCCCGTGCGTGGTTTCGCAATCGACTGATGGAAGCCCGAAGCGAACTGGATACCCAATTCAAAGAGTTTCGGTTGAGCGAAGCGCTGAAAACCCTGTACTCCCTCATTTGGGATGACTTTTGTAGCTGGTACCTCGAGTGGGTAAAACCCGGATTTGAGCAACCCATCCATCCGGATGTTTACAAAGACACCATTGACTTTTTTGATCAATTGTTGCAATTACTCCATCCCTTCATGCCCTTTATCACGGAAGAGATCTATCACCAGTTGCGCGAACGGGAAAGCGACCTGACCAACACCCGCTACCCCAAAACTGAAAAGCCCGATAAAACGCTGTTAGAAGCCGGGGCGTGTATGAAATCGGCCATCACCGCCATTCGCGATGCCCGCACACGCAATCAAATCAAACCCAAAGACCCCATTCAACTCTTTATTCAATCCGTCCAAGTTGAGATGTATCACCCGGCCCTAACCTTATTGCAAAAACAGGTCAATGCAGAGTCGGTTGAATTTGTATCCGAAGCTGTGGCCAAGTCCATCCATCTGGTGGTCGATCAAGACCGCTTCTACCTGGTTTCCCAAAATTCTACGCATACCGAAACGCAGAAAACCCAACTGCGCAAAGACCTGGAGTATTACAAAGGATTTTTGGCTACGGTTGAAAAGAAATTAGGCAATGACCGATTTGTACAAAATGCCAAGCTGGAGGTGATCGAAGCCGAGCGGAAAAAGAAAGCGGATGCGGAGTCGAAGATTCGAGTGATTGAGGAGTCGTTACGCAATATGTAAGTTTGGGTAGTTTGGATAGTTGATGGTAAGAAGCATGATAGTGTTATTGGGGATGTTGCCCTTGCTGTCTGTTGGGCAGGCGAGTTGGGAGCTGGAATGGCTACACCAATTGGCAGAGAACCGTACGGCTGGTAAAAATCAATTTTACCAGGTAGTTTCGGACGCGAATGCACCGCTTACCATTGGAATTCCTGCTGGCTGGCTGGCGGTAGGACTCATTAAACAGGATACCCGAATCACCCAAGAAGGCCTGAGGTGGATGGCCGCGCAGGTTGTCAATCGAGTTGTTACCACCACGTTGAAGGTAGTCGTTAACCGATCGCGACCCGCCGTAGCAGACCCCACTTTAGTCGCCTTAGAGGATGCGCGTAAACACTCGTTTCCGTCGGGGCATACTTCTTCTGTATTTGCCTTGGCAACCTCCATCAGTTTGGATTATCCAAAATGGTACATAATAGCTCCTGCTTACTTGGGAGCTTCTCTCATGGGATACACCCGTTGTTACCTAGGAGTTCATTATCCAAGCGATGTGGTAGCAGGTGCTGTATTGGGAACAGCCTGTGCGTGGACGACCCACCAAGCACAAAAATGGATCCGAAGATCAACTAAGGAAAAACAAAAACGCAACCAGCTAACATATCTTTATACTGTTTATTGATATGGCAGAGGACTTACACATTACAACCGGATCTAAAGAGGAGCAATATCAATCATTGCTACCCCAGATCCAGGGATTATTGGAAGGGGAGGCAGATCAAACCGCCAACCTAGCAAACGTATGTGCAGCCCTGAAACAGCAATTTGGATGGCTTTGGGTGGGGTTTTACCTGGTCAAACCAAATGCCGCCGCTGGAGCGGATGAATTGGTATTGGGTCCTTTTCAAGGTCCGGTTGCCTGCACGCGCATTCGATTCGGAAAAGGAGTTTGCGGATCCTGCTGGAAGGAAGGCAAAACCCTGATCGTGCCGGATGTGGAGAAATTCCCCGGACACATTGCTTGTAGCTCCTTGTCCAAATCAGAGATCGTAATACCGCTAAAAGATAGGGAGCGCGTCTGGGGCGTATTGGATGTAGACAGTCAGGAACTGGATCAATTCGATGAAACCGATCAAATCTTCTTGGAAAAGATAAGCAGTTGGCTCAGGCCTTGAGCTTTTCGAGCATGTCGCGGGTCATCATATCCAGATCGTACTGCTCCTTCCAGCCCCAATCAACCCGTGCACAAGAATCATCGATGCTTTGTGGCCAGCTGTTGGCGATGGCCTGACGAAAATCGGGACGATAATCGATTGTGAAATCAGGCATGTATTTCTGAATGGATGCCGCGATAGTAGCCGGAGAGAAACTCATCGCCGCAATATTATAAGAAGTGCGGATCCGGATATCCGCAGCCGGCGCTTCCATCAATTCCAAGGTAGCCCGAATCGCATCGGGCATGTACATCATGGGCAGAAACGTATCTTTTTCCAGAAAACAGGTGAACGGTTTATGCTGGAGCGCTTTGTGATAGATGTCGATGGCGTAATCGGTGGTTCCGCCCCCGGGCGCTGATTTATACGAGATCAAGCCCGGATAACGAAGACTCCTGACATCCACTCCGAATTTCTGATGATAGTACTGACACCAAAATTCTCCCGCATATTTACTGATTCCATAAACCGTTGTAGGCTCAATGATGGTTTGTTGGGGACAATTCTTTTTCGGAGAGGTGGGCCCAAACATCGCAATCGAAGAAGGCCAATAAATTTTTTTAAGTTTCTCCTCTTTGGCGATCTCCAGCACATTCAATATCCCTTGCATATTCAAATTCCAGGCCAGGGAGGGATTCTTTTCGCCCGTAGCTGAAAGAATAGCCGCCAAATGATAGACCTGCGTGATATTTTGCCGGATGATCTGCCCGTGAAGCATTTCCTTGTTCATCACGTCCAGGGCCACATACGGACCAGTACCTTCCAGCAAGGGGTTCATCTCCCGGAGGTCGGAGGCGACTACCTGTTGATCTCCGTAAATTTTTCGCAAGGCCAAGGTCAGTTCCACCCCGATCTGTCCCGAGGCACCGATCACCAAGATTCTTTCTTTAGGCATGGCCGTTGGTTTCTTTGCAAAGATGTGGATTGAGGGGGAATTTCGGGTTATTTTTGGAGCATGAAGGATTTTCTAAAGCCACTGTTCAACGGACAATCTTACCAGCCGGGCTCTTTTTTTCTGCTGGCGGGCCCCTGTGTAGTGGAAAGCCGCGAGGGTGTATGGCAAGTGGCTGTGGCCGTAAAAGAGATCTGTGAACGCCTGGGGATTCCCTACGTATTCAAAGCATCCTATCGGAAGGCCAACCGGAGCAGTGCCGCTTCCTTTACCGGTCTTGGGGATGCCGCAGCAGGTGAAATTCTTCAGCAAGTCAGACACGAACTTAATTTGCCGGTGGTCACCGATATCCATACCCCGGAAGAAGCGGCTCGGGCTGCCGAATTTGCCGATGTGTTACAAATTCCGGCTTTCTTGTGCCGACAGTCTGATTTGTTAGTTGCCGCCGCTAAAACAGGAAAGATCATCAATATTAAAAAAGGACAATTTCTGAGCGGACCCGCTATGCAATTTGCCTTAGATAAGGTGTTTCAGGCAGGCAACGACAAAGTAATACTCACTGAACGCGGTACCACCTTTGGCTACCAAGATCTGGTGGTTGACATGCGTAATATCCCCTGGATGCAGCAAACCGAAGCACCCGTAGTAATGGATGTAACACACTCGTTACAGCAACCAAACCAGGCTGCCGGTATAACAGGAGGGCGGCCCGATATGATTGAAACCATCGCATTGGCCGCTTTGGCAGCTGGCGCCGATGGACTTTTCATTGAAACACATCCTAACCCTGCAGCGGCAAAAAGTGACGGAGCCAACATGCTTCCTCTCCATAATCTGGAGCAATTACTTCGTAAATCAATTGCGGTCCGAAACGCTATACTGCAATAAAAAAGGGCCCCTGCAGGCCCTTGAATATGAATCAGGAGATTTTATCTTAAATCCTCGACCGTTACACCCGGATACTTCTTGGGATCGAAAACAAACTGACCGTCTGTCACCGCCACATCGGTTTTCATTGAATTAACCGTATAGGTAAACCGATTTCCGTTTTTCTCCATAACCTTGGTACTGTAGATAGATTGCGCCGCTTTGTCAACTTGTAAGTAAACGGAATGGAACGTCTTGGTCTTATCGACCGGCGTCATTTGAATATCTTGGATCACTTTTGTCCCCACTTTACTCTCCCCCTTAAGAAGCGAAAAAAAGTCTTTATCATAAAAATCAGAGAAAAGCTTTTGGGGAGTAATGGTGCCACTTGAAGCATCCAAATTGGTAATGGTTACCTCTTTGGCAGCCTTATCATAGTTCCAAACGGTTTTTCCATCACAAAAAACTTCCAGTCCATTAAAATTCAATTTATAACTGGTCCCTTTTATCAGAATGGTTCCCGATTGGTTGGAAAGCGCTTTGCCGGCGGCATTTTCAACTTTGTACGAAAAATTGGCCTGGACGTTTTTGTAAGTCTTGAATTTGGTACTTACCCCATTCAAAATCTTGGTAGCCGCAGGGTCATTTTTGGTCACATTATCCTGAGACCAAGCCAACAGGCTGACAATGAAAGAGAAACAAAAGAGCATCGATTTCTTCATGGTGCAAAGATATGCCTCACATGTATACGAGGGAAAAAATGGACAGCTGGCTTTCCCGGCAGGGGCTAATTAACAATAAGATAACGTTAACCGATCTGATCCAAATGCTGTTGCAACTCAGCTTCGGTACGAATCAATACCTCACGGGCCTTGCTGCCTACACTGGGACCAACCACTCCTGCAGCCTCCAGTTGATCCATCAACCTACCTGCACGATTGTACCCCAATTTCATACGACGCTGTAACAGCGAGGTGGAACCCATCTGATATTGTACGATTAAGCGGGCAGCATCCTCAAAGAGCGGATCCTTTTCCGAAGAATTGAAATCCCTCCCCTCCGCTTCCTTTTCATCGATGTATTCGGGCAAAAGAAAAGCCTGCGGATACCCTCTTTGATCCCCTATGTATTCCACCACTTTTTCAACCTCAGGGGTATCAACAAAGGCACATTGCAAACGTGTTAGCTCCCCATTGTAGGATATCAACATATCCCCTTTTCCAATCAATTGCTCGGCGCCGCCCGTGTCTAGAATGGTACGGGAATCGATCTTACTGGATACTTTAAAAGCAATTCGAGCCGGAAAATTCGCCTTGATGGTTCCGATAATTATATTCACCGATGGGCGTTGGGTAGCAATGATCAAGTGAATGCCAATAGCCCGCGCCAATTGAGCCAAACGAGCAATGGGCATCTCCACTTCCTTTCCCGCGGTCATGATCAGGTCAGCAAATTCATCGATCACCAAAACAATAAAAGGCAGATACTGATGTCCTTTTTGCGGATTGAGCTTTCGTTTAATGAATTTTTCATTATACTCTTTGATGTTACGGGCGCCCGCCTCTTTTAGAAGATCATACCGATTATCCATTTCGATACACAAGGCATTTAAGGTATAAACGACCTTTTTGGTATCCGTAATTATGGCGTCCTCTTCTCCCGGCAGCTTGGCCAGGAAATGCCGCTCAATCTGGCGATAAATACTCAACTCCACCTTCTTGGGGTCGATTAGCACGAATTTGAGCTGAGAGGGATGCTTCTTGTACAACAAAGACACCAAGATCGCATTCAGTCCCACCGATTTTCCTTGTCCGGTTGCCCCTGCCATCAGCAGGTGAGGCATGGAGGCCAAGTCAACGATAAAATTCTCATTGTCGATTCGCTTACCGATTGCGATGGGCAAACTAAAAGGACTATTCTGAAAACGATCGCTGCTAAGCAGGGTTTTCATGCTTACCACGGTCTTTTTAACGTTGGGAACTTCAATACCGATGGTTCCTTTGCCGGGAATGGGGGCGATGATCCGGATTCCCAAAGCCGCTAAACTTAATGCAATATCGTCCTCCAAATTTTTGATCTTAGAGATACGCACACCTGCCGCCGGTACAATCTCGTAAAGGGTCACGGTTGGACCAACCGTAGCACTGATCTTTTGAATCTCGATGGAATAATTCCGTAAGGTAGCAATGATCTGATTTTTATTATTCTCCAGTTCGTTGTTGTCCTGAATGATTTTCTCGCTGCCGTGCTGTTCGAGTAAATCCAGCGTTGGGTATTTGAAATCACGCAGATCAAGGGTGGGTTCATAAGGAGTAAGGTCATCTGAAGAAGACTCCTCGAGATGATCGATTGGATCAGGGGCTGTCTTAATCTCTAGTGCTAACTCTTGGTCCCCAACGTCCGCCGGCACCGGGTCAAGCGGTAGCGGTTGTCCAGTCGTTAATACATGCTGTAAGCCGGTTACTCCGGTGGAGGGCATGGACACCGCCACATGAGGATTCAATGGAATGGGTGTAGTCTCTTCTTCCTTTGGTAATTCCACAGAAGGCTCCGGTGCTTTTTCGATCAACTCCATCGGTATTGCAGGCTCTTCCTCCAACGGGAATTCAACCACAACCGGGGCCTCAGCATCAGAAGTGGATGTATCGGTTGGACCATTGGCGTACAATTCATTTACGGTCATTCCAGCAACTGCAGCACCCACCGGAGGTGTAGGTTCAGAGGGAATTTCTGTCGTCCCCGCGTCTTCCAGTTCCTCAGCCGTCTCTTCATGCTCATCTTTTCGGGTCGGCCAGGTCAGCTTGGGATTGAATTGCCAGATCAAATACCCGGCAAGAGAAAGGAACAATACGGCACCGGTTCCGATCTTTCCGATGGACTGGTCCATTTTCTGGTTAATGAGGAGTCCCACCTCTCCCCCGCCAAAGGGTTTACTCTCCGGAAACAAAAAGGAAAGAATCACCGAGAAAACGAGCATGCCGATGGTCACATACTTTACATTTCGCCAGATCGAGAAGACCCGTCGACGAAATAACAAGTTCACGCCCACGACGAAAAAAAAGGTACAAATGAGAAAGGAGGCGAATCCAAAACAATCCTCAATGAAAAAAGCAGCGGTCAAGGCCCCCAAGATCCCGGCTGCATTTTGAACGGTATGATTACCCCAAAAGGCACTCGATCCTAAGCTCACGACCGAGGAGTCGTTTTTCCAATTGGATAGGTAAGAGAGAAAGGAGACGAATAAGAACAAAGAGGAGAAAACCATTATAATCCCTACGATCTTCCACGTACGCTCATCGCACATCAAGGCTTTTAGATCGATCGATTCCTCTCTCTCAGAGGCAAAACCCGATTTGGGTTGGCTGGCTTGAGCAGATTTTTTGGTCTTGTTTTTCGAGGATTTGGCCATCCAAACAAAGATAATCAGTTTGCGCGTTCACCTTTCACGAGCGCATAGCCCAACCAGGCCCAGCCTAAGATGAGCAAGGTTCCGCCAAGGGGCGTTATGGGTCCTACCCATGCAGATGGCCAGCCCCAGATCCGGCAAGCGGTTAACAGATACAAAGAGCCGGAAAATAAACAGATTCCAACCAATAAAAACAGCAGCGCTACGCGCATCGACGAACGATCGATCCAGCGAGCCCCCCAGAGACCCAAAACAAAGAAGGCGCCGGAATGGAAGAGTTGATAATCGACTCCTGTCTGAAAACCGCGCAGAATGTCTTCGGATAGCGTGAGTTTTCGCAATCCATGTGCACCAAATGCACCCAAAGCAATAGAAATTGCGATGGAAAAACAAGCTCCGTAAACCATCCGTTTATTCATAGAAAAGGGATTGAGTCAAATTTTTCTCAGTCAATGCAGATTCGGCTACCGCAAGATCCGCCGCTCGATAAAACAGTTGGCGATCCCCCATTTTCTTGGTGATGTAATGCGTCAACTCCACCTCAGAAAGTTCCCGGATCAAGGGTCTTTTATCACGCTCCGCCAACAGACGGGGCAACAGCTCCTCCGCGGTCGCCTGTAACCAGATCACTCTGCCAGCCTTCTTCATCCGACCCAGATTGTTCAGAAAACAAGGAGTGCCACCGCCACAAGCCATGACCCCTTGCTGATCGGTAGCGATAAATTGATCCAGGCAATTTGCCTCCAGGCGACGAAAAAATTCCTCTCCCTCCTCCTCAAAAATTTCTGTGATGGTTCTGCCCCCAGCCATCCGGGAGATCTCCTCATCCAGATCGATGAAGGCATAGCCCAACTGCGTGGACAAAAGCCTTCCCCAGTGAGATTTTCCCACGCCCATAAAACCGATCAGAAAAATCTTATCGGGATATTCGACCATGGATTATTTGAATGCGTTGAAGCCGGTGACGTCCATACCGGTGATCAGCAGGTGTATATCGTGGGTACCCTCATAGGTGATGACGCTTTCCAGATTCATCATATGCCGCATCACCGGATACTCACCCGTGATCCCCATTCCGCCTAATACCTGACGGGCATCGCGACAAATCTGCGTGGCCATCTCACAAGAATTTCGTTTGGCAAGGCTAACCTGCTGCGGAGTAACCTTTCCTTCGTTCATCAAGACCCCTAACCGCCAGTTCAATAACTGTGCCTTGGTTATCTCGGTGATCATTTCGGCCAGCTTTTTTTGTTGCAATTGAAACGCGCCAATCGGTTTGCCGAATTGCTGGCGTTCTTGCGAATAGCGCAACGCCGTATCGTAACAATCCATTGCTGCACCCACCACACCCCAAGCGATCCCGAAACGGGCTTTGGTCAGGCAACTCAACGGACCTTTCAATCCTTTTATGTTCGGCAAAATGTTTGCCTTGGGAACTTTTACATTATCGAAAACCAATTCGCCGGTAGCTGAGGCACGCAAACTCCATTTCCCGTGGGTAGTGGGTGTGGTGAATCCTTCCATTCCCCGCTCCACGATCACGCCGCGGATCTCGCCGGAATCATCTTTTGCCCAAACCACTGCTACCTGCGCAAAAGGAGCATTGCTGATCCAAATCTTCGCACCATTCAGAATCACGTGATCGCCTGCGTCACGCATGTTGGTGATCATACTGCTGGGGTCGGAACCATGATCGGGTTCGGTGAGTCCAAAACAACCCAACCATTCCCCGCTGGCCAGCTTGGGAAGAAATTTTTTACGCTGCTCCTCACTTCCATAGGCATAGATCGGAAACATCACCAACGAACCCTGTACAGAAGCGGTGGAGCGTACCCCGCTGTCGCCTCGTTCCAATTCTTGCATCATTAACCCATATGAGATGTAATCCAACCCACCACCGCCGTATTCGGCCGGAACAGTGGGACCAAAACAGCCCAATTCACCCAATTGAGATACGATGTGTTCGGGAAATTCCGCGCGCTGCGCATAGTCCTCAATGATCGGTGAGATCTCCTTTTTCACGTATGCGCGAACGGTCTCCCGGATCAACTTCTGCTCGTCGGTGAGCAATTCATCTACGGCAAAATAATCGGGACTGACAAATAGATCGGTGCGGGCTGCCATGTAATCAGTTTATAGGCACAAAAGTACAAGATATCGGGGGAGTCTGTACTATCCGAGTAAAACTGCCATTTCCTGTTGGTAGACCAGCGCAGCCGCGCGGGCTTTTGCGGCAAAATCCGCCTGAGCAGAAGCATAGATCACCGCACGGCTTACATTCACCAAGAGCCCAAATTCCCGATTGCTTCCCTGCTGATAAACCTCGGTCAAACTTCCCCCTTGTGCGCCAACCCCGGGCACCAGTAAAAAATGATCGGGCAGAATCCGGCGTACGTTGGCGAAAGCCTCTGCGCGGGTGGCACCGATCACGAACATCGTGTTTTCTTTTGTGCCCCATCCGGCAGCCGTGCGCAGCACGCGCTCATACAGCAGTTCGTCACCCGAGGGCTGCAGTTCAAAATCTGCTGCTCCTTCGTTGGATGTTAATCCCAACACAACCGCCCATTTATCCCTCCACTTCAAAAAAGGTTTTATGCTATCGGATCCCATATAAGGCGCTACCGTGATGGCATCGAAGGAAAGGGTCTCAAAAAATGCACGGGCATACTGCTCGGAGGTATTTCCAATATCGCCTCGCTTGGCATCTGCAATGACCAGATGATCGCGTCCAATAAAGTCTAAGGTTTTGCGCATCGCAACCCAACCCCGCTCGCCCTCCGCCTCATAAAAGGCCGTGTTGATCTTGTAGGAAACACAGAGATCGCGGGTAGACTCAATGATGGCGCGATTGAAAGCAAAGATCGGATCCGGCTCCTCGAGCAAATGCGAAGGAATCTCGGTGAGGTCCGTATCCAGCCCAATACATAGAAAAGACCGCTTGGCCTTGATCTGTTCGATGAGCTGGGTCCTGTTCATGACACAAATTTACCGTTTGTGCAGCTTATCGATCACCCAAGCTTCCACTTCCGGACTTTCCCAAACGGATTCAATATCGGGTCTAGCCATCAGTTGTTGCATGATCGCCTCCTGTTTCAACGAATTTACCAAGGCCTCGGAGTATCTTATGTGCGGACTAAAGGTCACTTGCGCATAAGCCGGTACCCATTGATCGGGATACTGGCTGTGAATTTTTGCTTCGATCTTTTTTTGAAGCAAAAACCGAGGATTGGCTACCCGATCACGCATCTCCAAGAAATTATTAAGTGCCAACTCAGCGATCGCATCGCCATCCGGCTTACGCAATGACTGGTATTCTTGCAGCAACGCCTTCCAATCCGATCCATGCTTTTCCATCAACGTATTCAACACAAAACAGTCCTCAAACCCACAATTCATCCCCTGACCAAAAAAGGGCACAATCGCATGAGCCGCGTCTCCAATAAGGGCAAACCGATCTTCCAGCACCCAGGGATAACACTTGACCGTTACCAACGAAGCCGTAGGATTGTTGCGGTACTGCGAAAGAATATCCGGCATGAGCGCCGTGGCATCGGAAAATTGAGCATGGAAAAAATTCAGGATCTGCTCATCGGATTGCAAGCTGGAAAACGACGGATCGCCTTCAAAGGGAAAGAAAAGCGTACACGTAAAGCTTCCATCCGGATTGGGCAAAGCGATCAACATGTAATTCTTTCGCGGCCAGATGTGCAATGCGTTGGGCTCCATCTGAAATTGGCCATTCGCACCGGCTGGTATCGTCAATTCCTTATATCCAAAATCGATGTAAGATTGCTGATACTGAAACCGGTCGTGTTGCAATTGATATTGCAGCCGGGCTGCAGAAAAAGCACCATCCGCTGCGAACACCAGATCGCCCGCTACACGCACCTCTGAACCGTCTGATTTCTCAAAGACAAATTGATTGGCCGACCAATCGACCTGTAAACATCGGTATTGAAAATGAATCCGTGCACCACTCTGCTCGGCCAGCGTCATCAAGGTCTTGTTGAGTTCGCCTCGGGATACCGAATTGATGTATTGTCCGGTTTTTCCATAGGGCTGATACACTTCCTTGCCATCCGGCTGATGGATCTGCCGTCCGTGCATGGGAATGGCAATGGGACGAATATGATCCATGGCCCCCACTTCCTCAAGTGCCCGAATGCCCCGGTCACTCAGCGCTAAATTGATCGAGCGACCCGCTACTAGGGATTGCTGTCGCATATCGCCCCGGCGCTCATAGATATTCACTTCATAGCCCCTTCTTCGCAGATAGATCGCCAACAAGGAACCCACCAATCCAGCTCCGACAATGATCACACGCTTACTCATGCTGAACTATGCTTTAAGAATTTTATCCAGGCAACAAATAAAGTCAGTCACCTCCGAAAAAAGATTATACAACGGCACCGGCGCCAACCGGATCACACCGGGTTCTCGCCAGTCGCAAATAAAACCCGCTTTTTCCAATTCGGTGTGCACGGATTTTCCGCCGGTTGAAAAATAGAGGGAAGTCTGACAACCCCGCTCCGACATTTCCATGGGCGTGAGCACCTCAAATTTTCCGGAATGCAAGGCTTGCAATTCGACTAATCCCGCTACCATTAATTCGGACAATTGCTTGCGTTTGGCATGCAAGCGATCCATGCCCGCTTCCTGAAAGACCGAGAGCGCGGCGTGATGCGCAGCCATGCTGAGTACCGGCGCGTTGCTGAGCTGCCAGGCCTCGGCGGTTGGAATGGGAATAAATCCTTTGTTCATTTGAAACCGATCCGCTTTCCGATAACCCCACCATCCCTCAAAACGGGGCAGATCGGACAAATGATGTCGTTCGTGTATGAATACACCACTGACGCCACCCGGACCACTGTTCAAATACTTGTACGAACACCAAGTGGCAAAATCTACCCCCCAATCATGTAGTTGCAAAGAAACATTTCCGGCGGCATGGGCCAAATCAAATCCCACTACAGCACCGTGTGCTTGTCCCTCCCGAGTGATCTCCCTTAGGTCAAAAAGTTGTCCCGTATAATAATTCACACCCCCCAATAACACCAATGCCAGTTCCTCTCCATGCAGGCGGATTGCCTCGATCAGATCTTGTTTTCGAATGTACGATTCTCCTTCACGGGGAAAGATCTCCACTATCGATCGTTGCGGATCAAATCCGTGAAAACATACCTGCGACTCCATTGCATACTGATCGGAGGAGAATGCCCGCCCCTCGCAGAGTATCTTGTGGCGGCTTGAAGTGGGACGATAAAAACTTACCATCAACAAATGCAAATTGACCGTAAGCTGATTCATCACAACAATCTCCGAATCCAATGCCCCCACGATTGGTGCCAATAAGGACGGGAAGAGCTCGTGATACGACAACCAAGGGTGCTTGGACTGAAAATGTCCTTCCACCCCGAACGTTGCCCAATCGTTCAACTCCCGATTCACGTAGGCCGGAACATTTTTGGGCATTAGTCCCAGTGAATTGCCCGTGAAATAAACCACCTCCTTTGCTTCCCGCTGGGGAATGTGGAATCGATCCCGAAATCCGCTCAGGGGATCTTGCCGATTCAACTGCATTGCCTGTTCAGATAAGGAAGCCAGTTTCATGTTACTCGATGGTGGCAATGACTTTTAATTCTACTGCGATTGGCGTAGGTAAACTCTTCACTTCCACGGTCGTACGACAGGCCTGAACGGAGGTGAAATATTCCGCATAAACACGGTTGTAGATCGGAAAATCCGTTTTCATGCTGGTCAGAAATACGGTGACGTCCACGATCCGATCCCACGAAGAACCACTGGCCTCCAGCACGGCTTTGACGTTGGCAAACGTAGCTCGGCACTCGGCCTCAATATCATAGCTGCGAATGGTACCGTCGTCGTTCAAGACCAACCCGGGAATGGAGTTATCGACCGGATTGCGCGGCCCGATTCCCGAGAGAAACAAAAGGTTCCCTACTCGGCGGGCATGAGGATAGGCACCCAGTGGTTTGGCTGCCTGATCGGTGTGTACGATGGGGTCTGACATAGCTGATGAATCTGTTAGAAACGAATGGATATGTTTTTCGGTTCGGTAAAGAAGCGCATGGCTTCCCAACCACCTTCCCTTCCCAGACCGCTGTTCTTCACGCCACCAAAAGGTGTGCGTAGGTCGCGATAAAGCCAACTATTCACCCACACAATTCCGGCTTGTATGGAAGTGGCAACCCGGTGTGCTTTTTGGAGATCGGTAGTCCAAACCGTTGCAGCCAAACCGTATCCCGAATGATTGGCCAGTTCGATGGCTTGGGTTTCGTTTTGAAAGGGCTGCAGGGTTGCAACCGGACCAAAGATTTCCTCTTGATTGGTTTGGGTATCGGGACCTAGTCCCTCGATAACAGTGGGTTTATAAAAGAACCCCATTGCACAGGAGCCTGCTGCCGCAAACGGTTCGCCCCCGATCAAAATCTTTCCTCCTTCTTGTCTGGCTCGATCAACACACTGCCGAACTTTTTCAAAATGAGAGGAACTCACCAGTGCTCCTTGTTTGCTGGAATCATCCAGTGGGTCGCCCACCGTTAGCTGTTTGACGCGTTCCACAAAAGCGCTACGAAACCGGTCATAAATGGATTGTTCCACCAGAATTCGTGAGGTACACAAACAGATCTCGCCTTGGTTCGTGAAAGCGGAGCGAACGGTTTCTTTGACTGCGTGATCAAGATTGGCATCCGAAAAAATCACTGCGGCATTTTTTCCGCCAAGTTCCAGGGAATATTTTTTGAGTTGGGGAGCCAACAAAGAAGCGATTCGTTGGCCTGCCCGCGTACTGCCCGTAAAGGAAATGGCCTTGATCTGTGGATGTATTACGATTGATTCGCCGGTAGTGGGACCATCTCCTTGCACAATATTCAACACCCCTTTCGGAAAACCGATTCGTTTCATCAGCGCACCCAGTAAATACGCTGTGCTGGGTGTTACTTCACTAGGTTTAGCGACCACCGTATTTCCGGCGGCAAGGGCCGGGGCGATCTTCCAGGTAAAAAGATAAATGGGAAGATTCCACGGAGAAATGCATCCCACCACACCCAAGGGTTGGCGAAGGGTATAGTCGATGGAAGAGGGTCCGCTATGCGATTCCGACGCAAATTGCGTAGCGGCAGCGGCAAAGAATCGAAAATTCGAAGCCGCACGCGGGATATCCATTTTCTGGCTCAGCCAAAGGGGTTTCCCACTGTCGGTCGTTTCAGCCAATGCCAATGCATCGGAGTCCGACTCGATCGCATCGGCCAAGCGGTTCAACCAATGTGACCGTTCTTCGGCAGGCAAGGCAGACCATGAAGAAAAAGCCTGTTGAGCGGCTTGCACGGCCTGATCGATCACATGAGCAGTGGCAATCGGCACCTCTCCTATGGTTTCACCGGTAGCGGGATTGATATTTGGGAGGCATGAAGATGCCGGATCCACAATTGGTTCACCACCGACCCAATGAGTCAACCGATATGGTTTCTGTAGCGTTGACATGATTAAATGCTTCCGGTTCGGCCTCCATCTACCGGAATGCTCACCCCGTTGATGTAGGCCGCTGCGGGGGAAGCAAGGAAAGACGCCAATGCCGCTACTTCCTCCGGTTCACCGATCCGTCGAAGGGGAACTTCATTTTTCCATTCTTCCTCGATCTGATGGATGGATTTATTTTCCTTCTTGGCTTTTTCTTCTTGCAAGGAGAGAAGTCGTTGCGTTCGGGTAAAGCCCGGTAAAATATTGTTGACGGTGATTTGATCCGGACCCAATTCGTTGGAGAGTGTCTTGGCCCAGGCTGCTACGGCTCCCCGGATGGTGTTGGATACACCCAGGTTCTTTAAAGGTATCCGCACTGACGTGGAGATCACATTTATGATACGTCCATAACCCGATTGACGCATGCCCGGCACCAATAGCTGCGCCAATTGATGATTGGCCAGCAAATGTTGTTGGAACGTTTGAAGGAATGCATCGGCGGTAGCGGGAAGAATGGGACCAGCAGCGGGTCCGCCGCTATTATTGATCAAAATATGAATGGGTCCGCTTGCCAGTACCTGTTGTACCGATTGCTGCAATTGAACGGGATCGGATTGATCGGCCAGACAGGTTTGATGAGATTGCCCGGCTGCACGATCGAGTTGATTCAGGGCTGCTTCCAGCGCGGGTTGGGATCGCCCCAATAAAACACAAGCGGCACCTAAGTGGGACAATTCCCGTGCAATGGCCAAACCAATTCCCTGGGTGCTACCACCGATCAGGGCGCTTTTGCCGGCAAGCGAAAGATTCATGGTGTCAAACCTACGCCAAATTGTTGTAATTTTTCATCCGCAATGCAACCCTAAAACGATCGCTATGCCAGTAACTGCCCCTTTCAATTTAAAAAAATGGATCGATGAAAACCGCGATCTGCTCAAACCCCCTGTTGGCAATCAATGCGTCTACAAAGAAGCAGAAGATTTTATCGTAATGGTGGTAGGCGGTCCCAATGCCCGCAAAGATTATCACTTCAACGAGACCGAGGAATTGTATTTTCAGATCGAAGGAGACATTACGGTCAGGATCATCGACGAAGGCGTACCCAAGGACATCCACCTAAAGGAGGGCGATATGTTTTTATTGCCCCCTCGTACCCCGCATTCGCCGCAACGCGGTCCGAATACAGTGGGACTGGTAATTGAAAAAGTCCGCAAGGACGAAGAAGATGGATTTCTGTGGTTCTGTGAAAAATGTGGCCACCTCCTGCACGAATCCAAATTGGTGGTGAGCGATATCGTAACACAACTTCCACCGGTGATAGAGTCGTTTTACAGTTCAGAAAATAAGCGCACTTGTGAAAAATGCGGATCGGTGATGCAACCGCCCGTGCGTAAAGCATAAGTTTTGGCAATCGATATTCACACCCACATTCTTCCGGAGCAGATGCCCCATTGGGTAAAACGCTTTGGCTATGGCGATTTCATTCACATGGAGCACCAAGGCTGTGAGGCCTGCATAATGAAAGGCGATCGGATATTTCGAAAAATTGAGTCGAATTGCTATCGGGCGGAGGACCGGTTTGGGGACATGGAGCGAATGGGAATTGAAAAACAGGTCTTGTCGACCATTCCCGTGCTGTTTAATTACTGGGCCAAACCGAATGATGCATTGGAAACGGCTCGTTTCTTTAACGACCATATTGCTCAAACGGTGCAGGCAAATCCCGATCGGTTTGTTGGATTGGGAACCGTTCCGTTGCAGGACCCCGAGCTTTCGATCGGTGAATTGCAACGATGTGTGCAAGAATTGCGGTTGGCGGGTGTTGAGATCGGCACCAATGTGAACGGACTGAATCTATCCGATCCACGTTTTCGTTCTTTCTTTGCGGAAGCCGAACGCTTGGGCGCTGCGGTGTTCATTCATCCGTGGGAGATGATGGGGGAAAGTCAAATGCAGGAGTATTGGCTGCCTTGGTTAGTTGGAATGCCGGCAGAGACTACTCGCGCCATTTGCTCGTTGATCTTTGGCGGAATATGGGAAGCCTTTCCAAACTTACGCGTGGCCTTTGCGCATGGAGGCGGATCGTTTACCTATACGCTGGGACGGATCAAGCATGGATTTGATGCCAGACCCGATCTGGTCGCGAAAGACAATCCCGTGTCGCCGGAAAAATATCTGGGCAGATTTTGGGTGGATCATTTGGTCCACGATCCCAAAGCGCTCGCTTTCCTATTGGATACGGTAGGATCCGATGCCGTTTGTGTGGGTAGCGATTATCCTTTCCCCCTCGGGGATGGAAATCCTCTGTCGCTGCTTGACCCAGCCCGGTTCAATAAGGAGCAGATTGACAAGATCCGATCGGGCAATGCCCTTCGTTGGCTTTACGGCTGAACCATTTAAAGCTGTTGTGCGATGGCTTCTGAATTCAAATTGGCATTACGCATGGCGATGCTTCGAACCACTTGGGCTGAAAATTGAATAAAAGCTTTTTGGGTAACGACGTCATCTCCCATCATAACCGGAATGCCTTGATCGCCTCCTTCGCGAATGGATTGCACGATCGGAATTTCTCCTAAAAAGGGAAGATCGTATTCGCTGGCCAGTCTTCGTCCCCCTTCTTTTCCAAAAATATAGTAACGGTTATCCGGCAGTTCGGTAGGCGTAAAATAACTCATGTTCTCTACCAATCCGATGATGGGAACATTCAATTGGGCTTGCCCGAACATGGCGATGCCCTTTTTGGCATCTGCCAGGGCTACGTATTGCGGGGTGCTGACAATTACGGCACCGGTAACGGGTACGGTTTGCATCAGGGTGAGGTGAATATCTCCGGTACCGGGAGGCATGTCGATAATCAGATAATCCAACTCGCCCCAATCTACATCGGAGACAAATTGACGGATCGCGCTGCTGGCCATGGGTCCGCGCCAAACCACTGCGTTTTTCTCGTCGACCAAGAGTCCGATGCTCATCAATCGGATACCGAATCGTTCTAATGGCACGATCATGCCTTTGCCATTCACCTCTTTCATTAAGGGCTTTTCGCCGCGTACGCCGAACATAATGGGTACGCTCGGGCCATAAATGTCCGCATCCATGAGTCCGACACGGGCCCCGCCCTGAGCCAGGGCAATAGCCAAATTGGAAGAAACGGTCGATTTTCCCACGCCTCCCTTCCCGCTCACAACGGCTATGATATTTTTGACTCCGGGTAGCAGACTGCCCGGATCCTGACGTTTGGAGGTGGTATTTGCGGTGAATGTTACCCGTACTTCCGCTTGGGGATCAACCATCAGGCGGATTGCGTTCACGCAGGCATGTTGCATATGCTCTTTCATAGGGCAGGCAGGCGTGGTGAGTACCAGGGTAAAGGATACCGTGTTCCCCTCGATCTGGATGTCTTGGATCATGTTGAGGGTGACCAGATCTTTCCCTAAATCGGGTTCTTGTACGTGAACTAGGGCATCCAGGACTTGTTCGGTAGTCATCATAAAATGTTAAAAGAGGAACGCGGTGCAAAATTAACTGCTAGAACGGTCAAATTGTTGGATAAAATAGTGTGGCAGCAATTATTTTTGAGGGGTGAGAAAGATTGCAATTCTGTTGACTGGGTTAGCTTCCCTGGCCGTTTTCTCGTCTCAAGCGCAAGTGGAAACGACGCGAGATTCAATTGTGCAGCTATATGGCATCGTTATGACGGCGGATAGTCTGGTTGGTATACCCGCCGTGAGCATACAGGTAAAAGGTCAGAATCGCGGCACTCTCACCAACAACCAAGGCGTATTTTCCATTGTAGTGCTGAAAGGAGACGAAGTGGAATTTACCCACGTTTCCTATCAAAGCAAGTTGGTTAAAATCCCAACCACCATCACCGGCAATCAGTACAGCATTGTTCAGCTCATGATCGCAGATACCGTCTACTTACCCGCCACGATCATTAAACCTCGTCCCACACCGGAACAATTTTTTCGCGATTTTGTCAACATCCCCATACCCGATGACGATTACGAGACTGCTCGAAAAAATATGAGCGAGGCCAAGCGCAAGGCCTGGATGGAATCAACACCTGCAGACGGTGGGGAGGCAACCCAATTACAACTAAATAAAATTGCAACCCGGGCCGTGTATCAGGGACAAATGCCCCCGATGAATATATTTAATCCCGCCGCCTGGGGAGAATTCATCCAAGCCTGGAAACGGGGTGATTTCAAGCGAAAACGATAGACAGATTTTCGGGTAACTTTGCCAAAAAATAAGCGGAATGGAAATAAATTCAAAAATTGCCGTGATCGGTGCCGGCACGATGGGCAATGGGATTGCCCATGTATTTGCCCAGCACGGATACCCCGTCACCCTTATCGACGTATCGGAAACAGCTCTGAGCAAAGCTTTGCAAACGATCGGAAACAACCTGGATCGACTGGTCAAAAAGGAAATCATCCGCCCCGAATTGAAACAGGAGACACTTGATCGGATCACCACACAGACCTCGATCGAAAAAGGCGTTTCCGGTGTCAAGCTTGTAATAGAAGCTGCCACGGAGAACACGGAATTAAAGAAAAAAATATTTGCCCAAATGGATACGGCGGCCGATCCGGGCACCATTCTGGTTACCAACACCTCCTCCATCTCTATCGATTTACTGGCACAATCTACCCAGCGACCCGATCGAGTGATCGGCATGCACTTTATGAATCCCGTCCCGGTGATGAAATTGGTAGAGATCATTCAGGGCCCTCAAACCGATGGGAGCGTGACCGATACCATCGTTTCCCTTAGCAAGCAACTCGGAAAAGTGCCCTGCGTGGTGAATGATTTTCCCGGATTCATTTCAAACCGCATTCTCATGCCCATGATCAATGAGGCGGTACTCAGCTTGGAAGAAGGAGTCGCCGGCGTTGAATCCATCGATACCATTATGAAATTAGGTATGGCGCATCCGATGGGTCCGCTTCAATTGGCTGATCTGATCGGATTGGATGTATGCTTGTCCATTTTGCGGGTACTGGAGGACGGATTCCAGAATTCGAAATACACACCGGCCAATACACTGGCAGATTTGGTTGCCCAGGGAAAACTGGGTGTTAAATCCGGTGAAGGGTTCTATGTATATACGCCCGGAAGCAAGGACCTAAAGGCAAACCCCCGTTTCAACGCCTAAGCCTTTCCGTGAATACAAAAACTTTTCTCAAGGCACTGAGGGAAGTCTTGTTTCCCCAATACGGAGCATCTGAATCAGCTGTCATGGAAAGAATGGTAGCTGATTTTTTGATCCGAAAAGCATTCGCGCCTGCCAACCCCGATGAAGAGAGGACGCCAAATACTCAAACGACCGCCCAGCAGATACTCGCTCAACTGAGATCCGGCAGGCCGATTCAATACGTCTTGGAGGAGGCCTGGTTCGACGAAAGAGCCTTTTACGTGAATGAATCGGTTTTAATACCCCGCCCGGAGACAGAGGAATTGTTTCACTGGATAAAAACCGAGCAGGACGAATTCCCCATACTCAATCAGATCCTGGAGATCGGAACCGGGAGTGGTATTTTAGCAATTTCGCTGAAAAGAGTATTTCCACAGGCAGTTGTAACGGCAATTGACGTAGACGAAAAAGCCTTGATCGTTGCAAAAAGAAATGCTGAACATTTTGGGGAGTCCGTGCATTTCCAAAAAATGAACTTCACGGATCCACAAGCTTGGAATCAACTCCCGAAAGTTGATCTACTCGTTAGCAACCCTCCCTATATTCCGCTGAGTGAGAAGGATTCATTATCCGACCACGTGCGCTTATATGAACCTCCCCTGGCGCTTTTTACACCTGCGGAAGACCCCCTGCTCTTTTATCGGTTGATCGCAACCTTTGGGAGGGAAAATTTATTGGCAAAAGGACGGATCTATGTGGAAATGCATGAGGACCGGTCCCAGCAGACTCAAATACTTTTCGAAGAAATGGGCTATCAGACGATTGTACGGCTCGATATGCAAGGAAAAAAAAGAATGCTACGAGCAACGATCCTAAGTTGATCAATCGACGCGGGCTACCACACGGGCTTTTTCCTTTTTGGCCAAACGCATCACTCGAAAAACCTCACCGTATTGGGCGGCAGTATCAGCATTGATTACAACCGTTGGAGTATCTACCAGGGTTTGGTATCTACGGATCTCGCCAACCAGTGCAGAATCAAAAGAAGCGCTAGCAATGGCAGTAGTCCCCAAGTATAACTGCTGGTTCTGATCGATCGACACCATGATGTGCTGCTTGGCCTTTGTGTCTTTGCTGCCGGATGGATTGTTTACACTAACCACGTTGGGGTTAGCGATGGTGGATACGATCAGAAAGAACATCAACACGATAAAAAGGATGTCTACCAACGTGTCGGTAAAGACCTCCGATTCGGTTCGATGTTTTTTTCGTAGACGGGACATGATGATCAGCGAGTGGTTTCTTGAAGAATGTCCAGAAAATCAGCCGTAGCAGACTCGATGCGATTGGCTGCCTTATCGATCTGGGTATTGAGATACTGATACGCCAAATATGCGCCCAACCCGATCAGCAAACCGGCGATCGAGGTGATCAGCTTGGTATAAATACCGCCGGCGATCGAGGCCGGCGTAAATTCTGCGGAAGTAGTGATGCCGGAAAAAAGCTGCATCATGCCAACCAGGGTTCCAACAAACCCAAAAATGGGAGCCGCTTTGGAGACAACGGCAAGTACCCCTAGGTTTTTCTCCAGGCTGTACATCTCCAACGCGCCGATGTTGTTCATGCTCTTTTCTATGCTGTCGATGGGCTTCCCGATCCGCTGCAATCCTTTATCGATGACACGTGCTACTGGATTATTCGTATTCTTGGTCAAGTTTCGAGCCGCAGTCAGGTTACCGGTCATGATCTGATCCCGGATTATATTCATGAAATTCGGATCTAACTTGAAAGCTTGCCGAATGGCGAGGCTGCGTTCGAAATAGAAATAGATCGCCAAAAGAAGCATAATGCTCAATGGGATCATGATCCACCCGCCCGTCAAGAGCAATTCTCCAAAACCGATGTATCCGTCTCCATTTCGATCCCCCGGTATCTGGGCAACGGATTTGGTCAGGGAATCCGTTATCTGCAAGAAATAAAACATCGTGAATAGATTTTTGTAAAAATAAGCTGGTCGCTTTAAGATGTTACGTATGCTTTTTCAACAGACCTGAATAACGATAAATCCGCCGCCCGAATTGGAAACGGACGACGGATTTAAATCAATCCTAACAAAGCAAGGGGTCAGGAAGACTTTTTTGCTCCGGATTCTCCGGCCTGTTTAACCATCAAGGCCATGATCTGTTTCATGGTGTTTTCCATGCCATCCGGGCTTCCATCCAAGAAGATAATGTTTCCTTTCCCATATTCAGCAAAGTTTTTCACGGCCTCCGTCCACATACTGAACAGGATAACATTGGTATCCAAATTGGCTTGTTTCATCTGTTCGGCTGCCTCCGTCATACCGGCAGCTACTTCCATTCGGAACAAGGCTACCCCCTGTCCGCGCAAACGCGCCGCTTCCCGTTCCGCTTCTGCAGCAATCTTGATGGCATTTCCATCGGCTTCTGCACCTTTTGTTTTGGTAATCAACAAGGCCTGCCCCTCATTTTCAGCTGCTGCTTTCAGGTTGTTGGAAGCCACCACTTTGCTCATGGAATCCAGAATGACTTTATCGAAAGTGATGTCATTGATCTGCAGATCTTGCAAATGATACCCCCACTCTTCCAACGAATGATCCACCTCCACTTTCACATACTGCACGATCTCGCGGCGTAAGCCCAGTACCTCTGCTTGCTTTTTGGTGGCAACAAACGAACGGATATTTCCTTCGATGGTTCGTACCAAGGCCTGCATCAGGTCTTTATCGGTAATGAATTTAAAAGCAACTTTCTTGATCGTCTCCTCCTCTGAATTCTGTACCGAGTACAGCAACATGCTTTTGAAATATACGTTTGCCTGGTCGGCCGTGACCGCTTGGAACTCCAATTCAACCGAGCGGTTTTGGATGGATACTTTTTTAAAGACGCTTTCCAGGATAGGGATTTTCATGTTCAGTCCCGGACGGGCGATCCGACGATACTTGCCAAACATGACGATCACGGCGATATAGCCTTGGTTCACGGTATACAGAGAGCTGAAGAACAAGATCAACAGCACCCAAACCCACCAAGTGGAAAGAAGCGTTAGCAGCATATAAAATGTTTTGGGGGAAGTTACTGATTCTCGGCCGCAATCTGCACCAGGTAAACCAGGGTCTCTACCGCCTTGTTCATATCTTGTGCGCAGATGAATTCATGTTTGGAATGTATGGCCTGCTGACCGGCAAAGAGGTTGGGGCAGGGAAGCCCCATGAAAGACAAACGGCTTCCGTCGGTCCCGCCCCGGATCGAGCCGGGAAGGGGTGTCAAACCCGCACGGCGCATGGCCTCCATGGCATAAGCTACCACTTGAGGATGTTTGTAAAGCACGTCCTTCATGTTGCGGTATTGCACCCGCACCTCAAACGTGAACCGAGCGCCAGGATGCCTCGATATTACCGACTCAACCAATGATCTCAACAGGGCCTCTTTCTCAGCTAATTTCTCCGTAATAAAATCACGGATGATAAAATCCAAAGTTGATTTTTCAGCAATCCCGGATACCTGCGACGGATGCATGAACCCTTCCAGGTCGCTGGTGGCCTCCGGCGAAAGATCCCGAGGCAAGAGGGCCAATACTTCACCTGCCAATTTCAGGGCGTTGATCATTTTCCCTTTCGCATATCCCGGGTGTGCACTGACCCCGTATAGAGTAATGGTGACTCCATCGGCGCTAAAATTTTCCTGTTCAATTGATCCGGGTTCTCCCCCGTCCAATGTGTATCCAAAATCAGCCCCCAGTTTTTCGATGTCGACGTGATCCACTCCCCGTCCCACTTCCTCATCGGGTGTAAAGAGGATCCTGACCGGTCCATGTTCCACCTCCGGGTGTTTCATTAAAAAATTTGCCAGGTCCATGATCTCCGCCACACCGGCCTTATCATCCGATCCCAACAAGGTTTTGCCGGAAGCGGTGATGACATCTTTACCCAGACAATTTTTTAAATAGGGATATTCCGCCATTCGGATCACTTGCGCCGGATCGTCGGGCAAAACGATATCCGATCCCTGATACTTGTAATGAATAAGGGGCCTGACATCGGTTCCGCTGCAGTCGGGTGCGGTATCCACATGGGCACATAAACAGATCACAGGGGCCGAGCGGGTCGTTGTGGCCGGAATGGTCGCATAAACATACCCCTGGTCATCTAGGTGTGCATCGGTTATTCCGATCTGTAGCAACTCCTCAACGAGCAAGCGACTTAATGCTTTTTGCTTTTCGGTGGAGGGAAAACCGGTCGAGTGCGGATCGCTTTGGGTATCGCACTGGACATAACGGCAAAAGCGCTCGGCTGCAGTAAAAGAATACTGATCGAACATGGAATTAACTCATTCAGATAAGATGATGCGGGAAGCGCCCTTGATCTCCACGAGCTCCAGGTCAAAGATCAGGTCTTTACCCGCCAGCGGATGGTTGGCATCGAGTGTTACAGTGGTTTCCTGTATGGAAGTAACAGCCACTTGCAGTTGCTGTCCCTGCCCATCCGACATCATCAGCGGCATACCCAATTCGATCTCCATATCCTTTGGAAAACGTTCCTTGGGCATTTCGATGATCATGGATTCGTTGCGCGGTCCGTATGAATCCAAAAACGGGATCTCAATGGTTTTCTTCTCTCCTACTGCCATACCGGATACACCGGTATCAAACCCGACTATAACCTGACCACTTCCCAACTCGAACTCCAGTGGTTCCCGTTCGGCCGTGCTGTCGAACGTTTCGCCGGACGGAAGCCGGCCATGGTAATGCACGCGTACGGTGTCACCGGATTGAGCTGTTGACATAAAATCAAATTTTTCACAAGGTAGCTGAATTGCAGCGGGTGGAACCGGCTTTTTTTCTCAATTTTGAAGCATGCTCAACAATACTTCAATTCGAGTCTGGCTAGCAGCAACTCTACTTAGCTGGCTGACAACGGTATCCTTCGCTCAAATCACCCCCGGAGCCGAACGGCTAAAAACATATCTACCCCTCCTGGAGGGCAAACGAGTGGGCGTTTTTGCCAACCAAACCTCAATGGTTGGTAAAACACATTTGGTAGATACCCTGCTCGCCAGCGGCGTAAAAGTGTCTGTGATCTTTGGTCCCGAGCACGGCTTTCGGGGCAAGGCCGATGCCGGTGAAAAAGTAGGCAACACGGTCGATGAAAAAACCGGCATCCCGGTCATCTCCCTCTATGGCGCCAAACGAAGACCGGATGAAAAAGACCTGGCCGAAGTAGATGTCATGTTGTTCGACATACAAGACGTTGGCACCCGTTTTTATACATTCATTTCTTCGCTGGAAGAATACATCGTCTCGGCCATTGAATTTCAAAAACCCTTGATCGTATTGGATCGGCCCAACCCAAACGGGCATTACGTAGATGGTCCGGTGCTGGATACCCGTTACAGTTCGTTTGTTGGACGACAACCCGTTCCCATCGTATATGGTTCAACGATCGGTGAATATGCCAAGATGCTGTTGGGTGAGGAATGGATCAGCATCCGGAAAGTCAGGGCCCGCCGTGAAGAGGCTGGAGCCGATGTCATCGCACCCATGGTGCTTACCGTCGCGGCAGAAGTTTCGGAAGACGAGCTATCACAACAAAAAGCAGATGAGGCATCCGAGTCATTCACGATTCAAGAAAAAACATTTCAGCTGATCGTGATTCGCTGCGAGGGATATGATCACCGCACCAAATACGTGTTGCCGGTGAAACCCTCCCCCAACCTGCCCAACATTCAATCCATTTATTTGTATCCGTTCACCTGTCTGTTTGAAGGAACGGCGCTGACCGAGGGACGGGGCACCGATAAGCCGTTTCAGGTGTTTGGTCACCCGACCCTCCCCAAAACGCTTTTTACATTCACCCCCAATCCAAACGACGGTGCGAAAAGTTCCAAACACTATGGCAAGAAATGCTATGGATGGGATCTCAGCGGAACACCCGAGAAAGTCTCTAAGCTGGTCAACAACCGCATCCAGTTAAAATGGCTGCTGGAGGCATATAAATTGTTCCCGCAAAAAGACAGCTTTTTTCTGATTCCCAAATCCGGTAAGATGGAAGAATCCTTTTTCACCAAACTATCGGGCAACAATGAACTCTGGCAGCAGATCAAAAAAGGAATGACCGAAGAGCAGATCCGAGCCACTTGGGAACCTAAATTATCCGAATATAAAGCCATTCGAAAAAAATATCTTCTTTACCCCGATTTCGAATAGCGTGAACCGAAGTTTGTCCGACCTCCGGATCGTATTCATGGGCACCCCAGCTTTTGCCGTGGCCAGCCTGGAGGCCTTGTTATCGGCCGGAGTAAACATCGTGGGCGTGGTCACCGCACCGGATCGCCCCGCAGGTCGCGGACTCCAATTGCAATCCTCCGAAGTAAAAAAAGCAGCCTTACGCCACCAACTCCCGCTGCTGCAACCCGAGAAATTAAAAGATCCGGTATTTCAGGAAAAACTGCGCGCTTGGAAACCCGACCTTCAAGTGGTGGTCGCTTTTCGCATGCTCCCTGAATCCGTTTGGAACTTGCCACCGTTGGGATCGATAAACCTACACGCCAGCCTGCTTCCCAAATACAGAGGAGCCGCCCCCATCAATTGGGCGATTCTCCATGGCGAAACAGAGACCGGCGTCACCACCTTTCGGCTAAAACACGAGATCGACACCGGTGGCATCCTGCTGCAAGAGAAAGTTATAATTCCCAAAACCATGAATGCCGGTGAGCTGCATGACCAGCTGATGGAAGTGGGATCAAACTTGGTGGTTCGCACCGTAAAAGGAATAGCCGATGGCACACTGATCGAATATCCCCAACCGGAGATCCACCCCGATCACCCGTTGCAAAGCGCTCCCAAAATTTTCACCGAAACCTGCCTGATCGATTGCAATCATTCAACGGAACATATTTATAATTTGATCCGGGGACTAAGTCCCTACCCGGGCGCGTTCACTCAATGGAATGAAACCACCCTGAAGATTTTTTCTGCCACCGAGGAAATTGCGGCACACGGACTTGAACCCGGCGCCTGGAAATCGGATGGAAAATCAACTTTTTCCTTTGCCACCAAAGATGGCTGGATACACGTGCAAGCACTCCAACCCGCCGGGAAAAAGAGAATGGATGTCGCAACCTGGCTAAGAGGCGTTCGACTACCCAACTGATTGCCTCAAAATACGCAAGTGCTTCGGATAGCAGTTGTTAAGCCGATTGCCTAAACTTTTTATCCAGCCCATGGATTGGCCCAGATGCGTTGCCAGATGCCATCCCTTCCTCAGTTCCGGACGATCCAGCGTGCCACGCTGTAAATAGCGGATGGACTCCGCCCGATCCAACTCCAACCGTGGTATGGAAGGATGCGGGTATCGACTCAGTGCGAGGGCATGATCCGGTATAATATCATTTCGAGACCAAGCGCCCAAAAGGGTTCCGGTGCGGATAGGTCGACAAATCGCAGAGAGAACCGATAATTCCGGCAACAGCGAACTTGGAAACGCCCATAGACCTTCTGTTCCTTCGAGCCACGTAATGCCAACCGGTTGCCACCATTCGGAAAGCGTTTGTTGTTGCGAGGCTGAAAGTTTTCCGACCTCTACTCGATTGCGACTCGATAACGGAGCTTCCGCTGATTTTTTTTTAATGGCCGAAATAAAGAATCCCTCTCCTTTCATTAGGTGCGGCCAACAACGAAAACCCATCTCCGTGTGTGTTATGCCCCAGGACGAGGACAGATCGGGCAACTGCAGAGCAGCGTCGAAAGAGGATAAGATCCAGTGCACGACTTCTTCATCTTCCTGTTGGGAATAAGAACAGGTACTATAAATCAGTGATCCGCCTTCTTTCAGGGCCGGCCAAATGTCTTTCAGGATCCGTTTTTGTCGACCTGAACAATGTTCTACCGCAGCCGGATTCCAGTGTGTCATCGCCTCCGGATCTTTTCGAAACAAACCGCTGCCACTGCAAGGCGCATCCACCACGATCACATCAAAAAAACCTTTTACGCGTCCTAATACAGAAGGGTCTTCTTGCGTAACAACAACGTTGAAGCAGCCCCATTTGTCGAGGTTGTCTTGCAAAATTCCAGCGCGGGAACGGATCACTTCATTGGAGACCAACAAACTGTTTTCCGAGAGCAAAGACAAAAGATGGGTCGACTTTCCTCCGGGTGCTGCGCAAAGATCCAAGACCCGAAGTGGTTGCGTCAGATCCGTACAAGCCGACAGGATCGGTTCCAGCAGCTGACTGCTGGCCTCTTGGACATAATACGTACCCGCATGAAACAAGGGATCGAATGTAAAAGAGGGCCGTTGATCCAAATAAAAGCCCTGTTTACTCCAGGGAATGGACGAGGCCTCAAATGAAAGCGATACAGGTTTGAAGGGATTTTGTCGAATCGAAGTGGGTGGAGCCATCCGATGCGCCTCCTGGAATGCGGGGGAGGAAAAACCGGGTACCCCCTCCAGATGATCCAGAAAAGTATCGGGGAAAGACACGGGGATCAGAGCGATTTGATCTCAGCTACAAGATCCTGTAATACTTTCTTGGCATCTCCAAAGAGCATGGAGGTCTTGGGGCGGAAGAACAGTTCGTTCTCAATACCCGCATAACCCGGCTTCATGCTTCGTTTGTTTACGATGATGTGTTTGGATAATTCCACATCCAAAATGGGCATTCCGTAGATGGGTGATGCAGGATCCGACTTAGCTGCGGGATTCACCACGTCATTCGCGCCAAGAACCAGCACGACATCGGTGGTGGCAAACTCATCGTTTGCCTGTTCCATTTCTTTTAGCTTGTCGTACGGAACATCGGCCTCCGCCAACAGTACGTTCATGTGCCCAGGCATGCGTCCCGCTACCGGATGAATCGCATAATTCACCTCCACCCCTTTGCTTTCGAGTAATTTCTCCAATTCGTGACAGATGTGTTGCGCTTGCGCCACTGCCAATCCATATCCGGGTACGATGTAAACTTTATTGGCATAACTCATCAGTACAGCGGTGTCAGACAGGGTGATTTCTTTGTAAGACCCTTGGGCACCGGCTGCTGCGGTGGCTTTGGCACCGCCGCCAAAGGAACCGATCAGTACATTGGCCAGTGAACGGTTCATGGCCTTGCACATCAGGATGGTGAGCAAGGTACCGGCTGCTCCAACCAAAATCCCGCCGGTTAGCATCACTTTGTTGTCATATAAAAATCCGCCACAGGCAGCAGCTACGCCGGTGAAGGAATTCAGCAGAGAGATCACTACCGGCATGTCGGCACCCCCGATGGGAAATACAAAAAAGAGTCCATATAGAATGGAAAGCCCGAATATTCCGTAGATAAACCATTGAGGCTGTGCGGGTGACAGCGCAATCAGATAGCCGGCCATTCCAATGATGACAGCAAGTACAAGGAGATTAAAAATATGCTGACCGGGAAAGGCAAAATCCTTGATGGATCCGTTGAGCTTTCCCCAGGCGATTACACTACCGGCAAAAGAAATAGATCCGATCACGAGTCCCAGTACAACGATCAATAAAAAAACGGGGTTGGCTGTTGTACCGGCGTAGGAGAGATGATCGAACTCCACCAAACTGATCAGCGCGGCACAGGCACCACCCATTCCGTTGAAAAGGCTTACCATCTCGGGCATGGCGGTCATCTTGACTTTCTTAGCGGAGACCGTACCCAGAATCGTACCCACTGCAATACCGGCGAAGATCCAGCCGTAGTTGCCCAATGACTCCCCGTCTTTCTCATATAGGAAAATGGTGCCGATCACCGCGAGGGTCATGCCTACCGCCGCCACTAAATTCCCTTTACGGGCGGTGGCGGGGTGAGAGAGCATTTTCAATCCGACGATGAAAGTCACCGACGCGATCAAATAACTGAACGTAAGCAAGGATGAATACATCAACGTATTATTTTTTCTTTTTGAACATTTCCAACATGCGGTCGGTCACCACAAACCCACCCACCACATTCAGGGTTCCGAGCACTACGGCCAAAAATCCCAAGGCCAAGGCCAGGTAATTGTCGGCCGCAGCTTGTCCCATTACAATGATCGCCCCGATGATCACCACCCCATGAATGGCGTTGGCGCCACTCATTAACGGAGTATGCAGTACCGCAGGTACCCGACCGATCACTTCGATACCCACAAAAATCATCAAGATCACAATGTAGAGGATCGACTGATTCGCTTCAATCCAATGTAAGAATGTTTGCATACTCTTTTTTTTAGGCGGTCAGTCGCGGATGCACCACTTTCCCCTCATGGGTAATGCAGGCGCCGCTGACCAGTTCATCGTTCCAGTTAAGATGCATTTCCCCATCTGCGCCAATCAGCAGCTGAAGGAAGTTTTGAATATTCTTTCCATAAAGTTTTGACGCATCGGCCGACATGGAAGCGGCCAGGTTTGAATTGCCAAAGATGCGAACCCCACCCCGTTCAATAGTTTTGTCGTTCTCGGTGAATGGGGTATTTCCGCCCGTAGCGGCTGCCAAGTCGACTATGATTGAACCCGCACGCATGCCATCGATCATATCCTCGGTGATCAGCAATGGTGCTTTCTTGCCTGGGATCTGAGCGGTCGTAATGATGATATCGGATTTGATGGCCGATTCAGCGATGCGTGCTCGTTGACGTTGTTTGAATTCATCGGATTGCTCAACTGCATAACCACCGGCCTGACTGGCATCGGCGGCACCTTCCACTTCTATGAATTTCCCACCCAAACTCATTACCTCTTCTTTTACGGCAGGCCGCGTATCAAAAACTTCCACGACCGCACCCAAGCGACGGGCGGTAGCAATGGCTTGCAAACCGGCCACGCCGGCCCCCAAGATCAGGATCTTGGCGGGGGCTATGCTACCGGCAGCCGTCATGAACATAGGAAAATATCTTCCATATTCGGTGGCGGCCAACAATACCGCTTTGTATCCGGCAATATTGGCTTGGGAACTGAGTACGTCCATCGATTGGGCCCGTGTGGTTCGGGGCAGCATATCCAACGAAAAGCAGATAACACCTTGCTGTGCCCAGGATTCTACCCGATCGCGTACGTACAACGGCTGATAAACACCGATCAGGGCTTTGCCGTTGAAGGATCCGCCGTCCAAATCGACTGGGGTATGTATGGAAAGGATGAGTTGGGATGCTTGAATGGCATGTGCCCGACCAACGATCTGGGCACCAGCTTGTTGATAGGATTCATCCGATGCAAAAGCGCCGATTCCGGCACCCGCTTCTACCAACACCGTGAGGCCTTTTTTACGGAGAGCCGCTACCGCTTCCGGCAGCAACGACACACGCGATTCTGCAGCTGGTTCTTTCAAAACTCCGATGGTGAACATGCAATTGATTTGTGGGATGAAGGTACGGAATTAATAATGCAGCCGAAGGTGAACGGGCTCCCGAAATTCGGTACGAAGAAAAACGATTCCGAACCGAAACAGATCGATGGTGGCGCCCACGCGTGGGTGACACCGAATGAGTTGCCAGGCCGCTTCCATCTCTTTGCTCCAGTAGATGTCATCGAATACCAAAATAGTCTCGGCCGTCGCATGCGCCAAAAGTTGCTCGAAATACCGAAGCGTGGGTGCTTGGCGGTGATTGCCGTCGACCCAGGCAAATCCGATCGAATTTATTTTCTGAAGCAGGTCTGGCAGAGTCTCCTCAAAATCACCTACGATGGATTGAATGTTGGTAAATCCATCATCGCGAAATCGCTCGGACGCTTTGTGCACAAGTAAAGGATCTCCTTCCAGCGTATAAACGGGTTGATGGGGGTCGGCAACAGCCAGGTATTCGGTCGTTACCCCGAAACAGGTTCCCAATTCCAACATCGGACCGGGTCGATAATGTTTTATCATTCGATAGAGCAAGCGAGCACCCCGGGGAGATTGCAAGGCCCTTCGGGCCAGGGAACGGACGGAGGTCTGCTGCTGTGGTTTTTCCCTGCCGCTTCCAAAATCGGTTCGAGAAAAAACCGTTTCATCCGACAATAGATCTTTTCGATATTGTTCGGGCTTCTCAAAGTCGACAGAAAGAGCCGCATCGGGCAAGACCTGCGTAATAAACTCAAAGAGAAAAGGAGAATGCACCCCATGGCCTTGGCTGTTGGCGCAATGCATTCGATGGGTAAGGTATGCGGCGGCCGTTCGAAAGGAGTTCATCATGCAGGCGACTTTCCGATTCGATCCCATTGTTCATAAACCAGATCCATCGCATTTTTTTCGTCGGCCGGATGGTGTCTTTGGGACGTAAGCTTCCACTGCTCGGGATCAACGGCAGAAAAAAAAGTATCGCCTTCCACATCCGCCTGTACCCGGGTCAGATAGATCCGATCGGCCAATGGAAAAAAGACCTGGTAGATCTCTCCCCCACCGATGACACAAACCTCTTTTGACTCGGCAGACCGAGCGACGACCAGTGCGTGCTCCGGACTTTCCACGACATCCACTCCTTGTGGTTTGAAATTGGGTTGGCGGGTAATGACGATATTCTGTCGGCCCGGCAACGGTTTCCCTAACGATTCAAATGTTTTTCTTCCCATGATAATGGGCAACCCCCAGGTCACATTCTTAAAATGCTTCAGATCGGCCGGTAAATGCCAAGGCATTTTTCCTTTGGAACCAATCACACCGTTGCGCGCGGTGGCCACGACCAGGGATATACATATCGAATCCATTTAAATGGCCACCGGTGCTTTAATTGCCGGATTGCATTGATAGTTTTCCAAGGTGAAATCTTCATACTGAAAAGAGAAGATGTCGTTTACAGCCGGATTTAACCGCATCGTGGGCAGCGCATAATGCTCCCGCGCCAATTGGGTATGCACCTGATCGAAATGGTTGTTGTAAATATGTGCATCCCCAAAAGTGTGAATGAAATCTCCCGGCTTTAAGTCGCATACTTGAGCGACCATCAACGTAAGCAAGGCATAGGAGGCAATGTTGAACGGCACGCCCAAAAACACGTCGGCACTTCGTTGGTAAAGCTGGCAACTGAGTTTTCCGTTGGCGACGTAAAATTGAAAGAGGGTATGACAAGGCATCAGGGCCATTTGCGGAAGATCGGCCACGTTCCAGGCGCTGACGATGAGCCGCCGGCTATCGGGTGTTTTTTTGATTTGTTCGATCAATTCCTTGATCTGATCCACAACGCTCCCCTCTTTACCTTCCCAGCTTCTCCATTGTTTTCCATACACGGGTCCCAACTCACCCGATTCATTGGCCCACTCATCCCATATCGAAACTCCGTGCTCGTTTAAGTATGCAATGTTGGTCTCCCCTCTCAGAAACCACAACAACTCGTAGATAATGCTTTTGAGGTGTAGTTTTTTTGTTGTTACCAGCGGAAATCCGGCTTGTAGATCAAACCGCATTTGATACCCAAACACACTGCGGGTACCCGTTCCGGTTCGATCGGACTTATCCACTCCGTTTTTGAGGATGTGACGAAGTAGTTCGTGATACGCTTCCATGCAGGCAAGTTAACCAATCCTTGCCCCGAACCATCGGGATCCGGAGCACAATGTTGGGAAACTGTGGATACTAACGGGCTAAGCGGGTGCGGCGTGCTTTTTCCTCCAGCAAGAGGCTTAATTCCCGACCGGTTTGTCCTTTTACGGATGTGTTTTCCTGGGCCCGACGCATGAGGTAAGGGATCACGTCGGTAATGGGACCAAACGGCAGGTATTTGCTGACCGAACAACCGGCCTTGGCCAGATTGAACGTGATGTTGTCGCTCATGCCGTATAACTGACTCCAATGTATGTGCGGATGGTGAATGGGATGATTCAATTCAACCAGCAGGTTTGCTGCATACAAACTGCTTTGCTCGTTGTGTGTGGCAACCAACAGAAAGATTTGATCGAGGTGCTCGACACAGAAGGCAAGTCCCGCATCGTAATCTCGGTCGGTAGCCCGTTTGTCGGCTTGAATCGGCGAAGGATATCCCATCTTTCGGGCGCGGGAGCGCTCCTTTTCCATGTAGGCCCCCCTGACCAACTTTGCACCGAGCCGATAGCCGCCCTGCACACTCGCCTTGAAATTATCGATCAGAAAATTCAACCGATCGTGTCGGTACATCTGGTAGGTATTGAAAACCGTTACGCGCTCGCGGTTGTACCGATCCATCAACTGAAGGGTCAAGGCATCGATCGGATCTTGTATCCAAGTTTCTTCCGCATCAATTAAGACGCCAATTCCCTTGCGCGCACCAACGGCTACGATCTCCTCTACTCGAGCGATCACGCGGTTCCACTCTTCTCGTTCATCCGGTGCCAATCTTTGCTGGGCATTCTGGTAGCAGGACAGGAATGCTCCGCTTTGCAGTTGTTGCAATGCATGCAATTTCTCCAGAAGCGCAAATCGGGCGAGACCGGTAATTTTTATGCTGATAAAGGGTATGTTCGTACAGGTGGCCGCGTGTTCAAGGACACGGATGAATTCGTTTTTGGCGGCCTCAAAATTGTCCTCTCCTTCCTTCCCTTCGACCCCATAATCCAGGATCACCTGCACTCCAAACGTTTGCAAGGCGTCCGATACCTGACGGGTCTCAGTTAGATTTTCTCCGCCCACGAATTGACGAAAGATCGTGCTTCGTAACAACGGCAAGATGGGAAAACGATTTTTGACTGCCCAAGGAGTGATGCGGGTACCCAATTGCACCAAGAGCGACCAGGACATCATTCTAAAAAGAAGCAGGGAATTCCTTAAATCCGAATCCGAACGGTGAGCAAAGGCAATTTCCGTTTCGTCAAATCGGATTTCAGGAGTGGGAGTAGGCATGTGCAAGAAAACGTTCGTCGCAAAATTAGTCAATGCAGCACGAATCCCTTAAATCGCCTGGTGGTTGAAGGGCTGAAGCACCATTTCACTGACCACGCCGGAGGCAGGTTGCTGACAAAGAAACCAGATCGCCTTAGCCGCTTCCTCGGCTACGATCATCTTATCCCGCTGAACCCGCAGATCGATCCCATCCCAAAAGGGAGAATCAACCCCACCCAGATACAGGAGGGTAAAACGGACCTGCGTACGTTTGCATTCTTCCCGTAGACTTTGTATCATTCCCACCAACCCATACTTACTGGCACTGTATGCTGCCGCACCCGCCATGGGCACTTTCCCGAGTACACCGGGGATGTGAATGACCAACCCCTTGCCGGCCTGTTTCATCGAGGGTAAAAATTTTTTCATCAGTACAAAAGGAGCCGTGAGATTCACCTCCAGGGTTCGACGAAAATCGTCCTCTTCCAACTGCTCCAACGGTTTGATGATTCCAATACCGGAAGCATTGACCAATACATCGATCTGTGGAAACACAGAAAAAAAGGAAGTAGACAGACACTCCAAACTTGAGGGGTCCTGAAGATCGACCAAAGCCGTTTGTAAAGCGGGAATACTCAACTCGGTAGCCAGTTCCGACAACGCATTGGCCTTGCGGCCGGTCAGGAATAAATCAGCCCCGGATTGACGAAGCAGGGCAGCTGCGCGGCGACCAATCCCGCCCGTGGCACCTACCAGTAATACTTTTTTCCCTTTTACAGATTCCATAGATCGTTTTCTCTTCAACAATCCTCCAAGGCATTTGTTCTGATCGTATGTCAACCGCCGCTTTGATCTTTCCGCACCAACTCTACCCTGTCCATCCGGCCATACAAACGGGTAGCCAGGTCTTTTTGATCGAGGAATTTCTCTATTTCCGTCAATATCCTTTTCACAAAGCCAAATTGGTCTTTCACCGTGCCAGCATGGTTGCTTATCAAGCGGATCTGATCAAACAAGGCTACCGGGTAGAATATATTGAGTCCAAACAAGATCAGGCGGATGTTCGAAAACTCATTCCGGATTTGAAAAAAAGGGGAATCACCGAAATCCGACTTTGTGATCCGACCGATGAATGGCTATTGCGAAGAGTAAAAACGGCATCGTTGCGGTGTGGGCTGAAGCAGACCCTACTCTCCTCCCCCAATTTTCTTTGCTCGGCGGATGAGATCGTTGCTGGCCGAAAACAGCCCATGTATTTTCAAACGGATTTTTACGTTCGGCAGCGAAAGAAACAGGGTTGGTTGATGGATAAAAGCGGAAAACCGGTGGGGGGACAATGGTCCTTCGATGCCGACAACCGAAAACCTCTTCCCAAGGGGCTGGCGGTGCCAGTTCCCCCAAAAACAGTCGCCAGTAATTTCATCGACGAAGCCCTGAACTATGTAGAAAAAAATTTTCCGAAAAATTATGGGAAGGCCCTCAAGCCCATGTTCCCCATCGACCGAAAAAACGCACTCCGATGGCTGGATGATTTTTTGGAAACTCGCTTTGCGTCGTTCGGAGCCTATGAGGATGCGATGCATCCGGAGGAGATATTGCTTTTTCACAGCGGACTGACCCCCATGCTAAATGTGGGATTGATCTCACCCACAGAAGTCATTGAGCGAATGCTGAAAATTTCAGAACAGAAATATATCCCACTGGCCTCCACCGAAGGATTTCTTCGACAAGTCACCGGCTGGCGGGAATTCATTCGGCTCGTATATGTACAAGCCGGCAACCAGCAGCGCACAACCAATTATTGGAAATTCAGCCGAACCATCCCGGAATCGTTTTGGAAGGGCGAGACGGGTATTGTTCCGGTGGACCAAACCATCCGAAAACTGCTGCGCACCGGTTACTCGCATCACATCGAGCGGTTGATGATCTTGGGTAATTTCATGCTGCTTTGTGAATTTGATCCGAATGAAGTACATAAATGGTTCATGACCCTGTATATCGATGCCTACGACTGGGTAATGGTACCCAATGTATATGGCATGACGCAGTTTGCAGATGGGGGGCTGATGACAACCAAACCTTACATCAGTGGCAGTAATTACCTGATGAAAATGGGGAAATGGGAAAAAGGCGAATGGCAAGCGGTCTGGGACGGATTGTTCTGGCGATTTATGTCGAACCACCGCTCCTTCTTTACCAAAAATCCGCGCCTGGGGATGCTGATCCAAAGCTGGGATAAGATGGACCCTACCAAAAAACAAGCTCATTTGCATCAAGCGGAACAGTTTTTGAAAAAGCTGGATACATGAAAGCCATCCCCAAAAACCAGTTACCGCAAAAAACCTGTCCGGTTTGCCAACGCCCGTTTACCTGGCGAAAAAAATGGGAACGAGACTGGGATCGGGTACTCTATTGCAGCGAACGCTGCAGAAGGCAATCCAAAACAACACCCCGCCCCCACAACCATCTTCCCGGTAGTTTGTAGATAAAATAGTGAACAAGGCTTTCCCAACTGATATCGGGTCCATTGTAGAGCGGATTGAGCGCGTCGATCCGATTGCCTATGCACGCACCCGAAATTTTAAAGAAGGGGCTGTTAGCCAGCTTTCACCCTATATTTCGAGGGGGGTTATCAGTCCCCGGCAAATACTTACCTCGCTGGTTGACAGAGGTTTCTCCTGGACAACGTCTCAAAAATTTGTGCAGGAACTGGCTTGGCGGGAGTTCTATCAACGCTTGTGGCAATCGCTGAAAGATGATCTTTTTGAGGATATTTTACAAGTCCGTTCCGGTGTTCAAAACCGCCTCCTGCCAAAAGCCATGATCGAGGGATCAACGGGAATCATGGCCATTGACGAAGGCATTCGGGAGCTGCAGGAAACCGGATACATGCACAACCACCTGCGGATGTACGTGGCAAGTTTGGCCTGCAACCTAGGGCACTCGCATTGGCCCATGCCGGCGGCCTGGCTCTATTATCATTTGTTGGACGGAGACCTGGCTAGCAACACCTGCAGTTGGCAATGGGTAGCCGGTACCTTCAACGGACGAAAATACTACTGCAACCAGGGGAATATCGACAAGTATTTTCAAACGCCTCAACCCGACTCTTTCCTGGACCGCTCGTATGAATCTCTTCCCAGCGGGCCGATTCCCGGCCCTCTTAAAGAATTGGTGGAATTTCAAGGTCAGACCCCGCTCCCAAAAACAAAACTGCCAGTGTTGGATCCCTCCAAGCCCCTTTACCTATATAATGCCTACAACCTGGACCCTAATTGGGATCGCGCGGTAGATGCCAATCGGATCTTATTGTTAGAGCCGGATCATTTTCGCCGTTTTCCCGTCAGTTCAAAAGTGATTCAATTTATTTTGGCCCTTGCGGACAACATCGAAGGCATTCAGGTTTATACCGGTGAAATAAATTCAATCCCCGGCATCCAATCAATCCCTCAGGTTGTTTCCAAAGAACACCCCTCTTTTCAACATTATCCGGGGATCAAGCAGGAACGGGACTGGATGTTTCCCGGGCTGCGCGTGAATCATACCTCTTTCTTCCGTTTTTGGAAACAAGCGGAGCGACAGGCCAAAGCAGCCTTTTCCAATAAGTCCATTCTGGCGCCCACTGTCTAACGTCTATCTTTGCGAAAACCTATCGCATGATCTCTAAATTACCTTCAGAAAGTTTGACCATCATGACGGAGTTGGTGCTTCCAAATGACACTAACGTATTCGGTAACCTGATGGGCGGTCGGCTTATGTATTGGATGGACATTGCCGCGGCACTTTCTGCCCAGAAACACTGCAATGCCCCTGTGGTCACCGCATCGGTGGATAATATCTCCTTTGAAAATCCGATCAAGCTGGGCAATGTGGTGCACATTGAGGCTAAGATCACCCGGTCGTTCAATACCTCCATGGAAATCCACCTGAAAGTTTGGGGAGAGGATCTTACGCAGCAATACAAATACAAAAGCAACGAAGCGTACTACACATTTGTGGCGTTGGATCCCAACCGAAAACCCCGGCCGGTACCCTCCGTGGCTCCCGAAACACCGGATGAGAAAAAATTATTCGACGGTGCGCTTCGACGTCGTCAGCTTCGCTTGATTCTGGGCGGTAAGATGCATCCCGATGAGGCCGCAGAATTAAAAGCGCTGTTCGTAAAAGACTAAATCGTTGGCTTTTAGGGCCGGGGATAAAACGGAGTAGACTGCTCAATGGCATCCATTACCAATTGAAGCAGATCGTCTTGAGAAGCCTCCGGATCATACACCAAAGGTTCCCTGAACGTAACCGACAGCCGCGTGCCCCAGCGCTTCATTTTCAATCCGGTTTTATTGAAGGCCCGGGAAAATCCTTCGATCACCACCGGAATTACGATGGGTTGCATTTGCTTCATGATGCGAGCGGTACCTTTTCTGCCCGGTGCAAAAGGTGCGGTGGTTCCTTGCGGAAAATTGATGATCCAATTTTTTTCCAGTGCCCGATGAATTTTTCGGCTATCGGACGTATCCAGTCCGTGGATCTTCTCTGCACCTTCTGCCCGCCAGGCACGCTTGACCGTAATACCCCCTGCCAACAGAAATAAACGACTCAGAAAATTCTTGCGCATGGTCTCGCCCGCTGCCACGTAATTGACCCGAAGAAAAGGCGCCAAAAGATAAAATGGAAGCCAGAGCCTTTTTTTATGCCCCCATTTAGCGGCAGAAAAAATATGAAGAAAGGTGATGACCTCTGAAAAATACGTTTGGTGATTGCTGACGAAAAGTACCCGTTGGGAAGGAAGTTTAGATAGGTGTTCCATCCCTCGTATTTGCAGGCGGTTGAACCAAGCCAAGCCGGGAAAACTCAGTAGTCCGATGACCAGATGAACCAGTCGTTTTCGGATCTCCCATCTGCTAGTTTTTATATCCATCGCCGTTGGTTGATTCCAAATGTACACCAGAATAACAATCAACTGTGCAAAAAAAGGCTGTCCGAATGGACAGCCTTAAACTTTACAGCAAGTAATATTTATTCGGCAGCCGGGGCTTCCGAACTTTCTCCGCCTTCCATTTTTTTCTTCAGCTCGGCCAATACGCCTAAGTCACCCAACGTGGATTTTTCCACTTTGCTTTGGATGTTCTTAACAGCCTTCTTGGTTTTATCTGCATCGCTGCGGGCCTCTTTCTTAGCGGTCTCTACTTCTTCTACTTTCCCTTGTTCCCAGATACGGGTGTGGGAAAGAACGATGCGCTTTTCATTGCGATCGAATTCGATGACCATGAAATTAGCGGTTTCGTCGGCTGCGATGCTTTTACCGTCTTCTTTGGCAAGGTGACGATTCGGCGCGAACCCTTCCAAGCCGTAGGCCAATTGCACCACAGCGCCTTTGTCGTCGCGACGGGTAACATGTCCTTCGTGGATGCTGCCGATGGTGAAGGTCTCTTGTAGCGCGTTCCAGGGATCGTCCTCCAGCTGTTTGTGTCCAAGTTGGAGTTTTCGATTCTCCTTATCGATTCCAAGGATCATCACATCGATGGTTTGTCCCACTTTCGTATACTCTGTCGGATGGTTAAAACGCTTCAGCCAACTCAGGTCGCTGATGTGGATCATGCCTCCGATGCCGGGGGCCAATTCCACGAACACGCCGTAATTGGTGATGTTCTTCACCAATCCGCTGTGTTTGCTTTCTGGCGGGAAACGTACTTCGATATCGTTCCAGGGATCTTCGGTGAGTTGCTTGATCGAGAGGCTCATCTTGCGACTATCGCGGTCGAGCGTAACGATCTTGGCTTCGTATTCATCGCCCAGCTTGAAGAATTCTTTGGCGTTGATTGGAGAGTTAGACCAACTGATCTCGGATACGTGAACCAGTCCCTCTACCCCCGGTTGGATCTCCAGGAAGGCACCGTAATCTTCGATGTTGACTACTTTCCCTTTGACCACATTGCCTTCGGCGATGTTGGCGCCCAGCACATCCCATGGATGCGGGGTGAGTTGTTTCAAGCCAAGGCTGATGCGGCGTTTTTCGTCGTCGAAATCCAATACCACCACATTGATCTTCTGGTCGAGTTTGAGCACTTCGGAAGGATGTGCGATCCGCCCCCATGAAATATCGGTGATGTAGAGCAATCCGTCGAGTCCGCCGAGGTCCATGAACGCACCGAAATCGGTAATGTTCTTCACGGTTCCCTCGAGTACTTGTCCTTTTTCGAGTTTGCTCATGATCTCGGCACGTTGTGCTTCGATGTCGCTTTCGATCAAGGCCTTGTGAGATACCACGGCATTCTTGATGGCTTCGTTGATCTTCACCACTTTGAACTCCATGGTCTTTCCGACGAACTGATCGTAATCGGTAACGGGCTTCACATCGATCTGAGATCCAGGCAGGAAGGTTTCCATACCGAACACATCCACGATCAAACCGCCTTTTGTTTTGGAGGTTACGGTACCGGTGATGACTTCGCCGGTCTTGTGCACTTCTACGATGCGCTCCCAGGCACGGGTGATACGGGCCTGACGGCGGCTGAGGTTCAGGTGTCCGTCGCGGTCTTCTTTTTCCACGATCATTACCTCGACTTCATCGCCGATGGAAAGACCGGGTAAGTCGCGAAACTCATTCAGGGAGATCAGACCATCGCTTTTGAAGCCAATGTTCAAGACCACGTCGGTCTTGGTCAGTCCCACCACGAGACCTTTGATCAACTCCCCGTCGCTCAGTTGAACAAACGTGTTGTCGTATACTTTGTCGTATTTCTCCCGCTCGCTATCCGAGTAAGAGATGAGGTTACGACGGTCCACGCTCCAATCGAAATCATCGTGAGCGGTGGCGATCACAGGTGCCTTTGTTGTCGCTGTAGCGGCCGCGGTATCCGCGCCGGTCTCCTGTGCATCAGCGTTTAGTTGTTTGAAAATCAGGTGCTGAAACATGTGTGTTTCCCGAAAGGGTTTTAATTTCGGGGATGCAAAGATAGTAAAAGGGGCTGATTTTCAAGCGCTTTCAGTCAGAAAATCAGCTCGCCGATGCACCCTGCAACTACTTGGCAAACAACAGATTAAAAGTCTCAACCGAACCCTTTGCTTTACTCGATACTCAAGATCTGGTCGCGCCTGCTGCTTCCCTTGTATGTACGCCACATTCGGACCGACAAACCGGAGGTATTGGGCTGGGAGGGACCGTTGTTGTTGGCCTGCAATCATCCGAATTCTTTTTTAGATTCGGTTCTTTTAGACACGTTATTTGAGCAACCGGTTTGGTCGCTGGCCCGAGGAGATGCGTTTCGCAATCGGTTGGTGCGACGAATCCTGCATGCGTTGAGGATTTTACCCGTGTATCGAACCAGTGAAGGTCCGGAGAACCTACACATCAATTACCGCACGTTTGAATCCTGTTTGCTTTTATTTCAGAAAAAAGGGATCGTAACCATTTACAGCGAGGCGAAATGTACCAATGAGTGGCGGTTGCGTCCGCTGCGAAAAGGCACGGCGCGTTTGGCCATGCAAACATGGGGGGCGGGCATTCCCCTGAAGGTGCTGCCCGTTTCGCTTAACTATAGTTCCTACTATCGGTATGGAAAGAACCTGATTATCCGTTTTGGGGAAGCAATCGAGTCGACCGACATACCCTGGAATGAATCGGAGGGAAAGCGACACCAGGCATTCAATGAAAAACTTGAACGTGCCTTGCGCTCCGGGGTAATTGAGCTGGATAAAAAAGATGCGGAGGGAAGAAGGAATATTTTTCATCGGCCTGTCTCCCCATACATGCGAGCGATCACCTTTTTACCCGCTGTGTTGGGCTGGTTATTGCATGCACCCCTTTACTTTCCCATCAGGGCCTTGGTAGCCATTGCTTCGAAATACAACGACCACTTTGATTCGATCGTAGCGGGACTCTTACTATTGCTTGCGCCCCTGTACTGGCTGGGGTTGGGCTATCTGGGAACTACCATTTGGGGAGTGGGTGCCATGAGTATGGTGCTAATTGCACCGATCGCGGTTCGTGCGTTATTGATGTGGCTTCCTCAAACGGATTGAGCCGGATTCAACTGGCGGTAAAGAGGTTGGGGTTCTTTCGCTCGGCTTCTTCTATGGGTGCATAATCGGAGAGGATCTCTGCTGTGTTTTTCCGAACGCATACATCGTGTTCGAAATGAGCGGAAACGGAACCGTCTTTGGTGCGTACCGTCCATCCATCCGAATCCGTAAACACTTCTTTTTTTCCCAGGTTGATCATGGGCTCGATGGCCAGCACCAGTCCCTCTTTTAATTTGGGGCCGATTCCGCGTTTTCCGTAGTTGGGCACTTGCGGGTCTTCGTGCAGGGAGGTGCCGAGTCCGTGGCCTACCAATTCGCGCACCACCCCATAACCGTGTTTCTTTTCGGTATGTTCCTGAATGGCAAAGGATACATCTCCTACCCGATTACCGGCAATACATTTTTCGATGCCTTTGTAAAGCGACTCTTTGGTAATGCGAATGAGCTGCATGGTCTGTGGGCCGGGATCGCCGAGTACGAAGGTATAGGCATGATCGCCGTGCCAACCTTCCAATATCACTCCAATATCGATCGAAACCACATCTTTTTCTTGCAATTCTCGATCGGACGGAAATCCGTGTACAACCACATCGTTCACGGAGATACAGGAGTGAAAAGGATAGCCGTGATAATGCAAGAAGGAAGGGATGGCGGCGTGATCGCGGATGATGGTTGCGATGTGTTGATCGATGGATCGGGTGGTGATCCCCGGACGCAGTTCCGCAGCGATGTGTGCAAGCGTATGGCTAACCAGTCGGGCGCTGGCGCGCATTTTATCGATTTGCTCCTCGGTCTTGCAGTACATCATAGTTGAACAAATATCCCAAAAAACAAACCCGGCCGGGGCCGGGTTTGAAAAAAGTTTGCAGGAAGATTACATCTGAACGGCGGAGGAGGTTTGACGACCTTGAATGCGTCCGCCTTTCATGAGTCCGTCGTACTGCCGCATCAGCAGTTGTGTTTCAATCTGCTGAAGGGTATCCAGCACCACTCCCACCATGATCAGAAGGGACGTTCCACCGAAGAAGGTGGCAAACTGCTGGGTTACGCCTAGGCGTTGCGCAATCCCGGGTAAAATGCCCAGCAATGCCAGCAAGATGGCTCCAGGGAGGGTGATCTTGTCCATGATCGCTCCAATGTAATCGGCCGTTGGCTGACCCGGCTTTACTCCGGGAATGAATCCATTGCTTTGCTTGAGGTTGTCGGCAATTTGCTTGGGATTGAAGATTAGTGCCGTGTACAAATAAGTAAACGCAATTACCACCACGGAATAAGTGACCATATACCAAATGTTGCTTTGGTCAGTGATCGCCAAAAGAAATTCGTTACCGCCTGTATTGTAATTCGCAAAAATGGTCGGTATAAAAATAATGGCTTGCGCAAAAATGATTGGCATGACACCCGCGCTGTTCACTTTTAAGGGGAGGAATTGACGGGCACCGCCGTACTGGCGATTGCCAACAATTTGTTTGGCATAATTCACGGGAACCTTACGAACTCCTTGTATCAATAAAATACATCCTAAAATAATAGCGATCAGGATGGCTATTTCAACAATGAAAAGAAGGATTTGTCCGTTTCGAACCGATTTATCACTCAACTCCTGGAGGAAGGACTGCGGCAGACGGGCCAAGATACCGATCATGATAATCAGCGAGGTGCCGTTCCCCAATCCACGATCGGTGATTTTCTCCCCCATCCACATAACAAAAAGGGTCCCAGCGGTTAACACCATAACGGTTGAAAGCCAGAAATAAGGTGCGAACCCGGGTAATATGGCGCCGGATTGCTGCGTCATACCCTTTAGGTAGGTCACGTAGGCAGAAGCTTGAAGTAAGGTAACGACAACGGTCAGGTATCGGGTGTATTGATTGATTTTTTTGCGGCCACTCTCCCCCTCTTTTTGCATTTTCTGGAATTGAGGAACCAATACAGTCATCAATTGTATGAAAATTGAGGCGGAGATATAGGGCATTATACCCAACGCAAAAATCGATGCCTGGTTGAAAGCACCGCCGGAGAATGCATCAATCAGGCCTAAAATACCAGTGTTGTTCTGCATACCCGCATCCATGGCCGATGGGTTGATTCCCGGCAATACAATATGTGCACCGATGCGATACACCAGGATCATCAGGATGGTATACAGGATTTTCCCCCGCAACTCCTCGATGCTCCAAATATTTTTCAGTGTCTTGATTAAGTTCTTCACTTGGTTTCAGTTTGTTTACCGGTGGAGCGATGCATTCGCTCAACCAATATAGGAAAACTTACGCTACGATTTCTACGGAGCCGCCTGCCGCCTCAATAGCGGATTTGGCTTTTTCACTGATGGCATTCACTTTACAAGTGAATTTTCCTTTCAGCTCTCCATTACCCAACAGTTTGACGCGATCGGTTTGAGCGATCAATCCGTGGATGTAAAGATTTTCCAACGTGATTTCGCTCAATTGATATTTGTCGGCCAATTGTTGGAGTTGTCCGAGGTTGAACACGCGGTACTCGATGCGATGGGGATTCTTGAATCCACGCTTGGGTACGCGGCGCTGGATGGGCATCTGTCCGCCCTCGTGACCCAAATTGCGTTTGTAACCGGTACGGCTTTGGGCCCCTTTGGTACCCTTGGTGGCGGTTCCACCGTGTCCGGATCCGTCACCGCGACCGATCCGTTTTTCTTTGTGTGTCGCGCCTTTGGCGGGACGAATTTGATGCAGTTTCATAATCTGTTTTTTACTCAACGGGGTTGGCTCCCCTCGCTTGTTATAAATGGTTCCGACGGAGCGGAACGAATGTCTTACTTAACGTCCTCCACTTTTATCAGGTGGGTAACTTTTCGTACCATTCCCAGGATCTGAGGCGTGGCCTCCACTTCCTTGGAGGAATTGGTTTTGTTCAGTCCAAGTGCCTGCAAGGTCAATTTCTGACGCTCGGGGCGGTCGATCGGACTTTTCACCAGGGTGATTTTGATTTTCTTCATACGATTCGTTTTGTCGCGCGTGCGCTGATTATCCGTTGAAAACTTTCTTTAGTCCGAGGGTGCGGGTCTTCGCGACTTGAATGGGTTCGCGCAGCAGTGCCAAGGCCTTGAACGTAGCTTTAACCACGTTGTGCGGATTGGCGGACCCGAGCGATTTTGCCAATACATCGGTAACACCGGCACTTTCCAATACGGCACGCATAGAACCTCCGGCAATTACACCCGTACCATGGGCGGCCGGTTTGATCAGAACTTTTGCAGCTCCTTCCTTGGCCCATTGGTCGTGGGGGATGGTTCCTTTCATGACGGGCACCTTGATCAGGTTCTTTTTGGCGTCTTCAATGCCTTTGGTAATCGCTTCCTGTACTTCTTTGGCTTTGCCCAATCCGTGCCCCACTACTCCGTTTTCATTTCCCACAACCACCAGGGCAGAGAAACTGAAGGTTCGACCTCCCTTGGTGGTCTTAACCACGCGGTTGATGGCAACTACCTTGTCTTTGAGTTCCAGATCTCCGGCTTTTACTCGGTTCAGCGTATGCTTTGACATGTATTCGGTTTGAATTGATTCGATTGTTTAAAATTTGAGTCCGCCTTCCCGGGCGCCATCGGCCACGGCTTTAACCCGCCCGTGAAAGAGGTTTCCACCGCGGTCGAAGCAAATACTTTGAACTCCCAGTTCAGTTGCTTTGCGGGCGAGCGCGGCGCCCACCAACTTGCTTTTTTCGGTTTTGGTACCTTTTTGCGCGGCAATGTCTTTGTCGCGGGAAGAGGCGGAACAAAGGGTTTGTCCTTTGCTATCATCGATCAACTGCGCATAGATGTCAGCATTGCTTCGATAAATAGCCAGACGGGGTTGTGCAGCGGTACCGCTTACCTTACGGCGGATGCGGTATCGGATGTTCTGCTTTTTCTGGGCTTTGGCTTTCGGATTCATCTTGTTTATTTTTTCGGACCGTTGTCCTTCGACAGTTTATGTTTATTTACCAGCTGCTTTACCGGCTTTCTTACGGACCACTTCTCCCACATAGCGTACCCCCTTGCCTTTGTATGGCTCCGGTTTGCGCAGGCTGCGGAGTTTGGCGGCTACCTGACCTATTAATTGTTTGTCGATTCCTTCCAGAGTGATGATCGGATTTTGTCCTTTCTCCTGCGCCGTAGCTACTTTCAGCTCCTTGGGCACTTCAAAAATGATGTTGTGCGAAAACCCGAGTGAGAGATCCAGCAGGTTTCCGGTATTGGCAGCCTTAAAACCAACCCCGATCAACTCCAGCTTACGCTCGTAGCCATCCGTTACCCCTTTTACCAGATTCGCGAGCAAGGCGCGGTACAAGCCATGCAGGGCACGGTGACGGATCTGGTCAGTGGGACGGCTAATGTGCACCTGACCGTCTTTCACCTCAATGGCGATGTCTCGATCAATTGTTTGCTTCAGCTCACCTTTCTTTCCTTTAACCGTAACGACATTGTCCTTACCGACGGTAACGGTGACTCCTTCGGGGAGGGTGATCTGCTTTTTTCCTATACGTGACATAACAAATGGTTTGTCATTTAATTTATATCTCCGGTTTTCGTACTGGGTTCAGATGCCGTATAGCGCTCTTAGGAACCAGCCGAATCATACCCACAGGGGCCCCGGAGGTTGGGCCCGAGCGGTGCTACATCAATAGATGTAGCAAAGGACTTCTCCTCCCACGTTTTGCGCCTTGGCATCTTTGTCGGTCATCACCCCTTTGGAGGTTGACACGATGGCCACGCCCAAACCACTCTTTACCCGACGAAACTCGGCGGGCTTGGCATATTGGCGAAGACCCGGGCGGCTGATGCGCTCCATGCTCTGAATAGCCGGCTGCTTGGTCGCGGGGTCGTACTTCAAGGCGATCTTGATGATGCCTTGTTTGTTGTTGTCCTCGAACTTGTACTTCAGGATATACCCTTGATTGTACAGGATCTCGGTCATCCGCTTCTTCAAATTGGAAGCGGGGATGTCGACGACGCGGTGGCCGGCCATTTGAGCGTTCCGGATGCGGGTCAGAAAATCTGCGATAGGATCGGTTACCATAATATTTTTCCTCCTGATATCCGGTCCGAACCGGATGTTTTGGATTTTGATTGTTTTGGTTTTACCAGCTGGCTTTTTTAAGTCCGGGTATCTTCCCATTAAGGGCCATGTCGCGCAGGGCCACACGGGATATACCGAAGTACCGTACGTAGCCTTTCGGGCGACCGGTGAGTTGACAACGATTTTTGAGGCGCACCTTGGAAGAGTTGCGGGGCAATTCATCGAGGGCTTTCCAATCGCCGGCTTGTTTTAGTGCTTCTCGTTTGGCAGCATAATGATCCACCATACGTTCACGTTTTACTTGACGGGCCTTGACGGAGGTTTTCGCCATATTGATTTAGTTTATCTGTTTAACTGTTTTGTTTGTTACGGAAGGGCATACCCATTTCTTTGAGCAATTCAAAGGCTTCCTCATCGGTATTGGCCGTGGTCACGAACGTGATGTCCATACCGGTGATTTTGCTCACCTTGTCGATGTCAATCTCCGGGAAGATGATCTGCTCGGTTACGCCCAATGTGTAGTTCCCGCGACCATCAAAGGATTTCTCGCTAACGCCCTTGAAATCGCGTACCCGAGGAAGGGCAACCGATACCAAGCGGTCGAGAAATTCATACATCTTTTCGCCCCGCAGGGTAACCCGCGCTCCGATGGGCATGTTCTTCCGGAGCTTGAAGTTGGAGATGTCCTTTTTTGACATGGTCGCAACGGCTTTCTGTCCGGTGATCTGAGAAAGCTCATCGATGGCTACATCAATCATTTTCTTGTCGGATACGGCGCCATTCACCCCCCTATTTACACAGATCTTTTCCAGTTTGGGGGCTTGCATAACGGTGCTGTATCCAAATTTTTTAACCAAGGCCGGCACTACATCAGTCTTGTATTTGGAGGCCAGTCGGGGTTTGTATTGTTTCGTACTCATAGGTCGTGTCAATTACGTTGATCTATTTTAAATAGGATTACCCGATTTTTTGGAAACCCGCGGGGTCTTTCCCTCACCGCGTTTTTTAGAAATGCGGGTGGCAGCCTTTTCCTGCGCATCCCACAGCATCACATTGCTGATCTGGATGGGCGCCTCTTTCTTTACAATTCCACCCTGGGTGTTGTTAGCAGAAGGCTTGGTGTGCTTGGTGATCAGGTTCACTCCTTCGACGATCACTTTTCCTTCCTCAAGCAAAACTTCTTTTACCTGACGGGGACGGCTGCGGTCCTTGTCATCTCCGGCGATCACCACCACGGTGTCTCCCTTTCGGATGTTGTATTTGGCTTTAAAACGTGCTTTCATATGAAGGGCTTTGTAGAATTAGGGGATTAGAGGACTTCGGGGGCCAGGGATACGATTTTCATATAGCCTTTGTCGCGCAGTTCGCGGGCCACCGGGCCGAATATGCGGGTACCGCGAGGCTCGTCGGATTGATTGAGGATCACCACGGCATTGTCGTCGAATCGGATATAGGAACCGTCCTTCCGACGCAGCTTGTTGGTGGTTCGCACGATCACGGCTTTTGCCACCGTGCCTTTCTTGATCCCTCCGGCGGGCAAGGCATCTTTAACGGTTACCACGATCTTATCTCCAATGCCGGCATAACGCTGTCCGCTGTTACCCAGCACCCGAATGCAGAGTACTTCCTTGGCGCCGCTGTTATCGGCCACATTCAACCGGCTTTCTTGCTGTATCATTTAGTTTCTTTTTTTAAGGTCAGTTTATTTCACTTTCTCCACGATCTCCACTAGGCGCCAGCGCTTGGTCTTGCTTAGGGGGCGGGTTTCCATGATCTTGACCAGATCCCCAATGCTGCACTCGTTTTTCTCGTCGTGCGCATGGAACTTGGTGGTCTTCTTCACGAATTTTCCGTAGATCGGGTGTTTTACTTTACGCTCTACGGCAACGGTAACGGTTTTAGTCATCTTGTTGCTGGTAACAACGCCGATACGTGTCTTTCTTAAGTTTCTTGCTTCCATCAGTGGGTGGATTTATTAAGCTTGCTCTTGCTTGTTTTTAAGTTGGGTTTGCAGACGAGCGATGTCGCGGCGCAGACTCCGCAGAGTCATCGGGTTCTCCAATGGAGAGATGGCGTGGGCGAACTCCATCTTCTTCAAACGGAGCTTATCCTCTTCCAGGCGCGAACGAAGATCTTGCTCGTTCAATCCTTGAATGCTTTTCAGAAAATCAGCTTTTTTGGACATGGCCAGTTTTTTTGAATATGATTAGGCCGAGACTAAGTCACGGCGGATGATGAATTTGGTTTTGATGGGCAGTTTGCCGGCTGCGAGCGACAAGGAAGCACGAGCCACCTGCTCACTGACTCCGTCGATCTCGAATAAGATACGACCCGGTTTTACCACGGCCGCCCAGAATTCCAGGTTACCCTTTCCTTTACCCATACGCACTTCAAGCGGCTTGCGGGTGATGGGCTTGTCGGGAAAAATGCGGATCCACACGTTTCCTTCCCGTTTCATTTCACGGGTGAGGGCCTGACGGGCCGCCTCGATCTGACGATCGGTGATCCAATGTTCATCGAGGGACTTAAGGGCATAGGAGCCAAAGGAAATGGTGGTGCCGCGCTTCGCGTCGCCTTTCATGCGACCCTTCTGCATTTTCCGGTGTTTCGTACGTTTCGGCTGTAACATATCTTGTTGTTTCGAATGAGTATTTGAATAATATTATTAACTGCGGGCTCGTCCTCCACCGCGGCGATCACCTCCTCCCCGACGGTCGTCCCGGCGCTCCATTCCCCGCTCGCCGCCACGACGCTCAGCCACCTCACTTTTTCCACCAATAAAATTGGGATTCAAGTCACGCTTTGCCAGCACCTCGCCTTTACAGATCCACACCTTGATGCCGATCTTTCCATAAACGGTTTGCGCAAAAACGTTGGCATAATCGATGTCCATCCGGAACGTATGTAGCGGCACGCGACCTTGCTTGATCTCTTCGGTACGAGCGATCTCGGCACCACCCAATCGTCCGGCTACTTTCACTTTAATCCCCTCGGCACCCATCCGCAACGCAGAAGCGATCGACATCTTGATGGCACGCTTGTAACTAATGCGGTTCTCGATCTGACGAGCAATGTTATCGCCCACGATCATCGCGTCCAATTCGGGGCGACGGATCTCGAGGATATTGATCTGTACATCTTCCTTGCCGGTAAGTTTCTTCAATTCCTCCTTAATGCGGTCTACTTCCCCACCCCCTTTACCAATGATGATACCGGGTTTGGAGGTATGAATGGTCACGATCAATTTACCCAAGGTGCGCTCGATGACGATCTTCGAAATGCCCCCCTTGTTGATACGGGCATTGAGGTAATTGCGAATCTTGGTGTCTTCGATCAGTTTCCCGGCGTAATCCTTCTTGGTCCCGAACCAGTTGGATTCCCACCCGCGAATGATTCCCAGACGATTGCCGATCGGATTTGCTTTTTGACCCATGGTCGTTGTTTATGCGTTAATTGGTTTAAATAATTATTTTGTGTCTACAATGACGGTTACGTGATTGCTGCGCTTGCGTACGCGGTACCCGCGGCCCTGAGGCGCCGGACGCATCCGCTTGAGAGATCTTGCCCCGTCCACAAAAATGGTTTTGATCACTAACTGACTTTCATCTCCCCCTTCATTTTTTTGCTTCCAATTGCTGATGGCACTGAGTATCAACTTACGCAGCGGCACAGCCGGGTGCTTGGGATTGTGCTCCAATTGCGCTAATACTTTCTCCACTTTCTGTCCGCGGATCAAATCGGCCAGCAAGCGCATCTTACGAGGCGAGGTCGGATAATTTCTAAGTTTTGCTACAGCTTCCATGAGGTGGTACAGTTACTTGATTAAGATTCTTTTTTCGAGTGTCCCTTGAACTGACGGGTCGGGGCGAACTCGCCCAGCTTGTGACCCACCATGAACTCCGTTACGTACACGGGAATGAATTTATTTCCGTTGTGAACGGCAAAGGTGTGCCCAACGAAATCGGGACTGATCGTAGAGCGACGACTCCACGTCTTGATCACGCCTTTCTTACTTTTTCCTTCGTTCATGCCGATCACCTTCTTTTCCAGGTGGGCGGCGATGTAGGGACCTTTTTTAATCGAACGAGCCATATGTTTTTCTTATTCGTTTGTGCGGTTATTATTTAGCGATCTTGCTTCCGTTCTTGCGTTGGATGATCAGCTTGTCGCTGGCCTTACCCTTGGTACGAGTCTTCAGACCACGAGAGTACTGACCATTGCGGCTGCGAGGCTGTCCACCAGAGGCCTTTCCTTCACCACCCCCCATCGGGTGATCAACCGGGTTCATGGCCACGCCTCGGTTACGGGGCTTTATGCCTTTCCAACGGTTGCGACCGGCCTTACCCATGCTTTGCAAACTGTGATCGCTGTTGCTGACCACGCCTACCGTTGCGTATCCATCGATGAGCACCTTGCGGAGTTCTCCGGAAGGCATTTTCAGGATCGCATAGCGATCTTCCTTATTGGTCAGCTGCGCCGAAGAACCGGCACTTCGAGCCAATTTGCCACCCTGTCCGGGTTGTATCTCAATGTTGTGAATGTTGGTACCCAAGGGCATGTTGCGCATGGGAAGGGCATTGCCCAATTCCGGCGCCACGTCTTTTCCACTTTCCACTTTGGCACCTACCTGCAACCCTTGCGGGGCCAGGATGTAACGCTTCTCTCCGTAGGCATACTGCAACAAGGCGATGAACGCCGTACGGTTCGGATCGTATTCGATTGAAACCACTTCGGCCAATCCGGTTTTGTTCCGCTTGAAGTCGATGAGGCGGTATTTCTTTTTATGTCCGCCACCCCGATAACGCATGGATAAGTGTCCGGAAGAATTCCGTCCGCCCGTGCGGGGTTTGGGTTCCACCAAGGTTTTTTCCGGAACGTTGGTTGTCACCTCTGCATAGGCATTGCCAATGCGCCAACGGGTTCCGGCGGTGATGGGTTTGAATTTCTTAAGTGCCATGTTCTTTTATTTTAAATCAACATTTGCGGCTGTTGCGGCCATTCATTTTTTAATTAAATACTGGCGTACAGATCGATGGTCTCCCCTTTCGCTACTGTAACAAAGGCTTTTTTATAGGCCGGCTTGCGTCCTTCGATCACGCCGGATTTGGTAAACCGGCTTTTGTGCTTGCCCGGCACCACGGAAGTGTTCACGGAGGTCACGGAAACGCCGTAAAAACTCTCAACCGCTTTTTTGATCTCCAGCTTGTTAGCCTTGCGAGCCACTTTGAAGGCATAGCGGCGCAGCTTCTCCTGTTGGTTGTTTGCCTTTTCGGTCAGGATGGGCTTGATCAGTACTTCGCTCAGTTTCATTGAATATCGTTTGAATCGTTAATGTCTGTGGTTTAGGCTTCGTTGTCAGAAAAGATCTTGGCTGCGCTTTCCGTAAGGACCAACACGTCGGCATTTACGATGTCATAGGTATTGATGTCGCTCAGCATCACCCCTTGTACGGTGGGCACGTTGCGCATCGACATCTCCAGCTCGAGGTTGTGCTCGGGTTGTACATACATGACTTTCTTCTCGCCGATGTTCAGGTTGCGCAGGATGCCCACGAATTCCTTGGTCTTGGGGGTGTCCATTTTCAGGTCTTCCAACACCACGATCGCTTGCTCTTTGGCTTTGTAGCTAAGCGCAGAGATCTTGGCAAGATCTTTCACCTTACGGTTCAGTTTGATGTCGTAGCTGTGGGGCTTGGGACCAAAAATGGTACCACCCCCCTTGTACAGCGGGTTGCGGATGTTTCCCTTACGGCTTCCCCCCGTTCCCTTTTGCTTGTGCAATTTGCGACTGGCTCCTTTGACCTCCGCTCGGGTCTTTACCTTGTGCGTTCCCTGGCGCTGTGCAGCCAAATATTGTTTGACGGCCAAATAGATCACGTGATCATTGGGCTCGGCACCAAAGATCTCCTCCGGAAGTTCCACGGAACGTCCGGTTGATTTTCCCTGGCTATTCAATACATCGAGTTTCATACTTTATCGTTTGTCGGCGGTTGGTTTGTTCGCCGGATTATTTCTGAATGTATACAATGGAACCATTGTGACCAGGAACAGACCCGCTCACCAAAATGTAGTTTTTGTCGGGGAAGATCTTAACCACCTGCAGCCCTTTCATCTTTACCCGGTCAGTTCCCATCCGACCTGCCATGCGCATGCCTTTCATGACCCGGCTCGCATCAGAGGAGTTACCCAACGATCCGGGAGCACGCTGACGATCGTGCTGACCGTGGCTTTGCTGTCCAACCCCACTAAACCCGTGACGCTTCACTACCCCTTGAAATCCCTTACCCTTCGTGGTGCCCACTACTTCGACCTTATCGCCTTCGGCGAAAATGTCTACGGTAATGGTCTCCCCGAGTGATTTCTCCATAGAAAAGTCACGGAATTCGCGGGAAACTTTTTTGGGAGTGGTTTGAGATTTGGCAAAATGATTCACCGCCGCTTTGGTAGCGTGTTTCTCTTTTTTGTCGCCATAGGAAAGCTGAAGGGCGTTGTAGCCGTCAGACGCTTGGGTTTTGACCTGGGTCACCACACAGGGGCCCGCTTCGATAATGGTACAGGCGGTCTGCTTGCCTGCGGAGTCGAAGATGCTGGTCATTCCGATTTTCTTCCCAATGATACCTTTCATAAACCTTTCGTTTATGCCTCCAGGGTATCGGGACAATCCGGTGGTATAAACCAGACTTCAATCCCCGTTTCGCCGTCGACCTTTTCCTTTCTGGGGAAGTACCGACGGTAAACAAACCCTGAATGGCTTGTTTTATGTGAATCAGTCAGCGCTCTTTTTTCTGCCGTAGGCAAATTGAGAGATGACTATTTAATTACGTGTTCGAACAATAAGAACGTTGCGAGAAAAGCGGTTAGGCCTTGATCTCGACTTCAACCCCACTCGGTAAATCCAATTTGCTCAGCGCGTCTACGGTGCGACTGGTAGACGTATAAATATCCAACAGGCGTTTGTGGGTTGCCAGTTGAAACTGCTCACGACTCTTCTTGTTGACGTGAGGCGAACGCAACACCGTAAAGATCCTACGGTGTGTGGGCAGAGGAATGGGGCCGGTGACCACCGCTCCGGTACTGCGCACGGTCTTAACGATCTTCTCGGCCGATTTGTCGACCAGATTGTGATCGTAAGACTGCAACTTGATACGTATACGCTGCGACATGTTTGTGGGTCCCTTTTGTTTAGGGGATGCAAAGGTAAGTCACAAGTTGGTAGCAACCAAATAGTTGTCGACTAATTTTTACGCCAGAATCGCAGTCACCCGGGCTGCCCAGTTTTCCTCTAAGTTGCTGAAATCCAGCATGCTAAATAAATATCACCTAAATCGAAACTCCAAAATGCACCAACACCGATGGCGCTATATATCAGAACCTATTGACTGAGCGTCTCCGGAAAGAGCTTGGTGTTTTTGGGCGGTGCTGCGAGAGGCACTATCGGTCTTCAAGTACTTCTCAAAAATTCGTTGGACGAATCCAAGTAGATTTGAACCCATGCCGATTCGACTTGCGCTGCTGAAACGAAAACTTCTCAATACCGGTGCCATCGCGATCAGTTATGTGAAACTCATTCCTGATTGGCTTCGGCTGAGGAAGGGAGATGTCGTGTTGGACTGCGGGGCGAATGTGGGATTAATCACCCGGCTCCTCGCTACTACGGGTGCCACCATCATTGCTTTTGAACCCGACCCCCGAGCTTTTAAAGTCCTGCAACGCCGATGCGGCCACCTGTCGAATGTTCAATTAAGAAACGAGGGCGTATGGAATCAGGAGGCCACCCTCCCCCTATTCGATCATGCGCAGGGAAGCGAAGAAGATACTGCCTTCACGGTTGGGTCTTCGCTCATCGCTCAGAAAACAAATGTGGATGCTACGAAAAGCAGACCTGTCAAGCTGATCGACCTGATCGCGTTTCTGAGATCCCAACCCAATCCCGTGTCGCTGATCAAGCTTGACGTAGAAGGTGCCGAAATCGCTATCCTTGAAAAGATCTTGGCCGAAAACGCTTGGGACTTATTCGGCCGAATGTATGTGGAAACACATGAGACAAAGATCCCCGAGCAAGTGCCTGCGCTAGAAAAGATCCGAGCACAACTTCGATCAAACCGAATCGATCACATCAAGATGAATTGGATATAAAAAATCCCGACCGGAAGGGGTCGGGATTCACTATTTCATAAGCGAAATTTAGGCATTCGCTTTCCCTTTCACCTTGGCAATAACTTCTTCGGCAATGTTGTTCGGCGCGGGGTTGTAATGAGAGAACTCCATCGTTGAGGAGGCGCGGCCCGAACTCAGTGAGCGCAGTTGGGTTACATATCCAAACATTTCACTGAGCGGAACTTTGGCCTTGATGACTTGAGCACCGGCACGGCTGTCCATTCCCTCCATCATTCCACGACGACGGTTAAGGTCTCCAGTTACATCTCCCATGTACTGATCGGGGGTAACCACCTCGACGCGCATAATGGGCTCCAACAATACGGGCTTGGCTTTACGGGCCGCCTCGCGGAAACCTTGCTTGGCACAAAGTTCGAATGACATGGAGTCGGAGTCGACCGCGTGGAAACTTCCGTCGAACACACGGATCTTCATGTTGGCCACAGGATAGTTGGCCAGCACCCCGGTAGTCATAGATTGCTCGAATCCTTTTTGGATGGCGGGCACAAACTCACGGGGAATGGAACCTCCGAAAATATCATTGACGAACTGATAGTTCTTGTCCTGATTTTCTGTTTGCCACTCGGCATCTACGGGCCCGAGGCTGAAGACGATGTCGGCAAACTTACCACGGCCTCCGGTTTGCTTCTTCAAGGTCTCCCGGTGTTCGATCGTAGACGTAAAGGCCTCCTTATATGCCACCTGTGGAGCTCCTTGGTTTACCTCTACTTTGAATTCACGACGCATCCGGTCGATGATGATCTCCAGGTGCAATTCACCCATTCCACGAAGAATGGTTTGTCCGGTCTCTTCATCGGTATTTACCCGAAGGGTAGGATCTTCTTCTACGAGCTTGGCGATCGCCATACCCATTTTATCTACGTCGGCTTGCGTCTTGGGTTCTACCGCAATCGCGATCACCGGCTCGGGAATAAACATGTTCTCGAGGGTGATGGGATGATTTTCATCGCAGAGCGTATCTCCGGTCTTGATCTCCTTGAAACCAACCGCGGCTCCGATGTCACCGGCTTCGATGAAATCGATCGGATTTTGCTTATTGGCGAACATCTTCATGATCCGGCTGATCCGCTCCTTCTTCCCGCTGCGCACATTCAATACATATGAACCGGCATCGAGGTGGCCGGAGTAGGCACGGAAGAAGGCCAAACGGCCAACAAACGGATCGGTCATGATCTTAAAGGCAAGGGCAGCGAAGGGTTCTTTGGGATCTGCCTTACGAGTGACCTGCTCACCCGTATCGGGGTTGGTCCCGATGGTATCGGGAATATCCACCGGTGAGGGCAGGTAGCGGCAAACTCCGTCAAGCGCTGTTTGTACGCCTTTATTCTTAAAGGAAGAACCACACATCATCGGAACAATGCTGAGATCGATGGTGGCCTTGCGGATCGCCTCATGGATCTCGTCTTCACTGATACTATTGGGATCTTCAAAGAATTTCTCCATCAATTTATCATCGTACTCGGCCACGGCCTCTACCAGGGAAGCGCGCCATTCATTGGCTTCTTCGACCATGTCGGCAGGAATATCCACCTCGTCAAAAGTCATTCCTTCGGTTTCCATGTGCCAGATGATTCCCTTCATCTTGATCAAGTCCACCACGCCTTTGAAATTATCTTCCGCACCGATGGGCAACTGCAGGGGCACGGCTTTGGATCCGAGCATTTCTTTCACTTGTTTTACCACGTTTAGAAAGTCGGCTCCGGCACGGTCCATTTTATTGACAAAACCAATACGGGGTACACCGTAACGGTTTGCCTGACGCCATACTGTCTCGGACTGGGGCTCAACCCCATCGACTGCGGAGAACAGCGCGATCAGTCCGTCCAGCACCCGCATGGAACGTTCTACCTCTACAGTGAAGTCAACGTGACCAGGCGTATCGATGATGTTAAAATAGAATTTTTTGGTATCGGGGGTAGCCTTGCCCAGCACGGTGGGGAAATTCCACTGACAGCTTACGGCGGCGGAAGTGATGGTAATCCCACGCTCCTTTTCTTGCTCCATCCAGTCGGTGGTGGCCGCTCCGTCATGTACCTCACCGATGCGGTGAATCATGCCGGTGTAACGAAGGATACGCTCCGTGGTGGTGGTTTTACCGGCATCGATGTGTGCCGCGATACCAAAATTCCGTTGGTATTTCAGGTCAGCCATAAAAGGTGTTTTTCTGGGTTTGTGCCTGCTACGGTTTCTCCTTAAGGCGGCGCAAAAGTAGGAAAAAACATCCGTTTTTCCTGACCAAAGCGAATTCGAGATAGGCTGCCGAAAAAAGAAAAACCCCGCCGAGGCGGGGTTTTCAAGCGTATTAAAAAGCTTAGTTGGCAGACTTGAATTCAACCCGGCGATTCAGTGCCCGACCGGCAGCCGTGTTATTGGTCGAGATCGGTAGGGTCTCTCCGAATCCTTTGGTTTTGATTCTGTCAGCCGAAACACCCTTGGCCACAATATAATTTTTTACTGAAGCCGCGCGTCGTTCTGATAAGCTCTGGTTGAAAGCGTCGCTACCGGTATTGTCGGTATGCCCTTCAACGGAGACCTTGATATCGGGATGTTCTCCCATGATCTTAGCGGCTTTATCCAGTTCTGCTTTGGCTACCTTGGTAAGAGCGTCGCTGCCTAAGGCAAATTGAACTTTACGGAAGTCAAAATTATACTCAGCCACCTCTTCCAGCAGCGGGCAACCATTGTTGGACGAGGATCCCTTTTCGGAAGGACATTTATCCAGCTCATCGTTTACTCCATCTCCGTCCGTATCCGGAATGAGACAGCCGTTGTAACGGGCAATACCCGGAACAGTGGGGCATTTATCTGTTTCATCGTTTACCCCATCTCCATCGCTGTCCGGAATCGGACATCCCTGGTACTTGGCAATACCCGGCACAGTTGGACATTTATCCTGCTCGTCGTTGATTCCGTCATTGTCAGAATCCGGAATGGGGCAGCCTTGGTATTTTGCTAAACCAGGAACGGTCGGGCATTTATCCTCAGCATCAATAATTCCGTCTTTGTCGCTGTCAGTGGGTAGTACAGGCAAATCAGGCATTTTAATTTCAGGCTTCTTCTTTTTGGTCAGGTTGCTAACAACACCTATGCTGTGCTGAAGATGGTAATTTGCGGACTCGGTTGTGACAGGCACTCGGTAGGTCGAGTTTACGAAGAGGTGCGTATCGTCTTGAAAATTAATTTTGAACCCCATGCCCAAGGGCAGGGTCGCACCGTAGTACGAACGATATTTATGCGTCGAAACACCCGCGATCAAGTAGGGCTGCACCCAATAGGCCTCCGTGGTCATTTTGAAATGCATGCTAGCGGTTGCCTCCAGAAGCAAGCTGTTGTTTGTAAACTCCCTGCCGGGCATGGGGTAACGCAAAAAGGATGCCCCTAGGTTAGCAGACATATCCAGGTGTGGGCGAATTCCCTTCATGTAGGTGATCGCTAATCCGGATGTCATTTCCCGCATGCGGGCAAATCGCTTGTTGGCCAAAACCTGATTCAGCGAAGTGGTTCGGATCCGTTGGGGGGTAACGAAATCATTAAAGAAAAAATTCGCCCCGAGCGATTTTGGTAACAATGGCTTGTTTTGAGCAGATGTTCCAGAAGGAATCATGAAGAACAGAGCGATCACGTAAAGGACCTTCTTCATAGACAGACAGTTTGGTTTAAGCTAAGCAAAAATAACGGGTATGAACTACATCCGAAAATAAATTATTTGTCTAATTTTCATAGGGTTGCAACCTATTTTTACCCCAAACATATCCCCAATGCCGCCGCGTCTCCCCTTCCTTGTTTTCTGTCTGCTGCAGCCCTGCCTATCCCGAATAAGCATTCTGCAAGCCCAATTGACTGTTTGCCGAAGCATACAAGATTTGCAAAAAACCGTACAAAAGGATGAGGACCAACAGCTGGTGGAGCTTAAATCCGTCTGCCCAAATCTGATATATGACCTCCGGTATGCCAGTAAAAATAACTTTGTCCGCCAAAACATGTACCCCGCGCGAACCCGAACAACGTATCTGAGGAAACAACCGGCCCTGGCACTAAAACGGGTGCAGGAGGAGTTGCAGAGCAGCGGACTGGGCATCAAAATCTGGGATGCATACCGACCCTATGGGGTCACGGTTGCTTTTTGGGAACTGATTGGAGATGAACGGTACGTGGCCAATCCTGCCAAGGGTAGCGGACACAACCGAGGCATTGCAGTGGATCTGACCCTTATCCAAACAAATGATGGAACCGAATTGGACATGGGCACAGGGTTTGACCATTTCAGCGACACCGCCCATCATCAATTCCGTGCCTTACCGGTTCATATATTAAACAACAGAGCACTGTTGCGAACCATAATGGAAAAACACGGATTCAAAGCCTACGAGGAAGAATGGTGGCATTATAGCTGGCCCGACTCCATCCGATATGAGATCCTGGACATCCCGTTCGCCAAATTAAAAAAACAAAGAAGCTAGTCCGTCACCCTTGAAATCCGCTGTTCCAGCAGCATTAGGTCGGCCAGCACGATTGCCAAGATCGCTTCTGCTACCACGGGCACCCGCAGGGCAATACATAGGTCATGGCGTCCTTTCACAGAAAAATTTTCCGTTTCTTCCGTTTCCCAATTCAGAGAGGATTGCTCACGAGGCGTGGAAGAGGTTGGTTTGATCGCAAGACGAAATACCAACGGATTTCCATTGGTCACCCCCCCTACGATTCCGCCCGCATGGTTACTGGACGTAGTGCCATTCGAATCAACGATCGGATCATTGTGTGTGCTACCCGTCATTTTCGCCGATGCAAAGCCCGAACCAAATTCAATGCCCTTTACCGCCGGAATCGAGAAAGCCAGGTGCGCCAATAAAGATTCGGTCGAGTCAAAGAAAGGCTCTCCCAGTCCCACTGGCAATCCCTCAGCCCGACATTCCACAATACCTCCAACGCTATCTTTCTCTGCAACGGCCCGGTCAATGCCTGCTTCGATCGTTGGAAGTCCCCCTACCTCAATGAGTGATGCCTGTATGTGGATACCGTAAAGTAATTTTTTGGCCACTACCCCGGCCGCTACCAAACAAAGTGTCAGCCGCCCGCTGAAATGGCCGCTGCCACGAAAATCTTCGTGCCCACCAAATTTTTTATGGGCCACAAAATCGGCATGACCCGGACGAGGAATGGCTCTTTGTTTCTCATAATCAGAAGAGCGAACATTTTCATTGGCAAAAAGGATCGTTACCGGTGCGCCGGTGGTCTTTCCCTGAAACAACCCCGTGACAAGACGTGGAAAATCGGACTCCTGACGGGGCGTAGTACCTTTTTGAACGCCCCCTTTTCGCCGTTCGATATCGGAGGAGAAGTCTTCAGCTGATAAGGGAAGGCCAGCGGGACAACCATCGATCACCACGCCCACGAATTCACCGTGCGATTCGCCCATTACTTGTATCCGGAACAACCTGCCAAAACTGTTCACATCAAAAATTTATTCGGTTAAAGATAGGGAGCCCCCGACGGTTTGCAAGTCCCTCCAAAAATCAGGATATGATTTCCCTACTGCCTCGGCACCCTGAATATTCACCGGCCCGGTGGAACCCAGAGCTGCAACCGCGAGGGCCATGGCAATCCGATGATCGCCCTGCGAATCCACCGTTGCGCCCCTCAAACCACGCCCCCCGTTCACCCGCAGGGAATTTTCTGAGATCTCAACCGATCCGCCAAGCTTTTCAAATTCCATTTTCAATGCCTGAGCCCGGTCGCTTTCTTTATGCTGTAAACGATCCGCTCCGTGAATGACCGATACCCCCGGTAGGTACATGGCCATTGCCACCAGTGGGGGAAACAAGTCTGGACAATCGGTTGCATCAAACTCAAAAGCGCGGGGCGTTCCCATTCTAAGTTGAATGGAATGGGGCCTGTTAATGACCTCCAGGCCGGCAGCCCGACCAACCTCCAGGATTGTCCGATCTGCCTGAGCACTAACGTTATCTAATCCGAACAACTCAACCGGTCCGGATATGGCCGCGGCCGCAAACCAAAAAGCAGCACCACTCCAATCGCCCTCCACTGTATACTCTATTGTTTCTCCTACGCTCATAACGGATTTGTCCGTAAAAGAAAAAGATTGATACCCTCGATTTTCCGGAACTGGCAGGCCAAATCTTTTTAACAGGTCAAGCGTGAGATCGATATAGGGGCGACTTTTCAAGTTGGTGACCTCAATCTCCACTCCTACTGCTCCCGCTGCGGCATAAGCCATCAGCAAACCGGTCAGAAATTGCGAGCTGAGCGATCCATCTACCCGGATGCTTGCGGGCTTAAGCGGCCCTTGGATGTCAAGGGGCAAGCGCCCTTGATTTGATTTTATTTGAACGCCGAGAGCCGGAAATGTCTTTTCAAAAAAATGCATGGGTCGATTTCTCAAACTTCCCGAACCGGTGATGCGCAAGGGTCGATCTGTAAGTGCAGCGATCGCTGTAAACATGCGCATGCTTAAACCCGACTCCCCGCAACCCAGTACAGCATCCGTGGGATGGATCCCTTGGCTGTCGATCGTCCAAGCATCCGGTTCGCAATGAACCGAAGCGCCCAGTGCCCGAATACAGGAAAGGGCCGCCAGGTCGTCGGCCGCATGCCCGGGGTTTCGAAGAAGCGTTTTACCTGAACGGATCAATGCTGCCCCCAAGGCCCGCTGCATGGCACTTTTGGAGGCAGGAACCTGTATCACGCCCCAGATGGCGGCGGGAGATACCCGGACGTTCATACGTATTGTTTTAGCCGCGAAGCCAGTTCGGTCAATGGAATCGGATGAACCACCGCCCGGCCGATTCGGAAAAGGAGGATGAAATCAACGGATCGCTTTACACGTTTCTTATCCATCGAAAGAGAGCGAAATACTTTTTGCGCGGAAAATCCGGCTTCCACCGGCAACCCATATCCGATCAACAGTTGGCGCAGTTCGTTCGTTTCGGAGAAATGCAGTTTTTTTTCGGAGAGCTGCGCGGCAAACATCATTCCCAGCGAAATCGCTTCTCCATGAGAAAGTTCGTACTGCATCTCCAGGGCATGCCCCAGGGTGTGGCCAAAGTTTAAATATTTTCTACCGGCCTTTTCAAAGGGATCGTTCACCACTACTCGATTTTTGAAGCGAACATTTCGAACAATGAGTCGACGCAATTTGACCAAATCGTTCCGATACCCGTCCAAATTATTTTTTTTCAGTTCCGCAAACATGGCGGCGTCTCCGATGGCGGCATGCTTGATGATCTCGGCAAAACCGTTCGACCACTCGCGTTTCGGCAACGTGGACAGAAAGGTGTAATCATGTAAAACAAAAAGAGGTTGTCGGATGGAGCCAACTAAATTTTTATACTGCCCCACGTCCACGCCATTTTTACCTCCAATGGACGCATCCACCATGGCCAAAATCGTGGTAGGCACAAAACCAACGTCGATTCCCCTCATATAAACAGCCGCTAGGTAGCCCACCAGATCGGTCACCACCCCACCGCCAACCCCAACCAATACCGTCGTACGATCTACTTCCAGCTGAATCAACCGATCGATCAAGCCATCGATGGTGGCCTGTACTTTGAATTGCTCCCCCGCACGTAGCACGATCGTATCAAAAGGTGCAAAAACTTTTTTATGATAGCGGTATACGTGTTGATCGGTAATCAGTACCATTCTTCTTCCGGGCAATAAGGTCGACAAGGTTGCCATCGGCGTGTCTGGATAGAACCGAACACGTTGGTCATCGATCGGGAAAAGAAGGGGTCGCATAGTATGGGTTAATTGTCGAGGACCTTTTTTTGACGGTTGATGCTTTCCATATGCACTGCCTCTAGGTAACGGGTGATAAATTCCCGACTAAGACCAACGCGCTCCCCCTGGGCACAAGCCCGCTCTATGATCTCTTGCCATCGTCCGGCTTGAAGGATCGTGATGTTATTTTCTTTTTTATAGCGACCGATCTCCTCGGCAACCTGCATGCGTCTGCCCAACAACTGGACCATCTCATTGTCGAGTTGATTGATCTGTTGCCGAAGGGCTTCCAACGCGGTGTGAAAGCTATCCGAGTTGATATCCTCGGTACGCCAGCGCATGGCAGCAAGCATTTCCATCAACCGGACGGGCGTTACCTGCTGGTTGGCATCGCTCCAGGCTTGGTCGGGATTGGGATGGGACTCAATCATCAGTCCATCAAAATCAAGATCGATGGCTCGTTGCATCACGTCCATCAACAAGTCACGCCGACCGCAGATGTGAGAAGGATCGTTGATCATGGGGAGTTGAGGGTGACGAAGTTTCATCTCAATGGCGAGGTGCCACATCGGAACATTTCGGTATTCGCTGTTTCCGTAATTGGAAAATCCGCGGTGGATCAGTCCGATCTTTTCGATGCCGGCTCCGGCAATACGCTCCAAAGCGCCCGCCCACAACTCGAGATCTGGGTTCAAGGGATTTTTTATCAGAACGGGGATCTTGACTCCTTTCAAGGCATCGGCTAACGCTTGTACACTGAACGGATTGACCGTGGTACGGGCCCCGATCCACAGTACATCGGCCTCGTATTGCAAGGCATCCTCCACTTGTTTTGCTGTGGCCACTTCCACGGTGAAAGGGAGACCATATTCCTGGCGGGCTGTTTTGAGCCATTGCAATCCCTCTACTCCTACCCCTTCAAAGCCGCCGGGTTTCGTGCGGGGCTTCCAGATCCCGGCTCGGAATAAATGCACGTTGCCAGAATCTGCCAGTGCTTTTGCGGTAGAGAGGACCTGTGATTCGGTTTCTGCGCTGCAGGGACCGCTGATGATCCACGGACGGGGAAGACCTGTCCATTTTTTAGCGGTGGCGGCGGGGGTAGACATGGATCAATGAATACACAAAAATAGAAAAACAAATGCCGTTCAGGAACGGGATCGTTTGCCTCCCATCTCGGCATCGTTCATCCGAATCTTTCTGCCTCGAAATTTCTTTCCGTCCAGGGCGCGAATCATCTGGTTCATGGAATCGGGTTCGATCTCGATCCAACTATTCATGTCCTTCATATCGATGCGCCCCAAAACCGACTTGGGAAGTTCACTCATGTCCAGGATGAATTGCAGGAAACTGGCTTTATAGAAACCGTCTTTGATGCCGAGGTTGACAAACAGACGGCGGTATTGTCCAGGTGCCGAGGGCTTGCCCTCCGAACCTTTCTTACGGCCCTCTTTCTTACCTCCGCGCAAATTCAAGTCGGCCGCATTTGCATAATATTGAAGGAACCGATCGAATTCCATCGAGGCAACCCGCTGCAAGATCTCTTCTTTTGATATAGCTGCGAATTTCTCCTGAAGCAAGGGCAAGTACGTCTCGTAATCGCCGTGTTGAATGTCGGTGCTTAACAACTTATCCGTGAAATGAAAGAATTGTTTTCGGCAAACATCTTTTCCGCTGGGAATATCCAGGGGGTGAAATTTGGTTTGCAGCAACCGTTCGATCTGCTTGAGTCGATACATTTCTTTGGGGGTGACAAGGCTGGCCGAGATCCCGCTGTGTCCGGCACGGCCGGTTCGTCCACTTCTATGGGTATAGACTTCCGCATCGTCTGGCAACTCGTAATTAATTACATGCGTGATCCCTTTTACATCGATGCCCCGGGCAGCCACGTCGGTAGCTACCAATAAGCGCAGGTGCTTGGAACGGAACGCGGCCATGACCTTATCGCGCTGCACCTGGGTCAAGTCACCATGAATGGCGTCAATGTCGTATCCCTCTCGGGTTAATTTTTCTGCGATCTCCTGCGTCTCAATTTTGGTCCGAGCAAAAATGATACCATACATACCGGGATTGAAATCAATGATGCGTTTAAGGACTTCATACCGATCGTGATGCAAACAAGCGTAGTACTGGTGGTCAATATTTATGTTACTGGAATTGGCCGTCCCAACCGTGACCTCCACGGGTGTTTGCATGTAACGCTTAGTTACTTTCCGGATCTCCGATGGCATGGTAGCACTGAAGAGCCAGAGACTGTTTCGATTGGGCGTATTTTTTAGAATGAACTCAATATCCTCCTGAAAGCCCATGTTGAGCATTTCATCAGCCTCGTCTAACACTACCCATTTTATTTCTTCCAGATCAATGGCCTTGCGTTCGATCAGGTCGATCAATCGACCCGGTGTGGCCACCACCACCGAAACCCCTTTTCGAAGATCCTTGATCTGTCCGGTTATGGGCGATCCGCCATACACTGCCAAAATCAGATTGCCCTTACCCTTTGGGCGATACCGGTTCATATCCTGTGTGATCTGCAGACAAAGCTCCCGCGTCGGGCAGATGATCAGAGCCTGTGGAATTCGGGCACTTGCCTCCACCCACTGCAAAAGGGGTAACCCAAATGCGGCCGTCTTGCCCGTACCCGTCTGCGCCAGTCCAATAAAATCACGGGTTCCCTGCAAGAGCACCGGGATGGCCTTCTCCTGTATTTCAGTGGGTTGTACAAACCCCAATCCGGCGACAGTAGCAACTAAAGTGGGATCTAGCCCAAGCGATTCAAATGTGTTCAAAATATGGAAGCCGTTAAGGCCGGCCTTACCAATAAATAAAAAAAGGCCGTTCAAGTTGAACGGCCAATGATTTTAAAAAACCCTGTAGTGAATTAGGGCTTCTTAGTTGTGTCAGCAGCAGCTTCTTTCTTAGTTGTGTCAGCAGCAGCTTCTTTCTTAGTTGTGTCAGCAGCAGCTTCTTTCTTGGTAGTGTCCTCAGTTGTTGTGGTAGCATCACCAGATTTAGGCTCACAAGCTACAGTGAAAGCAGCAAGAAAAGCGATCGCAAAAAACTTTTTCATGTGTTGATTTTTTGGGTTTTTGTGAAATATTTCGCGAATATATACTGAAAACAGGAAAAGGTAACCTAATACCCGTGATTTTTTTTGAGCCGGGTAAGGTTACTATTTTTACCCGCCCGTATTAAAAGGTAGGGTGACCGAAGCCATACATGGATGAAAATCAACTTCTCCACGGGCTTGCTACGAACGACCGTAAGTCTATTGAAGCCATCTATCAGGGAAGCTATAATAGCATACAGTCATTGATTATCAATAATCAAGGTTCGGTAGACGATGCTCGGGACATTTTTCAGGAAGCCCTGATCGTTCTTTACGAAAAGGTAAGGCAAGGCGATTTTGAGCTAAACTGTCAAATTCGCACGTACCTCTACTCGGTTAGCCGGAGGCTTTGGCTGAAGAAATTGCAGCAGCAAAAAAGAATGGTATCGGACTGGGGCGACGTGGCCGATCCCGTTTCTGTGGAGCCGGATTTGGACAGGCATGAGCAGGAGGAAGCCGAGTATGTTCGTATGGAGAAGGCCATACAGCAGTTGGGAGAACCGTGCAAAAGTCTGCTGGAGGCGTATTACCTACACCGACAAAAAATGTCGACCATCGCGGCTGAGTTTGGATATACGAACGCCGACAACGCTAAAAATCAGAAATACAAGTGCTTGATACGACTGAAAAAATTATTTTTTAATCTTGAATGAACCCGAAATGAGTGACCTTAATATATTGGAGACCGTAGAACGATACATCAAGGGAGAAATGAATCCAGATGAGCGGGCCCATTTTGAAAACTATCGAAAAACCCATGCATCGGTAGATCAACTGGTAGTGGAACATACCCTCTTCCTCCAGAAAATCAACCGTTTTGGAGAATGGAAAAAATTCAAGCACACCCTACACAACATTCACACCGATCTTGCCGAAGCGGGGAAAATCGAAGCCACCCGCTTGATCGGAAAGGCCAAGATCGTTTACCTCTGGAACCGGTACAAGCGCACGGGCGCTATTGCCGCCTCGATAGCCGGTATCACAACACTGGCGCTTTCGGCACTCATCACCTTATTTTCAACCAGGGGTGAAGGAAGTCAGTTTGAAGAGTTAAACCGCAAGTACAATTGGTTGGCCACGCGCACGAAGGAGCAAGGCAACGAAATCGATGCAATCAAAAAAAATACTCCTCCTGTCTCCAGCATCGCCTACACAAAAGGGGGAACCGGATTTTTGGTGGATGCTACCGGCTTGGTGGTAACCAACCGACATGTGGTTGAAAATGCCAAGCAAATTGCCATTCAGCAAGGGAATAATGAGTATGTGGCTGAGGTGGCGTACATTGACACCAAACGAGACCTAGCCCTTTTACGCGTCATCGATAAAAATTATCCCATTGCTGTTACGCTCCCCTACGGACTCTCGCGAAAGAATGCTGCATTGGGTGAGCCATTATTTACGCTTGGCTATCCCAGAGATGAGGTTGTGTATGGGCAAGGGTACCTCAGTGCCCGTACCGGCTACCAGGGCGATACCCTGAGCTATCAGATGGAAATTGCGGCCCACCAGGGCAATAGCGGAAGTCCTGTGCTCAACCGAAACGGCGAAGTGATTGGTATATTGAACGGTCGCCAATCAGACCAACAGGGATCTGTTTTTGCGATTCGCAGCCAAGAAATACTGGCGTGTTTACAAGAATTCAAAAAAACAAGTGGAAACGAACGCATTAGTCCACCCATTCTATCCCGTCTGGGCGGTTTGGACCGCACGCAACAAGTCAAAAAAATTCAGGAGTTTGTTTATTTGGTCAAAGTAAACTAACCCTGCGTTGACCAAAGTCTCTCAGGGTATTCTCCCTGTTGGATCAAAGCATTCAAACTGGATTGTACTGCGGGTGCGTCCTCCTTATAAGTAACCCCGAACCAATGTGCCTCGGTGGGTATGACTTCGATCTCACCATGCTTCTGTATAAATGAATCCGCCACTAGGGGAATAAAAAACTCCGATTTTTCCAGCTGACCCTGCGTCTGTAAAAATACGGAGAATAACTCCTGCGCCAAGGGGAAATAAGCCGGATCAAAACACCAGAAATTCATGGACACGCGGGTGTCGGGCAACAACTCCTTGGGCAACAGCCCATCTTCAACCAGAATCTTTCCATCCCGAGAAGCAATGTTTATCCGCTCCGTTACAGAAACCAATTTTCCGAAAGAATCGATGGAGCAAACGCCCCGGTTGACGGAACCATGCGCAGACAGGGTCCCGGACAGCGGATAACCGACGATGGCAAATCGATTGGGGCGACAAGCCTCCTTCAAAAAAGAGGCTGCCACCTCAAAGGCATGTCGGCCATAAAAATCATCTGCATTGATCACCGCAAACGGCTCCCGGACCACATCCCCTGCACAGAGAACTGCATGAGCCGTTCCCCAGGGCTTGTTTCGGCTTGATAAAAAAGGATACCCCTCCGTATGCATAAAGAGCTCCTGATTCACATATTCAACCGCCACCTTCCCCGCCAGACGTGGAGCAAACAAGCTACGAAACGTTTCTTGATGCTGCTCCCGAATGATGAAAACGATTTTTCCGAATCCTGCTCGAATGGCATCGTAGATGGAATAGTCCATGATGGTCTCGCCACCCGGACCAAAAGACTCTACCTGCTTCATACTCCCATATCGAGACGCCATACCGGCTGCAAGGATCACTAGTGTGAGCTTCATATTCAATAAAACGCGAAGGTAAACAAATAACGTACCGATGTTAAAAAAGTATTGCCTGCATGGCCGTCCCTGTATCTTTACGAAATAAATATGGTCCGTCTAACGAACATATTGCTCGCAGGAGGGATGATCCTGATTGTTAACCCTGTTGCTGCCCAGGAAACCCTTCCTAATTTTTCCTTGGAAAAATTGAACACAGATAAAGTACGGATTCACTGGAAAAATCCGGATACAACCCTTCGTCAATTGTCCATTCAACAGTCGGCCGACTCCCTCACCGGTTTTAAAACCATCATCACCGTGCTGAGCCCACAACTGGAACAAAACGGCTCGGTGATCGGACGTCCCAAGGCAAGCAAAATGTTCTATCGGATCTACCTGCTCTATCCGCGCGGAAAATATATTTTCACCGCTTCCAAATTACCCGGGGAAAAGTCACCCGCTGTACAGAATACGCCTTCACCCCCACTGTCCACTAAAACAAAAGCAGAGTTGTCAAAAAGCAAGGCGGAGCCGGATACGGTAAAAAATGTATCCGTCAAAACAACGCCGCCAGCCAACCGGGTAAAAAAGGATAGCAGCGATAACAAAGTCCCTGTACTAAAGGAAAAGTTTCCAGCAGAAAAAAAGGAGAATAAAAAACAAGAACCCGTTCCTGAACCCGTTCCTGAACCCGTTAAACGCGCTCCTTCTCCTTATCTCAGCACGCTCCCGGATGGGTATCCATTCATCAAACTTCCGGCCGAATGGGTACTGACACAGGTGCAAATACGTTTTTTCGAAGAAAATGGAGAGAAGCTGTTTGTGCTAACCGATCCGCCCATCCGAACCTTTCGAATTGACAAAACAAATTTCACCCGCGCCGGATGGTACAATTTTGAAATTTGGCACAAGGGAGTGAAAATCGAGACGAACCGATTTTATCTGCCGCTGGAGTTTTAATGGTACGACCAATGAAATTCCTGTGCAAAATGAAACAGGAGCTTTTCCCTCACCTCCTCCATCGGAAGCCGTATTCCCAACTCTTTCTCCAACGAAGTCACCTGCTTATCGGGTATGCCACAGGGAACGATGTGCTGAAAATAACTTAGCTCCGTGTTCACATTCAGGGCCAGTCCATGCATACTGATCCACCGACTGCACCGCACCCCGATCGCACAGATCTTGCGGGCCCTGACTGGATCGGCCGGATCCAACCAAACGCCGGTCTCCCCCACCGAACGCGCGCCCTTCAGCCCATAATCCGCCAGCAATCGAATGATCACTTCCTCCAGACTCCGAAGATATTTACCAATGTCCCGTTCAAACTTCTCCAAATCCAATATGGGGTAAACCACCCACTGACCCGGACCATGATAGGTGATGTCACCCCCCCGATTGGTGTGAAAAAACTCGATCGAACGCGCCGAACGCTCCTCGGCACTGATCAAGACATGCTGTGGATCGCCACTTTTGCCGAGTGTATATACGGGAGGGTGGACGACAAACAATAAACGATGACGGGTTTCTGCTCCCCGTCCCTGCTGTTTCAACGCCACATTGGCCTGTAACAGGGATTCCTGATAATCCCATACCTCCGCATAAGGCCGCTGCCCCAAATCCTCAAAAGAAACAACCTGTTTCATGAAGATGCAAAACTACGAACAATCCCATGCTACCTTTGCGCCATGTCCGATCAATGGCCAAACCCGGAACCCAACGAAGCAGAAGAACCGATCGATACCGGGGATGCCCTTTATGAACGGTTTCAGCTAACGGTCGACCGCGGCCAAGAACCCATCCGAATCGATAAATTCCTGAGCCAACGCATCGAGCGGGCCACCCGCAACAAATTGCAACAGGCCATGCACCTGGAGATGGTGACCGTCAATGGTCAACCTGTAAAACCAAATTATAAGATCAAACCAGGCGACCAGATCCTGATCTACTCCGACCTGCACCCCGAGGAAACCGATGTGCAGCCCGAAGAAGGTCCACTTGACATACGCTACGAGGACAACGACCTGATGTTGCTGTACAAAGCGCCCGGTCAAGTCGTGCACCCCGGCAGTGGCAACTACCATGGTACCCTGCTCAACCACGTCGCTTATTACCTAAAAAAACAAAACCCCCAGCTCACCGAGGATACACTCCCCCGCTTTGGATTGGTACACCGGATCGATAAAAACACCAGTGGACTGTTGGTGTTGGCAAAAACCGATGTGGCGATGCGCGGGCTGGCCAAACAATTTTTTGATCACACCGTGCGCCGCCGCTACCAGGCACTGGTCTGGGGAGATGTAGAAGCCGATTCCGGCACCATCCGTGCCCACGTCGGCAGACACCAACGCTTCCGGAAATTATTCGAAGCCTACCCGGAAGGAGATCATGGTAAAGAAGCCATCACCCACTACCGGGTGCTGGAGCGGTTTCGCTACGTAACGTTGGTGGAATGCATGCTGGAGACCGGACGCACGCATCAGATCCGTGTGCACATGAAACACATCGGTCATCCCTTATTCAACGATGAATTTTACGGCGGCGATCGCATCGCCAAAGGAACCATCTTCCCCCGTTACAAACAGTTCGTGGAGAATTGCTTTGCCATCTGTCCCCGCCAGGCACTTCATGCCAAAACACTTGGGTTCAAACATCCCGTTACGCAAGAAGAAATGGGCTTTGACACCGAACTGCCCGCGGATCTACAAGAGGTGATCGATAAGTGGCGGCAATACACCCAAAGCATTGGAACCTAGATGCGGTCGGCAAACATCATTCGATATTCGGCATCGACCTTACCCTTCATGATGTCTTGCAGTTTTCGTTGCATCAATTTTTTCTTCAACGGAGACAAATAATCAACGATCAATTTGCCTTCCAAATGATCGATCTCGTGCAACAACGCGCGGGCCGTCAAACCCACAAACGTAGTTTCGAACGATTGAAATTGTTCGTCTTGGTATGCAATTCGAATTTCAAGGGGACGAGTAACTTCTACCCGAACACGCGGAAGGCTCAAACAACCTTCCTCGTCCACCGAATCTTCCTCACTGACCGAAAGAATTCGCGGATTGATAACCACCGCTTTTAATCCCGGATCGTTTTCCCAACCCGACTCCTTCCTTTCCTCCTCGCTCATTCGGGCGATGATCTGTTGCGTATCCAACACCAACAAGCGAAGTGCGTGATTTACCTGCGGCGCAGCCAGACCCAAGCCAATCCCTTTCTGATACATGGTTTCCCACATGTTCGTGATCAGCGCTTCCAATCCGGGATAACCCGGCTGCAGTTCCCGGGTAGCCGCGCGCAATACCGGATGGCCATATGCAACAATAGGTAGGATCAACTAAAATAATTTTGGTAAAGTTACCGAATCCTTCGGCTTTGCTCAGCCGTTTCGCTGAAGGTATTCCTGCAACAAGATGGTGGCCGCGATCTCATCCACCAACGCCTTGTTGCGCCGATCCTTTTTCTTCAAACCCATTTCCAACATGGCCGCCTGTGCCATCCTGGAGGTAAACCGCTCATCGGATTTCTCGACCGGAATATTCGGAAACGATTTTTCAAGTTTCTTGATGCATTTTTCCACGCCCGACGTTGCATCCGTGGGTGTATCTTCCCAATTTGTAGGCCAGCCGATCAATAAAAGATCAACCGGCTCCCGTTTTACATAGTTCTGTAAATAATTCATAAGCTCCCGCGTAGGCACGGTTGTTAACCCCGTGGCAATGATGCGTAAAGGATCGGTAACCGCCAGCCCGGTGCGCTTCAACCCGTAATCAATGGCCAGAATACGTCCCATAGTTAGCTTGAAAAGATCAATTCGATTATTACAAAACAGGAGAAGACCACTGAGCCTACCCCATTGGTGGTCATGAAAGCCAGATTGATCCGCGACAAATCTTCTGCCGTTACCAACGCATGCTGATAGATCAGTAACAAAGAAAAAACAAGCGTTCCTGTCCAATACCAGATGCCATAATCGCCCCAGATCCCGGCAAAAAACAGCGCAGATATGGTAAGGAAATGGAGCGCGGAAGAAACACGTAAGGCCCGCTTTCCACCCAGCCAGGCCGGGATGGAACGAAGCCGATGCGAGCGATCGAACGATTCATCCTGCAGGGCGTAAATAATATCAAAGCCCGATACCCACGTCAACACGGCAAGCGAAAAAAGAATGGGCAGCAGGTCGAATGTGCCGGTGACCGCCAGGTACGCACCGGTGACAGAAAGAGAAAGACCCAGACCCAGAATCAGGTGACAAAGCGCCGTAAACCGCTTGGTATAACTATAGCCCAGAACGATCAGCAAGGCAACGGGCGACAAATAAAAACAGGGTGCGTTGATACAATAGGCACAACCCACAAACAATGCGGCACTAAGAATTGTGAACCGCAAGGCTTTTTTCGGTGAAATGATCCCGGCCGGAATTTCCCGCATCGCCGTACGGGGATTTAACGCATCAAATGTTCGGTCCAAATACCGATTGAATGCCATGGCTGCACTACGGGCAAAAACCATGCAACCCAAAACGAACACTGCTTTCCACCACCACTGTTCCGTTGAAAGCGCCGACGACAGCATGGCCTGATCGACAACTCCCAAACCAAATCCCACCAATGCAAACGGCATTGCAAAAATGGTATGCGAGAATTTGATCAGACTTAGATATCGTTTCAGGGCATTCATGGTATTATTTCAGAATCGGTTTCTCCTTGATATAACTACGCACGCATTCCCACACCGCGATCCCGAGTGCCGTGGCTACATTCAGGGAATGCTTCATCCCTCCTTGTGGGATCTCCAGACAGGCGTCAGCTAACAAAAGCGTTTCTGATTCAATCCCCGTTACTTCATTGCCAAAAACCAGCGCAATCTTTTGCTCCGGTGTCGGATGCAGCGACTGCAATGCCTGACTCTCGGTAGTCTGTTCTACGGCTAGAATTTTGTACCCGGCCGACCGAGCCCGCTCAATGGCTGTGCCGGCATCGGGAAAATGCCGCCAAACCACGGAATCCTCCGCCCCCAGCGCGGTTTTTCGGATCTCCTTGTGGGGCGGAAAAGCCGTGTAACCCGTCAAATAAATAGCTTCCACTTGAAAAGCATCGGCTGTGCGAAAGGCACTCCCAACGTTGTAGGCACTTCGAATATTTTCCAGAATAAGAACGATCGGAAATTTCTCGGCACGGCGAGCCTCTGCGGTAGATTTTCGTTCTAACTCCTCCATTGATAGCTTTCGCATGGCGCAAAGGTAAGCAGGTCCGCTTCCATAAAAGAAAGGGACCTGCCTACAGAAAAAAACCAGATCAGAGATTCACGATCCGCTTGTCGCGCGGATGCTTCACACTGTAAACAAATCGGTAAGATTTGCTCTCACCGGGTTTGAGATCTACTTTCCAAGTCAACACCCCGGTTTCCGGATTTACCTCTGCGTCGCCCGATTCTTCCAAAGACACTTCAATCTCCTTGACAGCACTGAGTGGGTGCTGGTCCTTTAGCAGCATCTGAACGGGAGTTACTTTATTATTCTTCACGGTGATCTCGTACGTGAATAGTTGCTTCTGCATACCGCCGCCGGATTTGGAGGGTGCGGATTCTCTGACTTGCGTACGTTTCACAACAATTCGCTTGTCGCGTCCCAATGACAAATTCAGGGTATCCGCTGTGTTTTGGGGATCGATCTGTGTTTTTCCGATGTAGGTATTATCCATGATGATATTCGCAAAACCCGGTATAAGATCGAGATTTTGCCAATTCGCCAGCTCGGCCATTAAATAAGCCTCTTGATCCAGCTTGGGAACGGAGTAGTTTTTGAGCCCGGCATCCACCAACCGCTCCTGAATATTAACCTGCTGAATCTGCCCATCGCTCGGAACGTCGTACGGAATGGATATCTCATAACTGGTATTGAGCTGGCCCTGCTGAAGGGTAGTATAATTGCCCAACGTACTGGGATCAACGCTATAGGGAGCCGGAGCCAATCGATACTGATCGGCATTTTCCTCCCTCACCAACTGGTCACTCAACACCCCAGAACCCTGCATTGATTGAATTACATTTCTGTTTCCATTCACCGACCGCGCCTGCGCATCCTTGTACAGTGCCGGCACATACAGCTGCAAATACCAAGGCGCAAGGATGGGAGCCTCTACCCCGAAATTGGGTGTGCCGGTACTCAGGGTTAGTTTCACCTGCTTCCACGGAATGCCGGTAGTTTGTGTCAAAGACGCTTTGTACACAAGCTTCATCTTGTTTTCTTTCGAATTTACCCGTAGGTCGTAATTGGCTGTCCACCCCGCTTGCGGGGTGTAATACGAAACCTGGATCGAAAAATCATCCGTACGCTCAGAAACGACTTGCAGAAGAAGTTGACCTTGGGGCTCCAAGGGAACTGCCTGTTGCAGCGACCACTGCTGAATCTTCTTCAGATTCTCCTGAATGGATTGCTGGATCTTTTCAACCGCCGTTTGATGTTGAAAGATCGACAATTTGGCTTTTTCAATCCGAGCCGTGTACACCTCCAGCATCCGAAGGATGTCGGCCGCCAGAACGGGGCGGTCGGACTTGCCATTGAGCGATGATTCAATCAGTAAACCCGTCTTATTCAAGATCTCTTGATCGATGCTGATCAGGTTCTGAAACCGGGCAATATCTTTTGTCAGTTGCCGGTTACTATCAAGCAGTGCCTCAATTTGCTTTTGATATTTGGAAGGAGGCACAGCCGGCTGATAAACCCGGAACTGCTGAGAAAGCAACGCAATCCCCTCTGGTAAATTCACCTGCAAACTGTTCGGGTCAACCGATGTGCTGATCCCTTCCAATAAAATCAGCCGGGAACCATTTTCCAGGCGCACCCGGCCTTCATGGGTTAACTCGGCCCCATATCCAAAATAGACATTGGCACTTCGAAGCCCCGAACGAACCCGTAAGGTATCTTCCGCGCTTGACAGAAAAGGCAATGACAACAATAGGGGAATTAGGAGTTTGATTTGCATATAGATGATTTTCCCCTTTAGATGCCGGGTTTCCCCGGGTTACACAGGCGGGAACCCATTATTTTTGTCCTAATGGCGAAAAGCAGCGGCGATACCCCCTTGATGCAACAGCATCGGATGATCAAACAAAAACATCCGGATGCCATCTTACTGTTTCGGGTCGGAGATTTTTACGAAACCTTTGGCCGCGACGCCGTAACCGCTGCAAGTATTTTAGGCATAACGTTAACCAAACGCAATAACGGTGCCGCCGCCGAATCCGAGCTGGCAGGATTTCCACACCATGCCCTCGATAATTATCTGCACAAACTGGTTAAAGCCGGACATCGGGTAGCCGTGTGCGATCAACTGGAAGATCCTAAGCTGGCCAAGGGAATTGTAAAAAGAGGGGTGACAGATTTGGTTAGTCCCGGTACCGCCATACAAGACAAACTCCTCGAGCATCGATCCAATAATTTTTTAGCGGCGTTGCAACTTGCCCCTACCGAACAGATCGGGTTGGCTTTTCTCGATCTTTCAACCGGGGAATTCTTTCTGGCGGAGGGAAGTGCCGACTATGCCGACAAATTATTGCAAAGCCTTCGCCCCGCTGAAGTGATCTTGGCAAAAGACAAACAAAAGGAAATACGTTCCTGGCTTCCGGAAAGCACCTACACCTACCCATTGGATGGATGGGTATTTGAACAACGCTACGCTGCCGAATTGCTCACGAAACATTTTCAGACACACTCGCTAAAAGGATTTGGAGTAGCGGAAATGACCAATGCGCAAATTGCCGCCGGAGCGATCTTTCATTATTTACGGGAGACCGAACATGCGCATGTGCAACACATCCGGCAGCTGCAACGAATCGATCGAAACGAATTTTTGTGGATGGATCGTTTCACCATCCGAAACCTGGAGCTGCTAGAAGGAGCAAACGGACAACCGCACAGCCTCTTGTCGGTATTGGATAAAACCCGCTCCCCCATGGGAGCCCGTTTGCTTCGTCGCTGGATCCTGTTTCCCCTTAGGGACAGGCAATCGATCGAAGCCCGCTTGAACATGACACAAGCGCTGATTGACCAACCGGAATGGCTGGAGTCACTCCAACAGTTCTTAGCGCAATGCGGCGACCTCGAACGGCTGGCGGGAAAGATCGCCATGCGAAAAGTAAATCCGCGCGATCTGTTACAAATTTCATTCGGACTGGAAGCCGTCAGCCAGATCCTTGCTCAACTGCCCCAGAACAAACCCGTTTGGTTGCAGGCCCGGTTGGCGAAACTGAGCGATTGTCCGGAACTGAAAGAAAGTATCCATACCCATATTGCCGAGGATGCACCTGCCCCCCTCAACAAAGGTGGCCTGATCCGGGAAGGGGTAGACCAAACACTTGATGACTTGCGAAACATTGCACGCAATGGGAAAAACTATTTATCAAGCCTGCAGCAGCAAGAGGTCCTGCGCACCGGAATATCGTCTCTGAAGATCGGCTTCAACAACGTCTTTGGCTATTACCTGGAAGTCACCCACGCACACAAAGAAAAAGTTCCGGCCGACTGGATTCGAAAACAAACCCTAACCAACGCCGAACGATACGTTACCCCCGAATTAAAAGAGTACGAGGAAAAAATACTCGGAGCCGAGGAAAAGATACTGGCGCTCGAGATTAAGATTTTTGAGGAACTGGTGAATCGGCTCCAACCATTTGTCGGCTCCCTGCAACAAACTGCCCTGATGCTAGGCGAATTGGATGTGCTGTGTTGCTTCGCCGAAAGATCCAAAACGAATCGATATCAACGTCCGGTTCTGACCGAGACCGACCCGCTTTCGATCGAAGGCGGAAGACATCCAGTAATTGAACAGGTACTACCGGTTGGCACTCCGTATATCGACAACGACCTCACCTTAAATAAAACCGATCAGCAATTGATCATCCTGACCGGTCCCAACATGAGCGGAAAATCAGCCCTGCTTCGACAAACAGCCCTGATCACCCTGATGGCTCACCTGGGTTGTTTTGTTCCGGCCCGCAGCGCCCGAATTCCGATAACTGATAAGATCTTCACCCGGGTTGGCGCCTCCGATAACCTCAGTAGCGGTGAATCCACTTTCCTGGTAGAAATGAATGAGACTGCTTCGATCCTGAATAACCTTTCAGATCGCAGCCTGATCATTTTAGATGAGATCGGCCGAGGCACCGCCACATACGATGGCATCTCACTGGCCTGGAGCATCGCCGAATACCTGCACGACCACCCCGGAAAACCCCTGACCCTGTTTGCTACCCACTACCACGAACTAAATGAATTGGAGCACAGGCTGCCCCGTATCAAAAACTACCACCTCACCCATCAGGAATCCGGTAACCGGATCCTGTTTTTGCGCAAACTTGCTCCGGGTGGCAGTACCCATAGTTTTGGCATACACGTAGCCCGAATGGCCGGATTGCCTTCCAGCATATTAGAGCGTGCCATAGAAGTCATTAAAAATTTGGAAAACAGCCACTTAGGAGGAATAACGGAAGTGAATAAAAAAGTCCTACGAGAGCAAATACTGCCCGGCCGGGAACAATTTCAATTATCGATTTTCGATGCTCATAGCCAGACTTTTCAGGAGATTCGGGAGTTGATCGAGGGACTGGACCTGAACCGGCTCACGCCGGTCGAAGCCTTGCTCAAATTGCAGGAGATCCAGCGAAAAATATCGGATAAATGATCAAACAGCGTACCTATTGCCTGATATCCTAAACTACCTTATTTTTACACCAAATTAACTGCTCATGAAATTCCTCCGGCCAGCTGCTTGGGTATTGTTTGCATCCATCGCCTTAACGGCATGTAAGCGGGATACCGAATTCACCAAGATCACGGAATTCAGAAAAAATGGCATCGCGATGACCGGTGCCCTGAATGTTCCGCAAACGCCCTCAACCGGAATCGGTACAATGGATATCTGGTATTCCAAGGAAACGCGCATCCTGACCTACACGCTGAACTGGTCTGGTTTAACCGGCCCCGTGAGCAGTGCCTCCATCATGGGCCCGGCCCCTGTTGGATTTCCCTCCAGTACCATCTTACAAAATTTGAATCCCGCCATCATTGTTCGCTGCCCGACCGTTTCCAACACTTCCTGTGGCTCTTACCGCGGTACGCTGCTGGTAGATGGATTTGTGGTAACCGAGGAAAATCTACTGGCGGGTATTTACTACATCACCCTGAGAACCGGTGGGGTGTTCGCGAGCATTGGGGAGATCCGCGGTCAGATCAAGTTCTACTAAAAAAATTCAACGCATTTCTATAGCCCTCAAAATCGGAGGGCTTTTTTATTTGGTCTCAAACCAGACCGGTGCTTGATTGTCCCAATCTCCTTGATAATTGATGAATAACTCCTCCCCGGCTTCAATGTTTCGAATGGTCCGTATACGGATCAACTCCGACTCCCATTCCATCTCATATTCGCAGTTGCTGGGCGATGCATGGTTGTAGAGGGGCACATAGCCCAGCGCCATGGCACAGCGATCGCCTTTTTCTCCCCAGACAAAAATATAATCATGCAACCGGGTCTTGTCGAGCAGCTCACGCTCAGCAGCCGACAAAACAATGACAGGTGCGATCTCTATGATCGTGTTTATGGCTATCGCCTCTTGGGTGAATACGCCCCTTCCTCTTCCGGGGGAAGGCGCCAGGTATAACAGGGGAAGAATCATGTCCAAATCTACCATTCTAACGAACGAAAATTGACACTCACCCAGCAAAAGGTTTTCGTAATTTCGCGCCATGTCGGCTGAAATCCTCCAACAAAATCTTCGGGAAGCGTTCCTCCAGGTTCGCCAGCAAGGCGATCCGGTGACCCTTCCTGCCTTTTTGGACGATCAGAACATCAGCGACATCGCCGCCTGGATCGATGAGGAATCACAATGGGCCACCGAGATCATTTCGGTCATGTCGATGCACCGGGCCGTCAGTGTATTCAAGATCCTCGACCTGAGTCTTCAAAAACAGGTAATTCGGGAACTGCCTGCCAACCTGACGGCCAATTTGCTCAATGCCCTGCCGGCCGACGACCGGACCGACTTCTTCGAAGAATTACCGGGCAACGTGGTGCGGGAATTGATCAAACTCCTGGAGCCCGAAGAAAGGAAGATTACGCTCTCGCTACTCGGCTATCCCGAAAATTCGATCGGGCGTCTGATGACCCCCGATTATGTTTATGTGTACCCACAAAATACCGTTGAAGAAGTCTTCGCGACCATTCGAAAATATGGAAAGGATAGCGAGACCATCAACGTCATCTACGTCATCAACGAACAAGGTGAACTGATCGACGACATCCGCATCCGCGACATCATCCTCAATGAACCCAACAAAAAGATCTCCGACCTAATCGATGGGCGATTCATTGCCCTCACCCCCGAGGACGATCAGGAAACCGCCAGCGAGATCTTCAAAATGAATAACCGTGTTGCCTTGCCGGTCATCAGCCGCAGCAACAAGCTCCTGGGGATCGTCACGATCGATGATATCCTCTGGGTTGCCCAGGAAGAATTCACGGAGGACATGCAAAAAATGGGAGGTACCGAGGCACTCGACGAACCCTACCTCGATGTTCCCCTGCTGAAACTATATAAAAAAAGGATCGTTTGGCTGCTGATCCTATTTGTGGGAGAAACCATGACCATCGCTGCGATGTCCGGTTTTCAACAAACCTTGGAAAGCGTACTGGTGCTCTCCACATTCATTCCCCTGATCATCTCCAGCGGAGGAAACACCGGCTCTCAGGCTGCCACCCTCATCATTCAAGCCATGGCACTCGGTGAGATTACCGTAAAAGATTGGTGGTCGATCGCCCGACGCGAGATCCAATCCGGACTGATCATGGGGGTTACCCTGGGACTGATCGGATATCTTATCGTCATTGGAGGACATGAATTCTTCCAACTCTTTGGCGAGCATTATCAGGCAGTCGGACTAGCCATTGGCGTGGCACTGAATGGTGTGGTGCTCTGGGGAACCCTGATGGGATCTATGCTTCCGCTCTTACTAAAACGACTGGGCGCCGACCCGGCAACCTCCTCCACCCCCTTCATCGCCACGCTGGTGGATGTAACGGGATTGCTGATTTACTTTGGAACGGCCTACTGGCTGCTTCGCGGTGTCTTACTTTGATCCCAGCCACTTTGTAAATGCCCTAGCTTGATGCACAAATTGCTCGGCTTCTTTTTCCTGTGCCCGGATAAACGCATTCTCCGAAAACTTTCCAACCACTTTATCCATCTCCTCCTGCGTATCGTACAGCATCTTTCGAAAAACTTGCTGATGATCCTTTGCGCGAGACTGCCGGATCATCTCCATCATCCACACACGAGTTTCTACCGCCTCCTCGACCCATGTCCGCAACATCGATTTCGAGAGTGCCGATAGTTTCATTCCTTTCATCTGCAATGCTGAGGCCAGGGCATGCTCGGCCTTTTGACGAGGATAAAGCCTCGACTGCTCGTCGTAGTACGCATGAATGGCCGGCCAATCGCCAATGGTTCCCTGACGAATTCTGCGAAGCAATTGCTGCACCGCCCATTCGGGCATTAATTGTCCGCCGATGTTCTTCCACTTCCCCCCACTCGACTTCTTGAAGCGATCGCGGAACGAAAGAAATCCTTTGGCCGGTTTGTCATTCCAACGTTGTATCAATTGAGATACGGCATGATAAACGATCAGGCGCTGAAACAAATCATAGGCCTGCTCCGATTTCAGCAGTCGTACCGCTCTTGGACTATTCTCTACCCCGGAAAGGATAACCGATAATTGGCTGACCGCTTTGGGGTCATTGCTTAACAATTCACGACCAAGCGTGGAAGGATCCAATCCCTTTTTCTTGTTGGGATAGGCGTTTCGATAGGCCATCCCCACCGCCTCCTCGATCCGATGTAGCGCATGCAACATTTCATTGACCGTATCGGGTGCCAGAAAATCATATTCAATAAGCCGTCGAGTATCCGTGCGCTGATCGCGCTGTTTGTACTTATGGACGTTTCGGGAAAGCGCATAGAGATTATGGAAAAACCAATACCCCGGCATCAGCGTAAGCCGATCCCTGGAATAATCATTCGATACCAATGCAAACGGAATATCAACATCCAGCTCGGCAGAATAATCTCCCTTTGCCAATAAAGTATAAGAGGCAAATCTCGAATTGTGCTTCAAGCTCACGCAAAGTCCCGGCCAAAATCCTCTTCCGGCAACCAACTCGCCGTCGGCTGAACGCGAATTGTGATTAGACCCGATCGTGGCCCCGGCGGCCAAATTACTTTGCCCCAGCAGCACCGATGCACAGAGAAAGGAATTGTTGTGATGTTGCTCATGCCCCGGATAGATCAGTGAGTTCAACACCTCGCAACAGGAGATCGTGGAATTCTCACCTAAATAGGAGTTGATGAGACGCGCGCCGTATTTGAGTTGGGAATACGCGCCCATGATAAATCGTACGGCCTTCACGCCATAGAACGCCCGGCAACCCGGACCCACGATTCCGTTCACCATCTCGGTGCCCTCTCCAATCTGCACCGAAGCATGCGCGGAAGAATCAATGGTGAGGTTCTTCAATTTATTGGCGCCTTTGATGTAGGCATCGCTGCCCACCCAGACGTCTTTGATGATGTGACAGTTCTTTATGACGCTTCGCTCTCCCACCTTGCCGTAGTAACCGCGACGAACATCGAACAGATCGTCGGTAAACTGACGAAGTTTGTTCATCAACACCTCATCGTCGCGGTATTTAGACCAGATCCATACATCCCCCGATTCCATGCCCTTAAACGGAAGCACGGCGCGACCGGTGTTTTCGTTGGCCACCTCCATCCAGATCCGAACAGTTTCGGACTCCCCCACTTTTACGACCCCATTGCCAAATTTGGCATGATCGGTTGTGGCGATCTCGTGTATGTTCACCAGCATGGCCTCGTTCCCGATGATGTAGTGACTCATGAACCGAACATTGTCCACTACCACATTGTCGCCAAAATCACAACTGATGATGGTGCTGTGATATAGCCCTGCCGGCAGGCGCAGGTTATTGAATTCGTGGTAGACCGGCTCCAACTTTCCGATTCGGATCAGACCAAAAAAACTACACCGCTTGATCAGTCCCACCTCGAACGGATCCATCACCTTTATATTTTTCCAATCATCCGCACTGTTATCGTTTTTCTCCAGCACCCGGATCTCTTGTTTGGTCAGCGTCCGATACCCATGCGTTTTTCGAAGCTGCCGGTTTCTAAGATAATATTCGTCTTTCCCTTTGGGGAGGTATTTGGGATCCACAAACCCAAATCCCAACGAGCCAATCGAACTGCGTTTGATGATGTTCATGGTACTTATTCTACGGTGACGGATTTTGCCAAATTACGAGGCTTATCCACATCCAATCCTTTAGCTACTCCGATGTAATAAGCCAGCAATTGCAAGGGGATCACACTGAGCAGCGGAGCAATCACTTCGTCGCAAGCCGGTATCTCGATCGAGGCCTCCGATAAACTGCGTGCCCATTCATCCCCCTCCGTAATCACGGAAACAACACGACCCTTGCGGGCCTTGATCTCCTGCATGTTGCTCACTACTTTTTCTTGATAGGCATCACGGGTGGCAACAAATACAACCGGTAATTGGTCATCGACCAACGCAATGGGCCCGTGCTTCATCTCGGCTGCCGGATACCCCTCCGCATGGATATAAGAAATCTCCTTGAGTTTAAGAGCACCTTCCAGTGCGACAGGAAAATTGTACCCGCGTCCCAAATACAAAAAATCACGAGCCGATTCATACCGACTAGCAAGGTTGCGGATCGATTCCGATTGTGACAAGATGGATTGCGCCTTTTCCGGGATCAAGTACAACTCTTCCAACAATTGCTTCTTGCGCTCGGTGCTAATGGTTTCCCGCCAATAGCCAAGTTGGATGGCCATCAAACTCAATACAGCCAATTGTGCCGTAAAAGCCTTGGTAGAAGCCACGCCGATCTCCGGACCGGCATGGGTATAACACCCCGCGTGGCTGATCCGGGCAATGGAAGATCCGACCACATTCACTACCCCAAGAATAATTGCCCCTTGCTGCTTGGCGCGTTCAATCGCCACCAACGTATCGGCGGTCTCTCCGCTTTGCGAGATGGCAATGATCACATCGCCTGGATGAATAACGGGATTCCGGTAGCGAAACTCAGAGGCATATTCAACCTCCACATTGATGCGCGCGAGTTCCTCAAAAATATACTCGGCAACCAACCCGGCATGCCAACTGGTGCCACAGGCTACGATCACGATCCGGTTGGCGGCGATCAATTCCGCTTTGCACGATTCCATTCCGCTCAGCGTAATACTCACCGTAACCACATCCATCCGTCCACGCAACGAATCATAAATGGTTTGCGGTTGCTCGAATATCTCTTTCAACATAAAATGATCGAATCCGCCTTTCTCGATGGCCGCCAGCTCCAGGTCGAGTTGTTGTACATAAGGCGTGAGGATCTCGTTGCCCAGATTCTTTAAGATCAGTTCATCGGGACGAACGATGGCGAGTTCATAATCGTTCACGTACACCACTTGTTTGGTGTATTCCAACATCGGAGAGGCATCGGAGCCAAGAAAATGCTCGTGTTGGCCAACACCAATTACCAGCGGACTTCCTTTTCGGGCAGCGATGATGGTTCCGGGTTCTTCGTCGTTTAGCAGAAGTACCACATATGCGCCGGAGACTCGCTTGAGTGCAACGCAAAGTGCCTCCTCGAGCGAGCAATGATTATTTCGTTGAATTTCCTCAATGAAATATAACAGCACTTCCGTATCCGTATCGCTGTGGAACGCATAGCCCTTGGAGACCAGCTCCTGTTTGAGTTGATGATAGTTTTCAATAATTCCGTTGTGGATCATGGCCAGTTTTCCGCTGGCAGAACGGTGGGGATGTGCGTTGCGGTCGCTGGGAGCACCGTGTGTTGCCCAGCGGGTGTGACCAATAGCGGTTCCTCCTTGAAGATCTTGTCCCAGAACGGACTCTTCCAGATCTGCTACTTTTCCTTGTTTCTTATAGACGCGGATGGGGCCCGATTCCCCCTGAATAGCAACCCCGGCGCTATCGTATCCGCGGTACTCCAATCGTTTGAGTCCCTTCACCACGACCGGGTACGCCATACGCGAACCGGTGTAGCCCACAATGCCACACATAAGCAAGAATTTGAGCCAAGATAGGAAAAAAACTAATTTATCTGTCCGGCCTTCAAGGCTACTTTTTGCGGAAAAATAAGCGCAGTGGAACACCCGAAAAATCAAATTGCTGACGTAATTGATTTTCTAAATAATTTTTATACGGCAATTTGACATCGTCGGGAAAATTGCAGAAAAAGGCAAAGGAGGGAACCACGGTGGGCAGTTGCGTCACAAATTTTATTTTGATCGGATGACCTCGCACGACGGGCGGGTGATAAGATTGAATGGCTTGTAGCATCACCTCGTTCAAGGCGGCGGTGGGCACCCGTCTTTTGCGGTTCTCATACACATCCAACGCTATTTCAACCGCTTTGAAAATTCGGGTCTTTTCCAGCGCAGAAATAAACAAGATCGGTACATCACTAAAGGGTGTCAATCGCTTTTTTAATTCTTTTTCATAGATGGCGGCCGTTTGCGTTTCTTTTTCAACCAGGTCCCATTTGTTCACCAGTACCACGAGCCCTTTTCCTTTTCGGGCGACGAGACTAAAAATATTGAGGTCCTGTGCCGCCAATCCTTTTTCCGCATCCAACATCAACAAACACACATCTGCCTCATCTACCGCTTTTATGGCGCGGATGACGGAATAGAACTCCAAGTCCTCATGCACTTTGGATTTGCGTCGGATACCGGCCGTATCGATCAGAATGAATTCTTTTTGAAAAAGCTTGTAATGGGTATGGATGGTATCGCGGGTAGTTCCGGCCACGTTGCTGACGATGGTGCGTTCTTGTCCAATCAGGGCATTGAGCAAAGAGGATTTACCGGTATTGGGTTGCCCGATGATTGCAAATCGCGGCAATTCAGATTCGGCTTTTATTTCTTCTTCGTTCGTAGCGGGGATCCCCTCGGCCACGGCGTCCAATAACTCGCCGGTTCCGCTTCCGCTGGCGGAAGCGATGAAAAAGATCTTATCGAAACCGAGGCTGTAAAACTCCGAGGCCTCGAGCAGGCGTTGGTTGTCGTCTACTTTATTGACTGTCAGGAAGACGGGTTTGGGACTCTTGCGCAGAACCCGGGCCATGGCATCATCCAGTTCGGTGAGTCCGGTTGTGGCATCTACCACAAAGAGAATGGCATGGGATTCTTCTACCGCGATGAGTACTTGCTTGGCGATCTCTTTTTCAAAAACATCCTCGCTGCCGTGCACGAATCCGCCGGTATCGATTACGTTGAAGGATTTCCCGTTCCAATCGGCCACGCCGTATTGCCGGTCGCGGGTTACCCCACTCACGTCATCCACAATGGCCTTGCGCTGTTCCAACAACCGGTTGAACAGCGTACTCTTCCCCACATTTGGCCTTCCCACAATTGCAACTGTATACGACATGACTTAATTATTCAAACTACCCAAACTATCTAAACTTCTCAAACTGGTTAGTACCCGTACTCATCCAAAAACAACTCACTCTCCCTCCACTTAGGCCTGACCTTCACGAACAGCTCCAAAAAAACTTTCCTCCCGATAAACTGCTCAATCGATTCTCGTGCCGCCGTACCTAATTTTTTGATCATGGCTCCTTTTTCGCCCAAAAGAATTGCCTTCTGGCTTTCTCGGTGTACGACGATATCGGCCACGATCTTGGTGAGCGTGGTTTTTTCCTGAAACTCCCGGACCACCACGGTGGTGTGGTAAGGGATCTCTTCGCTGGTGAGTTCAAATATCTTTTCTCGGATCAGTTCCGATGCAAAGAAACGAGTTTGGGCGTCACTGATCTCATCGGCCGGGAAATAGAGGGGGCCTTCCGGAAGTGCTTCCGCGAGGGCCTGCAGCAAGCGTGACCTATCAGCTTCGCGCTGGGAGGAGATGGAAAATACGCTTTTGGCATAGGGCTTTCCCGCGAAGAACTGCACGGCTTTTTCAACTTCGGGGGACCCTACTTTGTCTGATTTCGTCACGAGTACCCAAGCTGGTGCGTTCAGTTTCAATTGGGAAAAGATTTGATCCGATTCGGCTAAATCGGATGATACATCCACCAACAGTAGGGCCAGATCGGCATCCTCAAGCGCTGTCCGCACCGCGTCCATCATGCGTTGATGGAGTGGATACTTGGGATCGATGATGCCGGGCGTATCGGAGAACACCATTTGATAGGCATCGGTGGTAAGAATGCCTTTGATGCGGTGGCGGGTGGTTTGCACCTTGGGCGAAACAATGGCGAGTTTCTCCCCCAAAAGAAAATTCAGCAGGGTACTTTTCCCCGCATTGGGTCTGCCAAAGAGGTTGATGAATCCGGATCGCATGAGGGTGGCATTGGAAGAAAAAATCCGCCCGGGGGCGGATCTTGTTGCGAAGGGGAGGATCGAACTCCCGACCTTTGGGTTATGAGCCCAACGAGCTACCGCTGCTCTACTTCGCGGTGCAAAGATAAGGAATGGGGCCGTGTGGACAAAAATGCTTGTATGGATGTTTCGGATCGTCTAGTTTTGCAATTGCTTCCGGGGTGCTGCTGCTTTAAGGGCAACGGCTGAGATCAAACCCGTAATACCTGTTCAGGATAATGCCTGCGTAGGGATGGAGTCGGAATCCAGATCATCATTCCCGGTAGCGATAAATCTTTCCGTTATGAAAAGAAATCGCCTGCTAGCGGGACTCCTCCTTCTCCCCTTTCTATCGTTCGCCCAAGCAGAAAAAAAAGATAGTTTTTATGTGCTTAGTCCGGTGGAGATACAAGCCGTTCGTGCCGGAGATGAAGCACCCTTTGCCAAGTCAAACCTGACCCGATCGGATATCGAAAAAAGAAATCTGGGGCAGGACCTTCCCTTCCTGTTATCAACCTTGCCGGGCGTGGTCGTACACTCGGATGCGGGCAATGGCATCGGGTATACCGGGATCCGGATTCGGGGAACGGATCCCACCCGAATCAACATGACCCTCAACGGCATCCCGTACAACGACGCGGAGAGTCAGGGAATTTTTTTCGTCAATTTACCCGATCTGGCCTCTTCCGCTCAAAGCATACAAGTGCAACGCGGAGTAGGTACCTCTTCCAATGGCGCGGGTGCATTTGGCGCCAACCTCAACATCAGTACGCATGAAGTCAACCCACAGCGACGGCTGAGCTTTCAAAACAGCTACGGTTCGTTCGACTCCCGAAAATACACGTTGCTCTATCAAAGCGGGCTAGAGGGAAATTTCGCCACCGATATCCGGCTCTCTCATCTATTCAGCAATGGATACATCGACCGGGCCAGCAGTCGGCTATCCTCTTACTATGTATCCACGGTCTTTGTTCAGCCAAGCTATTCGCTTCGCATTACGCATTTTGCCGGGAAGGAAAAAACGTATCAGGCCTGGTACGGAATTTCAGAAGCAGATCTACGGGACGGCAATCGAAGGGTGAATGATGCCGGAACAGAGCGACCCGGAAGCCCTTATGAAAATGAAACGGACAACTACCGTCAGAGCCATACACAACTTTTTTTCAACCGAACCACCGCTGGCAAGGCTGAGTTATCGATCGCCTTGTTTTATACGCGGGGCAACGGATACTACGAGCAGTACAAGGCAAACCAAGATTACGCCCGTTACCAAATGCCTTACCCCATCAACGGAAACGATACTACGTTCACCACCGATCTGATCCGGCAACTCTGGCTTGACAATCATTTTTTCGGGACCACTTTTTCCTATCAATGGAAAGAGGGACGCTCGTCCTGGATCGGGGGCGGGGCCCTGATGCGCTACATTGGACGGCATTTCGGAAAACCAATTTGGGCCTTGAACGGGCTCACCGCAATCCGAAACTGGTACGATCAGCCGGCCGATAAAAACGATGCCAACCAATTTTTAAAATGGCAGTGGAACTGGAAACCCAAGTGGTCGTTGTTTGCCGATCTGCAATTGCGTTGGGTCGAATACCGATTAAATGGATTTAGAAATAATCCGCAGGTTCGTTTTCATCCGACCTATCGGTTCGTAAACCCCAAGGCCGGTATCAGTTATGCGCATCAGAGCTGGTCGGGTTTTGCTTCGTTGGCCGTTGCCCAAAAAGAACCCAACCGAGACGATTTTGAGGCCGGGTGGAATCAACCGCCGCATCCGGAAAAATTATTGGACCTGGAAATGAACATAGGGAAAAAGAAAAGCACTTACCGGTGGTCGGCCACGCTGTACCACATGGCGTATCGGGATCAACTGATTCTAACTGGCGCCATCAACGACGTGGGCGCGTATACGCGACAGAACATTCCACGCAGTTATCGAATGGGTATTGAATGGGAAGGAAGTTTGAATCTTCGTCCCACGATCAGGTTGACCGGCAACGTGGCGGTTAGTCGTAATCGGGTTAAAAATTTCACGAAGTATGTGGATGACTATGATAATGGCGGACAACTCAAACGCGTTTATCGTCGATCGGATCTGGCCTTATCGCCCACTTGGGTTTCAAATGGCATACTAAGTTGGACCCCGATAAAAGGATTGGAGTGTCAATGGATCAGTCAATTTGTTAGTCGGCAATACCTCGACAACACCGCCCAAAAAAGCCGATCGCTGGATCCTTACTGGATACAACACCTGCTGATCGATTATCGATGGGTCTTACCGAAGGAAAAAAGCATTCGCCTTACGCTACAGGTAAACAATCTCTTTGACATCCGATACGAACCAAACGGATATACGTTTAGTTATTTTTATGGGGGACGAATGAATACAGAAAATTATTACTTCCCGATGGCCGGAACAAACGGATCGTTGGGCGTACAGATCGAACTATAGGGCTGGAGGCGCATCCCCGTACAACTCTTTCCAAGCCAGCACGCCGCCGGCCAAGTTAACGACGTCTTTGTACCCGGCTGATTCTAAGAATAACCCGGCCATCAAGCTGCGTTGACCGCTTCGGCAATGAATGATGATCTCTTCCTCTTTCCAATCCTCAATGGGTTCGATCTGCATGGTTTGTATTTTTCCTAGCGGCAAAAGCAGTCCCCCTAAGTTGAATTCTTGATATTCGTGTGGCTCCCTGCAATCGATGAGTCGAATATTTTCTCCTTTTTCCAGTCGAGCTTTCAGGATTTCTACGGTAGTGGTGCGCATGCAAAATTATTGTTGTGGAGTAGGCAATGTATCCCGAATCGGCGGTGTAGTACCCAGCCAGAGATCGATCAGCTGACCGGCTCGAATCCGATTTGGAAGGGATTCGCTCACTTGTGGTTTGGGTTCTTGGCGAATCACAAATCCGCTCAGGGTATCAGTAAGATCTGGCCCCATCATTAAAACGCCCAATCCGAGTCCCATTTGATCCATGACCGAGCGCGCATCTGGGTAACGCAGTCCCAATAAATTAGGAACGGGCATTTCTTGATTACCCACTCCATTTCCAAGTACCAAATCGATCCGAGTACCCTTTTTTAGTGCGGTACCGGGTGCAACCGGCTTTCCTTGGTATAATTGATCCAGTACTGCATTGCGGGCAAAATCCTGTCGATATATCGTATCCCCTACGCGGAGATCCATACTTTTCAGGATCATCTCTGCATTTCTATAGCTTTGCCCTTTCAGGCTGGGCATGAGTACCTCGGGGGGGACTAGACGGGTAATGGTCAGGAAAACCGTCCTTCCCTCTTTCACGGTTTCCGCCGAGTCGGGCATCTGCCGCAACACTTGAAGTGGGGGGATCGTATCGGAGTAGATGGAGTCTTCAATCACTACTTCAAATCCTTTACGCTCCAATAGCGTCTTTGCTTCGTTATAGGAGATGCCAACAACATTGGGCACAACGGCGGTTCGCCCGTGCTTCGTAAACCAATTCAAAGAGGAAAGCCAGAAAAAAAATAACAGAACAGCCAGGCCGACGCCCACCAACATATTTAGCCAAACAGGTTTATTGAATAACCAGCGGATCATACGGTTTTTCGAAGGTGGGGATTATTGAATAGTGTCATTTCCAGCAATTCAGAATAGAACTTTTGGAGTGAAACTCCGGTTGCAGATACCTGTTGGGGGATGATGCTCGCACTGCTTTGGCCGGGAATGGTATTTACTTCAAGCATAACAGGGGTGTCTGCGTCTTCTTGATAAATAAAGTCAATTCGTACAACCCCCGCACATCCAAATACCAGGTAAATCTTTCGGGCCATGTCCTGAAGTTTCTCCGCCCAGGCAGGAGCAATGGTTGCGGGGGTGACTTCAGTCGATTTCCCTTGGTATTTGGCGACAAAATCAAAGAAAGGCTGTTGGGCGTCAGCAAAAACCTCCGTGATAGGAAGCACCTGCACCCCTTTCTGATTTCGGTAAACACCCACGGTAAATTCCCTCCCCTGTATCATTTCCTCCACCAATACTTGGGTGTCTTCCTGAAAAGCTAGTTCCAATGCAGCGTCAATATTTTCGTCGGGGTGAAGGAGCTTGGACATGCCAATACTGGAGCCGCCGTTATTGGGTTTTACAAAAACGGGAAAGGTCAAATTTTCACGGATTGCTTGAACGGCCTTTTTGCGATCGCTGGTAATATCAAAATACTGAGCGTTGGATACCGGGATACCGGCGGCTCTTGCGATGGATGTAGCGTACCACTTATTGAAAGTTATGGCTGCGGTGGCGCTGGGACAGCAGGTATAGGGTATACCCAGCATGTCGAAATAGCCGAGGAGTTTACCGTCCTCACCCGGCGTACCGTGCATGGCTAAAAAAACAGCATCGAACCGAATTGTTTTTCCCCCCAGCTGAATGGTAAAATCATTTTTATCAACCGATAGGGTTTCTCCTTCCGTGGTTGAGTACCACCACCCGTCCGAACGAATGTTAATTTTATATACCTGATATTGTTCGGGGTCAAGATGTTTGGAAATGGTTTCTGCGGTCCGATAGGAAATAACAGATTCCCCGGAGTAACCACCGGTCACGAGCGCTATACAGGGCTTCATCAAAGATGCAGCTTCTCTTTCTTAGCCAACAATTCATCAACCGTTTCTCGGTACAGCTCGTCGGGAACACAGCAATCGACCGGACAGACCGCTGCGCACTGAGGTTGCTCATGAAATCCCTGGCACTCGGTGCACTTGTTGGGGGTAATGTAGTACGTATCTACTGCAATGGGGGCGAGCTTGGTATTTGCTTCCACGGTTTGTCCGTCCATAAGCGTAAAGGACCCTTTTACCGAGGTGCCATCGGCAATGGCCCATTCTACCCCGCCTTCATAAATGGCGTTGTTGGGACACTCCGGCTCGCAGGCACCACAATTAATGCACTCATCCGTAATCTTAATGGCCATGATTGATAAGTTGTGATAGGTAGGTTAACTAATTTTGCCACACAAATCTAAGTAATTCAACATGAATCTGACCGAACGGATTGAACTTGCCTCCCGGTTGGGGGACTACATGGGATCGGACGAGCCGCAATGGGTGGAAGCACAGCAGCGAGCCTATGCCTGCAATCCTTGGTTTATCCCCGAATTTGTAAAGTGCTCAGTCAACCATATCTGTCAATTCTACCTACACCCCGAAAAACTGTGGGCTTGGACATCCTCCGAATCCATTCCCCCCAGCCTGTCGGCCCCCCAAACGGTGGGATTGGTGATGGCCAGCAACTTACCGCTCGTTGGGTTTTATGATTGGCTCTGCTGCTGGGTGGTTGGCCATCAGGCTCGTATCAAGCTATCCGGCCAGGATAGTTGCCTTTTCGAGCACTTGGTACAGCAACTGGTGCGATGGGAGGCGCGGGTAGCCCCTTATATACAACTAGTAGAGCGATTAAGTGGTTCCGACGCTTACATCGCAACGGGTGGCAACAATACGTCCCGCTACTTTGACTATTATTTTGGCCTCTACCCACACATCATCCGAAAAAGCCGGTCCTCTGCTGCGCTGCTGACAGGCCATGAGACCCCCGATGAATTAACGCGTCTTTCCGCCGACATGTATACCTATTTCGGAAGGGGCTGTAGGAGTATTACGCACCTGCTGGTGCCCAGGGGGTATGACTTTACCCCCCTGCTACAAGCTGGAACTTCATTTTCCTTTCTACAAGAGCACCACAAATTCAAGAACAATTACGACTATCAGTTGGCACTTTGCCTTTTAAATAAGGAGTATTACATGACCAATGGAATTTGCTTACTGGTTGAACGCCCATCCCTCCATGCCCCGATCGGAGTGGTACAGTATCAATACTACGACCAAGTAGAGGAAGCGGAAGGGTGGCTGTCCGAGCAATCCGAACAAATCCAATGCCGGGTGGGCGGGGCCAACGGGCTTTCCTTCGGCCAGACACAACTACCTACCCTAACCGACTACGCCGATGGCGCCAATACAATCCAGTTTCTTCTCGGTCTTGAACCGACGCGTTGAAAAATTGTTAAACTACAAATGAGTACGGGTGTACTTTGACAACTTAAAATTAATTTGCCCAATCTATTATCTAAATATGCGCATATGAAATGGAAACAAATTTTGGTCGTAGTTGGACTGAGTGCCACAACCGCACTGGCCACGATTTGGACTTACGACCGATTCAGCAACAACCGTGCACCCCAATTCGATGGAGTTGATGCGGCAAAGCTTCCGGCCAATTATGCCGGGTTCTTGGAAAATGCAACCCAAAATATCGGGAGCGCCATTGACTTTACAAAAGCATCCCAGGCAGCCGTTCAGGCGGTGGTACATATCAAAACCAAAACCCCTGCAAAACGAGTCACCAACCAACTTCCTGAAACAAAAGGAGGGCTTGAGGAAATGTTGGAGCAATTTTTTGGAGATGGAATTTTTGGTCCACAAATTCGTCCCGAACAGCGTGCCTCCGGTAGCGGAGTGCTGATCAGCGATGATGGTTATATCGTAACCAATAACCACGTTATTACGGACGGAGGAGATGGAGTAGCCGCAGAGATTAAGGTAACGCTAAATAACAAAAAAACATATACCGCCCGTGTAATAGGACGAGATCCAAGCAGCGACATAGCAGTGCTAAAGATCGATGGCAACGGATTTCCCTACTTACTATATGGCAATTCAGATCAAGTCCAGCTCGGTCAATGGGTACTGGCCATCGGATATCCGCTGTCGCTGGAAACGACCGTTACCGCCGGCATTGTGAGTGCCAAAGGCCGATCCATCGGTGTCAATGGTCGCCAGAGCGATACCCCCATCGAATCCTTCATACAAACGGATGCCGCCGTGAATCAAGGAAACAGTGGCGGCGCACTCATCACCACAGATGGTTTATTGGTTGGAATCAACTCGGCCATCTACGCGCCCACCGGCACCTATGCCGGTTATTCCTTTGCCATTCCGGTTAACCTGGCTAAAAAAATTGTAAACGACCTGATCAAATTCGGCAATGTCAAGCGCCCTTATTTGGGGGTAGCTGCCGATCAAACCAAAATCAACTCTACCGATGGGGCTTATATTGGGAATGTCGCCAAGGGCGGTGCAGCGGAAGCAGGCGGACTGAAAAAAGGAGACATCATCACTAAAGTCAATGGTAATACCATCGGCTCCTGGGGAGAATTACAGGGTACAATCGCCTCCCTGAACGCCGGCGATAAGGTGAACATCACGTACAAACGCAACGGGACGGAAGCAACTTCAACTGTCACGCTCAAAGAAGAAACCGGGAGTTATGACAATTTAGCGGGGACTAACCTGGGTAATCTATTAGGAGGTGAACTAGCCAACATCGACTCCAAAATGGCAGAACGAAACCAAGCCCCCGGAGGTGTAATTGTAAATAAGATCACCGCCGGCGGACCCTTTAGTCAGACCCGGATGCAAGAGGGATTTGTGATCACGAGAGTTAATGACATGGAGGTGAAAAATATGGACGAACTCAGCAAAGCCATTTCCGCTGCCCGCAGTTACAACATCAGCGTGGAGGGATTCTATGATGGATACAATGGAATTTACCGCTATCCCGTAACCTTGCCCGACTCAGAAGAGTAACCGAGCCTTTTCCCCAAGAAAATACCATTCATAAGAAACGCCCCAACGGGGCGTTTCTTATTCGGCTACATAAATTAAATAATCCCAAGCCTGCATCTCAAAAGCCCGATCGGTATTGAAATCATTCATGGCTCCAGAAAACAGGCTGCGGTATTTCCCCTTAAGCCTAGGATTGGTAATTTCAAAATGCAGGTCGGTATTGGGTGATAAATTGAGTAAAACCACCACCGAATGAGCGCCTTTCTGGCGTTTGTAGGCCAACACAGAGCCAGAGGCCGTTGTTTGCAATTGAGTGAGTGATGCTGTAGAGTCGGCCAGCAGCGCGGGGCTGGCTTTCTTCAACGACAACAAGTCGGTGTAAAAACGAGTAAAGGCCTCGGCGTCTTTACCGGCCCGAATCGTATCCTTCTCAAAAAATTGTATTCGCGCTAAATTGCCCCACTCCTGCCCGGAATAAATCAATGGCACACCTGGCCAGGTAATGCTAAAAACAGCCAATGCCCGGGCCATATCGCCGTACTTCTCAAATTCAGTTCCATTCCAACTGTTTTCATCATGGTTGGTCGTGAACCAAGATCGCATCCGGTCATTGCTTAATTGCGTATACCGATCTAACACTTTTAGGAGGGAGTCCATGACTCCCCGCTGCTGATAAAAATCTTTGGCTCGATGCATCCATGTCCAAGTATAACTGGCATCAAAGACCTCCGCATACTCCGGCTTGTCTAATTCGTCGTACTCTCCGAACCAAAATAAGGGCTTGACCGCATCGAGCCGATCGCGGGCCTCTCTCCAGAAAGGCAACTCTACCCAGAAAGCCAGGTCGCAACGAAACCCATCGATGTCACATTCCGTTACCCAGAATTGCATGGCATCGATCATTGCCTTTCGAAGTGCTGGTTTGGAAAAATCGAGCTCAATGATATCATCCATTCCGGATGCGATCTGAAAATCACCTGTTGCCGAATCGCGCAAATAATACTCCGGATGCGAGCGGGTCCAACGATGATCCCACCCGGTGTGGTTGGCCACCCAGTCAATGATCACCTTCATCCCCATGGAATGGGCCTGTTGCACCAACTCTTTGAAATCCTCCAAGGTTCCAAACTCCGGATTGATCGAAGTATAATCCGAACAGGCATAGTAACTGCCCAACGTGCCTTTTCTATTTTTTTCGGCAATAGGTGTGATGGGCATGAACCAAAGCGTTCCCACACCCATATCCTTAAGCCTGGGCAACTCCGCCTGAAAAGCACGAAAGGTGCCGGCGGGGGTATATTGACGAACATTTACTTCGTAAATAGAAGTTTGTCGGGCCCACTCGGGGGTCTGAAACGACATAGACATGCTGTAATTTTTTTGAGTTTGCTGCTGGGGGGTAGGACCACAAGCCAGCGCGGTCAACAGGATCAAAATGATTCCGCGAAAAAGACGCATAGGGATGTTTCCTGCAAAGTAATAAAATGCCGCGGTGCGACCACGTATCTTTGTCCCATGCGCAGTTTTGAAGTGCCTCCTTTTTATCGAAGTCCCCTGATCAGCGCGATCAAACAGCAACGTAAAGCTGCCGACAAACTCAAGAAAGACTTTACCCCTACGGTATTGGACCTAGGTCCCCTACAGATTTACCTCGCGCGGCATTTTGGGTTTTGCTACGGGGTCGAAAATGCGATCGAGATTGCCTTTCGAACGCTCGAACAACACCCAAACAATCGAATCTTTTTACTCAGCGAGATGATCCACAATCCCTTGGTCAATGCCGACCTCACCTCCCGGGGGATTCGATTTCTCCAAGACACCAAGGGAAAACAACTCATTCCGTTTGAAACGCTTCGCGCCGACGACATCGTTCTCATACCTGCCTTTGGAACCACTCTGGAGATCGAAAGTCGCCTGCGCGCAATTGGCATCCAGCTGGAATCCTACAACACCACCTGCCCCTTTGTGGAAAAGGTTTGGAACCGAAGCGAATCGATTGCCCAAAAACAGTACACCATCATCATTCACGGCAAACCGAGTCACGAAGAAACACGCGCCACTTTCTCCCATGCCGCCGTCCATGGTCCGGCCCTCGTGATCAAAGATCGTTCCCAAGCCGAGCGGCTGGCACGGTATATCCGAATGGAAGCTTCCCAATCGGAATTTGAACAGGAATTCGAAAACCAATATTCCGCCGGATTTCAGATCGAACGCGACCTGAAAAGGATCGGCGTCGTCAACCAAACGACCATGCTGGCCTCCGACACACAAGGCATCGCCGATTACCTGAAAGAGGAAGTGCGCAAACAATATTCCGATCCCGATGCCATAGCCGATACCCGTGATACGCTTTGCTATGCCACCAGCGACAATCAATCTGCTGTCTTGGGAATGCTGGAGACACCGGCAGATCTTGCATTGGTCGTGGGTGGCTACAATTCTTCCAACACCTCTCACCTGTTCGAACTTTGTGCCGAGAAATTGCCCACTTATTACATCGACGGACCGGATCGCATCGAAAGTCGACACCGCGTTCACCACTTTGATTTTTTTGAAGGCGTAGAAAAAATCACCGAGCCCTTCCTTTCGGAGAAAAGACCTCTGCGGATTTTGATCACCAGCGGTGCGTCTTGTCCGGATGCACTGGTGGAACGGATCCTGGAGAAACTGGCCGGATTTTTTGACAGCTCCCTGCCATACGATCAGTGGGCCTGACCCCAACTCATTTATAGAGCAGATCGTAGTACTCGTGCGCCATGCGGTTGCTCTCGAACGGATAACGGACATCGCGCATGCCATTTTTCATGACCTCACGCCAGACCCCGTAGTTCTCATAGTACAACGGTAGGATCTGCGTTTCCAGGATATCATAAATCGTATCGAGATCGTATTCATCTTGCTCGTGAACGTGTATGGAATCGTAATCGACCTTGGGCACCACAAACCCATTGTGCCCGTGATTGATGAACTCCGGGATCCAGCCATCATCGGTCGAAAAATTGACTGCCCCATTCATAGAAGCCGTCATGCCACTGGTGCCGGATGCCTCGCGGGGTACGCGGGGATTGTTCAGCCAACAATCGGCTGCCTGCTTGAGCCGTTTGGACAAGGTAAGTTCATAGCCGATCAAAACAGCCATGTTCTTGTGCTGGCGACTGATGTGCACCAATTCGTTGAACTCGCTGATGGCCGGATGGTCGACCGGATAAGGTTTCCCGGCCCATATGAGCTGAACCGGATGTTTTGAATTGCTCAAGAGTTTGGCAAATCGTTTTTCGTCGCGCGTAAGCAATCCCGCCCGCTTGTATCCGGCGAAACGACGCGCCCAGACGATCGTAAAGACATCGGGATTGAAAATCTTTCCGGTTTGGTCGGCCACGATCTCAAAGGCGCGTTTCTTCAAGTATTTTTTCCGGTCGTAGATCCCGTAATCATCACCCGCCTCCATAAAACGATACAATTGCTTATCGGCCCAATACCGCCAATTCTGGGCGTTGGTGATGGAGAGAATCGGACAAATATGGCTGTATTTACTCCACATCGCACGCGAAACCTCCCCGTGCAACCGAGAAACACCATTGGCCAACCGGGCAAATCGTAGGGCAGCGAGAGAATGATTGAAATCATCGCTGTCGTGCTGATAAAGTTGTTTGACCTCCTCCACGGTGAGTCCACAGAAATAACTCATTTTATGACAGAGATAAATATCATGCTTCTCGTTTCCGGCTTCTTCCGGCGTATGGGTAGTAAAGACCAGCCGCTTCGTTACCTCCGCCAATTGACGGTTATATTTCTGGTAGAGATAGAAGGCGGCGGAGAGTCCGTGCGCCTCATTCAGGTGATACCGATCGGGTTGAAAATTTAACAGGTCAACCAATTTCGCGCCACCCACGCCAAGCAAAATGAACTGGGCCACCTTGGTGGCTACATTGGCATCGTAGAGACGATGCGTGATGGTCTGAGAAACGTAATCGTTTTCGGGGAGGTCGGTCGACAAAAGAAACAACGGAGCCGACTTGAATGTCTCGGGATTCAGATACAACGCTTTCACCCACACCGGATGCTCGTGAATGGTGATCTGAAATTTGATCCCCGTTTCCTCCAGAAAACTATACTGCTTCTCGTTCCAGGCAACGTTGAGGGTTTGGTCCTGATTGCGCTCCTGATCGTAATAGCCATATTTCCACAAAATCCCGATTCCGATCAGGTTTTGCTTGAGCTCATAGGCACTGCGCAGATGCGAACCGGCGAGAAACCCAAGCCCACCGCTGTAGATCTTAAGCGGCTGATGAATGGCAAACTCCATCGAAAAATAAGCCACCCGCTGCGAATACCGGGCATCGATCGCGTAGGGCACCGCAAAGTCATGAAACGCCATAATGTGTTGATTTTAAACGAAGTCGCAAGATAGGAGGTTTATCCCAATTCATAGATGTCCGGTGTGCTGACCCTGGTGAATAACGCATGAATTGTTTTGTTTCTACTCAAAACTCGGGAACAATCGAGGCTCCTTCCAATTTCCAATCGCGTATTTTTGCTTAGACATGGAAAAAATCCTGGAATTCAGCCAACAGATCGGACCGCTTTGGTCGGCTCTGCTGGCCACCACCTTCACCTGGTTCGTTACAGCGCTGGGCGCGGCCATGGTCTTCTTCTTCAAAACCATGAACCGATCCGTTCTCGATCCCATGCTGGGGTTTACCGGAGGCGTGATGGTCGCTGCCAGCTTCTGGTCGTTGCTGGCACCCTCCATTGAAATCTCCGAGCGGTTATACCCCGGCTGGAGCTGGATGCCGGCCGCCGTGGGTTTTGGTGCCGGTTCGTTATTTATTTTTTTCCTGGACCGATTCATGCCCCACTTGCACCTGAATTTCGGGATCGAAGAAAAAGAAGGCGTCCAGAGCAATTTACACCGTACGACATTGCTGATCTTGGCAATCACGTTGCATAATATTCCAGAGGGACTGGCCGTGGGCGTGCTTTTCGGAGCTGCCTATTTAGGCGTAGAACATGCCACCTATGCAGGGGCCATCACCCTGGCCATCGGCATTGCTATACAAAATTTTCCGGAGGGCATAGCCGTCTCCATGCCTTTGCGCCGACAAGGCGTGAGTCGACTTCGCAGTTTTTGGTACGGACAACTCTCTGCGATCGTAGAGCCCCTTGCCGGGGTGATCGGGGCATTTGCCGTGATCTACATTGAACCCCTGCTGCCTTTTGCCCTGGCTTTTGCGGCGGGCGCCATGATCTTCGTGGTGGTGGAGGAAGTGATCCCGGAAACGCAACGGGACAAATACACAGATCGCTCAGTACTCGGATTCATTGCCGGTTTTTTGGTGATGATGATTCTTGATGTATCGCTGGGCTAAGGACCAATCGCCCTAAAATGGATACCTTTACGGACCTTACTTTCACTAAAAATTTCATCCGCACATGCCCGCCAAGATCCACGTAGCCAAGCCCGTCGTAGAGTTAGATGGCGATGAAATGACCCGCATCATCTGGTCCTTCATCAAACAAAAACTCATCCTCCCCTATCTCGAAGTAGATATTAAATACTTTGATCTCGGTATGGAGAACCGGGACAAGACCAACGATCAGGTGACCATCGATTCGGCAAATGCCATCAAGCAACACGGCGTGGGCATCAAATGCGCCACCATCACCCCCGATGAGGCCAGGGTAAAAGAATTCGGATTGAAACAAATGTGGAAGAGTCCGAACGGAACCATCCGCAATATTTTGGACGGCACCGTTTTTCGGGAACCCATCGTGATCAGTAACATTCCCCGGCTGGTAACAAACTGGACCGCCCCCATCATCGTGGGCCGCCATGCCTTTGGCGATCAATACCGCGCCACCGATACCGTCATCAAAGGAAAAGGAAAACTGACCATGACCTTCACGCCCGAAGACGGCAGTGCCCCGCAAACTTTCGAAGTGTTCAACTTCAAAGCAGATGGGGTGGCCATGAGCATGTACAATACCGACGAGAGCATTAGCGGATTTGCCCGTAGCTGCTTCAATATGGCTTTGAGTAAAAAATGGCCGCTGTATCTTTCTACCAAGAACACAATCCTCAAAAAATACGACGGACGTTTCAAGGATATCTTCCAAGAGATTTACGATAAAGAATTCAAATCGGCCTTTGAAGAAGCAGGTATCGTATATGAGCACCGCCTGATCGATGACATGGTGGCCTCCGCCCTGAAATGGAACGGGAATTTTGTATGGGCCTGTAAAAATTACGACGGCGACGTGCAAAGCGACACCGTGGCGCAGGGATTTGGGTCCTTGGGACTGATGACCTCGGTGCTGATCACACCCGACGGACAAACCATGGAGGCCGAGGCCGCACATGGTACCGTTACCCGCCACTACCGCGATCACCAGGCCAGTAAACCCACCTCCACCAATCCCATTGCCAGCATCTTTGCCTGGACCCGTGGCTTGGCCTTCCGGGGAAAATTGGATAATAACCAGGCACTGATCGATTTTTGTCAGACACTGGAAAGCGTTTGTATTGAAACCGTGGAAGAAGGTAAGATGACCAAAGACCTGGCCGTCTGCATACACGGCAACAAGGTCAAACACGGCGAACATTACCTATACACCGAGGAATTTCTGGAAGCCATCGATCAGAACCTGAAAAAGAAATTGAAATAGCGCACATTCGACGCAACGATACCGGCCCGCATCGCGGGCCTTTTTTATGCGCAAAAAAAAGCCGTCCACTGGACGGCTTGTAATCTGTTCAGATCGGTTATACTCGGAAGTGGGCGAATGCCTTATTGGCTTCGGCCATCCGGTGCGTATCTTCTTTCTTTTTGAAAGCAGCCCCTTCACCTTTGCTAGCGGCTACGATCTCGTTGGCCAGTTTGTCGGCCATGCTGCGGCCGTTGCGCTCGCGGCTGTAACGGATCAACCATTTAATGCTGAGGGAGATCTTACGATCGGGACGAACCTCCGAAGGAATCTGGAAGGTTGCTCCGCCAATACGACGGCTGCGCACCTCAACAGAGGGAGAAACGTTGGCCAAGGCCCGCTTCCATACTTCGTAGCCATCTTCGCTGGTTTGCTTGGCTACTTTGTCCAGCGCATCGTAAAAAATGGTAAAGGCTACACTTTTCTTTCCTTGCCACATCAAGTTGTTGACAAAACGGGTAACAAGCTTGTCACTGAATTTGGGGTCGGGTGCGAGAGGAAGTTTCTTGGCTTGTGCTTTCCGCATGGCGTATCAGATATTGAATAAGTTATTTCTTGGCTTTTTCGCGTTTGGTTCCGTATTTGGAACGGCTCTGCTTACGGTCTTTCACACCGGCCGTATCCAAGGATCCCCGAACAATGTGATAACGAACTCCGGGGAGGTCTTTCACACGACCCCCGCGAATGAGTACGATGGAGTGTTCCTGCAAATTGTGTCCCTCTCCGGGGATATATGCGATCACCTCGACTTTGTTGGTCAGGCGAACCTTGGCCACTTTACGAAGTGCGGAGTTGGGCTTTTTGGGAGTGGTCGTGTAGACACGGGTACAAACTCCGCGACGTTGGGGACATTGATCCAGGGCGCGGGATTTACTCTTGGCCCGAATGATCTCACGTCCTTTTCTAACCAGTTGTTGAATAGTAGGCATTCGAATCCCTTGTTTTTGGGGAGGCAAAGGTAACGGCAAGGGGGCGAATCACCAAAAAAACGGGCTAAAAAAAAGGGGGCAATACCCCCTGATTATTAACGAGTTCCCCACCTTTTTGAGAAAAACGACATCCGGCCGATCAACCCACCGGCATCATCCACCCGTGCAAGTCCGGTATACGGCCCGCCCGAATATCCATCAGCTTCTGTTTGATGGCAGGTGCGTATTGCCATTTTTCTACCTCAAAGGTCAGCTCTCGTTCCCGACAAGCCAATTCCTTGATCAGGGAGATGGTGGCAGCCGTACCGGTGCCAAAAACTTCTTTGAGGGTACCTTGGTCGTAGGCCTCCACGATCTCATCCAAACTCAGTGGTCGCTCCTCTACCCGCAAATGAGCCTCTTGAAGCAGGGTAATGACGGATTGACGGGTAACCCCATTCAAGATCGTTCCTTGTTCCAAACTGGGCGTGATCGCGGTATCGCCAATGATAAAAAAAACATTCATAGTGCCACACTCCTGCACATACTTGCGCTCCAGCCCATCCATCCACAACACTTGATCATATCCGTGCTTACGAGCCTGTGCCGTGGCATACATCGCGGCTCCATAGTTTCCGGCGGCCTTGGCATATCCTACCCCGCCCGGTGCGGCCCGAATGTATTGCTCCTCCACGTGAATCCGCATGGGGGCGCTGTAGTAAGGGCCAGAGGGACTAAGTATGATCAGAAACTTATAGTTATCCGACGGACGAACTCCAATTAACTCATCGGTGGAAAACATAAAAGGCCGGATATAAAGCGAATGATCCTTTTTGTTGGGGATCCAGGCCCGGTCGAGTGAAACCAACTGCTTCATCCCCTCCATGAAAATATCCTCCGGCACCACAGGCATCTGCATTCGCTCGGCAGAAATATTAAACCGATAAAAATTATCCAAGGGGCGAAAAATCCGCGGATTCCCGTCCGCATCCACATAGGCCTTGATGCCTTCAAAAATTGCCTGTCCATAATGCAATGCAGCCATGGAGGGCGCAAGCGACAAATGCTGATAGGGTTTAATCACCGGTTGCCTCCACTGCCCATCCAAAAAATCAACCTCCAACATATGATCGGTATAATGCTTTCCAAAAGGGATGTTATCCAGATCCAAATCGGACAGCCGACTATGCAGAGAACGGGTGAGCAAAATATCCAACGCAGCAGTCATATTGCACTACATTTGAAGGGCAAATAAACGAAAAAAACGAACACCCATTAGTTTCTTTTTGACACTATGGCTATCAACGAGATACGGCTGAAGGCGGAACAGATTGCGGACTGGTATGGACAGCAGTTGGTTCGCGAACAATCCGCTGTGGACTTGCCCACCTGGTCGGTTTTAGGCGACTTCACCAAAAAAATTCTGATTCTGGTCGACCAGCCCATGCAGGCATTTTTATCGGATGAGGAGCTGCGCTTTTTGACCGGCATCCTCACGGCCTGTTATTTGAATTTGTCCGAAGTGGGAATTGTCAATCTAAAAGACACCCCCGGTCAACCAGCACAGCAATTACATCAACGGTTTCACCCCTCGGCCTGGTGGCTTTTCGGTCCTACCCCCGAGCAATTGGGAATGACCGATGTCATCACAGCAACTACTACAGGTCGGTTTGAAGGTGCTCCGGTATTTGCCTCTTTGACGCTGCAACAGCTCGACCAGCAGCCGGAGGCGAAAAAAGTTTTATGGCAGCAACTCAAAGCCCACTACGTCCTTTAATACAGCATGGATATGCTTTTCGCAACCAATAACGCCCACAAGGTTCGGGAGATTCAATCGCTCCTGCCGGACGATCTTCGAATCCTGACCTTGGTTGAGGCAGGACTCCAAGAAGAAATACCGGAACCGTTTGAGACCCTGGAACGAAATGCTCAAGCCAAAATTCAATACGCCTTGCAGCGCACCGGAATCCAAGCGGGATTCAGTGAGGACAGCGGACTTTTTGTAACCGCCTTGGAAGGAAGGCCTGGGGTTCATAGTGCACACTATGCCGGCAATCATCGAAACGATGCCGATAACATTGAGCGGGTCCTTCAGGAAATGGTCGGTGCTACAGACCGCAAGGCATATTTTCAGACGATCATTTGTCTGGTCTGGGCGGGACAAGAAAAGTTCTTCTCCGGGGTTTGTGAGGGGACGCTGCTTACGGCGCCTCAAGGCAACGGGGGATTTGGCTACGACCCGATCTTTCAGCCCGATGGGGCGGATAAGACCTTTGCAGAACTGAGTCTGACTGATAAAAATAGATTCAGTCATCGAAAAAAAGCGGTGCAACAATTGATCGATTTTTTACGTCAGGGGCAAAAATCAAGTTGATGGAAAGCAACCCTCCGGTGCCTTTGAGCGACTTGATTAACGGCTGTTTGGTGAATGATCACCGCGCGGAGGAGCAATTGTATCGGTGGTTATCCCCCCGCCTCTTTGCCGTTTGCTTGCGGTATGCATCCGACCGAGAGGCTGCAGAGGATATTCTGCAGGAAGGATTTATCAAATTGTTCCAAAAGCTCTCGACCTACCGGAGCGAGGGATCCTTCGAGGGCTGGGCAAGGCGCATCATCGTAAACACCGCCATTGAGCATTTCAGACGGATAAAACCCTTGGTTTCATTGGAGCAAGAGACACCTCCACAGGAGCCTAGTTTACAGGAAACCGGGGTCACCCAACTCGAGGCAAAAGAACTGAGTGCCTTGATCCAGGAACTGCCCGTTGGTTACCGAACGGTCTTTAACCTGTATGCCGTAGAGGGCTACAACCACGGCGAGATCGCCCAGCAGTTGGGGATCAGTGAGGGAACCAGTAAATCGCAATATGCCCGGGCCAAAAAATGGCTGCAGGAGCGACTGAAAAAAAATAGTTGAATGCATATGGAGCAAGCCAAATTGAATAGACTGAATCAATGGGAGCAGCCCCCTTCCGAAAAAACCTGGACCTCGATCTGTGAGGCACTCGACAGGGATCAACTGCGTACCCGATTGGCCGAAGTAGAAATACATCCTCCTTCCAATACCTGGCATCAGATCCGAAAAGCCAAGTCTGATCAACCGGCCTTACGAAACCGATACGCTCTAGTGTCGATTTTTTCCCTTTTGCTGCTAGGAGCAACGTATTGGATCGTCTCTCCTACCACTAACACATCGATAGAAACCAGTAAGGGAACAACCCCTTCTCTCTCTGTAATTCTGAACGATCCACCAAAAGATCTTACCCCGCGCCCCGTCGTTGATGCGGTTCAAGAATACGCGGAACCCTTTCCCCGTACAGAAGCCCTCTCCCAAACATTAACAAAAAAATCAGCCGCGCGCTCGACCGCTCCGATCCCGTCCGACTACTTATTGATAGCCAGCAAAACAGGAGAACCCCTTCGGTTGCATTTAAAATGGGAGTACCTCTCTTGTTGTTTGAGCGGAGAAACGCAAAACGCCGACTGCAATCAGCAGCAAAACAAGTGGCATGCAGAGGTCCTTCAAACCGAGCTGGGTTTTCAAGCCGATTCGTTTATGGGTCTGCTCGCACTGATTGACGCAGAGCATTAATACGGGTTCTTTTCGGAGATTTGCTCTCATGAATAAATGGGAACTATCCTTTGAGGGTCCTGCTCTTTTCTCTTGCGAGCTTGGGGTTCGGATCAGCGATCTCAACTACGGCAATCACCTGGGCAATGACCGGATCGTAAGTTTATTACACGAGGCCCGTGTGCAATTTCTACGCGCATGGAACTACACCGAAATGAATATGGAGGGGGTTGGACTCATCCTGCGCGATCTATCCGTGGTGTTGAAGAAAGAGATGTTCTATGGCGATTTGTTACGAGTGGAATTGTCGGTACCGGAGTGGTCGGGTACAGGATTTCGAATGTTGTATCGGATCTGGAGAAAAGAGGGCGACGCGGAGGTGATCACTGCACTGGCCCACACGACGATGATCTGTTTTGACTATCAAAAAAACAAACCGGTCCGTGTTCCGGAACCCATTTTGTTACACCGGTTCTCAGGTAAGTAAATTCCCGTTCCAAATCGACCAGCTGGCCTCGGCCTGACCCACCAACATGTTCCACCCATTCGAAATGATTGCTCCCCGTTCCGCACCCTTGGAAAGAAAAACCGTGCGTTCGGGGTTATACACCAAGTCGTACAGCAAATGGTTTGGACCGATTCCTTCGTAGGGAATCGGCGGATAATCTGATACGTTGGGATACGTGCCGAGTGGAGTAGTGTGTATGAGGAGCGGATGCTCTTCGATCAACAGAGAGGTCAGCATTGAATAGGTCAACCCACCCGGCACGCTGGCTTCCCTTCCAACTTGCCGAAAGGGGATTTGCCATTGTTTCAACACGTGGCAGACCGCTTCGGCTGCCCCACCTTGTCCCAATACCAGTGCCCGTTGATGATGGGGCTTCAGCAAAGGTTTCAAACTATTGGCAAATCCGATGACATCGGTATTGTATCCGATCAGTTTGTTGTCGCGGAGATGAATGCAATTACATGTCACAAGCCCCTCCGGCAAACAGATTTCATCTAAATAGGGTAAGATGGATTTTTTGTAGGGGATGGTTACGTTGAGGCCTTCCAATCCATCGACCCGACGGACCCAGGAGGCGAATTCGCTCAGGTCTGGCAGCGAATAAAGATTATAAACATGGTCGTGAAGACCGAGTTCCCTGAATTTTTTCTCGAAATAACTCCCCGAGAAAGAATGGGTAAGTGGATTGCCGATGAGTCCAAAGACCCGCATCAGGCTTCTTTTGTATCGAGGAAGAGATGGAAGGTATCGCCTCGAAGTCCCATTCGCATCGCTTCTAAGGGGATCACCTCCGTGGGAGCGATGTTGCCCAGGTTCACGTTGCAACCGAGGAGTTCAATGAAATACAGTTGCTGTGCCTTTTGGGGTGCTTCCCAGAGAATTTGTTCGCCGGGAATTTGAGTCAAGATCTCTTGCACCAATCCTTCCCGTACCTCGCCGCTTCCACGATAAATCCCCACATTTCCCGCCTCACGGGCCTCGGCGATTACATAGGTGGAGCCTGCCGATAATTCAGCGCGCATCAGCTCGATCCATTTGTACGGAGGAATAATGTGTGCGGCGTCTTTGCTGCCCACTTCACTTAAGACGGTGCCGTGCTTGGTGAGTTTTTCGATGTAACCACATTTTTCGGCGTGGGGGATGGTTATTGAACCATCGCTAACCTCCATGTATGAAATTCCAAAATCACGACAGACCGCGATGTAATCCTCAAATTGGTTGCGGATCAGAAAGGCTTCGAAAAGCGTACCGCCGAAATTGACAGGAATGTTGTAAGACCGGTATACCTCAAGTTTCTTTTTAAGGTCGGGGGTGACAAAAGAGGTGCCAAACCCCAATTTTACCAAGTCGACATGCGGATGAGACACACTCATAAAATTACGCGCCTCTTCGATGCTAAGTCCCTTGTCCATCACCATGGTTATACCCGATTGACGGGGCTTGATCAGCCGGTTGGGCATTTGGGTGAGATTGAAATTCATGGTATTTTTTTCAGGCCCGAAGGTACTAAAGAAGTAGAATCTCAGAAGGAACGACGACGCTTGTGTTTGGCCAAAAGATCTACCAACGCCCGGTGCTGCAAGGCAGAAGGAAATACCTCCATGAACTTTTTAAGCAACTTGGGTGCTTGATTTAACGCTTTTTCAAGCCATTCCAGCCCTTGAGCAGGTTGCGATAAACCAAAAAAAGCTGCCGCGCGGTAGTAGAGAAACAATGGCTTGTTCCCCGTAGCCGTAAAGGCATTCGCTGATTGTTTGCAAGCCTCCGCATGATCGCCCGCCTGAAAGAGACATGTGATTAGTGCCTCCCAACTGGCAGCGGTCTTGGGTCTGGATCGAACCACTAAGGCCAAGTGATCAACGGCCTGTTGCCATTGTCCCAAGCGAGCGTAACACTCTCCCGCCAATTTATTGTAGTCGGGTTGGCGAGGAAATCGTTTCAGGGCCGTCTCAATCTGCCGGATAGCCCGTTCCCATTGCCGTTCTGTATGATAGGTGACCGCAATTTTGTAATGAAGTAAACTATCATCGGGACGCAGGTATACCGCTTTTCGATATTGGCTTCTGGCTTGCGCCGGTTGTTTGAGCCGCTCATAGCAAAATCCCATTGCCTCAAAAATGACATCCTCGGGTTTGGTGAGTTCGGTCACCCGCTGCAAGGCCTCCAATGCCTCCTTATACCGACGCAAACGAATCAGGGCATCTCCCATGTTTCGGTAGGCGTAATCAAATTTTTCCTCAATGGCAATCGCATACTGATACGCATCGATGGCCTTTTCATAAAGCTTAAGCCCTTGATAAGCTGCCCCCAAATTAAACCAAGCCAATTCACTGTAAGGAAAATCCTCCAATATGGATTGATGCAACCGGATGCTTTCCTCATTCTGGCCAGTGAAATCGGTCCAAAAACAAATTTTGTACAACGCCTCCTCATTGGTAGGATCCGACTCCAATACGTCGCGAATACATTCAAAAACACGCTCATATTCCTCGTAATCGTCATACACATCTGCCAACTCAAATAATAACTCAATACGCTCCTCCCCTTCAAATAGTCCCAAGGCCTCCTGATGGATCGTATGGGCATGTATAGGAAGCTCCAGGGCCAGGAAGACCTCGACTTGCAAAATATACAGGTTGATGTCGCGGTTGTCTAACAATGCCGCCTCTTCCAGGACTGCTTTTGCATCCCGAAATCGGCGCAGTGCGATCAGTACATCAGCCAATTTTATCTTGAGGGGAGATGAATACGGAAAACGTTCCAGCGCAAATCGGGCAGCTTCCAGCGCCTTTTTGAATTGTTCTTGGTCTTGGTAGTAAACGATAATCCGCTCGAAGGAATCCTCCTCCAAATACCCTCTGCCTTGCCCCTTTTTCAGTTGCTCGTAGAGCAGCAGAAGTTCCTGTAAATTGTCCTTATCCTCAGAAAATGATTCCCCCATAACATTGCTTAAGTTCCTGAAATTCAATAGATCAAAAAGATTGAAATATCCCCAAATGGGGAAAACGGGAACCCAGGATTACAAATTTCCGCTAATTCCGGCCGCATACCGGAAAAAACCCGTAGAAATTTTGGAATCAAATCAATTTTTAGCTATACTTTTACAATATGAGAAACAAAACGATTCTCCTTTCCTTAACGGCTCTGCTGATCTTGTTCAGCGGTTTTTACGCGTATGCCACGCTGGGAGAAGGTCGTCGTAAATCGGCCAAGCGCAAAACACAGCTGAATCTCTCCAGCCGAATCGAACAAGTACCGGGTACATTTTCATTGAAATCCGGATATGATTTCCGGGGCCGCTCCGTCCTACAGGACAATTCAAAAGCAATCCAGGTGAATACAGTTGTTTCCCTACAAAAAGGAAATCACATCTATACCATGCCGCTGAAAAAGCAGATCTGGACCCCAACGGTTAAGTTGACGCTCGGCAATCAATCGATACGCCGCTTCTAAACGCGCTTCGAACCAGCCTGTTAATTCTTTTTTACGCTTCCCTTACTTTCTTGATAGGTCATAATCCGATACCCGCTGGTGGGCAACTCAAAGACAGTGTGCGGTACCGGATCAAAATCAACTTTGGTAGCTATATAGGTCAGCTCACTATTGCCCACTTTGGCCTGGTATTCCAGCGCCAAGCCGGGAAGATTACGGTTCAGGTATTGAAATTCATGGTTCACGGGTTGCAACGCGCGGGTAAAAAAAACTACATACGTATTTTGATCCCCCCAGGTACCAATGGCTTGCTCACAGAGATAACCGGCAACTTGTTTGGTTACACCCGTATATTGGTAGCGAACATTCTCATACGCTTCGTTTGAGCTTTCCCATTCCGCAGAAGTCATCTGAATAAGATACCGCTGTTCCCCATATTCTTTCAACACCGTAGCGTTACCAGTTTTGGAATCGACGATGGTCGATTGCCTGCCGAGGGAACTATTGAGATCCGACCGACTCATATTTCCTTTCAAGTAAACGATGTTCAGTGCGCCGTCCATCAAATCGGCCGCTCTTGGCTCCTTATTGGTTGTTCGTATTGATACGGAGTAGGTCAGCGTTGCCTCGGAGAGTCGACGAACACTGGTCCCCGTCTGGGCAAATAGATCGAAATATATAATGCAGCAAAAAAAGGCTAAATAATACCGCATTGCATAACGTTTATTTTTGGAGATGGCACTATCGGTGCAGGGGTTGCATCCCTATTTGTCCGTTTTTTTACGCTGATCCGTTAATTTTTTCTGCTGCTCCTGCATTTGTTCCAGCCGCTCTTGCCATTTCGACTTTTTCTTCGGCTTTTTCCTGTTTTCCTGGATTTTGGCCAGAATCTTGTCGTGATCGATGATGTAGGCCTGAATAACAAATTGCAGTCCGAGGGTGACCAGGTTGGAGACCGTGTAATACCAAGTCAGGCCCGAAGGCAACTGATTGAAGAAGAACAATAGAAACACCGGGAAAATATAGGGCATGTATTTTAACATGGGATTGTCCTGGTCCGGTGTCATACTCATGCTATACCAAGAGATCAGAAAACTCGTCGCTGCCGCTAAAACGTTGAACAAACTCAGGTGACCACCCAGCAACGGAATGGAAAAACCAAATTCGATCGGAGCGTCAAACGTGGAAAGATCATGCGCCCAAAGGAAAGAAGCCCCCCGCAAACTGACCTCGGAATTGAAGAAGCTGAACAATGCAAAGAAAATCGGGATCTGCAGCAGTGCCGGGATACAACCCCCCAAGGGGTTTACGCCTGCTTCGCGAAAGAGCTTCATCTGCTCCATGCTCATCGACTGCCGATCTTCCCCGAATTTCTCTTTGAGTTTCGCGATCTCTGGACGCAGCGCTTTCATCTTGGCACCACTCAAATAACTGGAATAGGTGAGCGGGGAGATTACTAAGCGGATAACCAGTGTCAGCAGCAAAATGGCAATCCCCAAGTCCGTACCCGTCAATCCACGGAAAAATTCATAGGTCGGAAGGATGACGTATTTGTTAAGGGGACTAACAAATGCATAGACCCCCTGGCCCAAATTCACGATCTGCTCCAACCCCAAGTCGTATTGTTTCAGGGTGTGGTAGTCCGAAGGACCAAAAAAGTATTGCAAGCGGGTTTCTCCCTGACCATCGAGCGGAAGGGTAAGATTGGAACTTGACTGAACCACATGCTTGGAACTGGTATCCGACCACACAACTTCGCCTTTCTGGAATTTAGTGGGGGCAATAAGGGCCCCCAGAAAAAAGCGCTGCCGGATCCCCACCCAACTTACCGACCCATCGAAGCGACGATCCGAACTCCGGCCGATGGTATGATAGTCGAATTCATCTTGCTCAACGTATCCGATCTGGGTATTTTGTTTCTCAAAAGCCAGGTCTTGTTCTTGTGGTTCCGCCGTGTAGTTCCATACCGTTCGAAGGGAACGATCATCTACTAAGTCCGCAACCCCTTGCACCCGAATGGTTTGTTTGATCAGATAACCCGCTTTAGGCAGTTCAAAGCGATGATCGATGTACCGGGCCGTGTCTGTGCCCGCCAAACGAAAGAGCACAAATTGGGATCCATCTTGATTTCGGCCCGAATCCTTCAGGACGAACTGCAACTCATTAGTTGAAGTAGTTTGACCATTGCCTGTTTTGATCGGATAGCCAAGAGAGGTCCCGCCAGCACCTCCCAACTTCACCATCCCACTGTCCAACCCCTTATAATCCTTCAACGCTACCCGTTCGATCTGACCGCCCCGGCTAGAGAGAACCACTTTGATCGAAGAATTTTCCAGCGTACAAGAGACAAGGGAATTGTCTGTTGCAGGAGTGAAGGATCCGGCTTTAACCGCCCGGCTCAAGGAGTCGGCCTTCAGCGAATCTTTTACGATACGTTGCGGATCAACGACCGGGGCCTTGGCAGCGGCCAGCGAGTCGCGAACAAACTGCTCCCGCGCTTGCTTTTGCCGCATCTCCGATTGCTCGGTGTAAAGCAGGTAGAAATAACCAAAAAATAAAATGGCCAATAGCACAAAGCCAATCACCGTATTGCGGTCGAGATTCATGAAGTACGTTTAGGGGGCATCAAAGATAGGAAAGGGCTCAAGACTCGACTGCCTCTTTTCGAGGCCGGGAGGAAGTAGCCAGGTTCCGACGTTCCAAGGCGGCCCGGATGAAGTGAACGAATATCGGGTGTGGGTTTTCCACCGTACTCTTCAATTCAGGATGATATTGCACACCGATGAAGAAGGGATGGTCCTTCAATTCGATGACCTCCACCAAGCCGGAACCGGGATTCACCCCGCTGGCCTGCATACCGGCCTGTTGAAATGCCTCCAAGTAGCGATTGTTGAATTCCCATCGATGCCGGTGACGCTCAGAGATACGGGTCGACCCATAAATACGCTCCGCTAAACTGCCGGGTTTAAGGTCGCAGGGATAAGCCCCTAACCGCATGGTGCCTCCTTTGACCTGCAACTGTTTCTGATCTTCCATCAAAGCGATCACCGGGTCGGGCGTCTGGGGATCCATTTCTGTAGAATGTGCTTTCTTGTGATCCAGTGCGTTTCGGGCGAACTCGATTGCCGCCATTTGCATTCCTAAACAGATTCCGAAAAAAGGCAGCCCCTGCTCGCGGGCATACCGAACGGCCTCGATCTTTCCTTCTACGCCTCGGTGACCAAAGCCGGGTGCCACCAGCAATCCGTCCAACCCCTTCAATTGATCCTGTATGTTTGATGCATTCAGCTGCTCGCTGTGAAGATTGATCACTTGCACCTCCGTTTCCTGTACGGCACCGGCATGCACAAATGCTTCCAAGATCGATTTGTAGGCATCTTGCAATTCGATGTACTTGCCGATCAGTCCGATCGACACTACCTGTTTGGGATTTTTCAACTTGTGTAAAAAATCACTCCACCGGGAAAGATCCGGCTCTTGTTTACCCGTGCGATGCAATTTTTTCATCACGATGGTATCCAACCCCTCGCGCATCATCATCAGGGGAACTTCATAGATCGTAGAAGCATCGAGCGATTCAATGACCGCTTCCTGCCGAACATTGCAGAACAAGGCGATCTTTTTGCGCAAATCGGAGGAGATCGATCTTTCGGTTCTGCAAACGATCACATCCGGATGCACTCCTTCCTGACTCAACATCCGCACGCTGTGTTGCGTGGGCTTGGTCTTTAATTCCTTTGCTGCGCGCAGGTAGGGGATCAAGGTCAGGTGCACCACCACGGTATCCTCCTCCGGCAGTTCCCATTGGAGTTGTCGGACCGACTCCACAAAAGGTAAACTCTCAATATCGCCCACCGTGCCTCCGATTTCGGTGATCACCACATCGTAGTTGCCACTTTCCCCCAGTATCCGCATGCACCGCTTGATCTCATCGGTGATGTGAGGTACTACTTGTACGGTCTTTCCCAGATAAACCCCTTGCCGCTCCTGCTCGATCACGGTCTGGTAGATGCGTCCGGTTGTTACATTATTCGCCTGCGACGTATAAATGCTCAGGAAGCGCTCGTAATGCCCCAGGTCCAGATCCGTTTCCGCGCCGTCTTCGGTCACATAACACTCGCCGTGCTCATACGGATTCAGGGTGCCGGGATCGACGTTGATGTAGGGATCGAATTTTTGAATGGTGACACGAAGACCTCGCGCCTGAAGGAGCTTGGCCAGAGAAGCAGCAATGATGCCTTTTCCCAATGAGGAGGTTACCCCCCCGGTCACAAAAATATACTTAGCCATAGGGCGATTTATTTCTAAATAGCTTGCCCGCGCAAAAGATTTTGCGAAGTACAAATGACCAGCCGAATGAATGGGGAAATCCGAGAGGTCGTGTAAAGATAGTTGAAAAAAGTCCCAGGGGAGGCGTTGCCAAAAACTTGTGGAAAATCGGTGCTAAAACTTACGCAGAAGCTTGGTCCGGGACTAAGTAATTCCGGAGATAGTCCCCCACCCCCTCCTCCAGCGAGTAGAAATTATACGGATATCCGGCCAAGCGGAGTTTTTCCATCGGGGCTTCGGTGAAGTATTGATAGCTATCCCGCAGATCCACCGGCATATCAAAATATTCAATGTTCGCCGGAAGGTTCATCGCCTGAAAAACAGCGCGGATCAGGTCGTTGAAGGAGCGGGCCTGTCCCGTTCCCAGGTTGTAAATACCTACGGGGGCCAAGCGATTCATCAACCAATCAATCACTCCGATCACGTCCTTCACATAGATGAAATCTCTGCGCTGTTCTCCATCCGCAATGCCCGCCCGGTGCGATTTGAATAGCCGAACCTGCCCCCGTTCTCGGATTTGTTGGAATCCATGGTAGACCATACTGGCCATCCGACCTTTGTGTGACTCCCGAAATCCATACACATTAAAAAATTTCAGGCCATACCAATGCGGCGGTTGAATGGCCTGCTCCACCACCCAGCAATCGAATTGATGTTTCGATAACCCATACGGATTTAATGGCTTCAGGGAAGGAAGCAGGGCCGTATCATCCGAATAGCCATTATCCCCATTTCCATAGGTAGCCGCCGAGGAGGCATAGATCAGGGGAACTTGCTGTTGGCAGCAATAGGTCCAGATCTGTTTGGAAAAATTCAGGTTCAGTGTCTCGTGAATGGAGTAATCAAATTCCGTGGTGTCGGTTCGAGCACCCAGGTGAATGATCCAATCGGGACGAATAACCTGCGCATTCAACTGCTCGATCAATTCGGTGCGGGGAACCAAGCTGACGTCTTGTAGATCGGACCAATTCCGGGACTTGTCTGCCCGGGTGAAATCATCGCTGAGTATCAACCGAACCTCGGCTCGTTTTGCCAGTACATGTGCCAGATATCCGCCAATAAACCCGGCCGCGCCGGTAATTAGTATCGTCTGTTTGTTTGGATGCATGAACGGATCAATGCGCTGTTTCTGCCAACATATAATGGGCGATGGACTGTTCGTATTTTTCTTTCCAGGTTGAAATAGATCCCCATGCTTGATCGCCTACCCGCACTTCGCCGGACGTGACAATGCCCACCTGCTGATGGGGGAATGCCCCTACGGATTGCAAAAAGGAATCTTTGTGCGCGGAGTTGACCGATACCAAAACCCGGCTTTGCGCCTCTCCGAACAAGAAGGCATCCGGACGCATGGTGCTGGGCAATTGAATCGAAAAACCCAATTCGTTTGGAAAGGCCGATTCGCAAAGGGCCTGAAACAATCCCCCTTCGCTGAGGTCGTGCGCGGAACGGATCTGCTTGTTTTTGATGAGTGTTCGAACCAGTTGATGCAAGGCATGTTCTGATTCCAAGTCGAATTGAGGAGCGGGGGAATATTCGATGCGGTGATGCGATACCAGGTATTGAGAAGATCCGATGTCCTCCGGTTGCGGTCCCAATAAAAAGAGCAGCGAATCGGCTTCTTTGAAATCCAACGTCATCCGATCCTCAAGACTGCTCAACAACCCTACCATTCCGATTGTAGGGGTGGGATAAACCGGTCCGTCGGGATTTTGATTATAAAAACTAACGTTGCCGCCCGTTACTGGCGTTTCAAACCGGCGACAAGCTTCGCCCATGCCTTTTACGGCCTGTACGAATTGATAATAAACCTCCGGATCATAAGGGTTACCAAAGTTCAGACAGTTGGTTACTCCCAACGGCTCTCCGCCGCTACAAACGATATTTCTTGCCGCTTCACTCACCGCGATCATCGCTCCTTTGTATGGATCGGCTAATACGTATCGGCTGTTGCAATCGGTGGTTACTGCCAACGCTTTGGTGGTGGGCTTGATCATCACGATCGCCGCATCGGAAGGTGCATGGGTGCTGGCATTGGCAGCGCCTACCATGCTGTCGTATTGTTGATAAACCCATTGTTTGGAGGCCAGGGTTGGGCGGGCGATCAGTACTTCCGCCACGGCACGCAAATCGGCGGGCACCGGAACTTTTTTGAGATCGAAGTCCCGGATCTTTTGAAAATAAGCCGGTTCTTGATAAGTCCGTTCGTATTGCGGAGCCCCCCCACCCAACACCAATTCTTCCGCCGGGATCTGTGCTTCCAGCTCCCCATTCATGTAAAAGGACAGAAGTTTATCATCGGTAACCTCTCCGATCACCGAGCAAGGAAGATCCCATTTTTCAAAAATAGCCGTGATCTCAGCTTCTCGTCCCCGCTGGGCCACCAGCAACATGCGTTCCTGACTTTCACTGAGCAGCAGCTCCCAGGTTTTCATGTTGGATTGTCGCGTAGGCACTTTATCCAATTCAATGCGCATCCCCACCCCGCCTTTGGCACTCATCTCGGCCGTAGAACAGATGATACCGGCCGCCCCCATGTCCTGCATCCCCACGACGGCACCGGTATTGATCACTTCCAGACAGGCCTCCAATAATTTTTTCTCCTGAAAAGGATCCCCCACTTGCACGGCGGGTAATTCCTGTACACTTTCGGACGTAATGTCGGCCGAAGCAAAGGAAGCTCCCCCGATACCATCTTTACCGGTGGCACTGCCTACGAATAAAACGGGATTACCCAAGCCGGCTGCAGTGGCCGATACGGTTTTTCCGACCTCCACAATGCCCACACTCATGGCATTGACCAAGGGGTTGGTGTGATAACAAGCATCAAAATAGATCTCTCCGCCCACAGTCGGAACCCCAAAACAATTTCCATAATGTCCAATGCCATGCACCACACCCGACAACAAGTGCTGTGTCTTTGCATCCTCCAGATTTCCGAAACGAAGTGAATTGAGGGAAGCAATGGGACGGGCACCCATGGTAAAAATATCTCGGTGGATCCCCCCTACCCCGGTCGCCGCCCCTTGAAAGGGTTCAATCGCAGAGGGGTGATTGTGCGATTCGATCTTGAACACCACGCCCAGTCCGTCGCCGATGTCCATCAATCCCGCGTTCTCCTCCCCTGCCTTGACCAAAATACGCCCACCCTCACGGGGCAAGGTCTTCAACCAACGAATGGAATTTTTATAACTGCAATGCTCACTCCACATGCCTGAAAAGGCGCAGAGCTCATTGAAATTGGGAGTACGGCCCAGCTTGAAGCAGATCATTTCAAACTCTTGGGCGGTTAGCCGAAGCTGCTCGGCGGTCTTAACGGTAACTTCCATGAATCGGGGGGGATTGGATTCGGGTTACAAAATTAATGACTGACTTTTAGGGTGACGAGGAACTTCTCAACGCATTACTGACAATTCCACAGGTTGATTATTTTCGACGCAAATTGAAAATTGGTAACAATCCTTTTTATCGGTTACCTGATTGCCCTTAGCTGGGCGATAACAAGGATTCGTTTTTTTCGCGCGGCGGGTCTGACCCAAACACAACTCATCCTCGTCTTCTTCTTGAAAGTCGCGGTGGGAATTTTTTATGGTTGGCTGGGCGTCTTTTACGCCGGTACAGGAAACATGCGGGATACCTGGGCTTTTCACGCCGGTGGGTTACAAGAAGAAATGCTGCTTTTACATGATCCAATTCATTTTATTTCGGAGTTGATTTATAACCCCTATGACAACGGAAAATGGAATCTGTTGGGCACTCATGACTTCTATTGGAACGACCTAAAAGGAAATGCCCTGATCAAAGGCCTGGCGATCCTGAACCTGATCACCGGCGGGTACTACTTTGTGAATGTGCTTTTTTATAATTTTTTGGGATTGATCGGACTGATTTGCTTTTACCGCGTTCTCGCCAACCACTTCCATACACAAAAGATTGCCGTGGCCGTTTCCGTGGTCCTATTACCCTCCGTCCTCTTCTGGACCAGCGGCATTCATAAAGAAGGAATTCTGCTTACTGCACTCGGACTCATCACCTACTCCCTCTATTTTTCCTTTCAGGAAAAGCGATGGACTGTGAAACGGATCCTTGTCCTGTTCCTGGGCCTGCTGCTGCTGCTGGTGTTTCGCAACCACCTCCTATTGGCCCTGCTGCCGGCTTTAACGCTCTGGTTTTTGCTTGAACGCTTCCCAACAAAAAAAAATCTGGATGGGAATTGGCCTGTACACCCTTTGCTTGCTGCTATTCTTTTTTAGCCCTGCAATCAGGCCACGGCTGAACCTCCCCGAAGCCGTTGCCCAAAAACAACGGGAATTCCTCCAACTGAAAGGCGGGAAAAGCTCCCTGACGGTAAAGCCCCTGGAACCCACCCCACAGGGCTTTCTGAGAAACCTACCCCAAAGTATGGACCTGGCTCTAACCCGTCCCCATTTTAGCAACGTTCGCCACTTGCTTTCCCTTGCCGCCTTTTTGGAGGGTTTTGTTATGGGGTCTCCTCCTTTTGCTCTGGTTACGGTTTCGCGACAAACTCAACCCCTGGCCCGGACAACCCATCGATTACAGTTTACTTGTATTTTCAATCTCGGTAATGATTCTAATAGGCTTTTTTATCAATAACTTAGGCGCCATCGTTCGATACCGAAGCATCGTCCTAATACCCCTCTTCACCCCGCTTCTGGCCACCATTAATTGGAGCAACTTGTTATGTATATTTAAATAATAATTACATTTTTTTTATAATATGGATTTATTTTGGGTATTAGCCGCGTTTTTTTGGCTTATGCCTAAAAAAACTGCATTTTTTTATCAAATAATCCACATTAGAGTCGAAACACCCTCAAAAACCGCATTATTTTCGTTTTTTTACCAAAATTTTATCCATGACACTTCGTTACAATGCGATTCATTCCTTATCCGGAAAGGGCGATGTCAATGTGGAGGGTTCCACCAAGATCACGGCCATTTTTGGGTCTAATGTCTTTACCCTGAAAACGGCTCGGGAGTTTTTGAGCGATGAAGCTTACAAGAGTTTGGCGGCTTCGATCAAGGCGAGTCAGAAGATCGATCGGTCCATGGCCAACCAGATTGCCAACGGCATCCGGGCTTGGGCGGAGACCAAGGGAGTTACGCACTACACCCATTGGTTTCAGCCGCTGACGGGTACGACAGCGGAGAAGCACGATTCCTTTTTTACCTTAAAGAGCGATGGAACTCCGATTGAGCAGTTCGAGGGTGATGCGTTGATTCAGCAGGAGCCGGATGCGTCTTCGTTTCCGAGCGGCGGACTCCGTGCCACTTTTGAAGCACGCGGTTACACGGCTTGGGATCCCTCCTCTCCTGCCTTTATTATGGAGATCGGGTCGGGAAAAACTCTTTGCATTCCGACCATCTTTGTCTCCTACACCGGAGAATCGCTCGATTACAAAGCTCCCATGTTGAAATCAGTTGAGGCTATTAACAAGGCTGCGGTGGATGTTTGTCATTATTTCGACAGAAATGTATCTAAGGTTACGCCCACCTTGGGTTGGGAACAGGAATATTTTTTGATCGATGAGAATATGTTCAATGCGCGTCCGGACTTGGTAATGACGGGACGCACGGTATTCGGACAGAGCTCGGCCAAAAATCAGCAGCTGGAGGATCATTATTTTGGATCCATCCCCGAACGGATCTATGCGTACATGCGCGACTTCGAAGCCGAATCCTATAAACTGGGCATCCCGCTTCGCACCCGACACAACGAGGTGGCTCCGGCGCAGTTCGAGTGTGCACCCATCTTTGAGGAGGTGAGTGTTGCCGTTGATCACAACTCTTTGTTAATGGATGTAATGGACCGCGTGGCACGTCGCCATGGCCTGCGGGTGTTGTTACACGAGAAACCATTTGCGGGCATCAACGGAAGTGGCAAGCACAACAACTGGAGCATGGCCACCGATACAGGTGTGAATTTGCTGGCCCCGGGTAAAACGCCCAAGACCAACCTGATGTTCCTGGCCTTCTTTGTGAATACCATCAAGGCCGTACACGACCATGCCGATATCCTCCGTGCGTCCATCGCATCGGCTCCCAACGATCACCGCCTAGGTGCCAATGAGGCGCCCCCTGCGATCATTTCGGTTTTCATCGGACAATACCTGAGCAAAGTCCTCAATGACGTAAAAGAACGGGTCTCCGAAAAAATGGATGAAACCGATGAAAGTTTACTGAAGATCGACATCCACAAGAGCATTCCCGAATTGCTCATGGACAATACCGACCGCAACCGTACCTCTCCCTTTGCTTTTACCGGCAACAAATTTGAATTCCGCGCCGTGGGTTCTACGGCCAATTGTGCCAATCCCATGACCGTGCTCAACACCATCATGGCCGATACCCTCAAGCAGTTCAAGAAGGAAGTGGACGCATACATGGAGCAAGGGGAAAAGAAGGAGATCGCATTGATGCATGTGATCCGTCAGTATATCGTAGACAGCGAGCGGGTGCTGTTCGAAGGCGATGGGTACAGCGAGGCCTGGGAAAAAGAAGCGGCCAAACGCGGATTGGAGAACATCAAGACCACCCCTCGCGCGCTGGATGCCATGGTGACCAAGAAAGCCAAGAAGCTGTTCAAAGACCACCATATCTACACACATGAAGAACTGGAGGCTCGCCACGAGATCGAACTCGAGAAGTACATCAAGAAAGTACAGATCGAGAGCCGCATGATCGGAGAGTTGGCGCACAGCCACATCATCCCTGCGGCCTTGCGTTATCAAAGCCGGCTTACGGAGAATATTCGTGGCTTAAAGGAAGCAGGACTTTCCAACAGCGCCTTTTCTACCCAGAGCGCATTACTCTCGAAGATCTCCGAGCATGTGAATCAGATCAGTCAGCTGGTTGAGGAAATGATCGCAGCCCGCAAGGATTGTAATGCCGTGAGCGATACCCGCGAAAAAGCGATCGCCTACCAAGAAAAAATTAAGGACGCCTATTTTGATGCGATCCGATACCAGGTAGACAAACTTGAACTGATTGTGGATGACCGAGAGTGGGACCTTCCCAAATACCGCGAGATGTTATTCCTGCGCTAAAAAGTGTAATCACTAAAAACCCCGGATCTGCCGGGGTTTTTTATTTCGATGGATCGATTGGCCAGGAATCAGACAGTTTTCTTGGCGTCTTCCAAAAACTTAGCCAACCCGATATCGGTGAGGGGATGCTTAAGCAACCCGAGAATGGAGTCCAGCGGACAAGTGCAGACATCGGCTCCGGCTTCGGCACATTTTACGATGTGCAATGCGTTTCGGATGGAGGCGGCGAGGATCTGAGTTTTAAAGCCCTGAATGGAATAAATATTGGCGATCTGCGCGATCAGGTCGATGCCATCCCAATTGGTGTCATCGATTCGGCCGATGAAGGGCGAAAGGTAAGTGGCCCCGGCTTTGGCGGCGAGGATGGCTTGTCCGGCGGAGAACACCAACGTACAATTGGTCTTGATGCCGTTATCGGAAAACCATTTGATGGCTTTGATACCATCCTTGATCATGGGAACTTTGACCACAATGTTCGGGTGGATGGCGGCCAGCTTCTTTCCTTCCTCCAGAATGGAGGCATAGTCGGTGCTGATCACTTCCGCGCTGATGTCGCCATCGACCATCTCACAAATGGCCTTATAGTGATACAGAATTGCCGCCTCGCCTTTGATGCCTTCTTTGGCCATGAGGGAAGGATTGGTGGTAACGCCATCCAAAATTCCCAACTCATGCGCCTCCCGGATCTGCGAGAGATTGGCCGTGTCGATGAAAAATTTCATATAAAACGATAAAGAGGTGTAAAAAAAGTGGCAGGCTGATTACATCGCACCGCTCAACCACCTACTCTTGCTGCCTTCCGGCCCTGGGAGGGTTCAGCAGGAGCTGGTCGTGTAAGACCTGCCGGAGCAAAGATAACGCATCGTGATCAGCGCATGAAATTGGAACGAAGCTCAGCGGCACCGATGAGTTCATCGGCACGCGCCCCAAACGGACGGAAATAAAGAAGCAACAGATAATGATTCTCGGTTCCCCAAAAATCGCCTTCAATGGGTGAGGCGCGTGGGTTGACCTGTTGAGGATTGGGATCCGGCGCGGCCAAGTATCGGTAATTATAGAAACCTTGCTTCAGGTAAAATTTCCCCTCGTAAACACCCAGGGAATCATTGAATATCATTTCGTGTCCCGGACCGGGTCGATACCCACAGAATTCCCCTTGAAGGAACACTCGTTGTCCGACCAGCGGACGATTTCCCGGGGGGATATAGGTGAAATGAACCCAGGCATATTCACTTTGCCACCAGGGGTTGGGATTGTCGCGGTTCTCGGTGAGAAATAATCCATTGAGGTCGCGATAAAAAAGATAAACTTGTCGGCCTCGGTCTTCATCGGGGGTCACATACACATCGATGCGGCGGCTGGTGTCGCTGTCCACAATGCGGCTGACCCGCTCGCTTCGTAAGCGAAGGCTCCGAAGATCCACCCAGCGCCACTCCTTACCGGCGGGAAAGCGGGTGGTTTCCTCCTCCGAGTACTCGTAATAATTGGATCGATAGATCGTAGGGCGGTCCAAGGTCTGCGCCAAAGGCCAATTGTAATTCTGCACAATGGTCAATTTGAGATCCTGGGGGGAAAGTGTTTGCAGGTTCGATCCTTGGGTGTTAACAGTGGCTTGAATGCGTTGATGGGTTTGAAAATAATCGCCCCGAAAAGCCTGCAATACAGTACCGCCCACGGATACTTTTTTATTCACCACCAAAAGGCGCCGCGTGAAGACAATACGGTTGGTATCGTCGTTCAGGTAAACCCGCAACAGATAATTTCCGCCGCGCGTGGGACCGCTGTTGCGCTCTGGAAAAACCGCCTGGTAATGGGTATAACGGGTTTGTACCAGGTTCGACAAGCGGTAGGTGCTGATGCGGTTGGAAAGAAACCCTTTCCAATAATCAAAAGGAGTAAGGTTAGCCGGCAGCCAATCGGCATTGCATAACTGAAGGGAATAGTAGTAGTACTTTACATCTCCGTCCAGATCATCAAAATGCAACTCCAATTGTTCATTGGCATTCAAATACAGCAGCGGGTACGAGGCGGGATCGCCCACGCGAAAAATTTTGACGGAACGAATCTTGGTACTGTACAAGGTATCCGTCGGTTGAGCAAGCAGGGTAAAGCAACCGGCCAGCACCAAACAGGTTACCACGAAAAATTTCAATCGCATCGGAATACAATATTAACCAATATATAGCCCCTAGTCGACTAATTTTGAGTAAACATCATGGCCTTGCCCAAGTCCTTCTCTTTGATCTCGTTCATGGCCCGGCGCATTGCCTGGAACCCGCAACGAAGCTTTGCCCGCTTTATCATGCGGATTTCCATTACTGCCACCGCAATCAGTGTTGCCGTAATGATTATTGCAGTATGCTTGGTGAATGGTTTTCAGGACGCCATCCGGGAAAAGGTCTTCGGATTTTGGGGGCATGTTCGAATTCAGGAGCGCCAAGCCCCCCGCTCACTCATATCTGAGGAGATTCCCATACAGCACGATCCAGCGCTGTTCGATTCGGTCCAAAAAAATAAAAACGTTCGCTCCGCCTATGCCTTTGTTACCCGCTACGGCGTATTGAAGACGGAGGAGGAAATGGAAGGGCTAATGATCAAGGGCGTCGATCAATCCTTCTTTCAAAACCAATTGCCGGCCTTTCTTAAGGAAGGGCGTGCGCCCGCGTTACCGGACAGTGGGTTTAGCCGCGGCATTCTCATTTCTCAACAAACAGCCAACCGGTTGGGTCTTGCGGCGGGGGATAGTTTGCTGTTGTATTTTCTGCAAACCGACCAAGCTCCTCGTCCCCGTAAAGTTCAAATAGCAGGTATTTTTAAGACCGGAATCGAACAGTACGACCGGCTGTATGCCCTTGCCGATATTCGATTGATCCAACAACTCAACGGCTGGCCGCCCGACCAGATCGGAGGCTACGAATTGCTGTTGAATGATCCGCATCAAGCCGAGAAAACGGCCAATGAAATTTTCGCGCTTGCACATTTTCCACAGACTTGGGATCCTACCCCGATTACCCGCTTAATTCCAAATATTTTTGATTGGCTTGCCTTGATGGACAATACCCGGGTATTGCTGATCACACTCATGGTTGCTGTAGCGATCATCAACTTAATTACTTGTTTGCTCATCCTGTTACTCGAACGCGTACGTATGATCGGCGTACTCAAAGCATTGGGCGCCCCTGACAGCAGCATCCAGCAACTTTTTCTTCGACAAATCGGATGGATCTTGGCCCTGGGATTGGGGATTGGAACGGTGCTGGGACTTGGTCTGCTTTATGTGCAAATAAGTACCGGTTTTATTCGACTCCCCGAGGAAGCCTATTACCTGGATCGAGCTGCCGTGAAAATCGTCTGGGAGGAAGTATTGGCCATTTTAGGTGGAACAACAATTATTTCGTTGGCCATCGCCTGGATTCCTTCCTGGCTAGTGCGTCGGATTAAACCCGTAGAGGCCATTCGTTTTTGGTGAGTCAACGAGTCAACTGGGAGAGCAAAATCCCACTGGCCACCGATACGTTCAGGGATTCTGCCATTCCGATGCGGGGGATTGTGATGGTGTCGGTGGCCAGCGCGAGCAGCTCTTCCGACAACCCTTTGGATTCGTTTCCCATCATTAGAATGCCATCGCCTCGCGCTTTCGTGTAGTCAGCGCCATGCAACACAGCCGCCCATTTCCGAATGTGACTTTGTTGAGCTAACCATTCTGGAAGAGACGCATACACCACCGGCACTCGGATCAAACTGGACATGGTGGCCTGCACGACTTTCGGATTGTATTGATCGGCACAGTCATGACTACATACCACCTGCCGCACGCCGAACCAATCCGCGGTACGGATGATCGTGCCCAAATTGCCAGGATCTTGGATAGTGGATAGAACCAAGTGAATCCCTTCCCGTGCCGGTTCCGGGGACCGAGAAAACTGTTTGACCACGATTAATACCTCGGTAGGTGTTTTTCGCTGCGACAAACGGCTCATCATGACCGCATCCACCTCCTGCACCGGAAGACCCGTTACCTGTGTTGCATGGGCATCCATCCAATGCTTCAGTGCATAAATCCCCCGAATTTGCTGCGGGGCTTGCGCCAGAAGCTCTTCTGCCCATTTATTTCCCTCGGCCAGAAAAAGTCTCTGCTCAGTACGAGACTCCTTGTGGGCCAGATTTTGAATATCTTTGATGATGGCCTTGCTAATCATGGCAACAGTTTCATGAGGTTTTTTGGTGGTGAACTCCGGGAGCGTGGACTGCTTATCTCCCTCGCAGGGATCTGGATCGGCGTTGGCTGTGGCGTGATTCCGAAACAATATCCCCTTGGTCAGCCCTTCGTTTATCAGACAAATATCCAAGTAAACGGCAATTTTACCAATACAGAAAAAAATCGCTTATCTACCCGGCTAAGAGGACAACTAGATGATAGCCTACGAGTACGTACGGTCTCCAAAATGTTGTACAGTGAGCTGAGACGGCCCCCTCGTTATGAATCCAATACCGCTACCCGATCCATCGACTACATGCGAAACCTGCTGGTAGCTGAAGGATACTACCACGATTCGATTCGAGTCGACACCACCGTCCACCAAGTGGGGGCTCAACAATTTCGAACAACAGTACTTTTTCAAGTGTGGCCCGGGAAACCCGTACGGCTGGACTCGGTCCGTTACAATTTTAAAGACAGCAACCTCCAGCGGTTGGCTTGGCAACACGTGGAGGAATCATTCATCAAACCCGGTGAGCCCTTTTCGAAAACTACCATCAGCCAAGAGTTGAGTCGACTGGTTACCCTATTTCGAAACAACGGATACTTGCGTTTTGGCCGCGAAGACCTATTAGTCATTTGGGATACACTCGACCGAAGTGTACTCACGCCCACCCTGGACCCTTTCGAAGAACTGTCGCAACTGGAAAAACTCCGGGCCCGAAAGGACAATCCAACCGCCAATCTGGAGTGGGTGCTGCGAGAAGGCATTGATTCCAGTAAATTGATCTGCTACCGCGTAGGGCGTATTACGGTGTATCCTGATTTGGAGGGGGATGAATCCCTGCAAACAGGCGATACTACCTACACCGAAAACCTGACCGTGGTCAGTAAACGAAATCTATTTATTCCCCGCATGCTGGAGCCAAATATCTATTTGCATCCGGGGCAACAGTACGACCAGCGTCTATTCACCAATACACTGAACCGTTTGAATGCGTTGGGCACTTGGCGGCTGGTCAACATTGATCAGGCACCCCGACCCGGAACGGATACCACAGATTTTTTGATCCGTATGATACCCGGTAAGAAGGGAGCCTTTCAAGCCAATGTAGAGGGCAGTAATAACCAAAGCATTCTTTCCGGAAATCTATTTGGGTTGGCGGTTAATGTTGGATTTCAAAATCGAAACGTTGCCCGTCGCGCCATTCAATCCAACACCAACCTTCGCTACGGCGTAGAAGCCGGACGGGATACCGTGACCGACGTTCGATTTATCCAAACCCAACAGATCTCCATAAGCCACAACCTGTACTTCCCTCGGGCAGTACCCGCTCTTCGCTGGCTACCCGATAGCATTCGGGACAACTTTCGCTCGATTCTCTCCATCAGTGCTTCCAATACGGAACGACGCTTTCTGGTAAATGTCACCAATTTAAATGCCGCCTGGGGTTATGATTTCCGGGTGCGAAACACGCTTTTTATCTTTCGCATGCCCAACATTGAACTCTCCTTCATAAAAAGGAGAGAAAAACTAGAGGAGTTGATCGACAGCAATGCTTTACTTCGAAACATTTTTGCCGATGGTCTCATCGTTTCCGGAATGGCAGGAGCCAGTTGGAGCCAGCAGCGAAAAAATCACACCACCAATATTCGCCTCAACGCTGAGGAATCGGGACTGCTAACCGGCAGAATCCGAAATAAATTTCTGGACTCCAACCTGTTTCAGTTTGTCAAGCTCGATTTGGACATCGCACACAAGATTCAGTTCAAAAAATCATCCCTGGCCTTGCACTTATTCGCGGGGGCGGGTTGGGCATTAAACGCTACTCGAAATCCGCTGAAAAGAAGCAATCTTCCGCTGTTCCGCCAATACTTTGCCGGTGGACCCAACAGCATGCGTGCTTGGACGCTTCGTAAACTCGGCCCCGGATCATCGATTCAGGATTTTGGGAACCGGGGACTACCCGAGCGATACGGCGACATGCAACTGGAAGCCAACCTTGAATATCGTTTTCCCTTTTTCCAATTTGCCGGCTTTCAAGTTCAAGGAGCATTCTTCTCAGATATCGGCAACGTATGGTATCTCAAAAAGGCATCGGGAAGAGCCCCGGAGGAAATATTCTCGCTTGGACGACTCGGACAAGATCTGGCCGTGGGTGTTGGAACCGGACTTCGCATCGACTTCAGCTTTTTTGTGGTTCGGCTCGATTACTCTTACAAGGCGAAGGATCCCAGTCCTACTCCCGCAAATGCCAACGTCCAGAACAAATGGTTTGGTTACAAGAAATGGTCGGATGCCGATCAATTTCAATTAGGGATCAGCTACCCCTTCATCCTTTGATCGATTTTTCGAATGCCTCGATCAGCCAGGCGTCGGAAAGTTTTTGTTCGCCAATCCGCGTGCGGGTGAGTCCGCTTAAATATGCCCCACAACCCAGGGCCTGACCGATATCATACACCAGGCTGCGGATGTAGGTGCCGGTGGAACACACCACGCGCAGGGTGACGCGGCTTTCGTCGATTTTCAAACAATCCAATTGATGAATGGTCACAGGCCTTGGCTCCAGCTTCACTTCTTTTCCGGCCCTTGCCAATTCGTAAACCCTTTTGCCCCCCTGCTTAATTGCTGAATGGGCTGGCGGAATTTGCAGGATCGGCCCGCGGAAATTTTCAAGCATCGATTCTAATCGGTCTGCGGCAATGGCATCGATCGATTGAAAATCCTGTGGCTCCGATTCCAGGTCGTAAGTGGGCGTCACCGCACCGAGTGTCATCTCTGCGATGTACTCTTTTTCCTGACCCATGAACTCCTGGATCCGTTTGGTAAATTTTCCGGTGCAAAGAATCATGAGTCCGGTGGCCAATGGGTCGAGAGTGCCGGCATGACCGATCTTTTTGATCCGGATCAATCCGCGCACTTTTCGTACCAGATCAAAGGACGTCCATCCATAAGGTTTATCGAACAAAAGCACCTGCCCGGCTTCGTAATCGACCGCTCTCATATCAGGACGATCAATAAGCACGGGCAAAGAGAACACGTTGTGCGGAGGGTTTGCCGGAATAAATACATGTGCCGGTTTCGGGCATATTGTTCAGTGGGATACAGCGAATGGTTGCTTTTGTTTTTTCTTTGATGGCTTCTTCCGTTTCTCCGGTTCCATCCCAGTGCGCCGAGATAAACCCGCCCTTCTCTTCCAGCAATTGTTCAAATTCGGCCCAGTTTTTGGCGGAGGTGATGTGGGCATCGCGATATGTTTTTGCACGATCGAAAAGCGCTTGTTGAATCTCGCCGAGCAAGGACTGGATATGGGACGTGATGCCGTCGAGCGAAACCGTGGCCTTGGTCTGATGGTCGCGGCGGGCCACCTCCACTACATTATTTTCCAAATCACGGGCACCGATGGCAAGGCGAACCGGAACACCTTTCATTTCGTACTCGGCGAATTTCCAACCCGGACGGGCCTGATCGCTATTATCATATTTCACACGAATACCGGCAGCCTTGAGTTCGGAAAGGATCTGTTCTACCCGGGCATCAATCAATGCCTTTTGTTCATCGCCTTTGTAAATCGGAACGATCACTACTTGCAAGGGGGCGATCCGGGGCGGCAGCACCAATCCCTGATCGTCGCTGTGTGCCATGACCAGTGCACCGATCAATCGGGTGCTCACTCCCCAACTGGTGGCCCACACGTAATCCAGTTTGTTGTCGCGGTCAGAGAATTTCACCTCGAAGGCCTTGGCAAAATTTTGTCCCAGGAAATGCGAAGTGCCCGCTTGCAGCGCTTTGCCATCCTGCATAAGCGCTTCGATGCAGTAGGTATCCTCGGCACCGGCAAAACGCTCGTTGGGGGTTTTTACCCCTTTGATTACCGGAACGGCCATCCAATTCTCAACAAAATCGGCGTACACATCCAACATTTTGATGGTCTCCTCGATAGCCTCCTCGCGGGTCGCGTGAGCGGTATGGCCTTCCTGCCAAAGGAACTCCGCGGTGCGCAGAAACAACCGGGTGCGCATTTCCCATCGAACCACGTTGGCCCATTGATTGACCAGGATCGGTAGGTCGCGGTACGACTGGATCCACCCTTTGTATGTATTCCAGATAATGGCTTCGCTGGTGGGACGAACCACGAGTTCCTCCTCTAATTTGGCTTCGGGATCGACGATCAACTTTCCTTTTTTATTTGGATCTGCCTTGAGTCGGTAATGGGTTACAATGGCACATTCCTTTGCGAATCCCTCCGCATTCTTTTCTTCGGCTTCGAACAGACTCTTGGGTACGAAAAGAGGGAAATAGGCATTCACATGGCCGGTATCCTTGAACATCCGGTCAAGCGCATCCCGCATATTTTCCCAGAGTGCATAACCATATGGTTTGATAACCATACAGCCGCGCACGGCCGAATAATCGGCCAATTCACCTCGTAAAACCAGGTCGTTGTACCATTGGGCGTAATCGGTTGCGCGAGAAGTGATATCTTTGCTCATAAGCGATGATTTTGGGCGGTGCCAATTGTGGATTTTTTAACAACGATTCAGCACACCAAAACCCAAAACTTCAAATCTTTGTTAGCGTAAAACCTACACTGGTGGGTCAAAATTAACGAGTTCAACGCCTCAAAAATGAAACCCATGAAAAACACACTACTTCTTCTGTTGCTGGCTGGTTTTTCATTCAGTGGCTGTCGCACTGCTTTTCCCGAAGCGCAGACCCCGGATGACGTGTATTATTCACCCGAAGGGGCTGGCAACGATTACGTGCGGATTAATACCGATGAGGACCGTTACCTGCGGATGAAAGTTCGAGATCGGCGGAATTGGAGCGATTTGAATGATTGGTACACGTACGAGCGGTGGACCTACGGTATGAACTACAGTTTTGGAACTCCCTTTCACCCTTTTTACACGTGGAATGTATTTCATAACCCTTACTGGGGTGTTGGAGCCACCGGCACGCGAACCCCCAACCGCCCCCGTGTATCGAACCTGAACACCTATCAATTCCCCGCAAACAACAATCCCACGCTCTCTGGCAATCCAAAGTTTAATCCGGTTCGCAGTACCGGATCACAGCAACCAAACTACAACCGCCCCTCAACCGGAGGCGTGTTGCGGGATCTATTTAGAAACGGGAATCAGGGTTCAAGCTCCCCCGGCTCCAGTTCGCCCTCGCCAAGCAACAATGCACCCACTCAATCTGCGCCTGTCCGTAAATTTTAAATTGCTCCCATGAAGTTTTTTACCCGGCTTACCCTTTGGGTGGGCACAACCGCCCTATACTTGAATCCGCTTTCGGGCGTCTTTGCACAAGATCCTACCGACGCATTGCGATGGAGTTGGACACAGCCCAATGGCACGGCTCGTCAATTAGCCGTGGGAGGAGCGATGGGATCGTTGGGAGGAGATATTTCAGCCACGTTTGTGAATCCGGCCGGACTGGCTTTCTTTCGGACCGGTGATCTGGTTCTTTCGCCCGCGTTTCAGCAGATCCGGCAAGAATCCGATTTTCTGAATCGAAAGGAAAAGGCAACCCGAAAACAACTGAGTTTTGGTACCAGCGGGTTGGTGCTGGCCGACGCTCAAACCAACCGAAGAGGGAAAAAACAAGTATCCGTTCTATCGCTGGCGCTGAACAGAACCGCGCATTTTCGAAACGATATCCTTTACCGCGGATTGAATACGAAGTCCAGCTACTCCCAAAAATATCTGGAGGAGATCCAGGGCATTCGGGATGCAAATGTGGTCGCAAATCAATTTCCCCATGGATCCAGTCTGGCATTCAACACCTATTGGATCGATACCGTGGGGGGCGGAACCAATGGTAATTTTCAATTCAAGACGCGCGCTCCCATTGCCAGCGGCTTGCTGCAAGAAAATTGGATCCGCCAATCGGGTGGCATCACGGAATTGGCATTTGCCCTTGCCGGTGCAACGGACGAAAAACTTTATTACGGAGCCACCGTGGGCATACCCTTTTTGAGCTACGAAAGAGAAGGACAGTTTACCGAGGCCGATGCCGGCACTGCTTTGAATAATTTTGATTTTGCTCAGGTCACCGACTACCTCGAAACAAAAGGCGTGGGAGTGAACATAAAGTTGGGGGTACTCTACCGACCAAATCTATATTGGCGTTTGGGACTTGCTTTCCATACGCCCACTTGGTTTTCCATGAAAGATACTTATCGCACCGTGATCACTACCAACACAGAGCGTTACAAGGGGGAGCAAAGTCAAAGTTCGGCGCTGTTCAACAACGGTGCACCCGACGAGTTCCAATACATAATGAGCACCCCCTACCGAGCCATTGCCAGCGCCTCCTATGTCTTGCGGTCCACGAATGACATTCGTAAGCAAAAGGGATTTCTCACGGCCGATGTGGAATATGTCAACCACCGGGCCGTTCAGTATAGTCCCGATACCGAAGCCGATAACCCGACTTCCACCAAAATTTACCTCAAAGCCCTGAACCAAGCGATCGATCAAGCCTATCAAGGCGTTTTTAATTTCCGGTTTGGAGGGGAGTTGAAATTCAATACCTGGATGGTTCGAGCGGGGGCAGCCCTATTGGGAAATCCCTATGTGGATCTGTACGGTGAAAAAGGTTCCAAAACACAACTCAGCGGCGGATTGGGCTATCGCGACCGGGGCGTGTATATTGACCTCACTTACGTGCACCTTGCCGGAAAGGACATACACACACCCTATCGTTTGGCGAGTGGCAATTTCCCCATGGCGCAATTACGGCAGCAGGGTGCTCAAGTAGTGCTGACCGTTGGGATGAAGCTGGGCTCCTGATCAATTTCCATAGATCGCCACCACCCGTCGGGGTTTTTCTTCATCGGCCGATTTTCGGATATAGCCACGGTACATTCCCTCAGTACAAAAAGGCATAATGGGTTCTCCGGATCGATCGACGGCTATCAATCCCCCATCTCCCCCCAGCGCTGGGAGAACAACTTTAATGAGTTGATCGCCGGCCTGCTTTAACGACTCGCCGGCAAAACGAATCCGATCGGCCAGGGATTTGGCCATTACCATCCGAATGAAATATTCGCCCCAGCCCGTGCAGCTGACCGCAACCAAACTATCTGCATAGGTACCGGCCCCAATGATGGGGGCATCTCCGATTCTTCCAAATCGCTTGTTGGTCATCCCGCCAGTACTGGTCGCCGCTGCGAGGTTTCCTTGTTGATCCACTACCACTGCTCCCACTGTGCCGTATTTCCAGTCAACGCGCGCGGAGAAGGTCCCGGCAGTCGGAAAAGAGGGATTGGGTGCATTCTTTTTCTCTTCCTCGATCGCTCGTTTAAGTCCCCGGCGACGACTTTCCGTATTAAAATATGTATTGGGAACCATCTCTAATCCGATCTGACGCGCGAAAGCCTCCGCGCCGATCCCGCTGAGCATGACGTGCTCGGTCTTTTCCATCACTGCACGTGCGGCGGAAATGGGATTGCGGATCGTTTTGACACCCGCAACCGATCCGGCCATGAGATTTCTTCCGTCCATGATAGCCGCATCCAACTCGTGCTCGCCGGCATTCGTAAATACAGCCCCCTTTCCGGCATTAAAGAGAGAATCGTCCTCCAACAGACGTACAACTTTCTCCACCACATCCAGTGCCGACTGACCACTGGCCAACATCTTTTCGCCCAAGTCGAGTGCCCGGTGCAAGCTCTGGTAATACGCTTGCTCCAGTTGCGGAGTCATGTTGGCTCGGGTGATGGTGCCAGCCCCTCCATGGATGACAAGGGTATAGGGCTTTGTTTGTTGTGCCCCTGTGGGGAGGATAAAGAATAAGAAGAGCGTCAGCAGAAAGGCTGTCCGTCGGTTGAGGAAGTTTCGTTGCATATCCCAATGTTACATCAATCCTAACAATTCCTTTTGCCCTTGAATTGGCCGGGGGGATCGCATCGTGTAATTTTACCCAAATTAATGCTTGAAAAAATTCTGGCGGATATCCAAATGGGTGATCGGAAGCTTTCTGCTCCTGATCTTATCCGCCTATTTGTTTTTGCAATCTCCCTACGGTCAAAATTGGTTAACCCAACAAATAATCGGTTCACTCTCCAAGCAATGGCAAACCAAAATCGCATTGCAGCGTGCGCGGTTCTCGCTTTTTGACCGGCTCCAACTAGAGGGACTTACCGTTTACGATGATCATCAGGACACCATCCTATACGCGGGAAAGGCGCAGGCACAGATCACAAACTGGTTTTTTTTACGCAGCCAAAACGAACTGGGCCCGACCCGATTAGAAACGATCCGACTCAAACTGCAGCGAAACGACTCCGTTTGGCGGCATGAAAAATTATGGAGCCGTCTGCAGGGATCCGGTGGCAGTTCATCGGGTCGGGGGACCGCTCACTTCAACTTCAATGAGATCGAAATCCTACAGGCCCGCGTGGATGTGTTGGATGGATGGACGGGAATGAACGCCACTGCCGTATTCGATCAATTTTTGCTAGAGGCAAACCGACTTGATCCCAACGATTCTATCTTTGACATTCGAACCATTTTCCTAAAAAATCCATCAGTTTATGTGGAGGCTTATCCAGGGAATCGACCCACAAAGCCCCGAACGAAATTTGATTTTTTCTCCTTGGATCCTTTCTGGAGCGGACCTATCGGAACGGTAAATAAACTTCAAATTGAAAATGCCTCGCTGACATGGCGGGAGCAAGGCGAGCGCCTTCAACCGGGGCGGTTAAACCCCGCATATATGAAGTGGGAACAATTGCAGCTTCGGGTTTCTGGACTTCGCTCCTCCGCCGATTCTGTTTCATTGCCCTTTGACATCAGCGGCAAAGAGGCCTGCGGACTGGAAATAAAAAAATTGACCGGTACCGCATGGGGAAAGAATGCGGGTTGGGGAATCGACGATTTATCGGTGGTTACGAATCAAAGCGAACTCCGTCAAGATATTGGTTTGACCCGTTCCGTAAATGGAACAACCTTGATGGTATCAATCGAGCATTCCTCTATAGCGCCGGCAGATTTGTATAAACTAACGGGGAAATCCCTCCCGCTTGCCGATCCGATCCGATTGCGAGGAACCATTCAACTCGATTCGAGCCAGATACGAACTTCCGGTCTCTGGGCCGAATGGGGCTCCGGAGTGCGGATCAGTGGCGATCTAACAGGATCCGGCTGGAGGGATGAACAGAATTGGGCGTGGACCTTTGACCGCGCCGAATTGTTTGCACGAGCATCGCCCGTACTTACCTGGCTGTCGATCGCCCCAAGCCAACTATCTGTTTTAAGTAAACTAGGATTTGCCCAATTCCGCGGGGGCGGAAAATTAACGCCGGAAAAAGCCATTTTCAACGGACAGATTCGGACGCAATTGGGCACCTTAACGGCTAACGGATCCGTTCAATACCCACAAGGCGAAACCATATCATATCAAGCATCCCTGAGTGGAGAGCTGCAAGGGGTAAGTTCCCTGTTACCAAACAGCGGCATCCGATCAACTCAACTCACCATATCGGTTTTGGGGAAGGGGTTGCAAACCATTCAAGCCACCGGGCTATTGAACCAATTACAAACTGACACGTACCGGTTTGCCCCCATACGCTTTGCCTTGGAGGTGACTGACCCGCAATGGGATCTATCGTTGACAACGCAAGACCCCCACTTGTCGGGAGTTATACAATTAGGGGGAGAGCCTTTTTCCAGCAACCCCCTGTTCGAGTTGGATGCACGGCTTGATTGGATGGACTTCACCGCTTTGGGATGGAATGAAGATGGACTGACCCTAAAAGGCTCCCTGCACGGGCAATTCAGCGGCGATAATCTGCAACAACTGAGTGGTTCGCTACAGGGGCATTCACTCGAACTTGCCCGAAACAGCGTACCCCTCAGCCTTCAAGAATTTAACATACGCCTGGAACAAAATGGATCATTAAGAAGTTTGTCCCTTGAATCCAACGAGCTGGAAGCCTCCATTCAGGGGAAATTCTCTTGGGATGCATTGCCTTCCATGGCGCTCCAGGTTGGACACCAGTTTTTTCCCGCCTTGATAAAAGCGCCCGATCAAGAAAAACATTCAGAAGCTGTCGAGTTTGCCTTGCGCTCCTACAATGTTGAGTCCTATCTGGAATTAGTACACCTGCCCGTTAGCGGACTGAGCAATGCCGACATTTCAGGCAGCTGGCAGTTCGCCAGCGGTCGCTCCCAACTTAAAGCCTCCCTTCCCCGTTTGCAAATAGGCTCCTATGCCCTTCAAGGAATATCCGTAGAGGCGAATGGTACCCACGACTCCCTGCAGATAGTCAGCACCATCCAAAAAATACAATTGAATGACAGCCTGAACATACCGGAGGCGCGTATTGAGTTGAGCGCACACCGGGATACGGCAGACATTCGATTGGTGGCAGGCGTCAGCCAGGCCACCGACAAAGCGGATATCCGAAGCCGACTAATTGCATATGCCGATGGACTACGGCTTGACTTAGCCCCCTCGACCTTCTTGGTACAGGGAAAAGTCTGGTCGATTGACGAAAACGGCCAACTCCTCATCCGAAAAGGAGAACCGGTCTTGGGCAACATCAGTATGCGGGAAGGCAATCAACGAATAGACCTGCGAACGATCCCGGCAAAAAACAACCAAAACAACGACATTGAAATTTCCCTGGAATCCATAAACCTGCATGACATCGCTTCCTTCTTCTTTCCTGCACAGGAGCTGGAGGGTTTGGTATCTGCCCGGATACGCTTGGTCGATCCTACCGGAAACATTCAATTGAGGGCGGATACAATCCAAACCCGGCTGTTGCGTTTCGAAAACGACTCGATCGGAGAAATTGGAGCCAGGTTAGCCTTTGACCCCTCCTCTCAAAGGTTGACCGCCACAGGTGAAACCCTCAATAAAAAAGAACACCTGACACTTGAGGCCGATGTGCGTCTTCAAGGTTCGGCCGACAGCAACCGCATCCTGCTCAAAGCAAATGCGTACCCGATCGACATTGTGGAAAGATTCCTGGGTGAACTTTTCAGTGACATCCGAGGTAAACTTACTGGCGAAGTTGAAATATTAGGCGACCTAAACAATCCATCCCTTTATGGACGTGGAAAATTGATCGGGGCGGGGCTTCGCGTTAAGTATACCAATTGCTTTTACACCCTTCAGGATGCAGATATCGATCTTACCCCTACCCTGATCGATCTGGATGGTTGGGTTTTAAAAGACTCCGTCACCGGTAACCCCATCTTAATACGAGGAGGAATCGCACACGAATCATTTCGCAATATGTTTTTTGACCTGTCGGCAACGACTCGCTCGCTGGTGACCAACTCCGACCGCCCGGTGTTGCTGCTTAATACGAATCGATCACAAGGCGAAGTGTACTATGGAACGGCCCGCGGTACCTTGGCACTCCAATTGCGCGGCCCCCAAACCAATCTTATCATGAACCTGCAGGCAAAGGCCTCCGACCGAGACAGCAGCTACATCACCTTGCTATCCGAAGACGGACGAGTATCCGGTGATGCTGATTTTTTGATCGAGCGGGAATATGGAAGAGAAATGACGGGCAGCAACAAACTCACCGGTGCAGATAATTTCACGGTTGACATGGAGATCACCGCCACCCCGATGGTAAACGCTAAAGTGGTGTTGGATGAATTAACCGGCGATGTGATTCGTGGAAGAGGCAGCGGCACCCTGAAACTTCGCTCCGGTAGCAATGAGCCCCTGACCTTGCGCGGCCGCTACAACATCGACGAAGGCAATTACCTGTTCACCTTCCAGTCTTTCTTTAAAAAACCTTTTGAGATCCGAAAAGGCGGTCAGCACTATTTGGAATGGAGCGGAGACCCCTATGATGCGAACCTGAAAATCGAAGCCGTTTACCGCGCCGAAAACGTCAGTTTCGCCCCCCTAGCCAGTTCCCTGAACCTGGGTAATGGACTGAATAACGCCCGAGGAGATATATTTGTAAACGCCGAACTATCGGGTAAATTATTTCAACCACAAATCCGTTTCTCCTTGGCCTTCCCGACCAATAGCGTGGTGGACCGTAATCAAGAACTTGCCCTCCTGGTGAACCAGTTGCAGAAAAACCCAAATGAGCTGAATCGTCAGGTTACCTACCTGATCGTCTTCAATAGTTTTGCCCCCAGCGAACTCGCGGGCGATCCGATCGGCAGCGGGATCGGTGTTTCAACCATATCCGGGGTATTGCTGAATGTTCTGAGCGATCAGATTAATAAATTGCTGGGGAATTTACTCAAGAGCGATAAGTATACCATAAACCTTAACACATCCCTCTACAACCGGGACTGGATGGCCGCCAGCAACAATGCCCTAAACCTGGGCAGTAATATAAACTTCTCCGTCGGGCGTTCCTTTTTCAACAATCGTTTTATCATTTCCGGCGGCTTGGGTTTTGATGCGCCCCTCGGACAATCTTCCACCAACGCCAACCTATCACAAAGCATCCAACTTCTACCCGATGTAACCATGGAATGGCTTCTCAATCCCAGCGGAAGCTTACGCGTTGGGTTCTTTTACCGAAAAAGCAACGACTTCCTGACCAACAATACGAACCCCATCACCGCCCGCAGAGCCGGAGGCAGCTTGTCCTACCAAAAAGACTATGATCACCTCGGAGACCTGTTCCGGGGATTGTTCCGAAAAAAGAAAAAACCTGTCGGTAATTAACCTTTATTTCAGTTTATCTAAATGATATACAGCAGATTACAAAATAAAAAGGAGGCACATAGCCGACCCTCCGGGACCGAAATTTTCTGTGGAGAACTCAGCATTCGTAATTCCTTATTTTTCAATGCCGAAACTGGATATTTGCCTATATTTACCTAGGAATTTTCCGTTTCTTTGCAATCGAAAACCAAAACCATTATGCTTAAGAGAATCCTCGTTCTGTTCGCGCTTGTTTTCGTGGCCGGCCAGACCTTCGCTCAGATTACCACATCGGCAATCAACGGCGTAGTTAAAAGCTCAACTGATGAAGTCCTGGTGGGAGCTACCATTTCAGCCACGCACCAGCCCTCTGGCAGCAAGTACACCACCATTACCCGTGCCGGTGGACAGTTCTCCATCCAAAACATGCGGGTGGGCGGTCCCTACCTGATCGAGGTCAGCTATGTAGGTCACAACACCGAGAAGTACGATAATATTTTTCTGCAACTCGCAGAAACCTTCCTCCTGAATCCTGCGCTGGAAAAAACAACCACCACCATGACGGGAGTTGTCATCACCGGCGGTAGAAAAAATGCAATCCTGAATTCGGGACGGACGGGCGCGCTTACCAACATCGGCGTACGCCAGATCAATCAACTCCCCACCATTAGCCGGAGTTTGAATGACATCACCCGGATTACCCCTCAGGCCAATGGAGCCTCCGTCGCCGGAGGTAACTACCGCCAAAACAACTTTACCGTTGACGGAGCAGACTTCAACAACAGCTTCGGTATCGGATCCAACCTGCCCGCCGGCGGATCACCGATCTCCATCGATGCCATTGAAGAAGTTTCGGTTAACATCACCCCGTTCGACATTCGTCAGACCGGATTCATCGGAAGCGCCATCAATGCCGTTACCCGCTCCGGAACCAACACCTTCTCTGGTTCGGTATACACGTATTTCCGCAACGAGAATCAACGCGGACGCCGGGTAGAAAAAACCTACTTCACGCCTGCTGCTGAAGAATTCAAGCAGTATGGATTCCGTTTGGGTGGGCCGATCATCAAGGACAAACTCTTCTTCTTCTTTAACTACGAAACCGAAACCTCGCCCAAGTTGCTGCAGACAAACGTCGCGGCTACCCCGGGCGCAACCTTTGGAAGCAGCCCCAACATCGCCCGCCCTACAGCCGACTCGCTGAATTTCATTCGTCAATATTTGTTAACAAACTACGGATACGAAACCGGTCCGTATGACAACTATACCCCGAACATCGAGCGGACCAAATACATGGCCCGGATCGACTGGAACATCAACGAGCGCCATCGCTTCAACGTTCGCTACAGCCAAGTAGAAGGCGGGGAGCCTTTCACGCCTTCTGGTTCTACCTCGGGTGCCGGATTCAACTATGCTTCCGGATTGGGACGTACCAACATCAACTCGATCTGGTACAAAAACTCCAACTACTTCCAGGGTGCAAATCTGTATTCAATCGCTGCTGAGTTGAACTCCAATCTGGGCAAAGTATCGAACACTTTACGCGGTACGTTCACCTATCAAAACGACTCCCGTACCACCGAGAGCCAGATATTCCCCTTCGTGGACATCCTGAGCACAACCGGTGTGGCTTCGTCTGCTCCTTACACTTCTTTCGGATTTGAGCCCTTCAGCTTCGGGAATGTTCGCAAAGTGAAAACGTATTCATTAATTGATTACTTCAGTTGGATAAAGAACAAGCACAAATGGACCGTAGGCGGACAAATCGATTACAGCGAAACCATCAACGGTTTCCAACGCTTTGCGACCAGCTACTACGTATTCAATACTTGGGCTGATTTTGCCAGCGCCCTGAACCCCAACCCGGCGCTGCGTGCCAAGCCCCGCGAATTTGCATTCACGTATTCGCTTTCTCCTGACTTTGCCCCAGCTTTTTCTGCCTTCCGATTTGCTCAATATTCACTCTACGGACAGGATGAGATTGCTGTAAATAAGAACTTGCGCGTTACGGTTGGTCTGCGCGCCGATCTGCCTACCTATCCGTTCGCCCCCCAGATCATTACCCACCCCTTGATCGCCTCTGCCACATTTGTAGGCGGAGAAAAGATCAATACCGGCGTACTGCCCAAGAAAAGAATCATGTGGTCTCCCCGCTTTGGATTCAACTGGGATCTCTATGGCGATCGTTCGCTGCAGATCCGTGGCGGAACCGGCGTATTTACCGGCCGTGTGCCCTTCGTATGGATCGTGAGCCAATCGGGTGATAATGGAATGCTGCAGATCACTCAATCATTCAACGGACAGGCCAACACTCCTGGTCCGTTCAATCCCAACCCCGCCGCTTATCGCCCGGCCGTTGTACCCCAAGCCGGTACCGTTATCCCCGGTTCGATCACAGCCCTAGCCAACGATTTCCAAAATCCCCAATCCTGGAAATCCAGCTTGGCGATTGATGCGAAATTGCCCGGCGGCATCATCGCAACCATCGAAGCAATCTTCAACAAAGACCTCGTAACCGCATTTTTCCGTCATGCCAACATCCTTGCGCCCGTTCCGCTGAACGTAGCCGGTTACCCAGATAGCCGTCCGATGTACGGTGCCACTGTGCAGACTCGCTTCTTGAACACACTGACCAACGCCGGTGTCTTTGCCGCCGGAGCACCCAACCAGTTCAATCCGATCATCCTCGACAACGCGTCCCGTGGTTATTATTTCTCCTTGACCACCAAACTGGAAAAAACCTTCACCAAAGGACTTTCCGCCTCTGTTGCCTACACCAAATCAATGGCGGGTAACTTGTTTGATGGCGGTGGCGACCAGCCCCTCTCCGCTTGGCAAGGAACTGCCTCCGTGGCCGGTTCGAACTACCAGAATCTTTCTTACGCGGATTACGTAATCCCTGACCGCGTGGTAGCAGTATTAGCTTACCGCAAAGAGTACCTCAAACACCTGGCCACCAGCATCTCTCTCTATTATAATGGTGGTATCAACGGACGCTTCTCCTACACCTACAACGGCGACTTCAACCGCGATGGAGTGAATGGTAATGACCTGATCTACATTCCCACCGTTTCTGAATTGCAACAAATGCAATTTGTCAGCCATACCCAAAATGGTGTTACATACGACCAGACCGCTCAGCGTAATTTGTTTGAATCCTATATCCAACAAGATAAATACCTGCGTGCACACCGCGGTCAATATGCTGAACGTAACGGCGCCCAAATTCCCTGGCTGAACCGCTTGGATGTGAAATTTGCGCAGGATGTATTTACCAAAATGGGGAAGACAAAGAACACCCTGCAATTCACGATCGACATCTTCAACTTTGGCAACTTGCTCAATCCGAGCTGGGGCAAGCTGAAGTCGATCAACAACAGCTCCATCCTGATCCCGCAGAATCAAAACTCGCTGATCCCAGGTGGTGCCGTGGTTCCGACCTTCAAGCTGGCCACTGCGCAGAACGAGATGATCACCCGCACCTTCCGCGACAACGTGAGCATCTTCTCCACATACAACATGCAGTTCGGTCTCCGCTACATTTTCAACTAATAAGTTGCTGAATACAAAAAACCCCGATCAATTGATCGGGGTTTTTTATTTTCCGTAATTCCACCATAGAAAAAAGGGGAAAGCCCTTGCCCAACTGGATATATCGTGTTTCCCATCGGCAAGTTCCAAATAATAGATCTGAGTGGAACGGGAAATACCTTTGCGCGCTAATTCCTCGATCAAATCCAGGGTATCGTCGATCGAATCGATGACCCCGTTTTGGTTTCGGTCATTGGGTTCATCCATCGCGCCGCACTGAAAAAAGAAACGTTGATCGCTCGATCCGGCTGCACACCGTATCCGCTGATGCATGATCCGGTGTTTGTCATCTGAATACAAGGGATCTTCCTGCGCCGCACTGCGCCACCAAAATGATCCGGAGAAAACTCCCACAGAGGAAAATCGCTCGGGATGCTGCCATGCCAGGTCTATTGCCGATAAACCGCCCAACGAAAAACCCGCCAACGATAGCTTTTGTGCCTTGGTTTGTGGAAATAACTGCTGTATGCGGGGAAGGCACTCCTCTAAGAGAAAATCGCGGTACGTACCGGCTCGATTGCCCCTTCCCAAATAATCTGGCTCGTCAATGGTTCCATATTCCATCCGCCTGTCCTTTCCCGCGTGTACGGCGGCAACCAAAAGTGGACCAATCGCTTCTTCCCTCCATAGCGAATCCAAGATCCGCTCAAACTCCATGGTGCGCAGGTCCTGTCCATCGTTGACCAAGAGCAGCGGACAATACTCTGGCAATGGTCCAGCTGGCAGATAGAGATCAACCCATACCTCTCTACCCAAAGCAGAGGAGTTCCACTTTTGAGCGGTTGGTCCGTCAACAGCCAGTACAATTGGTTCCGACATCCCGTAAAAATAGGGAAAGGCTAAAGGTACCCGCGCGAATTATTTTGACAAAGTGCGGCCGACAAAATACATTTGATACATATGAAAAAAATTGGCATTCTTCACGGCAAAGAAAGAAGCTTCCCCGAAGCATTTGTGAACCGCATCAACAGCAAGAACATCCCCGGCATAGTGGCCGAGCCGGTGCGGTTGGACAAAGCCATGCAAGGCGAACCCTGCGGCTATGCCATAATCATCGACCGGATCTCCCAAGACGTCCCCTTCTACCGCACTTGGCTGAAAAATGCTGCCGTCACCGGAACCGCCGTGATCAACAATCCGTTTTGGTGGAGTGCCGACGATAAATATTTCAACAACTGCCTGATGACCCAACTGGGCGTTCCTGTTCCCAAAACGGCCATCATTCCTTCCCGAGAACTGCCCGATGACACCTCACCCGAATCATTTGCGAACCTCGCTTATCCGCTCGACTGGAAAAGCATATTTGACTACGTCGGGTTTCCGGCCTACATAAAACCTTTTGCCGGCGGCGGATGGAAACACGTCTATAAACTTCGTAGCGCAGAAGAGTTTTATAGCAAGCACGCCGAAACGGGGCAACTCGTAATGCTGCTACAAGAAGAGATCGTATTTACCGAATATTATCGCTGCTACTGCATCGGAGGAAAACACGTACGCATCATGCCCTATGAGCCCCGTAATCCCCATCACCTGCGCTATGTAGCCGATTTTGCCCCCACCCCCGAACGCTTGAAGCAAATGACCGACATCGTGCTTACCATCAACCGCTACCTGGGCTATGATTTCAACACGGTTGAATTGGCCGTGCGGGAGGGTGTTCCCTATGCCATCGACTTTTGCAACCCCGCCCCCGATGCCGACCGGTCCAGTGTGGGCGAAGAAAATTTTGAGTGGGTGGTGGAGACCGCCGCCCAGTTCGCCATCGAAAAAGCCCTGGCCCAGCAACCCGGAAAAGATAACCTCACCTGGGGCGAATACGTGAAGCGAAGCAGCCATCAGCAACCGTTGATTTAATTTCAAATCACCCTCCTATGGCACTGAATTATAAAACATTCACGATCGGAGTAGAAGAAGAATACATGGTGCTGGATCCCACCACACTGGAATTGAAAAGCCATGAACAACAGATCGTACAGGAGGGCCATAAACTGCTTAAGGAAAAAGTAAAGGCCGAGATGCACCAAGCGGTCGTGGAGGTTGGAACCGATATCTGCGCGGATGCCGATGAGGCCTTTCAGGATGTTTCAAACCTCCGGAAATGCATCCATGGAATTGCCCATAACCTGGGCTTTGCCATGGGCGCTGCCGGCACGCACCCGTTCAGCCACTGGGAAAGCCAACTGATCACCGAACATGTCCGCTACAGCGAGATCGTAAATGAATTACAAGACGCTGCCCGCAGCAACCTGATCTTCGGCCTGCACGTGCACGTAGGCATGGAGAGCCGGGAAATGGCCAACCACATTGCCAACAGCACGCGCTATTTTTTACCCCACATCTTCGCCCTTAGCACCAATTCGCCTTTCTGGGAAGGACGAAAGACCGGCTACAAATCCTACCGCACCAAAGTCTTTGACAAATTTCCGCGCACCGGCATTCCGGATGCCTTTGACAGCATCGAAGCATATGACAATTATGTGAAGTTGCTCATCAAGACCAATTGCATCGACAATGCCAAAAAGATTTGGTGGGACCTGCGCGTACACCCCTTTTTCAATACAGTCGAGTTCCGGATCTGTGACATTCCGATGACGGTGGAGGAAACCATCACCATCGCCTCCTTGTTCCAGGCGATCTGCGCTCGCATCTATATGCTTCGATCCAAGAACCTGAATTTCATACAATACTCCCGTGCCTTGCTAAACGAGAACAAATGGCGGGCCAGCCGCTATGGGGTGGATGGAAATCTGATCGACTTTGGCAAAGAAGAGGAAGTAAGTGCCCGAATCCTGATCGGCGAATTACTTGACTTTCTGGACCCGGTGCTGGATCAACTGGGAAGTCGCCACCGCATTGAAAGAGTTCAAACCATACTGGAAAATGGAACCGGAGCCGACCGACAACTCCGCATCCATGAACAAACCAAAGACCTCAAGGCAGTCGCTCATTATATCCATCAACAATTTCTACATGGACTTTAGATCCTCCCTCCCCCCCTTCAGGCTAAGTCGCCTGGGTGGATTTTTCTTGCTGTTCATCCTGCATGCCTGCTCCTTCAAGAAACAAGCCGATTGTCTGATCGTAAACGCCCGCATCTATACAGCGGATTCCGTATTCTCCGTTGCAGAGGCCATGGCCATACGGGATGGAAAAATCCTCGCTACCGGCAGCCGCGCATCCATCGAGCAAAAATTTAAATCGGATTCCATCAAAGACATGGGGGGACGAACCATCGTACCCGGACTCAATGATGCGCATGCGCACTTTATTCAATATGCACTGGGGTTGCAGGAAGCGAACCTGGTAGGCACCACCAGTTTGCAAGAAACCCTTGAACGGACAAAATCATTTTTTTCCGAGCGACCCAACGGTTGGGTCGTTGGTCGCGGTTGGGACCAAAACGATTGGCCGGTAAAGGAATTCCCTGATAACCGTGCGCTGAACGATTTATTTCCGGATCGTCCTGCACTGCTCATCCGCATCGACGGTCATGCGGCACTCGCCAACCAAACTGCCTTGAAAATGGCCGGTGTACAACCCGGCGATACGATCGTGGGAGGAGAATACGTGACGCGAATGGGTAAATTGACCGGTTTGCTGATCGACAACGCAGTCGACCGCGTATCAAAATTGATCCCTGCCCCAAGTGAAGAAGAATACACCTCCGCAATGCTGCAGGCGCAACGAAATTGTTTTGAATCCGGACTCACCTCACTTACCGATTGTGGCTTGCATCATTCTCAGGTAAAAAAACTAATGAAACTGCAGGAGGAAGAAAAACTGCTGATCCGGCTGAATGTGATGTTGAGCGACGACCCCACGAACTACCGATTTGCAGAAGATAACGGAAAGATCAAAACCGATCGGATGACCGTTCACAGCATCAAAGTGTACGGAGATGGTGCCCTGGGCTCGCGCGGAGCTTGTTTGCTGCATGCGTATCATGATCAACCCGGTCATTATGGCTTTTTGCTGAGTCAGCCAGCACATTTCGATTCCGTTGCCAAGTGGTCGCTCGAAAAGGAATGGCAACTCTGCACCCACGCCATTGGCGACAGCGGAAACCGCGTGATCCTAAACACCTACGCAAAGTATTTACCAAAACGAAATAATTTACGCTGGCGAATAGAGCATGCACAAGTCGTGAATCCATACGACCTGGTACTTTTCCGTCAGCTGCGGGTGATCCCCTCGGTACAACCCACCCACGCCACCTCCGACATGTATTGGGCCGAGCGTCGATTGGGAAGTGAACGCATCAAACACGCATACGCCTATCAAACCTTGCTGGAACAGAACGGCTGGATGCCCCTGGGAACAGATTTCCCGGTGGAAGATATTTCGCCGATAAAAACATTTTACAGTGCCGTGATTCGTAAGGATGCCGCCGGATGGCCCAGCGATGGCTTTCTGCCTGAATTTGCCCTGACGCGGGAACAGGCACTTCGTGGAATGACCATATGGGCTGCAAAAGGAAGTTTCGAAGAAAAAACCAAAGGAAGCCTTGAAAAAGGGAAATGGGCCGATTTTGTAGTGCTGGATCAAGACCTGATGCAAGTGGATCCTGAAAAAATCATACAAACACAAGTCCTTGCCACTTACTTAAACGGAAAAGCCGTTTATCAGAAAAAATAAATCCATAAGTTGTGGAGAATCTCCCGCAACCGATCACCACCTGCGGATGTGAATTCAGCTATGTTTGCGCCATGATTGCCTCCCCTGCGCCCTGTTTGCGAGTAGCCATTTTGGATCTCTATCAGGGAGTACCGAATCAAGGAATGCGCTGCATCCATCAGATCCTACACGAATGGTCGAGCCGAGAGCAAATCGAACTAAGCATAGATACGTTTGAGGTACGCCTGCAAGGCGCTTTACCGGGGATGGATTACGATGTCTATTTGTCGACCGGCGGACCGGGAGATCCCTTATCTACCCGCTATGAAGATTGGGACATCGGTTGGTGTCGTTGGCTCGATGCACTCGTGCGCCACAACCAAAACCCCGATTCGACCCAGAAAAAATTTGTCTTCTTTATTTGCCACTCGTTTCAATTGGCATGCCGCCACTTGAAATTGGGCATGGTTTGTAAAAGACACAGCACTGCCTTTGGCGTATTTCCCGTGCATCGACTCAGCGGCGGAAGGGAAGAATCGACCTTTGAAGGATTATCGGAACCATTTTATGTGGTTGACAGTCGGGATTATCAAGTCATTCACCCGAACGAAGACCGGCTGGCGGAAATGGGCGGCATGACCCTTTGCCTGGAAAAAGAGCGTCCCCATGTAACTTTTGAAAGAGCATTGATGGCCGCACGTATCAACCCGTGGATGATCGGCACCCAGTTTCATCCGGAAGCCGATCCGGAGGGGATGCGGTTATACCTGATGCAGGAAGAAAAAAAGCAACAAGTGATCGAGCACCATGGAGAGGAAAAATGGCAGCGCATGTTGGACCATTTGGAGGATGAGGACAAGATTCGACTCACCTATGCGCAGGTGATTCCAAACTTCCTGAACCAGGCTGCAGAAAGCTTGCTGGGAGTAACCCCCTGATGCTTGACTCAATCTATCCAATGACGTATCTTACTGACTGAATTTGTCAGATGATCCAACCGATCCGTCATTCCTTTAACCGATCCTTCGATTCGGCCGCCTACGAGCGCCTGTTGCAAGAATTCGAGCGGAACTATCCGGGCGCATTGGATTTTCGGGTTGCAGAGACTCCCGTGTTTATCGATCGTTCCTTTACGCAGCAACTCCTCGATACCTGCGAGTACGTGATTGATCGGATCTTGGAGCCGGATTTCATGAAAGCGACACAGCGTTCCATACCCGAGCGATGGAAGATCCCCGGAAACGAGGGGCGGCCCGATTTTCTTGCCTTTGATTTTGGCGTTTGCAGCCAGGAAACGGGGCAATTTTCACCTCAACTCATCGAACTACAGGGATTCCCAACACTCTTTGGCTATCAGTCCCTATTGGCCAACGCCTACCGGGAGTTTTTTGACCTCGATCCCTCATTCAGTCCCTTTTTGAGTGGCCTCGACCAAGCGAGCTATCAACAACTGCTACGGCAAATCATTTTGGGAGAGCATGACCCAAAAGAGGTGGTCTTGTTGGAAATAGTGCCGGATCAACAAAAAACCCGAATCGACTTTTACATCACATCGGAACTACTCAAGATCCCCATTGCTTGCCTAACGGAACTGCGGGAGAAAAACGGTGATCTGTTCTATGAACGAAATGGCACCTGGCATCCGATAAAACGGATCTATAACCGGATCATTTTTGACGAGTTGGAGCAGCAACCGGATCGCATCCGGAATCAAGGGGCACTTCTTTCCGGGTGTCATTCCGTGGAATGGTGTCCACATCCCCACTGGTTTTACCGGGTCAGTAAATTCTTGCTTCCTTATCTGCATCATCCGGGTGTGCCCAAAACCTATTTTTTAAACGAGGTCAAGCAAATCCCGGCCGATCTGAGTCAATTCGTGCTAAAGCCGTTATTTTCTTTTGCCGGACAAGGAGTGATCATTGACCCAAGTCCGGGGGACCTTGCCAACATCCCCGATCCCGAAAACTGGATCTTGCAACAAAAAGTAACCTATGCGCCTTTGATCCCGACGCCTGACGACCCGGCAAAAGTGGAGATCCGGCTGTTTTATTTCTGGCCACCGAATGCCTCTCGGCCAATTCCTACCTTGAATCTAGCACGCCTGAGCAAAGGCAAAATGATTGGCACGCGGTATAATAAAGATCGTAGTTGGGTGGGGGGCAGCGTTTGTTTTTTTGAATCGAGAGCAGGATAAATATGAAAAAATCGTTTATTACCCTGACCTTATTTCTGTCGGCGAGTTACGAGTTACTGGCCCAGCAGACGGGCCGTATGGAAACGGACCGGCCGGATCAGACCGAGTCGCCCTACCTCACCAAAAAAAACTACCTACAAGCCGAGTTAGGATTTAACCTCGAAAAGGTAGATGGACTCACGCAATGGGTTCATCCAACGGCTCTTTGGAAATATGGACTGAACGAGCGATTTGAATTTCGGATGATCACTGAAATGCAGACCATTCAAATTAAATCAGGCACCACGATCGCCAACCGAAAGACCGGTCTGCTGCCGATCCAGTTTGGCGGGAAATTGGCCTTGGCCGAAGAGAAGGGCTTGCGGCCTAAGACATCGCTGATCGCACATACCGCTTTGCCCCGCTGGGGCGGAGCCGTTTTTCAGACGCCAAAATGGGCGCCGAATTTCCGTTTTGTGATGCAAAACACCTTGAGTGAGCGGGCCGCAGTTGGATATAACGTGGGGGCGGAATGGGACGGTTTCAGCGATACGCCCGATTGGATCTACACCTTTGCTCCAGGATATAATATTGGGAAAAATGGATACGGGTACGTAGAGCTTTGGGGATCGGTTCGAAAAGGTAGTGCTCCGCAACACTCGATCGCGGGGGGATTGGCCTATTATTTTACCGATGATACCAAGATCGATCTGTCGGGATCCTACGGACTTACCGAAGCGGCAACCGATTACTATGTTGCCGTGGGATTTTCCTTCCGAACACTTACAAAAAAAAGGTAACTTATTTCCAGACCTGTAAAAAGCTGGTCTCCACGCTAAACAGCCAGCTCTGAGAGGCCATCCGCTGCATATTTCCCTGCAGCTGATAACGCCTGCCTACATTTACCTTGATTCGACTGTTCAAGATCAGCTGCAAAGCCGGTGCAAGATCAATATAATTCAGATCAGTTCCGATCAACCGCTGACCGAGCAGCTCCACATAAATGTTGAGATTTGGCTGTTTGTAATTTTTGTACTCCCTTGGCAGAAGCAGATATCCCGCAGAGAGGGAGTAGTTGAGCGATTGATATTGTCTTTTGGGGAAATAAACCAATCCGTCATTTCTGGATTTATCCAATACTTCTGTTCGACTCACGGTTCCCGATACCGCCAGTTTATGCCACAGCTGTGTGGCGATCAGACCAACCTCCACCCCAGTCTTATCCCCCATCAGCGTGATCTCCTCGTAATGAAACGGAATTCGGGTGATGCTGCCATCAACATAAGTAGCCATACGGAAGTGCTGATGGATGCCATCGAGGGATAAAAAACGATATTTCGCACCCAGGTTGATTGACTCGGTCTCCAGGGATTTCGTATGCATGTTGGAGGCCGAGGCCGAGAAGCGCAGTTGTATTTTTTTGGTAAGTCCGGCCATTACCTGTGGCATCACCCGGTAAGCATTTCGCCCGAAGATCATGTCAGTACCCACGCCATGCGTCTTAAGTTTTACATTGACGGAGCGGGCCGGAATGTTGGAGGCCGGATCGGAAAAAACATAGAGTTCCTGTGCCGATAATGCCTGTGCAGTAAAAAGAAACCAACATAAAACCGATCGGATCATGGCTTACTTTTTGAGATCAAGGAAAGGATTTCCTTTGGATCCGGGTTGGTGGCACGGATCACGCCACTGGGATCGATCAAATAGGTCGTAGGGATCCGCTCAACGTTCCATTGAAGGACCAGCTGACTGTCCCACTGAGCCGGCGTGTTGACCTGCAGCCAATGAATCCGGTCCTTTTTAATGGCCTTGATCCACCCGGTACGATTTTCATCCAGAGAAACGCCCAGAACCTCTATGCCATTTTTTTTCCATTGGGGATAATACTTGCGAACCGTCCGATTGGCCAACCGGCAAGGACCGCACCAAGAAGCCCAAAAATCAACCAAGACCCATTTCCCCTGGAGCGAGTCCAATGAAATAACCTTCCCCGAAGGATCAGGAAGGACAAGGGGAAACGCTTTTTTCCCATTTAAAAACTGTGCAGCTGCATTGCTGACGGAGAACCAGAAACAGGCAAGAAGAAATATTCGAATAGACGTGATCATTTCTTTTCGGGCAGTAAATAGACAACTGAATCTACCTCCTTACTCAATTCCGGATAACGACCATCAAGACGCTTGTACTCTTTTTCAGTAAGAAACCCTTTTCCAATCACCAAAAGTCGTTTTCCTTCGCGCCATTCCTCGAGCAGGCGATAAATAATACCGGCTGACTGAAATGGATTCCCGGAACGTAAGGAATCCATTATATCCGACGTCGGTTCTAGACGCAGTTGACCAACAAAAAAACCCGCATCTTCCACAGCTGTTCGGATCGATAAAGCGGACACCGGTTGCCCCATCTTGAATCGAATATCGAAAGAGGAGGACTTCAAATCGGGGTTGACCGATTCAGTGAATGGAAGTTGATCTAATGCCTGATGGATAGATTTGCTACAAAGAGCACAAGTCAGTCCCGTAGCCTGCAGCCGACCCTGACTGAACTGTGCGCAAAGCGGAAACACAAAAAAGAGTAAGGTCGTCGTTAATCCGGCGACCTTACGAAAGGAACTTTGTGACATTAGGATTTCTTGCAACAATCTTTTCCTGCGTGGCCCGGCTTGCTGCATTTGCCGTCCAAACAACTTTTTCCCGCGTCCGACTTGCAACAATCGCCGCCTTTGGTGCATTTCCCGTCTTTGCAACAATCGCCGCAATTGGCGCATTTCCCGTCTTTGCAACAAGGCTTGTCACAACAGGAACCAGCACTCGCCGCCTCATCGTGCTTGCACGACTCACCCGATTGGCAGCAAGATTCTTTGGTTTTATCTTTTGATTCGACCGCGCCGTTGCGATCGTATTTGCAGCAGCCATGAAGTTTGTTGTAAACCTCATCGGTTGCTTTGGCGCCGGCATTGTCGTGCCCTACGGCAGCAACTTTTTGTTGGATGGATGCCAAGGTGATGTTGGCAGGCAGGGTGACGGTCAATTGTTTGGATTCCGTGTTCCAGCTGGCTGCGGTTGCGCCGGCTTCTTTGGCAGCCTTCTCGATGCGAGACTTACACATGCCGCAATTACCGGAAACAGCAAACGTGGTGGTTTGTTGGGCGGCCAGGTTCAAGGTGAGAACGATGGCGAGGAAAGTGAGAATATTTTTCATGAATTCGGAATTTGAGATATTTAAAAAATGTTTGTAGAAGGATAGTAGCTAAACGTTCCCATTCGAATCAAATTCGAAAGACTTGCAAGGTCCGGTAGCGATAACGACCAACCAATGGGTCGGGTGGGTTGGTCCGGATCGGGTTGGGATTAAGCTGACCGACCTGAATCGGGAATGGATCAAATACGCTTGTCGAAAGCTCAACCTCCGTTATTTTGGCAGAATCAGTAGATACTGGATGAAAAGTTTGGTCTTGGATCAATTTGATGACATCGGTTCGATCTTGGCAACAATCGTTTTCGGCATTCATTGCCATCCCGCAATCGTCGCAGGTGTCTTGATGGTCGGACGAAAAAAACCCGATCTGGGCAAGGCGATCCATGCAAAAGTGCAACCGCACGACCACCCCTGAACTAAGCAGGAGATAAACCGCTACAATTATGGCATAGATCCCTTTACGCATGCATACAAAGTTAGGTCAATTTACAAAACGCCAAAAAACCCCGATTCGGACCTGTAAACCAGGAAGATAGTACCCGGGTGCCACTGCATTGTTACGGGTAAAGCCAAAGCCATTTAGGTCACGGGCCGTATTCAGGTTTTCCGCACGAACAAATGCCGTAAAAGGCCTTATGCGAAAATGGGCATAGGCCGAAATATCGGGCAGTGTGTTTTGTATGGAAACACTGTCTTGGTAGAAGAACTGTCCCAACACTGGTGAATACGCATCCGCCAGATAAGGAGATCGGTATCGGATTTCCAGTCCGGTTGCCAGTTGCAGGTTCTTGAACCCCAGATTTCCCTCGTATCCAATTCTATGTCGGGTAAAAAAGGGGATCGCATTCAGGGGAACGGCGCCGATTCGCTGTTGCCAGATAACCTCTGCATTCCATCGCCAGAACTTACCCAGACGCCAGGTTTTGGCGGCGCGCAGCTGAATCAGGTTAAAGAGTCCCGCTGTTTGTTGGGCCTGATTGAACTTTGTCCAGTACGCCCATTGACTGATCAGATAATAATTTCCACTGAGCTCCAGTCCGATTTTCTCTAGCCGCAACTCCCCGAATAGGCGGGTCAGGTTTTCCTTTTTTGCTTCGAAAAGGAAAGGCATGGGATGAAAACTGCTTCGGGCATCAAATAAAAAAGATGGCTGACGATTGGCTTGTTCGAAGGCCAGCCGCAAGGCCCCTTGTTGTTTTGACAGGTTTCGAAGCAGAGAGGCCTGTAGGTGATAATCGCCTTGGTTAAATCCGGTCAGATAGAATTCGGCATCAGCCAATAGGTCCCACTTCTTATTTCGCGTTCGGTTTCGGTATTCACCGCGAACGGAGGTATTGACAAAACGGGGACGAAAGAATGTTGTAACACCTTGATAGGACTGCATGGTTGCAGAAACCCGGATGAATTGATGCAGGTTCTTAGGATCGGGAAACTGATAGAGGGCCAACTCCCCGGAGAGCACTTCCCAGTTATCCTGTACATCGACGGTATCATACCGTTGCAACCAGCGCCAACCATAACGGGGGCCATAGTAGGTAGAATCTCCACGTGCATCGCGAAAGCCGAATTGTTGGCGATCGTGTCGAAGGGTTGCTTCCACCCGAAATTGGGGAAAGAAAAGGGGAATGACGGTAGAATCGGTGACCAGCGAATCTTTCCTACCGAAGTCGTATTGATGCCTTGAAAAAAATGGAGTGTTCCGGTAAAAATTCCCGGTTCGGATCTGTGCGCTGAAAAAATTGGCAGAGAAAGTATTGGTGCCTCCGATCAGGGTTGGCAGGGTATAACGCTCTTTATAGACTGGGTCATCTAGTAAATTACCTGACTCGGAGATTCCGCCATTTTCACCTACTTGTAGCTTGTTGGAGGTTAGAGAAAAGAAATGGGTGTAGCGGAGGTTATTGGATTGATATCGGCTGGTGAGCGCATAATTATGGTGATTGCTGATTTGGTTTTGAAAAAAACCAGGTGCATTGATCATTCGGTAGCTAACCATAATATTCCATTGGGGACGGATGTTTTGGGTATGGAGAAGCTCAATTATCTGCTCGGCTCGACTACCCAAGAGGTAGTTCAGGTCGGTATAAGGCCTTGTTGTTTGGTAGAAACGGGCCTGCTCGGGGGTCCAGGCATAGATATCCAGCGAATGAAATCCGGGGTCGAATCCGGGCTTCATACGCGGGGTAAAAGCCAGTGGCCGGGCTGCAGTACCCAGGTTTCCCAGGTGAATCCAATCGGAGCGTATGGGAAATCGTCGGTCGATTTCGTTGACGGAGGAGTCGAGCCGAAACAACGTGGGTGAATCAAGGAGTCGGTAAAAAATTGTGATGGAGTCTTCCATCCGGTCACGCCGTCGCAGGCTATCCCCCGTGCCGGCACCCATTCCTCGAAAACGTCCGCCTCCCCGTCCAGGCATACCACCCATCTGACCCATCCGGTCCCCCAAACCCCGAATGCCGGGGTCTTGGGCGCGAACCTCGCTCCACAACGGCAGGATTCCCAAAAGCAGCAATAGAAAAAAAGCTGAACGCATGGCAACAAAGCTACTTTTCCAAATCAAGAATTAACGTAAAAAACTGTTAAGATGCACTTACCTTCGCGGCAAAGTTTTCGTCATGAATCTCCACGAATACCAAGCAAAATCGCTTTTAAAAAAATTTTTGGTGCCCGTACAAGAGGGAGTCGCCTGCTCTACAACAGATGAGGTGGAGGCCGCCTATGGTGAGATTCTGTCGGTCAGCGGTAGCCCCTTTGCCGTTATCAAAGCACAGATCCATGCCGGAGGCCGTGGAAAAGGTACGATTCAGGAAACGGGTATCAATGGCGTAAAAGTGGGTAAAGGACTTGAACAAGTAAAGGAGTATGCGCAAAAGATTTTGGGCGGAACGCTGGTTACCCTGCAAACGGGGCCTGCCGGCAAAAAAGTGAATCGGGTATTGGTTGCACAGGACATGTACTACGATGGACCCAGTGAACGAAAAGAGTTTTACCTGTCTATTTTGCTGGATCGAAGCAAAGGACAGAATGTTATCATGTACAGCACCGAAGGAGGGATGAATATTGAAGAAGTAGCGCATGACACACCGGAGAAGATTTTCAAAGAGTGGGTCCACCCGGGTGGAGGCCTACCCGGCTTCCAAGCCCGAAAAATTGCATTCAACTTGGGCTTGTCCGGTACCGCATTCAAGAACTGTGTGAAATTCGTAACCAATATCTATAATGCCTACGTGGGCTTGGATTGTTCGATGTTGGAGATCAATCCGCTGTTCAAAGCAGCCGACAATCAGATACTGGCAGTGGATTGCAAGATGAATATTGACTACAACGCTCTGATGCGTCATCCGGAAGTGGCCGCCATGCGGGATGAGTCGGAAGAAGATCCCACCGAAGTGGAAGCGGGTAAATTCAACCTGAATTTCGTTAAGCTCGATGGCAACGTGGGTTGCATGGTGAATGGAGCGGGGCTGGCCATGGCCACCATGGACATGATCAAACTCAGTGGCGGGGAGCCGGCTAACTTTTTGGACGTGGGGGGCACCGCCAATGCGCAGACCGTTGAGGCCGGATTCAAGATCATTCTCCAGGATCCGAATGTGAAGGCAATTCTCATCAATATTTTTGGCGGAATCGTTCGGTGCGATCGGGTGGCACAGGGCGTGATCGATGCCTATAAAAATTTGGGCAACATTGATATTCCCATGATCGTTCGTTTACAGGGCACCAATGCGCCAGAGGCAAAAAAGCTGATTGATGAAAGCGGACTGAAAGTGCGTTCGGCCATTCTGCTCAGCGAAGCCGCTGCCTTAGTGCGCGAGGCCGTTGCCTGATCTGCCTAACGGAATCACCTCATACACGGGAGAGAACAAATACTGTTTTCCGGTTTTTTGTTCGGTACACAAAAAGCGTTTGCGCATTTTTTTATCCACCCGAAAATGCCTTCCATCAGATGTACTGAATTCCGCCAGCGGGGCGAGCTCCTCCATAAGGACGCGATTTTCAATTTTCTCGGGTGAATCATACTGACGCAAGATGCGGATCAGTCCTACTTCCGCACAACTGCTAGCCGCCGGGTTGCGAATGGTACGTTTCAATTCATTCTCCAGGGGGACGGGGAAAGAGTGGTTTAGTAAAAAAATCTGCAACAGGTCCGAAAAACAGTGCTTCCATTCCTTCCCATGCGCCAAAACGCGATTGCCACAACGCTCATAGGTGAGCAGGTGGGCCAATTCGTGCAAGAGGGTTATCAAGAATGCGTAGGGGTTCAGGTTTCCGTTAACCGATATCCGATGGGGCTGATGCTGGTAGCGATGGCGGTAATCGCCCAAAGCGGAACGACGGGCCCGGGTGATGGTAAGATGAACCCCGTAGCGTTGTAAATAATCAATGACCGGCTCCGCAGTATTAGGGGGAAGAAAATCAGATAAGGTTTGAATCGGAACTTCCTGCTTAGGCATGCCTGGAATCGGATTTTAGCATTCGTTGAAGCTGTCGGATTTCTAATCCTAAATACAAAACGTAAAAAATACCTCCGCCGATCAATCCAGGAACATTCACTTGTTTGCGCTGGATCAAAATATAGACAAACGCTGCTAGCGCAATCAGAAAAAACCGGATCATAAAGCTACCATACAATCCTTTCAGCAGGGCTTGTCCGCCCGGTTGCCGAAACTGTCTGTTCATAAACCAAAAAGTACTTGCCGTTACTGCAAACAAGATCGTATTGGCTGAATGCAACACCTGCGGATTGGCTCCCCATTGGATCCATTGTGCTTGAAACAAACTGATCGTCAGCGTCAGCAATCCGAAGAGCGCGACAAAGGGAAACCAGGAAGTGCGGGAGCGGGTTTGTTGTGTATTCACGGCACACTCATTTTTTTGTCTCCCGAAAAATTTTATAAAAGAGCACAACCAGTACCAGAAGGGGCAACCCGATGGTCAATCCCGGAAAAATACCCAGAAATTTATCCAGCCGAAAGCCGATCCAGACAGAGAAGGCCAGGTAGGCCATGAGCTGAGTGGCCAAACCGATATATCGCCAATTCGAGCGATTATCCGTTGACGGCCGTGTTGACTTGTTCATTGCTGCCCATCTCCACGATATTAGCGCCCATGTGACATTGTCCATTGAAAGTGGCACTCGGTTCAATCTGCAATTTTCCGGCGTATAAATTACCGGTGACTGCAGACTCCCCTCGGAGCTGGAGCAATTCACGGCAACGAATGTTTCCATTGACTTTTCCGTTCACATCGCATTGAGTGCTCTCCAAATCACCTTCCACCACGCCACCTTGTCCGATAATAATCTTGGAGGAACTCTTGACGTTTCCGATGACGGTTCCGTCGATACGCAAGTCTTGCTGACTTTGGATATCCCCTTTTAAGGTCGTTCCCGGGCCAATCATCGTGGCAGATTGGAGGGCGACCGGAATAGATGCCATAGGTTCTGGTTTTGTTTTTGAGGTGAACATAACGATTTTTTTAGTCGGTGAGTATTTCGGGAGCAGGAATTTGGAGGGTAGCGGTATCCAAGGGAGCGGCTGTAGAACCGGAAAGCACGCGCTTTAGTCCCAAGATATATTGGGCTTTGTAGGCATCCTGTCGCTCCAAGGAGTCAACCCGATACTGCAATTGGCGTAATTGGCGGACGGACCGATACTCATCCCCCGCCCCGGGGATATAATATTTTAGGGGGGTAAAGACAATTAGCGCGGTGGTAAGTCCCACCAAAAGCACAAACACCATACTCAGACCCACATAGACGGTACCCCTTGTTAAGCGAAAACTAGCCAGCTCCTCGTAGGTGTCGTCGTTCATGACCACCATCCGGTAGCGGTTCTGAAACCTTTTCCAAGCCCGCGAGGTGTCCAGTTTAATCATGATTATCTTTGCATAAAGGTAGGAAAATCAACCTTTTCAGATAAAGGTAGCTGTTAACAAAATAGGTATTTTCGCTATCGGATTGATCCCCAACCAAAGACACCGGTGCAGGGAATCGGGCACTACTCATACTAAATCAGCCAAAAAGGAGTTATAAGTCGATCGTTATGTTCCGCCTCCCCCCCTACCAAACACTGTTGTTATTGGCTGTCTTAAGCAGCGGGGGGGTCCGGGCGCAATTCAGTTATTCGATACAACTTGAGAAACCTAAAGAGTATGAGGACCGGATCTTGCGAAGTGAGCGTACGCCGGACAAGAAAATCCGAATGCCACAACGCATTCTTCAAAACACCGTCACCCGCTACAATTATTTTTTTAATGCCTCCAACAAACTCAATGAGGTAATAGAGCGGGCTAAATTGGCATTTCAGGACGATTACACCCAACTGTTGCCCTTTTATAACTACAGCCTGGAAAAAACTGCGGAGGACGCAGTGCAATTGGACTCGGTGATTTGGAAAACCAATTCGGGAGTGGTGCTGCACGACCTGCGCAATGACTGGACAGATGACCTGTATCTACTATGGGGAGCCGCTTACTATTTTCAACGAAAATTTGATTCCGCCCGTATCCTTTTTCAATTTATCAATCAGACCTATGCCCCGCGTGAAAAAGATGGCTATCCCAAAACGATTGGCAGCGCCCGTGATGGCAACAGTGCCCTCAGTATTTCCACGCCGGAAAAAAAAGGAAGGCTGCGAAAACTCTTTTCGAAAACGCCTCCCCGTCGAAACGATGCATTTATTTGGCAAATACGGAATTACATTGCACAGGACCAGCTAACCGAAGCGGCCAGTCTGATCGAAGCCTTGCGACGCGATCCGCAATTTCCTACCAGGCTTCAAACCGATCTTCACGAAGTACAGGCCTGGTTATTCTATCAGCAACAAAACTGGGATAGCACCGCCAAACATCTGAGCCTAGCACTGGATCAAGCCACCCATCAAAATGAACGGGCGCGCTGGGAATATTTACTGGGACAACTCTACGAGCGAAGCGGAAAATGGACAGAAGCAGAAAAATATTACCGCCGTTGTATTCCCCGAACAACTAATCCCATTTTAGAAATTTATGCCCGTCTGGGCTCCATACGAACCAACCGAGATGGTGCGGCTGAGGAGATCGCAGAAAATATTCGTGCGCTCAAGCAAATGGCAAAACGGGACATGTATGCAGATTATCGGGATATCATTTATTTCATGGCTGCCCAAATGCAAATCCAGACCTGTGACCGGGCGGCTACCAAAGAGTTACTAATCAACAGCGTTCAGGTACCTTCCAATAATCCCTCGCAGCGGAATCAGGCATTTGAACAATTAGCTCGGCTCTGCCTGGAGCAGAAAGAATACCGTCAGGCCTTCAACTATTACGATAGCATTCAATTGAATGACCCCAAACTGTCTAACCCCGATTCCATCCGACAGTACAAAGAGGTGCTGGGTGTCATCGCCACCCAATTGGAAATCATCGAACGACAAGACAGCCTGTTGCGAATCATATCCTTACCCGAAGGTGAACGAAAAGAGTTCATTCGTGCCTTGGCAAGAGAACTTCGTCGCCAACAGGGGCTCAAGGACGATTACAAGCCACCATGGAGTGCGTTGGGGGGGGCTCCCGCCAACTTCGGAGGAGGAGGCGACACGAAAGGCGAGTGGTATTTCTACAATACCAACTCCCGCGCGCGCGGCGTAGGCGAATTTCAAGCGAGGTGGGGCAATCGCCCCAATGCTGATCAATGGAGACGGCTCGCGGCGCTGACCAATGCCCCCCCCTCCACCGGCAGCGGCGGAAATACCACACCGGGCAAGGGCGCAGCGACGCCGGGTGACAAAGAAATTAGTTTTGAATCCCTTTATGCCTCGCTCCCCCTCAGTGCCGAGCAACAATTATTATTGCATGACTCCCTGCAACAAGCTTGGTTCATACTGGGCAAAACGTATATACAGCGAATGGACGACTGCATCAATGGCACCAGAGCCCTGGAGCACCTAATCGGCAACTACCCGGAATGCAAGCCGATGGATGATCTTTTATTCCTCCTTTATTATTGCCACCAAAAAAGCAATGAAACCGAGAAAGCAAAAGCCATCCGCACACGGCTGGAAACCGATTTCCCAAAATCAGAAAAAACCCAACTGGTCGTAACAGGAAAAGACCCGACAGCGGAAAGCAAATCAAATGCAACCCGTCAATACCAACAGGTATATGACCAATTCATCACCGGCCAGTGCTCCCAAGCTGTCGTGTTGAAAAAACAAGCCGATTCGGTGTACGGCAACCATTATTGGACTCCTCAATTACTGTACGTAGAGGCCATCTGCCACCTAAAACAACACGCCGACAGCTTGGCTATCTCTCAACTGAATTATTTAATACAAAATTTTCCCTCCTCCGCTCTAACGCCCAAGGCCGAAAATCTCATTCGCGTGCTCATCCGAAGAGACAGCATTGAGCAAGCGCTCAGAGATTACGCACCGGTCCAACAAAAACCGGTTGCAACCGATTCCACTCAAGTACAACCGCGAACTCCTACTCCGAAGACAAATCAACATCCGACTCCCCCGGCAAATGCAAATCGTAGAGACAGCCTGCAAAACACTCCTAGGGAACCCACTTTCTCGTTTGCCCCCCAACGCCCGCATCAAGTAGTGGTAATCCTGCAGGAGATTGACCCCGTTTTTGCCAACGAGGCAAAAAATTCCGTCTTCCGCTACAACCGTGTGCATCATTACGCTACCAACTATGAGCTAGAGCTGATCAAACTGAGTGACAAACAACACCTGCTTTTGATCAATCCATTCTCACTTGCAGCAGATGCCTTAACCTATTTACGGGAAATGAAACGATTGGCCCCTACGGAGATTTTTTCCTGGCTGAGTGCTACCCGCTATCGGTTCAGTGTTATCGATTTGGAAAATTTAACAAAGGTGCAGGCCGCAGGAAGCTTCGATGCCTATGAAAAATTCCTGATAAAAGATCAACCCGATTTGTTTTAATAAAGGTTTCGCTTATCCATTTCCCGAAAGAATTGCGCCAATCCAGTAATTTTGGATATGATCAAGTCTTCCCCCACCCCTCCCGCCCGCGCGGTTCGCAGGAACCGGATTTTCTGGCGGTTTTTCGGAGCGGGTTTCTTGCTGATCGCCCTTTTTATAATTGCAGCGAATCTGGGGGTCTTTGGGTACATGCCATCCCTGGCTGAGCTGGAGAATCCAGCCATCGTGCAGGCCTCTGAAGTGTATTCAACGGATGGAACCCTTATGGGCAAATATTATGTTGAGCGGGGAAACCGTACGCCCGTTCGCTATCGGGAGATTTCTCCCGCGGTCATTGATGCCTTGGTGGCCACGGAAGATGAGCGTTTCTATGAGCACAACGGAATAGACTTTAAATCCACCTTACGAGCTCTTTTCTCCCTGGGGGCTGAAGGAGGCGGAAGCACCATCACCCAACAGCTTGCAAAGGCACTTTTGGCCCAAGGCAGCAAAAACAAAGCCTGGCGCGTAGTGGAAAAAATGAAGGAGTGGATTATAGCCGTACGGCTGGAACGTAATTTTTCGAAAGAAGAGATAATGACCCTTTATTTGAATGCAGTTCCTTTTGGAAACAACTTGTATGGGATACGAAATTCCTCTCTTACATTTTTTCAGAAAGAGCCCAAGGGCTTACAAACAGAGGAGGCCGCCCTCTTGGTTGGCCTGCTGAAGGGTAATACGATCTACAATCCCATGCGAAACTATAAGAATGCCATCGATCGTCGCAACGTGGTCTTGAAACAAATGGAGGTAAACGGTAAAATCACCCTCGAGCAGAAAAATGCATTGCAAGAAAAGCCTTACGACAAAAACCTGTACCATAAATTAGATGAAAACACGGGACCGGCCCCCTATTTTCGGGAGATCCTAAAAGAGGAGATCAAAGAGAGACTCAAAGGCGTCTTGCGTCCGGATGGAGAGGAATACAACATCTATAAGGATGGCTTGAAAATCTATACCACCATCGACCTGCGCATGCAGACCTATGCCGAGGAAGGGATGGCCAGCCACATGGTCCGGTTGCAAAAATCCGTAAACGCGCGGCGGGCCATTCAAAACGGATCTATTTGGAAGGGGAAGGAGGCGTTACTCGAACGAGCCATGCGGGAATCCGATCGTTGGAAAAATATGGAAGAGGATGGACTGAGCGAGGAGGATATAAAAGCATCGTTTCAGCAAAAAGTTCCCATGCGTGTTTTTTCTTGGAACACCAAACGGGAAACGGATACCACCCTCACGCCAATGGATTCAATCAAGTACCACAAACAAATGGAACAATCCGGCTTCCTGGCAATGGATCCCATCACCGGGGAGATCCGAGCTTGGGTAGGCGGAATTAGTTTTAGTAAGTTCAAATATGATCACGTCAACCTTAATACGAAGCGTCAGGTGGGTTCTACCATTAAACCCCTCCTGTATACCCAAGCCATGGAAGAGCGAGGGTTTCAGCCGGAAAGTCCGGTTGAGAATACCGCTCAATTATTTGACGGGTATGGGTGGGTGCCTGCAAAAAAAGCTTGTGGAGGGGGAACCATTTCAATGGCCGATGCACTGGCCTATTCTAAAAACTGCGCCACTGCTTTTATCATGAAACAAGTGGGACCCGAATCCTTTACCGATTTTCTGAGTCGGCTTAAAATCCCCACACGCGTAGAACCCTATCCCTCTATCTGTCTGGGGGCCTGCGATCTATCGTTATTTGAAATGCTTTGGTCCTACACCATCTTTGCTGGGAGAGGCTTCTCCACCAAACCCCGTTCCATCCTGCGCATTGAGGACCGAAATGGTCGGGTCCTCAAACAAATCGACTACTTGGCGCAACGCGAGGAGGTCATTAGTGAGGCAACGGCCTATACGATGACTCGGATGATGCAGGGAGCGGTTGATAAGGGGACCGCCGCCGGAATGCGTTCCCGAGTTGGCGCCATGGAAATGGGCGGCAAAACCGGCACCACCAATGACAATGCCGATGCCTGGTTTATCGGCTATACCCCACAAATGTTGGTAGGTGCCTGGGTTGGATTTGACGATCGCTTCATCCGAAATGAAGGAGATGGATCCCGAATGGCCAGGCCCATCTGTGAATACTTCCTGGGGAAAGTACTGGGGGATCCAAAATCTGGTATCGAAAAAGGTGCCCGATTCCTGCAACCCGAGCAGATGATGCTCCAACTGAATTCGGCCGATATTATTATCAGCGACACAGATCCACTTCCCGGCGCAACGGGTGAAAATACCGGAGCCGGCTCACCGGAAGATTACGAGGATCCCGAATTCGAAAAACCCGATTCCCCAGACCCAACGGATAAACAACCTGCCCCCCCTAAAAACAGAGATACGCTCCCGCGCCCGCTCGCCCGTTTAAAAGAGGAAAAATGATGATGCCTCAGGTTCGATCCGCTACGCTTCAGGATATTCCCACTATCCAATCCCTCTCGCGGGACATCTGGTCAAAGGCATATGAAAAGATGATCAGCCCGGAACAGATGAGTTATATGTTAAATTGGATGTACAGCACCGAATCCCTCACCCGTCAATTTTCGGAAGGTCACCAGTTTCTGATCGTTGAAGTTAACCTCAATACGCCCTTAGGATATGCCTCCTATCAACTGCTTTCACCCAACCGATGGAAACTTGAAAAACTTTATGTACAGGTAGAAAAACACCGCCAAGGATTAGGAAAGTTATTTGTACAAAATATCCTAGGTCGAATCCGAAAAAACGGCGGTACCCACCTTGAACTCCAAGTGAATCGTGCCAACCCGGCCGTGGGTTTCTATGATCGGCAGGGGTTTCGGATCATACGAGAGGAGGACTTCGATATTGGAAACGGCTTTTCCATGAACGACTACATCATGGAAAAGACATTGGATTGACCCCTAGACGAATAAGGGTTTATTTACCCTAATCTATTACCTTTGCGGCCGAAAAACCAAATAAAAAGTATATGTCAACCCAAACTGTACAAATCGATTTCAGTCTCCCTTATAAAGTAGCCGACATCTCCCTGGCCGAATGGGGCCGTAAAGAGATCCGACTGGCTGAGGCAGAAATGCCTGGTCTGATGGCGATCCGTTCCGAGTACGGCGCCTCCCAACCCCTGAAAGGAGCGCGTGTGGCCGGCTGTTTGCACATGACCATCCAAACCGCCGTTCTTATCGAAACCCTCGTGGCCCTGGGCGCAGAGGTAAAATGGAGCTCCTGTAACATCTTCTCGACACAAGACCATGCAGCAGCCGCCATCGCAGCAGCCGGTATCGGTGTATTTGCGTGGAAAGGTCAAACCATCGAAGAAGCAGACTGGTGCATCGAACAAACCCTGTTCTTCGGCGGATCGGATCGCCCCCTGAACATGATCCTCGACGACGGCGGCGACCTAACCAACATGGTACTCGATAAATACCCGGAACTGGCTCAACACGTAAAAGGCATCTCCGAAGAAACCACCACCGGTGTTCATCGCCTCTACGAGCGCGTAGCCAAAGGCACCCTGCCCATGCCCGCCATCAACGTCAACGATTCGGTGACAAAATCCAAATTCGACAATAAATATGGTTGTAAAGAATCATTGGTAGATGCCATCCGCCGTGCCACCGATATCATGCTGGCTGGTAAGGTTGCCGTAGTAGGTGGTTATGGTGACGTTGGAAAAGGATCCGCTGCCTCCCTAGCTGGTGCCGGTTGTCGCGTGATCGTAACGGAGATCGATCCGATCTGCGCCCTGCAGGCTGCCATGGACGGATTTGAAGTAAAACGCATGATCGATGCCGTGTCTGAGGCCGACATCGTGGTTACCGCCTCCGGATGCCGCGACCTGATCACCGGTGAGCATTTCAAACGCATGAAAGACAAAACCATCGTTTGTAACATCGGCCACTTCGACATTGAGATCGATATCGCCTGGCTCAATACCAACTACGGGCATACCAAAGACACCATCAAGCCTCAAGTAGATATCTACAACGTAGAAGGCAAAGACCTGATCATTTTGGCTGAAGGACGTCTGGTTAACCTGGGCTGTGCCACCGGGCACCCGTCCTTTGTCATGAGTAACTCCTTCACCAACCAGACCTTGGCCCAGATCGAGCTGTGGAACAACCACAAGAACTACGACAACAAGGTGTACGTACTTCCCAAACACCTCGATGAGAAAGTAGCGCGCCTACATCTGGCCAAGATCGGTGTACAGCTGGATGAATTAACTATAGCACAAGCCGATTATCTCGGCATCCCCAAGGTAGGCCCATTCAAACCCGAACATTATCGCTATTGATAGCAGACCGATTTTAACTCAAAAGCCTTCCGATGGGAAGGCTTTTTTATTGCGTCAATAATTTTTTGGATTCTTCCACCAAACATCCGGCGGCACGCATCCAACGATCCTGCTGCTCCGCATCGGGTTCAAGGGCCCATGACTTATCCGCGGCATTGGTGACCAAAATTCGCTCAATAGGCAGAGTAGCCAATTTATTCAATTGATAGTTGGTGGTGGGACTATTCTTAAACAGCACATGCAACAACCCCTCGCAATTGATGGTTCCGGAATTCCGAAAAAGTAACTTCTGTTTGGTCCCCTTGAAATAAACCTGAATGGTCGACTCATCATCAAAACAAAGGTTACCAGCACCCACCTCGATCATCCAATCGATCTCCGATTTGCTGGCATCCAGCGTCAACGCGCCCCCCTTCCATTTGTGAAAGCCGGTCGATAAACCCGTGGAGCGCGTATACGGATCGGTTTCCCGGATCAAGGCACATTCCTGTGCCTCAGAAAAAAAACTGGCCCCCGCCAACATCCAAAAAAAAATCAGCAACCGTTTCATATTCTTAGAGTCGAACCGCTGTGCCCGTTGCAATTACCATTAACATGCTGCCGCCAGCTCCCACTGTCTCAAAATCCAAATCAACCCCTAAAATGCCGTTGGCACCCAGCGCCTGAGCCCGCTCTACCAGCTCCCGCATGGCATCCTCCTTGGCCTGCTCCAACACCCCCTCATAGGTTTTGCTTCGACCACCAAAGACATCACGCAGGCCGGCAAAAATATCCTTGAAAATATTGGCGCCAATGATGCTCTGCGCGTTCACGACTCCGAGGTACTCCTGAACCGGCCTTCCTTCGACTATACTGGTTGTGGTAATTAACATACGCTGAATTTAATACCGCGAATATAGCATCTAAAACAGGCGGCGGCTTAACCGATGGCTGTTTTGACATTTCTTTAATATTAGCGATCTTATAATCTAAGTTGGGATCACTTGCAATACCCAATTTTCTAAAAACCCGTGTATTTAAAGATAAGAACAATTCGTTTGCTTTTTTGTATATATGCCGAGCATGGTACAAGCCTACAACTTCCTGGCCTCCTGGCAACTTTTCCCGGAAAAGTCGCATTATGAAGACGGCCTCCTGCCCAAAAGTGGCATTTACCGCCTGGAAGCCTCCGAATCCGCCAAAACCCTCCGGATCTTCCACAACAAAGTCCTGCCCGACAACACCTCCCTGGCCGCAGAATACTCCGTACTGGCCGATGGCGAAAAAAACACCCCACCCGATACCGCACTAGGAGACGCCGTGGAAGTGTTTATTCCAGACGGGCTCAACCTGGATATCCGATTCTATCGCGGTGAACAAATTCACCTGCAAGTCCACCACGAGATCCTTCCCAACGGCTACCTGCAACTCACCCAAAAAGGGATTCGCCAAGACGGCACCGCCTACACCAACCAAGAGATCTATCACAAACAACTCAGCGTACTGCCCTACTCCGCCTCCGTCTCGGGGGCCGTGATCCGTCCCACCAAAGAAGGCATCATCAAACACAAGGCCCTCACGGCCATGGAAGAGCAAACCAACATGCAGCTCGAACAGATCCGTAAACAAATCGAACTGCTGGCCCTCCAAGCCCAAGAGATCAAAAAACGAAAAGACCTCTCACTGATGATCTACGAAGCCAAACTGGCCTTCAAACCACAGATCGGTCAAACGTATTATCTCTACGAACGCAACGACGGCTCGCACCTGCTCTCCCTAGTGGCCCCCAAAGAATGGGGTAAATCAGGCCCCTTCAAACAATTTCTGGCCGCCGTGCAACTGCTGGCCGATCATACCTGGAAAGAACTCTAGGTTCGTAGCTTTGCTGGGTGACACGCCTTTCCGTCAACATCAACAAATTCGCTACACTGCGCAATGCGCGCGGTGGTAACAACCCCAACCTTCTGCAAGTAGCCATCGATGCCCAAATCTTTGGAGCAGATGGCATCACCGTACACCCCCGGCCCGATGAAAGACACATCCGCTACACCGATGTTCGAGCACTTCGTCCCCTCGTACATACCGAATTCAACATCGAAGGCAACTGCCGCGAATCCACCTTTGTTGACCTCGTACTGGAAACAAAACCCGAACAAGTAACCCTGGTGCCCGATGCAACGGGACAACTCACGAGCGACCACGGCTGGGATACCATCACCCACCTCGATTACCTGAAAAAAATGGTGAGTATATTTCATCAAGCCGGCATCCGGGTCAGTTTGTTTATCGATCCGGTGGAAGATCTGATCCGAGCCGCCCGCGACACCGGCACCGACCGCATCGAACTCTACACGGAAGCGTATGCCCGTGGATACGAGAATGGAAAAAAAGAAGAAGCCATTCGCCCTTATGTGGAAGCGGCCAACTTAGGCCATGCAATCGGACTCGGACTCAATGCCGGACATGACCTCGACCGACACAACCTCCAATACTTACATAAGCACATCCCGTATCTCGATGAAGTAAGCATCGGACATGCCCTGATCTGTGATGCGATCTATCTCGGATTTGAAAATACGATCCAGCTCTATAAGCGTCAGCTGGCCGGATCAATTGCTTCTAAATAAACGATCATTTCTTCTACAGCCGTGGGCGCAAACCATCGAATGGACGGGTTGCGCCGAAACCAAGTCATCTGTCGCTTCGCATACTGACGCGTTGCGATCTTGATAAGCTCGATCGAATGCTCCAGCGTATATTTTCCCTCAAAATACTCAAATAATTCTTTATAGCCCACTGTCTGCATGGCATTGAGTGAACGCTGCGGATATAATTGTTTTGCCTCCTCCAACCAACCGGCTTCGATCATCGCATCGACCCGAAGATCGATGCGATCAATCAACGTTTCTCGAGGCAATTCCAATCCCACCCACTTCACGTCAAAGGGACGAACTTTTTTCTCCCCCGAGCGATACGAAAGGATACTCTCGCCAGTCGACATCACTACTTCCAATGCCCGCATCATGCGCTGCGGATTTTTCATCTCCCCCAAACGAAAAAAATCAGGATCCAATCGCTCCAATTCTGTCGATAGTCCCTCCAATCCCATTTCCGAATAGATCGACAGTACGTTTTCTCGAACGGCCGGATCAATTTCCGGAATGACATCCAACCCTTCCAGAAATGCACGGATGTAAAGTCCCGTACCTCCTACCAGCAACAACCGATCCCGCTCGCTAAATATCCGCTGCGCTGATTCCAAGGCAAATGATTCAAAATCGGCAGCGGTTATATCTTCCTGAATCGAGTGAGTCGCGATAAAATGATGCGGAATGGCGGATAACTCTTCGGGAGTGGGACGAGCCACTCCGATATTCATTTCACGATAGCACTGGCGCGAATCGGCCGAAATAATTGCGGTTTGAAAATGCTGCGCGAGGCGAATGCCCACGTCTGTTTTACCAACGGCCGTGGGACCCACTACCGCAATGACGGTCTTTCGATTTTCTTTCATGGGTTTTAATCGTCCCCGGCGTCTTCGTCGAACATTTCCTCCGAGCCGATGTCTTCGCCCTCCTCATCTTTCTCACCAAATCCTTCGCCGGCCTGGTGCATATCATATTTCTCTTCGATGTCGGCGAATTTCTCCCCCAGGATACTCTTGGTGCCGTATTGGCTGGGAGCCAGTCCGGACGAACGCACCATCAACGGATAGATCTTTTCGGGATCCTCTTCATTGGAAACATTGATCAGCTCCACCAGAAAATTCCACCCTTTCACGAAATCATACAAATAGAGAAAGCGCTGGTTGGGACTTTTGATCTCGGAAGCAATGATCGTATCGGCCATCAGCAATGGAGGCGCCTTGTACGTTTTGTCGTAAACTTCCAAGGAGATCTCCCTTCCTTGCTGCCACTGATCGTTGCTTCGATAGAAAGTAGCCGCATGCTTGCTGTCAAATTCAAACGCTTTTAGGATCGCTTGATGTAAATCGAGAAATGTATGCGTATGTCGAAGGGCGATGTCGCGGTAAACCGACTCATCCTCCTCAAAATAAATACGAAATCGCAAAATAGCCATGGCACAAAGGTAGGTCAGGAAGGGCTACTTCCCGCCGGAACTTACAGGGGTCAGACCCAGCTCTTTCCCCTTTTCCAACATGAATTCAAAGGCCGCCTCGTAGGTATTGGGAATGACCCCGTCCAGCATGGCATCCTTCAAGGAATCTTTGATGATACCCACGGGTTTGGAAGGCGACAGCCCAAACGTTTGCATGATGATCTCGCCGGTGATCGGCGGCTGCCAATTCCGAATCTGATCTTTTTCCTCCACCTCCCGGCACCGCTCCCGCACCAATTGAAAATTGGAAAGATAGCGGTTGACCTTCTGCTTGTTCTTCGAAGTAATATCCGCTTCACAAAGCAACATCAGCGAATCAAAATCATCTCCTGCATCGAACAAGAGACGACGGATCGCTGAATCGGTGATATTTTCCTTAGTGAGACTGATCGGCCGCAAATGCAATTCAACCAGCTTGCGAACAAACCGCATGTGTTCGTTGAGAGGCAACTTCAATTGCGTAAAGATCTTGGGCACCATTCGTCCGCCCACTACCTCATGCCCGTGAAAGGTCCACCCATGCCCCTGCTCAAATCGCTTGGTCTGCGGCTTGGCAATATCATGCAACACAGCGGCCCACCGCAACCAAAGATCATTCGTATTCCGGCTCAAATTGTCCAGCACCTGCAAGGTGTGATAGAAATTATCCTTGTGTCCGTGTCCGTCAATGTACTCCGCTACGCGCAAGGATACCAACTGCGGAAAGATCCGCTCCAGCAAACCCGAACGGTACAACAGATCGAGTCCTACCGAAGGGGTATCGGCCAACAAGATTTTATTCAATTCCTCCGTGATCCGTTCCTGCGATATGATCCGGATCCGATCGGCTTGGGCACAGATTCCCTTCCATGTTCCTTCTTCTATCTTAAATCCCAACTGCGTAGCAAAACGAATGGTGCGCATCATACGCAGCGGGTCGTCGGAAAAAGTCTGTTCCGGAGGAAGTGGCGTACGCAGGATCTTATCCTTTAAATCTTTCAGGCCATTGAACGGATCCACCAATTCTCCAAATCGATCGGAAGCCAGTGAGACGGCCAGCGCATTGATGGTAAGATCGCGCCGAAGCTGATCGTCTTCAATAGTACCCGGCGTAACCGTGGGTTTACGGGAATCGGATTGATAACTTTCCCGACGGGCACCCACGAATTCCAGATCCCACTCCCCTTTCCACAGAATATGTGCCGTGCCGAATGTTTTGAATAAACTGACGGGGGGACGAGGTTTTAGAGAATTGGCCACCAGTTGTGCCAGCGCAAGCGCATCCCCCACACAAACAAAGTCGGCATCCTTGGTAGAGCGATCCAATAATTTATCGCGCACGAAACCGCCAACCAGATACGTTTCCAGTCCCAGCTCCTTTGCCGCCAGGGCTACCTGGTCCAACCAGCTTCTTTCTTCAGATGAAAATTGAATGGCCATCAGCGGTCAAAGATACAAAGCAGATTCCGCTATGACCGAAGGATCACCGGCGCCCCCTGCTCCCATCGAATGAGGGTGGAAGATTGTGCTTTTTGCGGATCCGTTTGGCGGTACCCAACTACATAGTCGACTTGCCGTATGATCGACGGAGCAATATCCGAAAACCTAGCCGGCGTAGGCGAACCATGCAGGTTGGCCGAGGTAGATACAATGGGTTTCCCGAACCGTTTGAGCAGCGCACGACAAAAAGGATCCGAACAGATCCGTATAGCAACACTCCCATCCGCCCCCACCAAATTATAAGCAAAGCCAATCGCGCCTTCATACACCACTGTTGTAGGCACCGAGCAAGTTTTCAAATAATCGAACACCGCCAGGTCGGGTGCCGCTACATGATACAGTATATCTTGTTCTTCCGTCACCAGCACAATCAGTGGCATCGAAAGGGGACGTTGCTTCACCGCATAGATTTTAGATACAGCCGATTCATTGGTGGCATCACCACCCAATCCCCAAACCGTATCGGTGGGATTCAGGATCACGCCGCCCGCTCGCAATGCCTGCAAACAACCCTGTATATCCGATTCAAATTCGATCATATCGATTCGTAAAGATCCATCACTTTCCGGGCTGTTGCTTCCGGGGTAAATAAACGGGCATGTGCTTGTCCCGCTGCTTTCATCGCGGCCACTTTCTCCGGATCAGTTAGCACCCGGTGCATGGCCGATGCGATTGAATCGGCCGACAACGGATCCACCAGCAAACTACCCGCACCCGCAGCTTCGGGCAACGAGGAAACATTCGATGTGATCACCGGAACTGCGCTGGCCAGTGCCTCCAATACCGGAATCCCAAATCCCTCGAAGACAGACGGATAGATCATGGCCGTCGCCAATTGATAAATGGCAGGGAAATCGCTGGCATTTTGAAACCGAGGGTTGGAGGAGGCTTGCGGTTGTTTGGAAAGAAAGATAACCAAGTCGCTCAATCCCATTGCCTTTACCCGGGCCCGAACGGTGCGTTCATAGGAACCCCCGCCTCCGATCACTACCAGCGGCAGGTTCGACTGCTTTCGTAAAATATGCAGGGCCTCCACTACGCGATGCAAGTTTTTTCGCTCGATGATACTGCCCACGTAAAGAAAAAATTGATCGGGCAATTGATACAATTCTTTTATTCGCTGCTTTTCTTCTTCAGAGACCGTCTCAAAAAATGCCGGATTACAACTTTGATAGCAGACCCGGATCTTTCGGGCAGGCACTTGATAAAAATCGACGAGGTCGAGCTTGGTCTGTTCACTTATTGCGATGATGCGATCGGCTTTTTCGCAGGCGTAACGGAATTTATTTCGGTAGATGCGTACGTCGATGGCATTGTATTGATCGGGGTATCGTTCAAAAATGAGGTCGTGCATGGTAACGACGGTACGGATCCCTTTTTTCTCTATGCCTCGGGGGAGCTCGTGGCTGAGTCCGTGATACAGGTCAATGGAAAGTTTCCGTAGATCTTTTTTTACCCAGGCCGATCGCCAGGCAGCAGTAAATAGTTTATCCAGCTGCCGGCTTGGTTGAATCTCCTGAAGCTGTTGTCGGGTTACCCCATCCCAGGGCAGCGAAAAATGTTTGCTGGGCTTCGGATTGAAAAGAAAATACTGGTGATCGGGAAAAGTATTGGCCAGGGAGCGGATGAGGGTCCGGCTGTAATGTCCTAACCCGGTACCATTGTGAAAAGCCCGTTTGGCGTCAAATCCGATACGCATGCAACAAAGATAATGCCTGGGAAATGGTGATCGTAAACAAACAGCTGCCTGAGTGATAAGACGCTTGTAAGAATATTTTCTCTAAAAGTTTAAACCTGATATCTTATATGTTACCGCTGTTATACGCGGCGGTGATCTCCGCGCCAATGTTTTATTGACTCCTTAATCTGCCGGGGTGACAGATTCTCTGCAACCGATCTAGCTGCGAGATCCACCAACTCGGCATCTGAGGCGAATCGAAGGGCGATGATTTGTCCGGTTCGCAAATGGCGATCAAGCGGCTTACCGGCTAACAGGTAATGCCGGAAGTTCTCTTCTTGACGAATAACCCGGTCCTGTACTTTCATGGCATAGATACGGGCCAGTCCGGCTATGTTGAACAACAGAAAAAAAGCCAGCGCCAGTAAAATATGCACCATTCGCCCCTCGGCGGGGGATTTGACCAATGCAATTACCGCAAGCACCAATCCGATCAAACAAAGTGGTAGCAAAAAGAAATGAAATAATGGATGATAACGCTTGTAGTTGGTTAGATTTTGGGATGACATACCTAAGAATTTGTAGGATTACTTAATGACTAGCATGATAAGACAACAAAATTACCCATTTTCAAATTATTACTAAATCCTTTTCCAAATTGAAATCAATTCAAGAGATGTGATTCTTTGGGCTGGAGATATCGTTTTGGAACATGTCAGCAATTTAATATTCACTTGCCCCTACGCCCTGAAAAGGCAAGTCACCCAACCCGAAATCAATGGGAGGGCTCAGTATCCATATCACTTTATCAAAATAATTTGACGAACCAAATGAATGAAGGTCTAAATCCTTCCGAATTTGACCTACCTTCTAAATGCATACTTCCAAATCAAAAACAATTATTTCATCATTCACGGCAATGGAGCATAAGTCCCCATTTTATTGAATTTCATATAATTATGTAAAGGCGCGAAAATATAATTCAAAAGAATATGGAAAAAGAAATTAATGTTTTAGCTTAGGTTAATTGTTATTAACTATTTTATGACACAATATTATTATATGAAATATTTCATCTATTTATCATTCCTATTTACCACAATCACCCTTACTGCGCAAAACAAGGATGAGAAAGCCAATGTCAGTTATTGGTATGTTTTCGGTCGATTCCCGAATGCTGCCGAGATGAAGTATTGGCAATCGCAGTCCGAACAATCATTGGATTGGTATATCACCAATCACAAAAATTATCTTAATGCAGATGACGCCACCAACACGCAAACCGTAACGCAATCATACAAAGATGCATTTGGCCGATCCCCCAGTCAGGGAGAGTTGGATTTTTGGAAAAAACAAAAAAGAAGTTATGCTGATTTAATGAATCAACAAGTAACCTATCTTTTAAATGACCCTGCCGAAAATGCTGCCACCATAAATAGAGCGTATCAGAGCATATACAGCAGGGCTGCCTCTAACGATGAATTAGCGCAATGAAAAAAATCGAATTTTTCATACTTAGTCATCCGGGCCTGCCTGAATAACTACAAGTCAAGCTATCGATTGCAGTCAATTGAAGGAGTAGTTAATTTTATGAAGAGTGCTTGGGAGACAAGTGCAAATTTTGTGATTAACACGGGAACAGCAGTGTATAACGCAGCCGCCTCCGCTGTAACCGCAACGATTGCAGCCGGTCAACGAATTTTAAATTTATCGCTCAGCAAGCAAATCACATCAGACATTCAAAGGATCGATCCCACCCTAGTCAAAAAAACCGAAGATGGACAAACTATCATTACGGGGGGAGGCACTAAGATGGTAGGTCTAAGTCAGATTGTGGGCCTAAATGGGGCTACATTAGTCTCTGATCTAGGTTGCGGAATTCTGGCAGCCGGTGGGTTGAATTAATAAATCAAGCACTATAACGACTTTTATGAAACGTAAAATTTTTGTTGTTCTACTAGCATCCATAATTACATCCCAAGTGATGTTTGCTCAATCTGGGTTATATCTACGCACACAATTTTGGGGTAGTCAACTTAACGTGTCCTGGCTTTTTTTTGCACCCAAAAATAAGATCGTCAGAAATCCGCTTTATGGGGTGAATCCATTACAAATAGATAAAGAAACAGCAAACAACGCATCTAATGTTGGGACTTACACCAAGACTGGAGATACAATGACCATCAATTGAGCTGATGGCAAAAAACAGACCATTAAAGTAGAATACAAAAATGGAGAAATGAGCGGATTTGATGGCGGCGTTTGTTCCAAAGCAAAGCCCTTTACAATTAAATTTTTCCCTGACCAAACCTTCAATGGAACTGCGGTGTATGGCAGTGTGGGACGATCCCTCACTTTCTTTTTTGGCAAAACGGGACAATTTACAGATCAACGATTGGGATCGGTCTCCGGATCTGGAAATACAACAGGCGCGGCCGCTTCCACCAGTGAGAAAAAAGGTACTTACACGATTTCAGGTAATACCATTATCATAAAATACACCGATGGCGAGGAGTGGCGAGTCGTCGGGCAGCCTTACATCCTGGGAAATGGAGAGATCCTGCTCAACGACCAGCTATTCCGAAAGAAATAAGCGCAACTACATCAAACTTTGATGTAGAATTCCAGGTTGGTGCTACCGCTTGCCTACTGAAATACAATCTGACACCTACGGGATTCAGGAGGTGGAGGGGGTGCTTTTACCGCTGAGAATTAGCTCGTATTTAGCCCTGTGGCAGAGTGCATAATCCCAAAAATTGATGCCCTAAAAATAGGTCCGTGGTCGGTTATATAGCCCAATCAAAAAATATTATATTGTCCCATGCCCCACCCTACGCTTCGTGATCAGTTTTTGCTCCGACCCGACATCACCTACCTGAATTTCGGATCTTTTGGCGCTTGTCCGCGTCCCATCTTCGAACGCTACCAACAATTTCAGCTCGAATTGGAACAGGAGCCCGTTCAGTTTATCACCCAAAACGGATTGCAGTATATCCGGGAGTCGAAGCAGGCGCTGGGAGAATTTTTGAATGCGGATGCAGATGACCTGATTCTGGTGACCAACCCCTCCTACGGCGTCAACATCGTTGCCAAAAGCCTGGATCTTAAAGCCGGCGACGAGGTACTCACCACGCAATGGGAATACGGGGCCTGCGACCGTACCTGGCAATACTATTGCGATAAGTCCGGCGCTCGGTACATCAAGCATCCCATCCGTCTTCCCTTAGAAAGCGAGGAGGATTTTGTTGCGCAATTCCTTACCGGCATCACACCAAAGACCAAACTCATCTTCATCAGTCATATTACCAGCAGCACGGCCATTCGCTTTCCCGTTGAAAAAATAGTGGCGGTAGCCAAGGAGCGTGGCATTATGACGTTTGTAGATGGAGCCCACGCCCCGGCACAAGTGTCCCTGAACCTGCGCGCGCTAGACGCAGATATCTATACCGGTGCCTGTCACAAATGGATGATGACGCCAAAAGGGAGTAGTTTTCTACTTGTGCGAAAAGAGCTTCAAGACTTATTCGATCCGCTGGTGATCAGTTGGGGGTATAAATCGGATCATCCCTTTCATTCGCGGTATCAGGACTATCACCAGCAACAAGGCACGCGTGATTTCAGTGCGTTTTGCTGCATTCCGGCGGCAATTAATTTTATGAAAGAACATCAGTGGGATTCTATATCGACCCAGTGTCGAAAAATCGTGTTGGATAATGCCTTGCGGTTTTGCGATCTGTTGGCAACGAAACCGCTGGTTCCGTTAAATGACTTTTTTGTCAGACAGATGTTCAGCATCCCCATCAAAACGCAGGAACCGGAAAAGCTCAAAGCACGTCTGTTTGATGAGTTTAAGATCGAGATCCCGGTGATGCGCACTGGCGAGCATGTATTTCTTCGCTATTCTATACAGGCGTTCAACACGCAGGAAGATCTGGATCGGCTGGAGGAGGTGTTAATCGCAATTCGTTGATGATCGAATTCTTTTCATATACTTTTTTTATTAATATGTTTATTGGAAAAAACCCTCATTTTGCCATTATTCGTGCCAGTGGCTTGATCGGCGGATATCTATTTAATCATTTATTGGAGCAAACGGATGCTACTGTTACGATCATTAGCCGAAGACCGCTGAACCTGCATCATTCTCGCAGCAAGGAGATCCATGTAGAATTTTCAAACCAGCTAGCACTTTATCAGGCCGTAAAAGGTGTGGATGCCGTTTTTGTAGCGATTGGAACTACCCAAAAAAAGGTCAAGGGAGATCTCGATGCCTATCGAAAGATCGATTATGATATTCCCGTGGCGCTGGCGAGGGCTTGCGTGACCAATTCCATTCCCCGTTTTTTACTCGTCTCCTCCGTAGGAGCCGACACAAGAAGTCGAAATTTCTATTTACGACTAAAGGGTGAGGTGGAACGTGCCGTTGAACAAATGTCAATCCCCTACATTGGAATATTTCAACCCTCTGTATTGATCGGTCCCCGAACCGATTGGCGACCCGGCGAAAGGATCAGTCAGATCGTTATGCCAATGGTATCTTTTTTGCTGCCGGATCGGTACAGACCCATTCCTGCACCTGTCGTGGCCAACGCAATGATACGCGAGGCCATTTCCGATCAAAAGGGGGTAAAAAGATATACGTACCGGTCGATGAAACGCTAAATCTTGGCTCCACACAAAATGGATCACCAACTCCAAACTATTCAAACTTCCCAAACTACCCAAACTAAAAACCCGACGCATTGCGTCGGGTTTTTCTGTGCCCTTTGCTGGACGGAGTTCGAA
>VGFT01000004.1 GCA_016868775.1 Bacteroidota bacterium | reverse complement strand
CGTGTTCCGCACCCGTTTGCCGGTCGCCATCAGTGTATTGCTACACCATGCTGCCCCTCGACTTGCATGTATTAAGCCTGCCGCTAGCGTTCATCCTGAGCCAGGATCAAACTCTCCATTGTAAATGTTGTTTGATACTGACATGTATAATTCTCAAGAATCAACGTATCAAATCGAAATTGTATTCGCTTGACTTACCTTTAGTTCCATTCCGATTCGCATCGGAACAGAGTGCTATTGTTTCCCTACTTTCAAAGATCTTTCGCGCGGTTGCGCACCCGTTTTTTCAACGGGAGTGCAAAAGTACACGCGTTGTATTTCTGACCCAAACTTTTCGATGTTGAGTTATCAACATTTTCGAAAAGGTAGGTTTTGAAAATCAATTTCTTGCCGAAGAACGAACCCCGTTTTTTCCGGGAGAGCTAAGATAGGGAGGAATGAGATTCCCCGCTTTTTGACACCCTCTTTTTTATCGGCTTTGGAAGAACGACCGCCATTTTTCAATAGCGGGCCGCAAAGATAGGAAGGAACTGATTACCAACCAAGAAAGTTTGGATAGTTTGGACAGTTGGTTTCTTAACTACCCAAACTGCCCAAAATGTAAATTTAAGAGTTTGAAATACAGTTAGTTAGAAGCCCGTCGGGGTAGGTTACCGCTTCGAGAAAGAGACCGTGGGCCGGAAGGGCAAAGCTGGCGCGTTCACAGTTTTTGGATTCAATAATGCGTTGAAATTCATATAAATCGATCTTTTCACGGCCGACTAATAGCATAGTCGAAGTCAGGGCCCTGACCATCCCCCTCAAAAACCGGTTCGCCTGAACCCGGTATACCCACTCCTCTCCCTCTTGGACCCAACCACTTTGCTCCAACCGACAATCAAAATGCTTGACCTGTGTGTTGCGTTTCGAAAAAGAAGTGAAATCCGTAAACCCCATCAACATCGCTGCCGCTTCTTGCATCCGGTCCACGTTCAAGGTGTATGGGAAATAATAAGAACGGTCCGCCAAAAACGGATTCTTCTGCCGATAGATCCGATAGCCATACTGACGCGACACCGCATCAAATCGACAATGCGCCTCACTCGATACCCGATAAAAATTCTTTACCACCACATCGGCGGGTAAGATCGCATTCAACTTGTACAACAACTGCGGATGCAAATCCGAATCACAATCAAAATGAAAAAAATTCTGCTCAGCATGCACGCCCGCATCCGTGCGCGAAGAACCCGTCAACGAAAAAGAAAATCGATGCAACACCGCTAACCCACGCTCCAACTCCGACTGAATCGTGTTGGCATTCTCCTGCGCCTGAAATCCACTAAACCCAGTGCCCTTATAGGCTACCTCAATAAAATATCGCGCCATGCTCGCAAAGGTAACCGTTCAACACAGGCTACCACTTGCCACCAGCCCCTCCGCCCCCAAAACTTCCTCCGCCAAAGCCCCCAAATCCACCGCCGCTGCCGCCCGACCAGCCACCACCACTCGACCAACCGCCACCGCCCCAGGTAACCGGACCACCCCACATCATTCCCCCACCCCGGCCCCCACCCCCTCGTCTGCCCAACACCATCAACAAGAAAATAAATACTATTGTCGCCCACCCCAACCAAGAACCCACCTCACGCTGCCGCTTGTATTTCCGGGGAATCACATATTCCCACGCGGCCGCCTTCATCAACGCATCCGTGGTTCGATCCAACGCTCGGTACGGCTCCCCTTTTTTCAAATGGGCGATCAATTCTATATCCGTAATCGCCCGAGCCGTTGCATCCGGAACCGCCCCCTCCAAACCATAGCCCGTGGCGATGTACGCATCGCGCTGCCCATCCCCTCCACCGGTAGAGATCAACACCACGATCCCGTTATTCTTCTCCTTTCCGCCTACCCCCCAAGCCCTTCCCAACGCCGTGGCAAATTCATTGGCCGAATACCCCTCCAAACTTTCCACCACCACCACTGCAATTTGATTGGAAGTCGAATCGTCAAACGCCACTAATTTTTTCTCCAACGCATCGCGCTGAGACTCCGTCAAAAAACCAGTTTTGGAAAGGTCGTTGACCAACCGAGGCGGATTAGATCGTTTAGGAATATAATCCTCCACTTGTGCAAAGACATAGAACCCCCTCAAGAAAACAATCGATATGAGGAGCAAGCGTCTCATCGGCCAATCATCAGGTTATCCGACAACTCATTTCGGTCACTGCCTTGATCGTACGGAAAATGTTTTTGCAACGCCTCCCCCACCGCTTGGATACAATCTTCCAAGGCAGCGGCCGGATCGGCGGACCGAAAAAGCGGCAACATGTGCTCCACCCGCTCCGCCCAAAAGTTAGAACCTAATTTTTCATGAATTTCCTGATCGGCAAAAACCGCCACCTGCCGATCCAACACCGCCCAATAAATAAGCACGGCATTGCGTTGCTCAGTCTGGTGCATGGCCAACTGCGCAAACAACTCCGCAGCCCGATCCACCGCATCCACAAAGGAACACCTGCGCTCGGTAAATACCCGGATCTCCCCACTGGTCTGCCGCTCCGCTAACCGAATTGCAGCCTCAACCCGAGTGGCAACAGCCGGATCGATCCAAGAGCGAGATCTCCCAAATAATTGCGGTAACACGATCAGCTGCCAAAATCGATTTTCACGTCGTTGGACCCTTTCGGTGCTTTGTAATTCTCTTTCTCCTTGAAGCCAAACAAGGCCGCCAGGATCTTGGTGGGGAACCGAACGATGCGTGTATTGTAATCGGTAATCTCTTTATTCCAGTCTCGGATGGCAATAGAGATCCGGTTCTCCGTCCCCTCGATTTGAGCCTGCAAATCACGGAACATGTCCTGCGTTTTCAGGGTAGGATAGTTCTCGAAATTGATGTTGAGGATGGAACGACCCAGGTTGGTATATTGCTGTCCCACTTCTGCCAGCTGACCCGGCTTATTCGGATCGGGCTTGATATCCGGAATGCGGGAACGCATCTGCACGATGCGGATCAAGGTCGTATCCTCATTCTTGGCCGCACCCTTGATCGCATTTACAATATCGGTATACATCTTGGCCTTACGATTGAACTGTACTTCCACATCGCCCCATTTGCCTTGAATGGATTTATCTGCCGTGACAATTCCATTATACGCGTTGCATCCCCAAAAAAACAACAAGGCCAACACTCCCGCAATAATCAGTCCGGTACGGTTTTTAAAATTCATACTGGTAAAATTTAGATCGTAAAATTAATCGAATCAGGAATGCCCCCTCAACCATTTCGGTCAGCCCCTAAAAATTAACAACCGCTCAGGCACCCACCGCCGCGATCCCGGGCAACACCTTTCCTTCAAAATACTCCAACATCGCCCCGCCGCCAGTCGATACGTAACTGACCTTCTCCGCAAATCCAAACTGATTCACCGCCGCCACCGAATCGCCCCCACCCACCAACGAAAAAGCACCATTTTGCGTGGCCTCGGCCACCGCTTCGGCAATGGCCTTGGTACCAGCCTGGAAGGTTGCCATTTCAAATACACCCATCGGACCATTCCAAAGAATCGTCTTACTTCTTAAAATAACCTCCCGAAAATCCGCCCGGGCCTTGACACCAATATCTAAACCCATCCAACCCGGTTCAATCGCACCACTATCTCCATTTTTTGTGTTGGCATCAGCAGCGAATTTGTCGGCAAGCTTGCTATCCACCGGCAAATGGATCTTCACCCCTTTTTGCTCCGCCTTTTGAAGGATGTCTAATGCCAAGTTTAAGCGGTCTTCTTCACATAAGGAATTCCCGATCTTCTTGTCTTGTGCCTTCCAAAAAGTATAGGCCATACCGCCCCCGATGATGATATCCGTAGCCCGATCCAACAGGTTCTCGATAATCAGAATTTTATCGCTCACCTTCGCGCCCCCAATGATGGCGGTGAAAGGTTTTTCTGCCCGATGCAAGACCCGTTCCGCACTGTTCACTTCCGCTTCCATCAACAATCCAAAAAAGCGATTCTCTTTCGGAAAATAAGAAGCGATCACGGCCGTGGAGGCATGAGCGCGGTGGGCAGTACCAAAGGCATCGTTTACCCACACATCCCCTAGAGCAGATAATTTCTCTGCAAATCCGGGATCTCCTTTTTCTTCCTCTTTATAAAAACGAAGATTTTCCAACAACAATAACTTTCCCGGTTGAAGCGTGGCGGCCGCTTGCTGTGCTGAGGCACCGATACAATCATCGGCAAATTGTACTGGCTGGCCGATCAGCTGACTCAACTGGGCCACCAAATGTTGAAGAGAGAATTTGGGGGTGGGACCATCTTTGGGTCGACCGAGGTGACTCATCAAGATCACGGCTCCGCCATCCGACAGAATCTTTTGGATAGTGGGTAAAGCCGCCCGCATTCGCGTGTCGTCTGTGATCTGATTATTGGCATCCAACGGTACATTGAAGTCTACCCGAATCAGGGCCTTCTGCCCTCGAAAATTATGTTGTTCAAAACGACTCATGGCAAAGGGGATAAGAGCTAAAAAAAAGCCCGACCAAGGTCGGGCGAAAGATCGTATTGGTTTAGCTGATCAGTTTGGCGAAGTAGTTGACGGTGCGCACCAGCTGGCTCACATAACTCATCTCGTTGTCGTACCAGCTGACGGTCTTGACGAGCTGCGCCTCCCCAGCCGTGATCACTTTGGTTTGCGTCGCATCGAACAGCGATCCGAAATGGATGCCAATGATGTCGGTGCTGACCAGTTCTTCTTCGGTATACCCGAACGATTCATTGGAAGCGGCCTTCATGGCAGCATTCACTTCTTCTGCTGTAACTTTTTTACCTAAGATGCAGGTGAGTTCGGTCAACGATCCGGTAATGGTGGGTACCCGCTGCGCACTGCCATCCAGTCTTCCTTTTAATTCCGGCAAAACCAAGCCGATCGCTTTGGCAGCACCGGTGGAGTTGGGAACAATATTGGCGGCAGCGGCGCGGGCGCGACGAAGATCGCCTTTGGGATGCGGGGCATCCAGGGTATTTTGATCGTTGGTGTAGGCGTGAATGGTGGTCATGATGCCCGTTTGAATGCCATATTGATCGTTCAATACCTTGGCCATGGGGGCCAAACAATTCGTGGTGCAAGAAGCGCAGGAGATGATCGTTTCACTGCCATCGAGGATCTGATGATTCACATTGAATACTACGGTCTTGAGGTCGCCGGTAGCCGGAGCGGAAATGACCACGCGCTTGGCGCCGGCTTTCAGGTGCGCCGATGCTTTGTCCTTGTCGGTGAAAAAACCCGTACACTCCAATACTACATCCACCTCGTGCGATCTCCAGGGAATTTGCGCCGGATCTTTTTGTGCATAGATCTTCAGTGCGTCGCCATTGACCACAATGGAATCTTCCGTTGCCTTCACCTCAGCATCGAAACGCCCTTGCGCACTGTCGTATTTAAGCAGGTGCGCCAGTACGGCTGGACTGGTCAGGTCGTTTATGGCCACGACGTCTATACCCGGCATGTTGTATATCTGACGATAGGCCAATCGGCCGATCCGCCCGAACCCGTTAATGGCAACTTTAATGGTAGACATATTGATTATTTTTGCGGGGCAAAATTACGGAAAAGATAAACGATCAACTCCCCAAACTACTCAAACTCCCAAACTACCCAAACTCCCAAACTACTCAAACTAAAAATCCCACCGGCAGGTGGGATTTTTCAGTAGCCCGTACGGGATTCGAACCCGTATCACCACCGTGAAAGGGTGGTGTCCTAGCCCTTAGACGAACGGGCCGTAAGGGGGTGCAAAGATAGGCCCGATGAATTTTTAGTCCAAATGTTTTTAGCGAACCTTCTGACTCGGATCTTGTATTACAAGCACCATGCACAAAGAAGCTTTTGACCAGATCGTAGACCGCCGCCGATCCAACCGAAATTTTGACCCTGCCGTTTCCGTTCCCGATCCAGTAATTGAACGCAGCTTGAAAAGATCCATTCTCTCTCCCAACAGCAGCAACATGCAATTGTGGGAATTTTACTGGATCCAATCGCCGGAACTAAAATCAATGATTACGGAATATTGTCTCAGGCAAGGTGCCGCCTGCACCGCCAAACATTTGGTGGTGTTTGTAACCCGGCAAGACCTATGGAAAAAAAGAGCCAATTGGAATTACCGCCAAATCAAAGAAGCCATTGGCGATCGTACGCCCAATAGTTTGGAAAAAAGAGGACTGGATTACTATAAAAAACTAATGCCCCTGATCTACCGAAAGGACTGGCTTGGGATTGCCACCCTGCTTCGCAGATGCATCAGCTTTTTTCTGTCGCTCAAAAAACCTTTTTACCGGGCCAGCGGTACGGCCGATCAACGCATCATGGTACACAAATCCTGCGCCCTGGCCGCACAAACCTTTATGCTCTCCATTGCCGCAGAAGGATTCGATAGCTGCCCGATGGAAGGTTTCGACCGGGTTCGGGTACGCAAAGCATTGGGCTTGCCGCTGGGCGCCGAGATCAATATGATCATTGGCGTGGGCATGGGCACCCCCGAAGGCACCTGGGGCGAGCGCAAACGGGTTCCCTACGAAGAAGTGGTATTTACCCGGTAGTTCACGATCTCAAGGCACCACCAAGTAGATAAGGTATGAAGGACACTCGGGATAATGAGCTGGCCCACCTTTACAACTAATTTCTGAACAAAGGAATGAACCTGAAAGCCTTAAACGACTGCTGTCACAGCAGCTCCCTTTCTCAAGATCCACAGTCCGTGCCCGGAGTGGGCGTAGCTCGACAAGAAAAAAACTATAAGACACACTGGCGCATCTGATCGTGGATTCAGTACAAGGACACAATAAATCGCATGCCCCTCTGATAAACGGTGGTTTAAAAATTTAAAAGCCAGTGAATATCCGGCCGTCACCAACTGGGTTTCCTCCCAAGACCCCTAGTTGTAAGTCTATGCCCCACCTCCAACAATTGGAGCCTGACGCGATGATCCAAGATCTGTTCGCAATGAAGCTGGCAGACTTCTTCCTAACTTGGCCTTCATGAACCATCAGGTACCCCTGGCCGAACGCATGCGACCACAATCTTTGGATGATATTGTGGGACAAGAACACCTCACGGGCCCGGGAAAACTGCTACGCATCAGCCTGGAATCAAAAAGGATACCCTCAATGATTCTATGGGGACCGCCCGGCACCGGAAAAACTACATTGGCAAGTACCCTGAGTCACTCGCTCCAACGCCCCTTCTATACCCTCAGCGCCATCTCGGCGGGCGTTAAAGATATTCGGGAAGTGATCGACCGCTCCAAGGGTCAAGCAGGCACCATCTTATTCATCGACGAAATACATCGATTCAATAAATCGCAACAAGATGCCCTGCTCGGTGCAGTGGAGCGCGGATGGATCACCCTCATTGGTGCCACCACCGAGAATCCATCCTTTGAAGTCAATGCCGCCTTGTTGAGCCGCTGCCAGGTCTATACTTTGAAATCCCTGGAACCCGAATCCCTTAAAAAACTTTTACAGACGGCACAAGAGAAAGACGAATGGGTGGCATCGAAAAACATTTCCTTATTGGAAGATGAAGCCCTGCTGCAACTCTCCGGCGGCGATGCCCGAAAACTTCTAAATCTTTTTGAGCTCTGTCTCGAGCAAATTGCAAAAGAGGGTGCATTGACCAACCAGCTGGTGATGGACACCGCCAAGCAATACATTGCCCGGTACGACAAAAGCGGAGAACAACACTACGACATCATCTCTGCATTCATCAAATCCATCCGGGGAAGCGATCCCAATGCGGCGGTTTACTGGCTAGCCCGAATGATCGAAGGAGGTGAGTCCATTTCCTTCATCGCCCGGCGAATGATCATACTGGCCAGCGAGGATATCGGCAATGCCAATCCCACCGCCCTGATCCTAGCCAATAATTCCTTCGAGGCCGCTGAAAAAATTGGTTATCCGGAGGCGCGGATCATACTTGGCCAGTGTGCCGTTTACCTGGCCAGCTCACCCAAGAGCAATGCCGCTTACCTGGCCATCGACGAAGCGCTGAATACCGTTCGAAATACCGGCGATCAAGCCGTTCCGCTGCACCTTCGAAATGCCCCTACCCATCTGATGAAAAAAGAAGGTTATGGGAAAGATTACCAATATGCACACAGCTTCCCCGGTAATTTTATCGAACAAGAATTTTTACCCGATGCCCTGCAAGGAACCCGCTTCTACGATCCGGGGAAAAATCGTCGTGAGGAAGAAATCAGGCAATGGCTGAAAAACCGGTGGCGCGATAAATACAATTACTGAACATGCAGTGGACTCTAAAAAAATTTTCCGACCTATCGAATACGGAGCTTTATGCCCTCCTGCAATTGCGCAGCCGGGTTTTTGTGGTGGAACAAAACTGCGCCTACCCCGATTTGGATGATAAAGACAAGGAATCTTGGCATTTGATGGGATGGCAAAATGAAGAATTGGTTGCCTACACCCGTTTGCTCCCACCCGGTTTGGCATTTGACGAATGTTCAATCGGACGAGTCGTTACCGCCCCCTCTACACGTGGCCAAGGAATTGGAAGAACGCTCATGCTCAAAAGCATTGAGCAATGCCGCACCCTTTTTGGCAGCGGTCCAATTCAGATCGGCGCCCAACGATACCTGGAATCGTTCTACCAATCGCTGGGTTTTGAGATCGTAGGTGAACCGTATTTGGAAGACGGCATCCCGCATATTCATATGGTTTTACGATAGACCTCTTCGTAAATCTCCTACGTACATCCGCTTTTTTGCATTGATTTTTTGAGGTTTCACCCTCGAAAATGCGGTGGGCGATATCCCCGAATCTAGTTTTGGGCAATCACCCAATACCGGAAAAACAAAACCAATCCAATCCAATGAAATACCAAAACAAATGGGAACGGCTGTTTAGCCTTGTTTTGGGATTGCTCGTCGCAATCATTCCCATTCGAGCACAATACCATGGGGACAACAGCAAGATCGAGATCGGTTATGGCGTTGGCCCCATGTTTACTTTAACGGATCTTGGCGGAACCGTTGGCATCGGTCGTACTTTCCTGAAGGACCTAAACGTACAGCGTGCCAAGGTCAGTACCAGCGCCTACCTTTCCGTGCATCCCTCCGAATGGTTCAGCCTTCGCGTGACGGCCACTCTGGGGGGCGTAGCCGCCGACGATACCGATGCACCCAACACCGGAGGCGCCGAAAGCTTTCGTTACAAACGCAACCTCCATTTTCGCTCCCGCATCCAAGAAGTACAAGCGGCCCTGGAATTTTACCCCTTCACTTTTTTTGTTAGATCGTCTGAATTCAATGGAAAGATCCGCCCCTACGTAGTGGGAGGTGTTGGTCTATTTCATTTCAATCCCGAAGTAAAAGATGTAGACGGCCGCTGGGTAAAAACCCATGAACTCCGGTTAGAGGGACAAGGATTTGCCGAGTATCCCAATAGCAAGCCCTATCAACTAATCCAAACCAATCTGATGAGCGGTGCAGGTTTCAAATTCTATGTAAATAATTCCATGTGCGTTGGAGCCGAAGTATTGTATCGTAAGCTTATGACCGATCACCTGGATGATGCCAGCCAGAACTATTATATCAACCCCGTTTATTTTGATCAATACCTTACTCCCGACCAAGCCCAACAAGCGCGTCGCCTATACTACCGAGGCACTTATTCCTACGCCACCAACCGACCTTATACGGAACTCGACGGCCGGGGTGATCCAACCGAGAACGACAGCTACTTCACTACCACCATACGCGTGCTGGAGACTGGGCATGCGAGGTAGTGGCGGAAAAACGCCCAAAAGCATACGCTGCCCGGCATTTTAAAAAATGAATTTTTACTTCAACTCGGCCCGTAAAAAAGGAGCTGTTAAGCTCGATTGAACCCGCTGTACCTGCTCCGGGGTTCCTTGGGCTACAATCCGACCTCCGCCATCACCACCCTCCGGACCAATGTCGATGAGGTGATCGGCCACTTTGATCACATCCATGTTATGCTCGATAACCAACACGGAATTGCCCCGATCCACCAAACGACCCAATACCTCCAATAATTTTCGAACGTCCTCAAAATGCAATCCCGTTGTGGGTTCGTCCAGAATATAAATCGTGCGACCGGTATCGCGCTTAGCCAATTCGGTCGATAACTTGATTCGCTGCGCCTCTCCCCCACTCAGGGTAACGGCCGATTGCCCCAAGGTGATATAACCCAACCCCACATCCTGCAACACCTTGATCTTTCGATACAGATAAGGAACGGCCTGGAAAAAATCCACCGCTTCGTCGACCGTCATATCCAACACATCCGAGATCGACTTGCCTTTGTATCGGATCTCTAAGGTTTCCCGGTTATAACGACGCCCATTGCATTTTTCACAATGCACATACACATCCGGCAAGAAATTCATTTCAATCACCCGCATCCCACCGCCTTCGCAAACGGGACATCGGCCGGTCTTCACATTGAACGAAAACCTGCCGGCGTTATAGCCACGGATCTTTGATTCGGGCAGAGCGGCGAATAAATTCCGAATCTCGGTGAAGAATCCACAATAGGTAGCGGGATTGCTGCGGGGTGTTCGGCCAATCGGTGCTTGGTCAATATCGATTACTTTATCGATTGCCTTCAATCCCTTGATCGAGCGATAGGCCAACGGCTGCTTACGTGAACCAAACGCATGAGCCGACAGAATGGGATACAAGGTTTCGTTGATCAAGGTGGACTTCCCACTGCCACTTACACCGGTTACAACCACCAAACATCCCAACGGAAGTTTCAGATCAACCGCTTGCAAATTGTTTCCGCTGGCTCCGTACAGTTCCAGGAATTGTCCGTTACCCGGTCGTCTTTCTGCCGGGATATCGATTCGAAGCTTCCCATTTAAAAAAGCAGCGGTACTTGATTTTCCCTTGATCAACTCCGCCGGAGTACCCTGGGCTACGGTTCGTCCGCCGTGTAATCCCGCACCCGGTCCCAGATCGATCAAATGATCGGCCGCCATCATAATATCCCGATCGTGCTCCACCACGATTACCGAGTTGCCCAGATCCCGCAACCGCTTCAACGCTTCGATCAACCGCTGATTGTCGCGTTGATGCAACCCGATCGATGGTTCATCGAGTATATACGTGATGCCCTGCAGCTGAGAACCGATCTGCGTGGCGAGACGGATGCGTTGCGATTCGCCTCCGCTAAGCGTGCGGGTAGGCCGACTCAAACTTAAATACGACAACCCTACATTCAGCATGAATTGCAACCTTTCCCGGATCTCCTTTAAAATATCCCGCGCAATGGTTTGGTGCTTTTTATCCAAATACAATTCGATGCCGTCAAACCAAGCCGCAAGATTATCCAGGTTCATGGCCGATAGCTCGGCGATGGTTCGACCATTCACCCGAAACCAATTGCTCTCCTTTTTCAAGCGCGTTCCGCTGCAATCGGGACAGGGCTGCTCGGTCATATACCCTTCGGCCCATTCGCGGATGCTTTCACTATATGGATTCACATACCAACGGTGCAACAAATTGATCACTCCTTCAAAAGGTGCATCCGGATCGAACTTCATCTCCGAGATATCCGCTTCATTCATTTCCCCCGCCTCATTTCCATATAGCAATATGTTCAACTGTTTTTTGGTCAGCTCCCCCACGGGTGTCTTAAGCGAGATCTTATTCTTTTTGGCCAGATCCTGCGCTTGCCGATACACCCAAGCCTCCCGTTCCTCGCCCAGCGGGGCAATACCGCCCTCCTGAATACTCAGCGTCGGATCCGGTATCACCAGCTCCAGATTGACGCGGTGCTGCATGCCAAGCCCTTTACAGGTAGCACAAGCCCCATAGGGTGAATTAAAGGAGAAGGCATTGGGAGAGGGTTCCTCGTAGCTGATTCCGGTGTCGGCACACATCAAACTCTTCGAGTATTGGATCAAGTGTTTTTCCTCTACCAATACAAACATCAACCCTTTCCCCAGTTTCATGGTTTGATGTATGCTCTGACTCAATCGCCCTACCAAATCATCGGTCAGCTTCAGCCGATCGACCACCAATTCGATGTCGTGAATGGAATAGCGATCCACTTGCATTTTTGGCACCAGCTCCTTGACCACTCCGTCCACCCGCATCTTCAAAAATCCTTTTTTACGCCATTCTTCGAAGAGTTCCCGATAATGTCCTTTTCTTCCCCTTACCAATGGGGCCAGGAGTTCAATTTTCTTTCCGACGTATTTCTCGCGGATGTTGGCGACGATCTCCTCTTCGCTCCATTTCACCATCGGCTTACCGGTCTGATACGAATAAGCGATGCCGATGCGGGCATACAACAACCGCAGGAAATCATAGATCTCCGTAACGGTACCAACGGTGGATCGGGGATTCTTATTGGTAGTTTTTTGCTCGATGCTGATCACGGGGGAAAGTCCGGTAATCTTATCTACATCAGGCCTTTCCATATCGCCCACAAATTGCCGCGCGTAGGCTCCAAAGGTTTCCAAGTAACGCCGTTGGCCTTCGGCATATAACGTATCGAAGGCGAGTGAAGATTTTCCGCTGCCACTGAGTCCGGTGATCACCACCAGCTGTTGTGCGGGAATACGCAAGTCCAGATTTTGGAGATTGTGCGTTCGCGCTCCCTCAATCTCGATGTAATCAGTTTCTTGCTTGGCAGACATGGGGAACAAAATTACGAAGAGAAGTTGAGGGGATGAATAGAGTTGAACAGTAGTTGAACGGCAGTTTGGTGATATTCATCTCCTCATCCTAATTCCTATCTTTACACCAATGAAAGAGCTTTCCGTCGTCATAACCGTACTGAACGAGGAATCGAACATCGCTCCCTTGCTGGCAGCGGTCCGCTCCGCTCTGAGCGGGTTGGACTATGAAGTGGTGTTTGTTGACGACGGCTCCACCGATCGGACGGTTTCCGAGATCCGATCCCATGCCGATCCCCGCTCCAAATGCGTTGAACTGCGTAAGAACTACGGACAAAGCACGGCCATGACCGCCGGGATCGATCATTGCACCGGAAGGTATATTGCCTTGCTGGACGGTGACTTGCAAAATGATCCTACCGACATTCCGGCCATGCTGGAATTACTGAAAGCGGAGGATTGGGATGTAGTAGCAGGCAACCGACGAAATCGGCAAGACGGCATGCTGCTGCGCAAGATTCCCAGTCGAATCGCCAACGCACTGATCCGCAAAATGACCGGAGTTTACATACGGGATTATGGTTGCACCTTGAAAATTTTTAAACGCGAGATCGCCGAAGAACTTGGACTTTATGGCGAGTTACACCGCTTCATTCCCGTGCTGGCCAAATTGCAGGGGGCCCGCATTACGCAGGTAGACGTAAAGCATCATGCGCGGCTGCACGGAACCAGCAAGTATGGCATCAACCGCACATTCAAAGTGATGAGCGATCTGTTGCTGATGGTGTTTTTCCGAAAGTACATGCACAAACCCATGCACCTGTTCGGCACCATGGGTTTCATTGGCCTGGGACTAGGCATCCTGATCAACTTGTATTTGCTCGCGCTTAAAATCGCGGGGCAGGATATCTGGGGAAAGCCGTTGTTGATCTTGGGACTGATGCTTTTGCTTGGCGGAATACAACTCATTACCATCGGAATCGTAGCCGAGATCGGGATGCGTACGTATTTTGAGTCGCAGAACAAAAAAACCTACACGGTGCGGCGGGTGTTTGAGGGCAATGCCTCGGGTAGTTGATTCAACGGTTGGAAGTAAACCAATCCACAAAAGCCGTTAAGCCCGTTTCCAATTTGGTTTGGGGATCATATCCCAGCAATCGTTTGGCTTTGCTGATATCGGCATAGGTTTTAGGTACATCGCCGGGCTGATCGGGTCCGTATTGAAGCAAAGCGGATTTGCCTGTTATTTTTTCTATGGCGCGAATGAGATCGATTAGGGAAATAGAGTAGTGATTGCCCAGGTTGATGATTTCGAAATTGGAGTCGCTATACTTCATCGCCCCCAAAATACCCTGTACAATATCGCCCACATAGGTATAATCGCGGCTGGTGTTTCCGTTTCCATAGACCGTAAGGGGTTGATCGTTCAGGATGGCGCGGGTGAATTTATGAATGGCTAGATCGGGGCGTTGGCCGGGACCGTAAACAGTAAAGAAGCGCAAAGCGATGAAGCGCATGCCATGTCGTTCGCGGTATTGTTTTCCGAGTTGTTCACCGGCCAGTTTGGTACTGGCGTAGGGACTGATGGGAATGAGCTCTTCGTCCTCTTTCCACGGGTAATGATCGTTGATGCCGTACACGCTGCTGCTGGAGGCAAAAATGAATTGGCGTACGCCGGTAGCAACGGCAAAATCAAGCAGGTTTTTTGTCCCCCCCACATTGGCCTGCTGATAGGCCTCGGGGTTTTGGATACTGGGACGAACGCCTGCCTTGGCTGCCAGGTGCAGGATAAGATCCACCTTCTCGGGGATCAGCGTTGTAAGTTGGGTCGGAGATGTTTGTCCCAAATCGATCCGCAACAACCGAAATCCCGGCTTACTCAAAAAGGGCTGAATGTTATTCTCCTTAACGGCAACATCGTAGAACGGATCGAAGTTATCGATGCAGGTGATTTGCGCACCGGGGTACTTCGCATAGAGGGCCGCGAGCAAATGATGACCAATAAAGCCGGCGCCGCCGGTAAGAAGGAGATGCATGATCGGTAGCAAAAATAAGGAAATCGAAAAACAGCCTTTATTGACATTTATATCTAAATGAAAATCCTTTGGGAACCTCTTTTCTCACCTTGTAGTTTGACTTTTGCCCGGGTGTTAATTTACTATCCCCCTCAATGAAGGGCTTATTCAGTTCATACAGCTCATTCTCACTGACCGGGGTACTGTATTGACCCCCTAAATGACTCCTTATTCAGCCTTGCGAGGATGGTTTCCTGATCAAATGCCCCCCATTTTCTGAGAGTGTTACGGAGGTGGTAATAGTCCACATTCTTATCGCAATCCATCTGCTTATACTCCTTTACCCAGTGCTCAAACTGCTCCACCATGGTTTTGGTGGGTAGCTCGATCTCCTGAGGAGGCTTTATGCCCTTGTATTTGCAAAGAGTGGCATTAAACCGATCGTTAAACAGGTCTGATTCTATTTCTAGGGCTAGCTTCTTTGCCTGAAGCAGCCCTTTTTTGTTGTTGGGAAAGAGGGTGAGTGAATAGCGCTTTCCCAACTGTCTCCAACACATCCTTACCCTACCCTTCCAATCGGTGAGGCTTACTGCCCCTTTTGTGTTTTTAAATCCCATTCTGAGGCCCAATTTTTGATTTTGAGGCCCAACTGAGTCCCAGAGACAGTCTTTGAGATAGGATCGTGTAAATCGACTTAAAACACCCTTTAATCATCAACCCATGCCTGCAAGAAATTGAAGCATAGAGGGTTGAAAAATAAAAAGAGCACCGAATGATCGATGCTCTTTTTGTCGGGAAGACAGGATTCGAACCTGCGACCCCCTGGTCCCAAACCAGGTGCGCTACCGGCCTGCGCTACTTCCCGAGCGGTGGCAAAGGTACTGAATACCCAACGAAATGGGACTTTCCTTCCAAAGATTCTGCCTACATTCAACCATGAATAAAACCATCATCCTGGCACTGTTAATAGCCAGCATCCCCCTGTTCGGAACCGTTTGCAAGCCCCAATCGCTCCTTCCCGATGAAAAGATTGCAGCCAAACGAATCCAAGATTTGATCATTGAAAACGGCCAACTGCCCGGGGGCAATGTGATCGATATTCACCAATTCGAGATCACAAAAATCGAACCCGCAAATTTCCCTTCCCAAGCGGTTGTAGAATTCAAAATCGATTTTACCCGCTATCCTACATCCGGACTTGCCCCAGAAGATCAAACAGAAAAGCCCCAACGACAAACAGAAGTACACAAAGCCACTCTGGAAAAGCAAAACGAAAAATGGATCGTCAAGGAACTAACCCTGCAGTAGCCGGTGTGGAAAGATCATTTTTTTTGCTTCCGAGGAGCAACTCGAAAGTCCACATTCACCCCCACCACATGAAACAATCGATTGGAGCGAGACTTGGCATAATCGGGGCGATACATGTAATACAGATCTAGCTTGGCAGCGGAAGAAAGCTTTCGCTTGAGTCCTACCGTATTCCGAATATTGTCCACAAATCGGTTGCCACCGAACTTCATCACCGGCTCGGTAACTAAATACCCCGACCATTTTTTATTGATCCGAAACCCCCATTTCACACGCGCCCGCCAATACAAATCATTTTGAGTGGCTTCTTGCGGATCCAAAAAATCCTGAATGTTATTCAATACCAGGAGACGAAAAGCAAAATCTACTTTCCGAGTTTTCGGCTCATATTCGCCCCCGAACGAGAACCGGTGAAAGCTGGATCCGCTTACCAACCCCAGCCGATATTCGGCCTGCAAACCCACGCGTTTGGTGATACTCTTCGAACTGGAAAAACTGATGTAAGACCCCTTGTAGGAAGCCAGGTTGTTTTGAAAACGTGCTTGATAGTCGATGCCTGCCTCCCACTTGTTTTTAAGGTCAAGGGTTAGACTTGTACCGTACCAACACATCAACCGGGTCAGCCGCACTGGTTTGCCCCTGCGCACAAAACGGCAATAAAAACATCAAAAATGATATCCGCCTCAATTGATCAATGATAAAAAATGGTGATGCGTGCCGTATCTTTCAATAGGTCAATATTTCCTATTTCAAGGCGCACTATGTTTAATCCCGTGCGGACCTGCAGATCGCTTAGAAGTTCCGCTCGCCGGTCTGGTTGTATTAATTCGATTCGATCGTAGATAATATCTTGAGTGTATTCTCTGCGGATAAGCCAGTTGCTCTCCAACAAGGCCATTAAAACCACCACAATCAATCCAATCAAGCCCAATTCATCCCACCCTCCCTTGCTGATGGCCATAACCAAGCCAACGGCAATGACGATGAAAATATAGGTCATGTCCTTGGTGGAAATATTCTCCGTCCGATACCGGAGCATAGAGAAAACGGCAAATAATCCGAAGGCTGCCCCCATGGTCATTTCTACCTTATTCAACAAGTAAGCAATCAGGAAGATGGTGACATTGAAGGCAAAAAAGGTCAAAAACAGTTCGGTTCGCCGATAGTGACGGAAATAAATGATACGAATGATTATGAAGGTGGTCAGCAGATCAATGGCCAGCCGAATAACAAACTTACCGGTGAGTTTATCAAACAATTCCAGTCCCTGATCCACCGAAGCATTCAGCAGCTCCATAGTCATTTAGTTGTTTGGCTAAGATACGCAAAGGAAGTTTAAATCGATTTTGCTTGACTGCCGGATAGAGTGATAAAACACCCAGACAGTATTTACTGATTGAGCCGGGGCGTATACCCATTCGTCGAAAGCGGTCTCGCTCCGTTGTACGAACCCCGCGCCCGTGTTTTACCTCTATGATCACCCGATCAGAATAATCTTTTTCCCGATCAGCTACCCGGTAGCGGAGGTGGAGATCGATCGTAACCCGCTCCCCGCCCTCCTTGGCCACGAGGGTAATTCGATCATAATCAACCGAAAGGGTTTCTTGCATAACCCCCTGCTTTAGGTGGCGTGGATTTTCCTGCACGGCTGTTTGTAAAAATTCCGGTATCTGCTCCTTGGCACGAATTCGTTGTCGCTGCTTATCGGTAACCCCGCTGTTGCTACGCAGCTTGATTTCATAATAGGATAGGTCCGAGTCGGCATACTCCCGCAGGCGAAACTTTACCCGGGTTGCGGCGCCTGCATGGTGTGCATGATAGAGATCGAGCCCGGGCGTGTCGTAGTACACACTGTGGTAATGAAAGATCTTTCTTCCGTTGATTTCCAGAATGCGGTGTGTTGGCACCCAAGACAACAAAATAGGCTCCAATTGGTCGGGACGGATCACATACTTGGTATCCACCCGCCGCAGAAGCTGTGCCTGCGCGTTTGTTTCTTCTAATCCAATTGGCTCAAAGGCCAGAATACAATCCGCTACCGTCATTCTAACAATGAATGTACGTATAAATAGCTATCTGCCAAATCAACGAAGCGGAAGCTGTAACACTGAACTAGTCTTAAAGTACACCAACCGATTCATTTGTCCGTTCGCCGGATCATTCATCGGAATGGATAATTCCACTAAAAAGGGCTCTCCGCTCAGGTCAGGAATGTACTCATCGGGGGAAAACATCTCAAAATCTTTTGTTTTTTGGTTCACCGAATACAAGGTGTTGGAAAGTACCTTGAATTTGTAGTAGGTAGCGGCGGTTCATCCCCAATTATAATTTAAGCTGCTTTTTTACGTAGTTGTTTTGGGTAAAATCCAACCTTCCAGACCTCTCTCAGACATTCGTTAGTTTTCATATCAAATTGTGGAATCACAACCAGCCTTTTGCGTTCCGGCTGAAAGGTCACTCCAAAACCTTGATCCTTTTTTCCTACGATGCATCCATTTATTGTTTGCCATGTCCCTACGGGGTAATGCACGACCGGTAATAACCTGCTACCCCCCTGGAATCGGTGATATCCACCGCAAGAGACAGGATGCTGGAGACCGGTGCCGTACAGCCCGGGGCACGAAGGTCCTACCCGGTTAAAGAATCCTGCCAGAAGAACAAAAGGCAGGCTGGCTGTAACTTTAGATATTTCATATGATTATTCTTAAAATAGAATCTATATATTTTTTGGGTAGTTCAGTTCAAGTTTCCAGCCTGACATTCTGTAAGACAAAATGTATACAGTCCCCGGGTAATGGGTATTTATTCTTCGCTAAATGATGACAAACTGACAAACCCCGCTCCTTGGTACGGGGATTGTGTAGGTCGCATAAACCAATCTCAAATATATGGCTACCGAAAAAGGCAGTATTTCGATCAACACGGAGAACATTTTTCCCATCATCAAAAAATTCCTCTATTCCGATCACGAGATCTTCCTGCGGGAATTGGTCAGCAACGCGGTCGATGCCACCCAGAAACTCAAACGGCTGAGCAGTCTGGGACACATCAAGCAAGAGTTGGGCGACCTGCGGATCGAGGTCAAACTGGATGAAAAGGCAAAGACCCTGACCATTTCGGACGCCGGAATCGGCATGACCGAAGAAGAGATCAAAAAATACATCAACCAAGTGGCCTTCTCCGGAGCCACCGAATTCATGGAAAAATTCAAAGAAGCCCAAGACGCCAACGAGATCATCGGGCGTTTCGGACTCGGATTCTACTCCGCCTTCATGGTAGCGGAGAAAGTAGAGATCCAAACCCGCTCCCACCAAGATGGATCGGAAGCAGCCTATTGGAGCTGCGATGGATCCACCCAATACGAGATCGGAAAAGGCAAACGCAAAACCCGCGGCACCGACATCATCCTCTACATCAACGAAGAATCAAAAGAATTTCTGGAAAAATTTCGGATACAAGAGATCCTGAACAAATACTGCAAATTCCTGCCCGTTCCCATCCAATTCGGTACCAAGACCGAATCCGTGCCCGATGGAGAGGACAAGGACGGTAAACCCAAATACAAATCCGTCGAGGTAGACAACATCGTCAATACCGTCAACCCCCTGTGGACCCGCACCCCCAGCGAATTAAAAGACGAAGACTACCTAAGCTTCTACCGCGAACTCTATCCGATGAGCGAAGACCCGCTGTTCTGGATCCACCTGAACGTCGACTACCCTTTCAACCTCACCGGTGTACTTTATTTTCCCAAGGTCAAGAATGATCTTGAACTGCAACGCAACAAGATCAAACTGTTTAGCCGTCAGGTATTCATAACCGACGAGGTAAAAGACATCGTGCCGGAATTTCTGCTGCTCTTACACGGCGTGATCGACTCGCCCGACATTCCCCTGAACGTAAGCCGCTCCTTCCTGCAAGCCGATAGCAATGTCAAAAAGATCAACGGCTACATCAGTCGAAAAGTAGCCGAAAAACTGCAAGAGCTCTTCAACAAAGACCGCAATGCCTTTCAGGAAAAATGGAAAGACCTCGGACTTTTTGTGAAGTACGGCTCGATCTCCGATGAAAAATTCTTCGAGAAAGCCAAAAGCTTTGTGCTGCTGACCAACACCCAGGCGGAAACCTACACACTCGAAGAGTATCAAGCCAAAGTGAAAGATTTTCAGACCGACAAGAACGGGCAGCTCATCTGGCTCTATACCCAAGATGCAGAAGGACAACACAGTTTTATCGAGTCGGCCAACCAAAAAGGGTACGATGTGCTGGTCATGGATTCTCCGATCGACCTGCACTTCATCCAGCATCTGGAAACGAAGTTGGAAAAAACCTCCCTGAAACGCGTGGATGCCGACATCCTCGACAAACTCATCGAGAAATCCGATATCCCGGCCCATACGCTCAACGAAACCGAGGTCAACGATCTCAAAAAAATCTTTGAAGAGGCCATCCACAACAAATCCATGAACGTGGAGCTGGAGAGCCTGCCGGCCGATCAACTACCGGTCATCATCACCCGCGAAGAATGGATGCGTCGCATGAAAGAAATGAGCAAAATGGGCGGCGGCATGAGCTTTTACGGAAACATGCCCGATACATTTAAGGTGTCCCTGAATGGAAATCACCCGCTGCTCAAAAAGATCCTGTTGGCTAATTCCGAAGAACAACCCAGACTGGCCAAGCAGGCTTATGACCTGGCCCTGTTGGCCCAAGGCATGCTCAAAGGAGCAGACCTGACCGCCTTCGTCAGCCGAAGCGTGGGGGCTCTATGAGACTTCAAAAATTCGATTGATAATTGTATTTTTGACGCCCCACGGAGAGGTGCCTGAGTGGCCGAAAGGGCCGGTTTGCTAAACCGTTGTACGGACTTAAATCTGTACCGAGGGTTCGAATCCCTCCCTCTCCGCTCAATACATCAAATGCCCCATCGCTGGGGCATTTATTTTATACGTTGCTAGGAAGTTGAATTACATGGCTGCCAACTGAACCTTCTGCTGAAGTTCCAATACGTTTTCGCGGAACACTCCATCGGTATCCATCAGATCTTTTACCGTCTGGCAGGAGTGAATGACGGTGGTATGATCGCGGCCCCCGAAATGTTCCCCAATGGTTTTCAGGGAATTCTTGGTAAAGGCCTTTGCTAGATACATGGTAATCTGACGAGCTTGCACGATCTCACGCTTTCGGGTCTTTTGTAATAATTTATCGTATGGAACATCGAAATACTCGCAGACCATTTTCTGAATCGTATCGATGGTGATCTCTTTGCTGGAGGATTTGACAAAATTGCGAAGCACTTTCTTGGCCAAATCGAGGTCGATCTCGCGACGATTCAAGGAAGACTGTGCCAACAAGGAGATCAAAGCTCCTTCCAGCTCGCGTACGTTGTTGCTGATGTTGTAGGCAATGTACTTCACCACTTCCTTCGGCATTTCCATTCCGTTCTTCTTCATCTTCAGCTCCAGAATCTCAACCCGCGTCTCGTATTCGGGCACTTGCAGGTCGGCACTGAGTCCCCAACGGAACCGGCTGAGCAAACGCTCATTCAGCCCCTCCAAATCCTTGGGCGATTTATCCGAAGTAAGCACCAATTGCTTTTGGGATTGATGCAAATGGTTGAAGATGGCAAAAAAGGCATCCTGCGTCTTTTCGGCCTTGGCAAAGAAGTGAACATCGTCCACGATCAACACATCAATCAACTGATAAAAATGAATGAAGTCGTTGATGGCGTTGTTGCGGCTGTGGTCCATGAACTGCTGAATGAACTTCTCCGAGCTGACATAGAGCACGACCTTGTTGGGGTGCAGGCATTTTACCTCATTTCCGATGGCCTGCGCCAAGTGTGTTTTTCCAAGTCCCACGCCGCCGTAGATCACCAACGGGTTGAATGAATTGGTTCCGGGTTTTTCCGCAACGGTCTTTCCGGCCCGGCGGGCAACCCGGTTGCAATCACCCTCCACATAACTTTCGAACGTATAGGTCGGATTCAGCTGTGGATCGATCTGCATTTTCTTCAACCCGGGGATCACAAAAGGATTGCGAACCGGCGTATTAATGACCAGCGGAAAATCCATCTCATTATTGCCATACGCCTTAAAGCCTTGTCCGGCCACATCCATGGTCACCGGCTTGTTGCGGCTGTTACCGCTGTCCACCATGATCCGGTACTCCAACCGCGCTTCCTTGCCCAACTCTCGTTTCAAGGACTTGGACAAGAGATTGACGTAATGCTCTTCCAGGTACTCAAAGAAAAATTGACTGGGAACTTGAATGACGAGAACGTTGTTCTTGATGGATACCGGCTGGATAGGTTCGAACCAGGTTTTGAAATGTTGCCACTCCACAATGTCCTTGATGATCTTCAGACAATTCGACCATACTTTTTCCACATTCTTATCCATCGAGCGAAAAACGATTTATATCGATTAAACGATTGTTGATTTCAGTTACCCACCTCATCAGAAAATCACATGACCGATTCAGGTGGGTGGGACGGCGAATATCAACATTTTTTCCAGAAAAAAATTTTTTGCGGATTTGTTTTTTCAGGGAATAAAAAAAGTCGAATTTTTTTCAATTTTTCCCTCGAAAAATTTGGAAAATTGGATGTCTACCCCTTATGCCGGACTTCAATCGAAATAAATGACCGATTCCCCCAAACAAGCGTTTGCGATTTACCCCTTACAGGTTCCTCGAATTGCCGATCTTTATGCTTTCAGGATAAAAACCTGACCCTTATGATACGCCCGGTTACGCTTTCCGTATTGCCTGCGGAAGCCCTGCGATCTGACTGGATCCGGGGACAATTGACTGCCCTAGTGGGGGTTGCCTCCGACCGCATCACCGGTTACCGTGTTTTAAAACGCTCGTTGGATGCCCGGCAGCGGATGGTTCGGGTCGTTCTTAACCTGGATGTATATATAGATGAACCGCTGCTCGATCTGCCCTACGCCGCTATTGAATTCCCGCCCCTTCGACCAACGGCTCCACAAGTGGTGATCGTTGGGGCCGGACCAGCCGGACTCTTCGCGGCCCTTCAACTCATCCAACAAGGCATCAAACCCATCCTGCTGGAAAGAGGCAAAGATGTGCGCAGCCGCCGCCGCGACCTAGCCGCCCTGAACAAACAAGGGGTGGTTGATCCAAACAGCAACTACTGCTTCGGGGAGGGTGGGGCCGGAACCTATAGCGACGGAAAGCTCTTCACCCGTAGTCAAAAAAGAGGCAACCTGGATCGGATCCTCCACCTTTTTGTCCAATTTGGCGCCTCCTCAGAGATCCTGGTAGATGCCCATCCCCACATCGGCACCAACAAATTACCCGGCATTATCACCTCCATGCGCGAGGCCATCGAAGCTGCCGGAGGTGAGATCCATTTTGAGTCTCGCATGAGCGACCTGACCGTTGAAAACGGGGAGATCCGGGAACTGATCTGCGAAAACGGAACATCTTTTCGTGCCCACGCCTATTTACTAGCCACCGGTCACTCTGCGCGAGATGTTTTTCACCTGTTTCATAAAAAGAGTATTCGGATCGAGGCTAAGCCCTTTGCCCTGGGTGTACGGGTAGAACATCCTCAAGACCTGATCGACCAAACCCAATACCATTGCGCCCTAACCGGCGACCCACTCCTTCCCCCGGCTGCCTATAGTTGGGTGGAGCAAGTAGCCGATCGAGGGGTGTTTTCTTTCTGTATGTGTCCGGGTGGAATCATTGCCCCGGCAGCCACCGCCGCAGGAGAGATCGTGGTCAATGGATGGAGCCCTTCCAAACGCAACAATCCCTACGCAAACAGTGGCATCGTGGTTAGTGTAAATCCGGCCGATTGTCAGACCTACCAAAACAAAGGCCCCCTGGCCGTTCTTGCCTTCCAACAGGAGATAGAGCAAAAAGCATTTCAGGCCGGGGGCGGAAAACTGATGGCCCCTGCACTTCGGCTGACGGATTTTTGCGAAGGAAAAATATCCACCGACCTGCCCCATTGCTCCTACTTGCCGGGCATCCGACCGGCAGACTTGACAGAGATCCTCCCCACCTTTATACATACTCGTTTGCAGGAAGCGTTCCGCCGAACCGGTCGGAAAATGAAAGGGTATTATACAAAGGAAGCCGTGGTGGTAGCTACCGAATCCCGAACCTCGTCGCCCGTCCGCATTCCGCGCGACCAACAGAAACTGAACCACCCCGAGATCAATAATCTTTACCCCTGCGGGGAAGGTTCCGGTTATGCAGGCGGAATCATAAGCGCGGCGATGGATGGAGAGCGCGTGGCCCTGGCAATAGCCGCAGTATTAACGGAAACCTAACAACGAAATCGATCTGCCCAAATACCTTTGCCGAAATCTTTCGCATGCAGGAACTCTTACGGGTTGAACACCTGAAAAAATATTTCGCCAACCAAAAGGCAGTAGACGACATCAGCTTTGAGGTTGCCCCCGGACAAATCTTTGGACTTCTCGGCCCAAACGGAGCAGGTAAAACCACGTTGATCCGCATGATCACGGGTATTTTCTATCCCGATTCGGGAACCATCACTTTTCAGGGAAAACCTTTTGATCCCATCCACGATGTGCGCCACATCGGCTACATGCCCGAAGAAAGAGGTCTCTATAAAAAAATGAAGATCGGCGAACACGCGCTCTACCTGGCTCAGCTAAAAGGACTGCCCCGCCCGGAAGCCATGAAACAAGTCAAACATTGGTTTGAACGCCTGGAAATGCAAAGCTGGTGGAACAAAAAAGTGGAGGACCTCTCCAAAGGCATGAGCCAAAAACTTCAATTCGTGAGCGCCGTACTACACGAACCCAAGTTGATCATTTTAGATGAGCCGTTCAGTGGACTGGATCCCGTGAACAGCAACCTCATCAAAGACGAGATCCACCGACTGGCAAAAAACGGATCCATCATCCTATTCAGTACCCACCGCATGGAACAAGTTGAGGAGATCTGTGAACACATCATTCTGGTGAACAAAGGAAAAAAGATCCTGGATGGAACCGTGGGCGATGTTAAACAACAATACAAACAGAATAATTTTCGGATCGGCATTTCTCCCCTAACTGAGGATCAAATTGCACAAGCACCCTTTGATCTTATTCGGGCCAGTACGCAGGATCAGATCGTACGGATTCACGAGGGAAAAAGTACCAACGAGGTGCTTCGGTTTCTTCTTGACCATTCTATTTCCGTTCGGTCGTTCGAAGAACTTTTACCCAGCCTGAACGAAGTCTTTATCCGATTGGTTGGGGATAGCCCTACCGCCCGCCAATTCCAATCCGCCCCCTAAACAATTCTATGAACAAGACATTTATCATCATCAAGCGAGAATACCTGACCCGGGTACGGAAGAAGACCTTTATCATTTCGACGTTGTTGTTTCCGTTGCTGTACGTGGGACTCATCTTCGGAATGGGATACCTGGCCGAGAACAGCAAGCAAGTACTAAACATCGCACTGGTCGACCAAAGTGGTTATTTCGGTCAGGCAGTACTGGATGAAGAAAATACTATTGACCCCAGCTCCAAGTTGAGTCTTATCAGTGAAAAGGCAGCGGATGTTTTTCGCGACCCCGAATCCGCCGGATTTGACGGATTCATTCGAATTCCGGCGTTGGATTGGCAACGGGGAAATGACAGCATGTGGCTGGAGTCGAAAAAATCCTACGGTAGCGGCACCACGGCCGCCGTACAGGCCAAACTGAATCGCATCTGGAGTCGGATCAAAAACGACAGCCTGTCGATCGACGAATCCAAACAAGCCATCTTGCAGGGAAGTCAATTGTCGATCCGTCCGCGTAACCTGGAAGACGATACCGCCAACGCTAACCTCGCGGAAGTGATCGGCTACATCGCCGGACTGCTGATCTATATGATCCTGTTGATCTACGGATCACAAGTCATGATGGGTGTCATGGAAGAAAAGACCAACCGCATCGCGGAGGTATTGGTTTCATCCGTTCGTCCGTTTCAAATGATGATGGGCAAGATCCTTGGTATTGGGCTGGTGGCACTTACCCAATTCCTGCTGTGGATCGGTTTTGTTTTCTTGATCTATAATATTACCATGGCCACGGGCAATGGATTGGGTTCTGCCTCGGCCATGGTGGGTGCCATGCAAAATGTGATCACCGGAATCAACGTGCCGTTGATCTTATTTTGTTTTGGATTTTATTTTCTTGGTGGGTTTTTCTTCTACTCCTCTCTTTATGCAGCCATCGGCAGCGCCGTAAACGAAGACCTCCGCGAGGCCCAATCGCTAAGCTTCCCCATTACCATGCTGGTGATCATTTCCATCGCGCTGATGACTACAGCCATCGCAAATCCAACCGGACCCATTGCCGTCTGGGCCAGCCTGATCCCCTTCAGCTCACCGATCGTGATGATGGCCCGGATCCCGTACGGTGTACCCGGCACCGTGCCCTGGTGGCAATTGGGATTGTCCATGCTCTTATTGATACTGGGATTTTTGGCAACGGTATGGTTTGCCGCCAAGATCTACCGTACGGGCATCCTTATGTATGGAAAGAAACCGAGTTGGGGAGAGATGCTGAAATGGGTTTTCCGAAAAAGCTGATCAATCTTCAGACGACAGTTCGGCTAGCCGACGCGCATAATCACGAAGCAGGTTCTGCACGATCGTGGCCGCAGGTAAAATATCATCCAACAGCGAAGCTGCTTGTCCGATCTCCAATTCCCCCTCCTGCAAATCCCCTTCAAACATTCCTCTTTTAGCCCGGGCACGGCCCAGGATCTCTTTAAGCTCTTCTGCCGAAGCTCCTCTGGACTCCGCTTCTTCAATGCGTCGATAAAAATCATTTTTCAGCAAGCGCACGGGTACCAGCTTATGCATCACGAGTTGTGTATCGCCTTCGTTTGATTGAATCACTATTTTCTTAAAATCCGGATGCGCAGAAGATTCCTCACTGGCAACAAACCGCGTTCCGAGTTGTACCCCGCAGGCCCCCAGAGCCATCGCTGCCAATAGTTGTTCGCCGGTTGCTATACCACCAGCCGCAATCACCGGAATAGAAACGGCACGCGTTACCTGCGGAATCAAGACCATCGTGGTGGTTTGCTCCCGCCCGTTGTGTCCACCGGCTTCATACCCCTCCGCCACCACGGCATCGCAACCGGCCGCCTCGGCCTTTTGGGCAAACGCGGCAGAGGAAACGACGTGAATGACTTTTATTCCTTTTTCTTTAAGCATCGGCGTCCACGTCCGCGGCGAACCGGCTGAGGTAAAAACAATTGGTACCTGATTTTCCAGTATGATCTCAATATGCTTTTCAATATCGACATAGAGCAGTGGCAGGTTTACGGCAAAAGGTTTATCGGTGGCCTGTTTGCATTTCTGGATATGTTCCCGCAATACGTCGGGATACATGGAGCCCGCACCCAGTATACCCAACCCGCCGGCATTGCTAACGGCACTAGCCAACCGCCATCCGCTGGCCCAGATCATTCCTGCTTGTATGATCGGATAGGTAATCCCGAGCAGTTGACAGATCCGGTTGGTGGAAAAATCGGGTCGCATGTAAAATGTTTTCAACCCAGGTCGATGCTGGTGTTGTCGCCAATATTAAGGGAACGAGATTCGCCTTTCAATTGTGTATCGCTGCCAATCAATGAATCGCTAAGCACAATATCACTCAACCGGGCATAAGAGCCAATGATGGAGTTTTCAACGATACACTGTTCCACCACACTGTGATCGCCGATGGCCACATGGGGGCCAATGATCGAATTTTGAATCGTACATCCTTGCCCAATGCTTACAGGAGGAATGAGCACACAATTCTCATAAGGATTGATGGGTTCCGCGGGCGCAAATTTTTTAAGCAGAAGCTGGTTGGATTCCAGCAAGGTTTCCTTCCTTCCACAATCGAACCAGTTTTCTACTCGAAAAGAACGTAGGTCGGCGCCAGCAGCGATCATACATTCCAAGGCATCGGTTAAACTGAATTCCCCTCGACTTTGAACGCCCGCCTGAATGTTTTTCTGTAAGCAGTCAAACAGCAACGCGGTTTCGAGGATCTTATAGACCCCTACCAATGCCAAATTGGAGGTTGGAATATTTGGCTTCTCTACCAAGTGCAACAACTTTCCCTGCTCATCGATCTCGGCCACCCCAAATTCACGGGGATCATCCACTTTTCGAAGCCCAACCATCGAGTAAGGACTTTGGAGAACCGACTCTATGTCAAACTCACAAATGGTATCGCCCAGCACCACAAAGACCTCGTCAGTACCCACCTGATCTCGGGTGAGCTGAATTGCATGCCCTACCCCCTGCCGATCGGTCTGATGCACAAAAGACACCTGCAAGTCAGGATATAGTTGTCGAACGTAATCCTCTATTTTCTTCCCAAAATATCCAACAATAAAGATGAAATCAGTGATGCCCGCCTCCCGCAGCTGATCTACAATGATGCTGAGGATGGTTTTCCCGGCCAGGGGAATAAGGGCCTTGGGCTGGGTGTAACTGTGGGGGCGAAGTTTAGTACCCGCCCCGGCAACGGGGATGATGGCTTTCATACAGAAAAATCCGCTCAAAGCTATGTTTTTTTAACATCCCTTCTGTAACAGAATGGTCACCGCTCCCAAACCGTATTTTTGTGCCATGCAAAATGACACCCGAGTTTTCGACCTACTCCAAAAAGAGTTGAAACGCCAAAGTGAAGGAATTGAACTGATCGCCTCTGAAAATTTCACTTCGCTGGCCGTGATGCAAGCAATGGGATCGGTAGCCACGAATAAATATGCCGAAGGATATCCGGGAAAACGCTACTACGGCGGTTGCGAAGTAATTGATGAACTGGAAACCTTGGCCATCGACCGACTCAAAGAAATTTTTCGGTGCAGTTGGGCAAATGTTCAACCGCACAGCGGCGCGCAGGCGAATACCGCAGTGTTTATGGCCTGCCTCAAACCCGGAGATAAGATCCTGGGATTGGACCTAAGCATGGGCGGACACCTCACCCATGGTAGTCCCGCTAACTTCAGTGGCAAAACCTATCAAGCATTCTTCTACGGAGTGGACCAGGAAACCGGTTTGATTGATTATGCACAATTGGAAGCCACCGCGCGAAAAGAAAAACCCAAGATGATCATTTGCGGCGCTTCTGCGTACAGCCGCGATTGGGATTATGCCCGCATTCGCGCGGTAGCCGATGAGATCGGCGCGCTGCTACTGGCGGATATCGCCCATCCGGCCGGACTGATCGCCGCCGGATTATTGAATGATCCGTTCGATCATTGTCACCTCGTTACCTCCACCACACACAAAACCTTGCGCGGCCCGCGAGGTGGCATCATCGCCATGCGCAACGACTTTGAAAATCCGTTCGGCCATAAAGATCCCAAAGGAAATATTCGCCTGATGAGTTCGCTGCTCGACCTGGCCGTCTTTCCAGGAATGCAGGGAGGTCCGCTGGAACATGTTATCGCTGCCAAGGCCGTTGCTTTCGGAGAGATCCTCTCCAACGATTTCAAGGCTTATGGCCAACAGATCATCGCCAATGCACAAGCCATGGCCAAGGGGTTTGTTGACCGCGGCTATCAACTCATCAGCGGAGGCACGGAGAATCACCTCATGCTCATCGACCTGCGCAATAAGGGCATCACCGGAAAAAAAGCACAGGAATCGCTCGACCGAGCACACATCACCTTGAATAAAAATTCCGTGCCCTACGACGATAAATCTCCCTTTGTAACCTCGGGTATTCGGGTGGGGGTTCCGGCCATTACCACACGTGGACTCAAAGAAGCACAAATGCTCACCATCGTGGAACTCATCGACACCGTCCTAAAAAATGCGGATGATCAAATAACGATCGACCACGTAAAGGCATCTGTGATGGAGTTAATGCAGGCGTATCCGTTGTATCCGGAATTGCCCCAGACCAGTGCGAATTAAAGAAATGGTGCGGTTCGACTCCTGCGGCTTCGCTTGAGTTCGGAAGGCTTTCCTGCAAAAACCAAATCCCCTCCGGCATCACCCGCCTCAGGTCCCAGTTCAATCACCCAATCGGCTGAGCGAATGACATCGGTGTTGTGCTCAATAACCAATACAGTATGACCTTGCTCGATCAAGGCCTCAAAAGCCCCCAGTAATTTTTCAATGTCATGAAAATGAAGTCCGGTCGTAGGTTCGTCAAAAATGAACAACCCCTGCTGTTGGCCTCGGCTCTTTGCTAAAAAAGACGCCAGTTTGACCCGCTGGGCCTCGCCACCGGAAAGGGTATTAGCCGACTGACCCAGTTTGATGTAGCCCAGTCCCACCGACGCCAACGGCTGAATGGCCTTCAAGATGGGTTTTTCCGTTGAAAAGAAATCCAGTGCCTCGTCGACCGACATATCCAGCACCTCATAAATATTTTTCTCCTTGTACGTAACATCCAGCACCTCGAGCTTGAATCGTTTGCCACCACAGGATTCGCAGACCAAGTGTACATCCGCCAGGAATTGCATCTCCACGATTTGCTCGCCTTCTCCCTGACAGGTATCACAGCGGCCCCCATCGACATTGAAGGAAAAATGACGGGCGGTGAAGCCTTGTCGAACAGAGGCCGGTTGTTCTGCATACAGATCCCGAATTGTATCATATGCCTTAATATATGTAACGGGGTTGCTACGGGAGGATTTTCCGATGGGGTTTTGATCGACCAGCTCCACTTGTTGGATCGACTGCAAGTCGCCTTTCAATTGCCGGTGAAGTCCTGGTTTCTCCGTCGCTTCCCCCAACTCTTTGAGCAAGGCCGGATGGAGAATTTTTTTAACCAGGGTAGTTTTTCCGCTGCCACTCACGCCACAGATCACGGTGAGCACACCCAGTGGAATCTCTACGTCAATATTTTTGAGGTTGTGCTGGGATGCACCGAGCACTTGGATCGATCGGTTCCAGGTACGGGGAACTGTTTTTTGCCGTATACGAAGCGCCCCGCCGAGGTATTTGCCGGTAAGACTTTGCGGCTGTTGCATGATCGATTCGGCATTGCCTTGTGCAATCACTTGTCCGCCTAAATGCGCTGCCAGCGGTCCCATATCAATGATGTGATCGGCTCGGCGCATCATTTGCTCATCGTGCTCCACCACCACAACGGTATTTCCCAATGCACGCAGTTCCTCCAACACCCGAATGAGGTTATCCGTATCTCTTGGATGCAACCCGATGGAAGGCTCATCCAGTATATAAAGAGAGCGGGTGAGGTTGCTTCCCAGGTTACGGGTAAGTTGGATGCGCTGACTTTCGCCGCCACTAAGCGAGTTTGCCAGGCGATCGAGGGTGAGGTATCCGAGTCCCACTTTCTGAAGCGTACCCAACCGATTATTCAGTTCGATGAGCAACCGCTTGGCTATTACGTTTTCCGCTCCGCGAAGGGAAGTTGATAACGAGCGCATCCAATCGGCCAACCGATCTACCGGCCAGGCACAAACTTCTCCGATCGAATAGCCTCCGATACGAATGTATCCGGCTTCTTTGCGCAAGCGGGTTCCCTGGCAATCGGGACAAAGAGTACGTCCTCGGTACCGACTCAATAAAACACGAAATTGTACTTTGTAGAGCTGCGACTCGACATCGGCAAAAAAATCATCGATGCCGATGCCATCGATACCGCTCCAGAGGGTTTTCAATTGTTTGTCGGTAAGATCCGCGATGGGGCGATGGATGGGGAAGTCAACGGACTTGGCACGTTTGATGAATTGTTGTCGCCACCAATCCAATTTTTCGCCGCGCCAAGGGGCCACGGCGCCGTCGTACACACTGAGACGGGTATCGGGAATCACTTTCTCCGAATCGATGCCGAGCACCTGGGAATAACCTTCGCAGGTGGGACAGGCTCCGAACGGATGATTGAAGGAAAAAAGATAGGGAACAGGATCCTCAAAGATCAGTCCGTCTGCTTCCAATCGGTTATGAAAACTTTCCCAGCGCTGCTCTCCTATGCGCACATACATGCGTCCCTCTCCTTCCGTGAAGGCCGTGCCGACTGAATCTGCCACCCGGTGCAGATCATCTTCCTCCCAATTTCCGGTAACGAGTCGATCGACCAGCAGATACAGCGTCGCCGAAGCGGCTTGCTTTTTTTGTTCGGCTGCTGAAAGTTCCAAAAACGAATCGAGGTTGTAAACGGTAAAGGGTTGTTTCTTGTCGTTGGGTTGGACTCCAAAGCGGGCAAATCCTTTTTGGATCAGAATATTCAATTCTTCGGCTAAACTTCTTGCGCGGGTCAGTTTGATCTCGGTCAGTAAAAAGATCTTTTCCCCGCCGGGTAATTTTTTCAGGAAGTCGACCACATCGGCCACGTCTTGCTTCGTTACCTCTTTTCCGGAAACAGGCGAGATGGTACGGCCGATACGGGCATAGAGCAAGCGGAGGTAATCATAGATCTCAGTGGAACTGCCCACGGTACTGCGCGGCGTACGGGTGATCACTTTTTGCTCGATGGCGATAGCGGGACAGAGTCCTTTTATATCATCTACCTCGGGCTTGTTCATCCGGTTCAGAAATTGACGCGCGTATGCGCTCAGGCTTTCCGCGTACTTGCGTTGTCCCTCCGCAAAAACGGTGTCCATGGTCAGGGAAGATTTCCCTGAACCCGATACCCCGGTAACCACTACCAGTTTTTTACGGGGTATATCCACGTCGACCGATCGCAAATTATGTACCCGGGCCCCTCGTATCTGAATGGGTTTGTCGCCAGATTCATGAACCGTCGTGGACAGGGATTTTTTTCTGGAGGGGGGCATAGGGGGAGAACAAAGGTACAGCGGAGATCTACGTATGAAGACCTGTCACCTTAACAAATTATTGGCGAGGGAGTTGTGAAAAATATTGGTCTGCTTGAAAAATTAGATATATTTTTAGTCATCAACTAAACCACGCGCTTATCGTCTGACTTCTACGCCTATTCATTTATTGGTCACCCAAAAAGGCAGAAGTTATGCGTGGAACCTCCTCACTTTCAGATTATGAATTGATCTGCTCCTTTCAACAAGGAGAGTCGGCTGCGTTGGAAACCCTGGTCCTGCGACACAAAAACCGCATCTACACCTCGATCAAGTTTTTGGTCAAGGATGAGTACTTGGCCGAGGACATTTTACAGGAAACATTCATACGCATCATCGACACGTTGCGCAGCAGGCGCTATGCGGAAGAAGGAAAGTTTCTGCCTTGGGCCATGCGCATTGCCCGGAATCTTTGTGTGGATCATTTTCGCAAACTGAAGCGTACCCCCACCATCAAAACCGGAGAGAATCAGGACTTGTTTGAGGTCTTGAATTTTTCGGAAGAATCGAGCGAGGACAGAATGGTTCGCAACCAAAGCCACGACCGGGTACGCCATTTGTTGGATCAACTGCCGGCCGACCAGCGGGAGGTTATCATTCTGCGTCATTTTGCCGATATGAGTTTCAAGCAGATCGCGGAGCTTACCAATTGCAGCATCAATACGGCACTGGGCCGGATGCGCTACGGGCTGATCAACCTGCGTAAGATGATGACGCAGCGTCAGATCTCGCTGTAGGTCTACCTATTTTCTTTCCGCAAATGCCTCGATGCCACATTCGAGCCAGCTTCGGAATTCCTGTGCATCGGGGGTATAGAATTTTGTTCGGGTGAGTGCTTTGCCTGTGGCATCAATTATGGCGTATTGCGGCTGTGCCGTTGCCCCAAAATTGGCAATTTGAAAAGCCGCCCATTGATCACCCACCGTGAGGATCTTTTTCTCGTGTCCATCTTTCATTTTTTCCACGCGCTGTTCGGAAAGGGGAAGCTTTCTGCGATCGTCAACATACAGCGATACCACTACAAAGGAATCGCGCATCAAGCGGCTTACCGCTGGGTCGATCCAAACCTTTTCTTCCATTCTTCGGCAATTGACGCAGGCCCAGCCGGTGAAATCGATCAGGATGGGTTTGTTCCGCGCTTGGGCCAGCGAACGTGCCGAGTCGAGGTTATTTTTAATGGGTTCCAGTCGGTCTTTGGTAATTTTTTCAGCGGGACAAAAACTATATGCCCCTGGAGGCGGAAAACCGCTGATCCAGTCCAATTCCGAGCGAGGGGAACAGCCAAGTCCGCTTGCCAAATACCCGGTGATGCCAACGAAAAATCCGATAAAAGCGATTCGGGTGATCGACCAGTTTCGAACGGGCGGTTGACCAAACCGGAGCCAGCCCAGCAGATACAAAACGATCCCTGCACCCAGCAGGACCCAGATGCTCAAGAATAATTCCCGCTTCATGAGTCCCCATTGCTCTACCAGATCGGCATTGGAAAAAAACTTCACCGCAAGTGCCAGTTCAATGAATCCGAGTACCACTTTTACATCGGTCATCCACGTACCCGAGCGGGGCAATCGCTGCAGCCAGCCCGGGAACAGCGCAAAAAGGGCAAAGGGTAAGCCGAGGGCCAGACCAAATCCTGCGGCACCGTAAGTCAGCGGCCATGCACCCTGATCGGCAACTCCTACCAACAAGGTTCCGAGAATGGGTCCGGTGCAGGAAAAGGATACAATAGCCAGCGTAAGGGCCATGAAAAAGATTCCGCCTAAATTCCCCAACCCGGAGCGAGCATCCATTCGGTTGGCCAATCCGGCAGGCAATCCGATCTCAAAGAGTCCGAAGAAGGAAAGGGCAAAGACAATAAAGATTCCAAAGAACAGCAGGTTGAGCCAGACGTTGGTGGACAGGTTGTTGAAGATGTTTTCATCGACTCCGCTGCCTGCCAAGTGAAAGGGTATGGAAATCGATACGTAGATCAAAAAGATGAACAGGCCATACCAGATTGCGTTGAGAATTCCTTGTTGACGCGTGGAAGAACGATTGGTAAAGAATGTAACGGTTACGGGCACCATCGGAAACACGCAGGGGGTCAGAAAAGCGATCAAACCACCCAGAATGCCCAACAGAAAGATTGTCCACAGCGATTGATCGGTGTTGGTTTGATCTCCGCAATCGCGAACGGGATGCTGCATGTCGATGGCATTCCATTTTACGGAGGCCACCGATTTTCCACCGGCCAGATGAACCGTAAATGGAAATACCGTAGAGGGATAGAACGCTTCGCCATTGCCGAAGGTGTACAGCAGTTCACCGGATAATTGAGCCGGTAATTCTCCGGGAAGTTCAATGGAAACGGTCCAACTTATTTTTCCGGTTGACAGCAACAACTTTTGAGCAAATAGTTCACTGTTCTCGGTATTGGGCGAGGGATCAACCTTAATTTTTTTTCCGATGCGGAGGGTGCTATCCGGAAATTTGATCTCCGTGGTGGGAATATCTAAAATTGATTGACCGGGTGCATAGAGTTGCCAGCCGGTAGGCACCTCCACGGCAAACTGAAGTTCAAATACCTGTTCCGAAGTTTTTTTTGCACTTACTTGCCAGGGAAGTGAGGAAGGGGTTGATTGTGCATGCAGGGTTGGACTTGGCCAGGTGATACCGGCGACCAAGATCCAAGGCAGTAAAAGACGAGCGCAACGGATCATCCGTTCAGGGGGATGGTGAAGGGAAGCTTTTTGGGCGGCAGGCATTTCTCATCATCACATACCTGGTACTCGATCTCACCGGTGATAGCGGTCTTGACTTTTGCTTTTAGCTTGATGGACTGGATGAAATTAACTTGGTTGGAGAACTGCAAGGAAGTAACCCCCAGGGTTTTGTCCTTGTATTTCTCCAGTTTTCCCTCCTCCCGAATTCCTTTTTCCCGCACCAGCAGGGGGTTTGCGTTGAATTGTATGGAAGTGGGGATTGCGATGGCATCTTCGGGTTGTTGCTGGGAGTAAAGATGCCAGCCAGGCTGAATGCTGGCTTTGAGGACGATGTCGTATTGCAACTCACCGGTTTTCACGGCTTGAAATTGCCAGGTGATCGGATTTTGAGCAAAAAGAAATTGAGTTCCAATAAGCAGCAAAGAAGTGATCAAGGTGCGCATTTCCCTTTTTTTGCAAATTTCGTATTTGAAAGCTAATGGGTATGTTAAAATCATCCGACCGGCTCCGGCTCCTGTTCCAAGATCCATTTCCGGAGGAGGGTTCGGCCATCTAGGTTTCCAAGGGAGGGTGAACTGGCCCGTTCGGGATGCGGCATCATGCCAATGACGTTTCCTTGGGCGTTTCGGATGCCAGCGATGTTTCGGCAAGCACCGTTGGGATTGGCTGTTTGCGTAATGGCCCCTTCCCGGGTACAGTAGCGGAAAAGGACTTGACCGTTTGCCTCCAGCTGGTCAAGCGTTCGGTCGTCTGCATAATAACGTCCCTCCCCATGAGCCACCGGAATTTGATAAACCGCTCTTTCGGAATCGCTGATATAGACGTTACGACAGACGAACTGTTGGTTTGCGTTGCGCAGAAGAGCCCCGGGCAATAGTTTGGATTCACAAAGAATCTGGAAACCGTTGCAAACACCCAATACTTTTCCACCGGCTTCGGCATGATCGATGACTCGTTGCATCATGGGACTGAACCGGGCGATGGCGCCGCATCGTAAATAGTCGCCGTAGGAAAATCCTCCGGGGAGAACCAGACAATCTTCGGTCGTGAAATGGGTCAACTGATCATCCTTGTGCCAAAGCCATTGAACTTCTTGTTTCAGATCAACCAACAACGCGTCGAACATATCCCGATCGCAATTCGAGCCGGGGAAAACGACCACACCAAATTTCATGCTGGTAAATTAAAGCACAAATATAACCGTTCCGGGTCAGCTGATGCGGCTGCCATATTGAAGCCAGAGCACAGCGCCCAGCTCTAGCCAAAAAAACAAAAGCGGCACAATGCGCAAGCCAGTATAATAGTAGAAACAGGCCTGAAAAGCTGCCGTGGGCAGCAGGATGGCCGTGTAGCCGGGACCATATTGCTGCGGTAAGAGAAAGGGCAGTAGCAGGGAAAGGAGAAGCCAAATGGTCCAGTGCATCCAGCCCTTTCGTACGGGTATCAACATTTTACGCAGGTTGGATTGTACCTGCCCCATCCCAACCAATGTGGGAATGGCCAGTAGCATACCCATGGCCACGAACCAACGAGCCTCTCCAATGTGTGGATAATAGAGGCGCAACGAGGGAACTACCCGGTACCACTCACCTACCCCATTCCAATAATTCCAGATCATCATAAAATAGTAGGGTGTAATCAGTCCCATTAGCACAATCCAAAACTCGGGCCAGCGAAAAGGACGCATCACCCAAATTCCGATTAATCCCCAAAGCACAAAGGGCAACGCGGCAGGCTCCAACAGCGGAAGCAGGCCCCAAATCAAACACCTGTTATAAACAGCCCCTCTTGACTGAGGGGTTTGATAAAGCTTGAATTGACCTTGAAAAATCCACAATAAAAGACAGAGCACCAGCGACCAAGATGTAAAATCATTCCACTGTGAGAAAAAGGAGCTGAGTGTTAAGTAAGACAGCGCCGGTAAATAGGTAGCCGCACCCATCATCTTATTTCGGTTGATCAGTCCATTTAGCTGAAAGGCCTGCACCAGGTTCAATAGCAAACCGATGAACCGTAATTGAAGAGAGGAGTCTTTTTCGCCAGCGAAAAATTCCAAGATGGGCTTAAAGAGATGTCCGCCAGTAGGTGTAGCAGCTACGGATTGGGGCCAGGTAAAATAAATCCACTTGACGGCCACGGCATACAGCAACAGGGCCAGCCACAGAATTGGATTGCGTTGTTTAAATAAACCGATCAAGGATGGAGCCGATCGCTTAAGGCGTATAGTCGATCTTGGCGAAACAAAGATAGTTCCGATAGATACACGGAAGTATGATTTGACGGGCGCTGACCTGTTTCGCAAACCGGGGCATCAATTCATAGCCCCTGTCTAAGTTTCGCATCGTGGGATTCCGGCTGAACATTCCGCCGGTCCCCAACGTAAAGTCCTGCATTAGATTTAAACGACGCTCCGGCAGGTTCATGATCAGGTGCAACTGACCCGTTACAATAAAAGCGTGGAAAGAAAGCAAGTCATCGGATTCGTCGTTGAATTGACTTTTTGTGATCACGGAACTCCACTCGTGTTGGGCATCGCGGCTAAACGATAAAACAGCAATGTTATCGGCGTGGTACCGCACCTGATTTTGACCAACGGTCCGGTTGTTAAAAAAGTATCGGTTGAAATAGGGATTGTAGTAGTAGAAATCCGAGACCCCCGGGAAAAAATAGGGTGAGCCATAAAGATAATCCCATCGGTTCCAGTTATTGAACCGAGAGGTTGTGTAATACCGCTCCGTACCAATTACCCACCCACCATCTTTTCGAACCGAGATCTGCCGGATAAAATGATCGTTAAACGCAGCTTTTAAACCCGCATCGCCTTTAACCTCCTGCCGAAGTGAGTTGGGGAAACTATAGGTGGATGTTTGGGGCTCGGTCAACGATTCTTTATTCCATAAACAAAAAAATAGCCCATCCACATGGCTTCTGCGTTCACTGTAGGAAAGGGAAGCAAGCAGGAATCGGCCATTGGCATTATCCACCCTCAAGTGGGGGTCATCTAACCAAACTTGATTTAGGATCAGGGGGGTGGTGACCGGCGAATCGGTATCGATGGCTTTGTAATAAAACACAACCTGGTCGACGTACTCATTGGCTGAACGGTGCAATTTCAAAAAAGCGAGATTTCCTGCATTATCGATTGTAAAATTCCCCAATGTCTCCTCGCGCTCCTCGATGGGAATGGCCATCTCCGTTCGACCAAGCAGCTGCAATTGGTCGTTGTATAAAAGGGTGGTGACTCGAAATAACTGTCTGTTGCGGCTATTGACCTTGAAAACCATGATTCGTTTTCGGTCTTCGCTAACCAAAGTAGTATACACGGTCTGGGGAGATGCCGAACGAACCATGCTCGTGTCCAGCTCCACGGGCTCCCCTACCCGGCGGCCATTGGCATCAATCTGTGCCGCAAAACAGTAAACGACATTCTTCTTTTGATGCTGATAAATCATCCAGGCACTTTGCGGATAGGTCACAAAATCGATGTTGATCAGCTGGTCGTTCGTGGGCAGGTGGTCCTGATCCACTTTCTCCACCTGTACCATGTAGTTGTCCAACACCGATACCCAGTGCTGATTTCGGACATTTTTATAGATCAAAAAGTGCGGCCCCACTTTCCCGATGATCTCAAAATTCATTCTTCGGCTGTCAGACCTGTCGGGCTCGGCATAAACCAATTTTTGGGCAAATACCGGTTGGAGTAAAGACAGCAGTCCCACCCAAAACATCACCATACAACTGTAGCATACTCGTTTCATCAAAGACAAAATTAGACAAACCCAAATGCCCGATTGTGAAGGGTGGGTTAAAACCCGGGAAACCTGTGTTGGCGGGTATCCTGGTTTTGTATATAACTTTGTTCCCAATTTAATGTTCATGACAAGGATCCACTTTTGTTTTGGCAGAAGCAGGCATCTCTCCAACTATCTTTTGTGAAAACCACCACGCAAAAAGTTTCGGCTGCCGGACTTCTAATCGCCCTGGGGATCATCTATGGTGACATCGGCACCTCTCCCCTCTACGTATTCAACGCCATTATCTCCGACCGGGTCATCAGCGAGGAACTCATCTTGGGAACCCTGTCCTGTATCATCTGGACCCTCACCCTTCAAACCACCCTTAAATACGTGATTTTGGTGCTTCGGGCCGACAACCGGGGGGAAGGCGGAACCTTTGCGCTTTATGCACTGGTGCGGCGCCGAAAAAAATGGCTGGTCATCCCCGCCATGGTGGGCGGCGCCTCCCTCTTGGCTGATGGGATCATCACGCCACCCATCTCCATTACCTCCGCGGTAGAGGGACTTAAAGAATTACCCAACCTGGGGATTACGGACGGCAGCAACACCGTTGTGATCATCGTGCTTTCTATCCTCACGGCCTTCTTTTTCATGCAACAGTTTGGCACGGCCTCCATCGGCAGCTTGTTCGGTCCCATTATGTTTCTCTGGTTCACCATGCTGCTGATCCTGGGGTTGGTTCATGTGTTTGATGACCTGTCCATCTTCCGAGCGGTCAGTCCCTACTACGCCATCGAATTCCTGCGAACCTATCCCGGAGGTTTTTGGTTACTGGGAGCCGTCTTTCTTTGTACCACGGGAGCCGAGGCGCTCTACAGCGACCTGGGCCATTGCGGAAGAGGAAACATCCGCAACTCCTGGTTATACGTCAAAACCTGTCTGCTGATCCATTATTTCGGACAGGGTGCCAACCTGCTGACCAATCGAGCGGGCCTGACCATCACCCCGGAAGTAAAAAGCACCTTGGCCATCAATGCCTTCTACGACATGATGCCCCAGTGGTTCATCATCCCCGGTGTTGTAATTGCGACCAGCGCTGCCATCATCGCCAGCCAGGCAATGGTATCGGGCGCCTTTACCCTGATCAGTGAGGCCATGCGGCTGAACCTTTGGCCGAAACTTCGGATTCAATACCCGTCTGAAGCCAGAGGACAACTCTTCATCCCCACCATCAACATGTTGATGTTTATCGGATGCGTTTCGGTTGTGCTGTATTTCCGAAAATCATCTGACATGGAAGCGGCTTACGGACTGGCGATCATCGTTACCATGCTGGCCACCACCATCCTCTTCGCCAACTACTTGGTTTTACACCGCGTGAAATCGCTTTGGATCTATATTTTTCTGGTGGGTTATCTTTTTGTAGAAATCGGTTACCTGATCGCCCTCATGGTAAAATTCATGCACGGCGGCTACATTACCCTGATCATCGGATTGATCGTCTTTGCTGTGATGTACGTCTGGTACCGAGCCCGCAAGATCAAAAACCGATACATTGAATTCGTACGATTGGAAGACTACATCACCAAGATCCAGGAGCTGAGCAGCGATCGGACGGTCCCCAAGTATGCCACCCACTTGGTGTATATGACCAGCGCCAACAACCCCAAGGAAATTGAGCACAAAGTCATCTACTCCATCCTCAATAAAAAACCCAAACGGGCCGATATCTATTGGCTGGTACACATCGATACGGTTGATAATCCATACACCTGCGAATACCATGTCGAACACATCATTCCCAACGACATCATCCGAATCGATTTCCGGCTTGGCTTTCGAATGCAACCCCGCATCAACCTGATGTTCCGAAAAGTAGTCGAAGACCTGGTGGCCAACAAGGAAGTGAATATCATAAGCCGCTACGAGAGCTTAGCCAATAACCAAGTAGTCGGCGATTTTCAATTCATTGTGCTGGAAAAATACCTAAGCCAAGACAATGAACTCCCCTTCCTGGAACAACTGATCATGAAATTCCACTTTTGGCTGAAAGACCGCTCGCTCTCGGAGGAAAAAGGATTTGGGCTTGACCTGGCCAACGTAACGGTCGAAAAATTCCCCCTGGTCGTGGCCCCCGTCACCAACCTCAAGCTTACACGGATCAATTAATCGGTCTACCGGGGGCATTTGCGTAATTTTCCACCGTGGAGATCCTGTTATACATCCTGATCGGCATCGTGGTGCTCTCCTTACTGGCCTACCTGCTACAGGAAAAATTCCTATTCAAACCCGAGAAACTCAGCGCCGACTTCGTCTTTAAATACGACGCACCCTTTCAGGAGTACTTTTTTGATGTAGCACCGGGTGTTCGGATCAATGGACTTCATTTTTTTCGGGAGCATCCAAAAGGACTGGTCCTCTATTTTCACGGCAACTCCCGAAGCATTAAAGGCTGGGCCAAATATGCCCGTGACTTTTATCGATTCGATTACGATGTGGTACTGGTCGACTACCGCGGCTTTGGCAAAAGCACCGGCAAACGAAGCGAAGCGGACATGCTGAGCGACATGCAGTTTGTGTACGACCGTCTCAAAGAAAAATACGGAGAAGACCACCTGATCGTATATGGACGCAGCCTGGGCAGCGGCTTTGCCGCCAAGCTGGCGGCCGACAACAAACCGCGCTACCTGATCCTGGATGCACCCTATCTGAACTTCATCAAAGTCATCGAACGATTTCTCCCCATCCTGCCCGTCCGCTGGGTGCTTCGATTTCACCTGCGAACCGAAAAATGGCTGCGAGCGGTTCGTTGCCACACCTATCTTATACACGGAACAAAAGACCGACTCATTCCCCTTGAACATAGCGAAGCCCTGCAACGGATCAACCCAGACCGGATCACCCTAATCCGAATTGAAGGCGGCGGACACAACAACCTGCCCCGGTTCGACAAATACCACAATTTCATCCGCGATATCCTCAAATACTGAACTTCGTTCCATGGTCAACAACCGCTTGCTGCGCTGGCTGCGATGGATCGTCTCCATCTACATTGGGATCGGTTTTTTATTTTATTTTTTTCAGGAGGAACTCATCTTTCATCCCGAACGTGTTCATCCCAATAATAATTACGAAATCCCCTACCGACACCACGACCTGGCCATCCCCATCAACTCCAGCGATACGCTTCATTTAGTCGAGTTTCTGCCGGATTCTCAACAAGCCGCAAAAGGGATCATCCTCTATTTTCACGGCAACCGCAAGCACATAGGGTATTATGCCGACCAAACCCCGCCCATGACAAAAGACGGTTACCGCGTGCTGATGATCGATTATCCGGGGTATGGAAAAAGCAGCGGACAATTCACGGAGCAAAAACTGTACGAATGGTCGGAGATTGTTTATCGGATCGCACACAAACAAGTCGCAGCCGACAGCATAATAATACATGGAAAGAGCTTGGGCACCGGGGTGGCCGCCCAACTCGCCTCCCGGCGCGGCTGCAAAACCCTGATCCTGGAAACACCCTACTACGATCTGCCGAGCGTAGCTGCCCGCTTCTTGCCGATTTATCCTACGAGCTGGATGATGCGCTACTCGTTTCCGCTCCATGAGTATCTAAAAAATGTGAGCGCACCGGTTTTCATTTTTCATGGCACCAACGATGAAGTGATCGGCATCAAACAAGCAAAGCGACTCCAACCAGCACTGAAGAAAACAGATCAACTATTGATGGTACCCGGCGGAACACACAATGGCTTGGTACAAGATCCGATGGTTCGAAGGGCACTAGACTCCGTCTGGGCACGCTAGCGACTTCTTTCAGACTAACTCCTGCAGACGAACCCCCTCCACACCTACCTGCAGCCGTACGTTCACGCCGTATTTCAAGGGATAATTTCGACCGGTATGACTAACCGGAAAATCGTAACAAACCGGAAAATCATATGACGACGCAATGGTTTGCAAAATATCGGATACATCCTGACCAAAAGGGCGATCGGTATCCTTACACTCGGTAAATCCGCCAAAGATCAATCCCCCGAGCTGCTCCAATTTTCCGCTTCGCTTCAATTGCCGCAACATCCGATCAATGTTATATAATTGCTCACCTACATCCTCTAAAAAAAGAATGGCACCGGCCGTTTCAGGAAACGAAGGCGTTCCGATCAAATGAGTGAACAGTGCCAAGTTGCCTCCCAATAAAGGTCCCACTGCCACTCCGATTTTATTTCGGGAATCGGCCAACACCGAATAATCCATCACCCCTCCACTGATCAGATTGCGAACCGAGGGTAAATAGATTTGATCTTCCGGAAAATCGGCAAAGGCGCCGGCCATAGGCGAATGCAAGGAAGAAATGCCGTAACAAGAATAGAGATGCGCCAACAAAACCGTGATGTCGCTGTACCCCGCGATCCACTTCGGATTTTTCATAAATCGAGTGAAGTCGAGCTGATCAATGATGCGCGACATGCCATAACCACCTCTTCCAAATAAAATGGTCCGGATCGAATCATCATCCAGCATCTGTTGAAGATCGGATGCCCGCTGTTCATCGGTTCCGGAAAAATAATTTATGGAAGCACTGTACAGGGTCTGTCCCAACACGGATGCATAGTCCCACTCACGTAACCGGTCCACACAGGCATCGGTTCGCTCTTTGGGCATGTAACCGGCCGGACACATAATGCCCACCGTTTCACCGGGTTTAAGGGGAGAAGGTTGAATTACCATGCATTAAAGGTATCCGAATTCAGGTATTTTTGCACCCGAGCATGCAAAACCCGAAGCGATACCTGATCACCGCGGCCCTGCCCTATGCCAACGGACTGAAACATGTCGGTCACCTGGCCGGCGCCTATATCCCGGCCGATATCTATGCCCGTTACCTGCGCGCCCAGGAGCGCGACGTGGTTTTTGTCTGCGGCAGCGATGAACACGGCACCGCCATTCCGATTCAAGCCCGAAAAGAAGGCACCACCGCACAAGCCATTATCGATAAGTACCACGAGGCCATGCAACAGGATTTTGCCGATCTCGCCATTCAATTCGATATCTATCACCGCACCAGCGCCCCGCTTCACCATGAAACAGCCTCCGCATTTTTTACCCAATTGGAAAAAGCCGGTGAACTTGAAACAAAAGAAACAGAACAATTTTATGATCCGGAAGCGCAGAGTTTTTTGGCCGATCGGTACATAAAGGGAATTTGTCCCGCTTGCCAAAGCGACCGGGCCTATGGCGATCAATGCGAAAGTTGTGGCCGCTCATTGAGTCCGGAAGAACTCCTTCGTCCGGTCAGCACCCTCAGCGGGGCCACCCCCATCAAGAAAAAAACCACGCATTGGTATTTGCCACTGGGCAAGCACGAGGACTTCCTTCGAAAATGGATCTTGGAAACCCATGAAACCGATTGGCGACCGGCTGTCGTAGGGCAATGCAAGGGCTGGATCGACGGCGGATTACAATCCCGCGCCGTCACCCGCGATCTCGACTGGGGCGTACAGGTTCCGCTTCCTCAAGCCAATGGAAAAGTGCTTTATGTTTGGTTCGATGCGCCCATTGGGTATATCAGCGCCACCAAGCAATGGGCCAAGGAACACGGAAAGGATTGGGATCCTTATTGGAAAGATGCCGAAACCAAACTGGTTCATTTCATTGGAAAGGATAACATCGTTTTTCATTGCATCATTTTCCCGGTGATGCTTAAACTAGGCGGATATATTCTTCCGGACAATGTACCCTCGAATGAATTCCTGAATCTGGAGGGAGATAAGATGAGTACCAGCCGCAACTGGAAACTCGACATGCGCGATTATATTGACGACTTTGTCAAAAAAGAAAATGGCGGCGGACAAGTCGTAGACATGCTCCGGTATTATTTAACACAGATTGCGCCGGAGACCAAAGACAGTGAGTTTACCTGGAAAGGATTTCAGGATGCCGTAAACAGCGAGCTGGTGGCCGTGCTCGGAAATTTTGTGAATCGTACCTGGGTGCTGATGCACAAACTCTGCAAAGGAAAAGTTCCTCCTTTTCACCCGGCGCGGGCTGATGAGTACGATCGTGCCTTGACCGAACAGATCCGATCGACCACCGAGACGGTAACCCAGCACCTCGAGCGGTATCAATTTCGGGAGGCCTTGTTCGCCGTGATCGACCTGGCACGTCATGGCAATCAATACATGCAGCGAAAAGAACCCTGGATCGTGGCCAAGCGCCTGGAGCAGGAACCCGAGGCACAACAAGCGATCGATAATTGTTTGCACCTCTGTTTGCAGTTGTCTGCCAACCTCGCCATTTTGGGAAATCCCTTTCTTCCGAATACCACCAAAACACTTTGTCACCTGATGAAAGTGGTGGATCGGATGCTAGAATGGAAAAATGCCGGACGGATCGACTTGTTGAAAGTCGGCTATTCCCTGCGCGAACCTCAACTGCTCTTCCGAAAGATCGAGGACACAGAAATCGAAACCCAATTGGAGAAGCTTAAAGCGAATCTTATGTCGACCGAAACACCCGCCCCTGCCGAACAACCTGCCGCAAAGCCCACGATTCAATTTGATGATTTTGCGAAAGTGGAGTTGAAAGTGGGCACGATCGTAGCTGCCGAAAAAGTGGAGAAGGCAGATAAATTATTGAAATTATCGGTTGACCTGGGCAGCGAAACCCGCACCATTGTCAGCGGCATTGCGATGCATTATGCGCCGCAGGACATCTTAGGAAAACAAGTAACGGTCGTTACCAATCTGGCTCCCCGAAAAATGCGGGGCATTGAGAGCAATGGAATGATCTTGATGGCCGAGGACCGATCCGGGAAACTCCATTTTGTACATCCGGATTCTTCGGTTGAGCCCGGATCGGGCATCAGTTGAGACTGACTTCGTTGGCGTATCTTCGTAAGCGATCGCTCAATCGTTACCAGCCATGTCCACCCGCCGTATCAAACAAGTTGCTGTTCTCGGTAGCGGCGTTATGGGTTCACGCATTGCCTGCCACCTGGCCGGCGCTGGATTTCCGATAATCCTGCTCGATCTACTTCCAAAAGAATTACCGGAAAACGCGCGTAAAGATCAACGCGATCGCATTGCCCGCGAGGCCTTGCTGGCAGCGATCAAATCCAACCCTTCTCCCGTACTCGACAGCTCCGTAGTAAACCGGATCGCGGTAGGAAATTTTACCGATGATCTTTCCCGCATCTGCACGTGCGACTGGGTGATCGAGGTGGTGGTGGAGCGACTGGACATCAAGCAACAGCTTTTTACTGAAGTTGAAAAACACCGAAAACCCGGAACCCTCATCAGCTCCAATACCTCGGGGATTCCCATACATCAAATGGCGGAGGGCCGGAGTGAGGATTTTCGAAAACATTTTTGCGGAACGCATTTTTTCAATCCCCCTCGATACCTGCGTCTGTTGGAGATCATTCCCACCCCGGAGACCGATCCTGCGGTCGTTGCCTTTTTGATGGAATTCGGGGATCGCTTCCTCGGCAAAACAACCGTGCTCTGTAAAGACACACCTGCATTCATTGCCAACCGGATCGGGGTGTTTGGCATGATGGCCATTATGCATGTGCAGGCCAAAATGGGACTCACCGTGGATGAGATCGATGCGCTCACCGGACCCATCATTGGTCGCCCGCGCTCCGCCACCTTTCGAACCGCCGATGTAGTGGGACTCGATACGTTGGTACGCGTGGCAAAAGGCGTGGCGGATAATTGTCCGAGCGACGAAGCCCGGGATAAATTCAATATCCCGAACTGGCTGCAACAAATGGTTGACAGCAATTGGCTGGGGGATAAAACGGGACAGGGCTTTTTCAAGAAGGTCAAAGGTCCCTCCGAAGAAAAAGAGATCCTCACGCTGGATCTGCAAACGATGGAATACAAGACCCGACAAAAGCCCAAGTTCGCCAGTGTGGAAGCAGCCAAGCAAGTGGATACGTTAACCGATCGGCTAAAGATGCTGGTTGCCGCACCCGACAAAGCAGGAGAATTCTACCGACATTTTCATTATGGTCTGTTCTCCTACATCTCGCAACGCATTCCGGAGATCAGCGATGAGCTTTACCGGGTAGACGATGCATTAATGGCCGGATTTGGCTGGGAGATCGGGGCGTTTGAGAGTTGGGATACATTGGGAGTGGCCCGGTCGGTAGAGGCAATGGAAAAAAATGGATATGCCGTCGCCCATTGGGTCAAAGAGATGATCGCCGGTGGCATCAAAAGTTTTTATAAGATTGAGGGGGGAAAACGTTTTTGCTATGATCCGGCTACCAAAACACACCGACCCTTACCCGGGGGCGAGGCTTACATCATGCCGAGCCACCGCAGCGAGCAAACGATTTGGAAAAACAATAGTTGTCGCCTGGTAGATCTCGGCGATTCAGTCTTGGCGCTTCAATGGAATACAAAGATGGGCAGCATTGCCGGCGATGTGCTCACCGGTATTCAAACGTCGATCGATCTGGCCGAGCAATCGGGAAAGGGATTGGTGATTGCCAACGAGGGATTGAACTTCTCCGTTGGAGCCAACGTGGGTATGATCTTTTTGCTGGCCATCGAGCAGGAATTCGATGAATTGGATCTGGCCATCCGCTATTTTCAGAATACCATGATGCGGGTGCGGTATTCGGGGATACCGGTGATCGTTGCCCCCCATGGGATGACGCTGGGAGGTGCTTGTGAAATGAATTTGCATGCGGACGCCTGTTGCCCGGCTGCCGAAACCTATATCGGACTGGTTGAATTGGGGGTGGGTGTGATTCCCGGCGGGGGCGGTACAAAAGAATTCGTGCTGCGCGCTTCCGATGAAATGCATCCGGATGAACCGGAGACGATCACTTTGAAGAATCGTTTCCTTTCAATCGCCACCGCCAAGGTGGCTACGTCAGCGCATGAAGGATTTAACCTGGGCGTTTTTCGAAAAGGATTGGATCAAATCGTCATGAATCAAAGCCGCCGGATATCCGAGGCAAAAAACAAGGCAATAAAGATGTTGGAGCAAGGATATGTGGCCCCAATCCCCCGAACCGATGTGAAGGTATTGGGCCGCTCGGGCTTAGGAGCACTCTTTGCCGGTATACATGGCATGCGCACGGCGGGCTATGCAACAGAACACGATGCGTTGATCGCCCAAAAATTGGCGTATGTGATGTGTGGAGGCGACCTCAGCGAACCCACACAGGTGAGCGAACAGTATTTGCTCGATCTGGAACGCGAAGCCTTTCTTTCTCTTTGTGGCGAACGCAAAACCCTGGAACGCATTCAAAGCGTCATGAAAGGTGGCAAGCCGGTGCGCAACTGACGATCAATTCAACAGATCGCGGAGTGCGTCTTCGATTTCCGGAAAAGAAAAATGGAATCCGGCCGCTTGAACTTTTTCAACACTGATCGTCGTGCTTTTCAAGATCTCAATGCTCATTTCACCCAAGATCAGTTTTAGAAAAAAGGTGGGCACCGGAATCGGAACAAAGGGCAGACGGCTTGCCCGAGCCAATGTACGCATCAGGGTGCGGTTCGATACCGGATGGGGGGCCGCGGCATTGTATACACCTGAGATCTTTTCCTGTTTCAGCGACCAATCGATTAGAGAAACGAGATCTTGGATGTGAATCCAACTAATCATTTGATTGCCGTTTCCCAATACCGGAGAGATTCCCCACCGTAAAGGCTTACGAAACTCCGCCAAAGCGCCGGCTTTTAGGCTCAGTACAATTCCAATTCGCAAGGTGATCAGACGAATGCCCAGCTCTTTAATGGGATGCAAGCTTTCTTCCCAGAGCTGGCAAGTAGATCCCAGAAAATCGCGGAAGGCGGGGGCAGTTTCTTGAAAGGGGTTTGGGTTGGGGACCGATGGATCCGGACCATACCATCCTTGTGCTGAGGCTCCGATCACTGCCTGAACTGAGTTGGGAATGCGGGCAAGCGTGTTGGATAAAAATCGTCCGGATCGAACGCGGCTGTCGACGATTTCTTTTTTTCGCTGGGTGGTCCATCTTTTTTCAGCCACATTGGCCCCGGCCAAATGAATGATATAATCGGCCTGTTGAATGGCGAGCTCGTCGATTTGTTCTTTGACTGGGTCCCAGTGTCGATACGAGAGCAGCGGAGTGTTGGGGGAGAAGGAATCGGGATTACGGGTTAAGATAATCACGTGTTGTCCGGTGCGGATCAGTAGCTCGCAAAGCGCTTCGCCAACCAAGCCTGTGCCACCTGTTATTAAGTATGTTGCCATGACGTTAAAACGGAGGAAAGATGCAATGGTTCAGGGGTAATTCAATTACCTTAGTAGCCGTGTTTTCCGTTCTGCAAATTAACAACATTCAAAAATCGTACGGATCGGTACGGGCTCTGAATGACGTGAGCCTGGAGGTACCGGAGGGTTCCGTTTACGGCATATTGGGCCCAAACGGCAGCGGCAAAACAACCTTACTGGGTATTTTGATGTCGGTGCTTCGGCCTCAGAAAGGAAATTTTAAGTGGTTTGACGGTCAATTTGGTGATTCTTATCGAAAGAAGATCGGCTGCATGCTGGAAACGCCCAATTTTTATCAATACCTATCGGGCGAGGAGAACCTTCGGATAACAGTATCGATCAGCGGACGCGGGGACGAGACGGACATCACCCGGGTTTTAAAATTAGTAGGCCTCTACGAACGCCGTAAACATCGGTTCAGTACGTATAGCCTGGGAATGAAGCAACGGTTAGCCATCGGAGCAGCCCTGCTTGGGAACCCGGGCGTACTGGTACTCGACGAACCAACCAACGGACTTGATCCAGTGGGAATCGCTGAAATACGGGAACTAATCCGAGCGCTCAGCCAAGCGGGGCACAGCATTATCATAGCCAGTCATTTGTTGGATGAAGTAGAAAAAATATGCACGCATGTTGCTATTCTAAAAAGAGGGAACTTACTGGCAGATGGGCCGGTTTCAGAAGTTCTCATGGATGAAGATGTAGTAGAAATGGATGCCGCGAACCGTCAGCTACTGACGGCCGTTTTATCCGATCGCGGCATAACGACGGATACAAATAAAGAGTCGGGATTGGTGAACACCTATTTTCCAAAAGGGCTTGCCAACCTGGAGTATCTGAACAGAACTTGTATGGAGAGCGGAATCATTTTAACCCATCTTTCCCTGCGTAGAAAAAAACTCGAAACCCGATTTTTGGAGTTGACCAATGATTGAACATGAAGATTACTAATCTACTATACACCGAATGGCTGAAACTCCGTCGCTACTGGGCATTTTGGCTTGTGCTGGCACTGGTATTAATTGCTTACCCGGGTATTGCATATCTCTTTTATACAGGCTATGAGGACGTTCGAGAGAGCAATCAGCAGGTAGATGCGGTTCTGAAATTAGCCATTGGATCTCCATTTGATTTTCCTGAGATCTGGCATACCCTTGCCTACATTTCCTCGTTTTTAGTTTTCATCCCCAGCGTTTTGGTGATTATGTTAATCACAAACGAATATCAATATCGAACCCAACGGCAAAATATTTTAGACGGTTGGAGTCGAGATCAATTTTTATGGAGCAAGCTTTTGGGCATTGCAGCCCTAACTTTGTTGCTGACCAGCGTGATCATACTGGTTACTTTGGTAATCGGGTGGGCAAATCCGGATAGTGCCACCGCCGGGTTACACGTAAACCTGCAATACATGGGCCTGTTCGCACTCATCACTTTTAATCAATTATCGATCGCTTTTCTAATTGGTTTCCTGCTAAAGCGTGCCTTATTAGCCTTGGGACTATTCTTATTCTATTACCTCATACCCGAGAATGTACTCATCCAGCTGTCTAGCTGGCGCTGGAAGACGGGAAATTGGTATCACTATTTACCAATGGAAGCATCCGATCGGATGCTTCCACCGCCACCCTATTTAGCCAAAATTTCTGATTCTACTGATTACCAATCCTTGGTTGATGCCATTCCCAAGCACATACTGGTATCGGCGGCATACACCTGCCTGTTGTGGCTATTTTGTTTTTGGTGGTTGCGTCGGAAAGACCTCACCTAAAAAAATCCTCCCGCAAAGGCGGGAGGAACAACTAAAAACAGGGTGCCCATCGGGCTTGCTACACAAACCCTGATCAGTCGGGTCGTTTTCCGTCCAAGAACGTATTGATGGTACTGAGCTGGACTTGATTTTTATCGTCCGAACGAACCTCGTAATTGCTGTAAAAATTTTCTACCGTATTGGAGCTGTTATACAATTCCATGTTTCGGCGGATATATGCCGGAACGGTTTCAAATTCATTGTTCGAATCGGCGGCATTGAAATTGAACGACAGGCTGCGAAGCTTTTGCAAACGCTCGGCGGCACGGCGTTGCTGTTCAATTTCTTCGTCCCACTCCGGCGTGGTCGCCAGTGGGGCGGCCGGTTTGTTTTCAAGGACGGGCAAGGGCTCTGGAGTTTGATCCACGGTGCGTTCTACCAGGTGCATTTGTAAACCCAATAATTCATCTTCCTCCCGCACCAGGGATATTTCCGGTGTTTCCAGCTGGGGAGGTTCAACAGCCGGGGTGGGTATATCGACCGGCGACGAAGGTGTTTGTGGGGGCTGTGAGGCATAAATATTGGAAGGCCTCGACAGGTAACCGCCTGAATGCACACTACCGGTAGCAGGGGGCTCAGCGTACGCCTGCATAAATACAGCATCGGTGGGAGCAACCGTCTGCAAAGAAGGAGGAATTTCCATTACCGGTTCCTGCTCCAATTGCCAATGAATAACTGTTGGCTCCTCTGAAACCGGCTCAGTGGCAGGTGTCTCTTCTTCTGACACCAACACGGGCATCAAATGTTCGGGTGGTGTAACCGGTAATTCAGCTACCACGGGTAAGGGTGTTTCGATTATCGATGGCACCGGTTCGGGCAAAACCGCAACGGATACCGGAGTGGGCTTAACTTCCTCTTCCGATTGGCCAAGCACCATCACGATCTTTTCCTCTTTGGCTTTGTTTGCTTGTGCCACCGGTTGAATGAAAGAGGCCGGATGATCGATGCCGGAGGCGATCACGGTCACACCCAGCTTATCCCCCAACCGGGCATCGAAGCCCAGTCCCATGATCACATCCGTTTCGTCGCCGGCTTGTTGTGCCAGATATTGTTGAATGGTTTCAACTTCATCTACCGTATGTTCATGCTGACCGGGCGCTGAAGTGATGTTGATCAATAACCATTTGGCTCCATGGATATTGTTGTCATTCAGCAGCGGCGAATTCAGAGCCTGTTCGATGGCGTGCAGGGCGCGGTCTTCTCCGGCAACTTCTGCGTGGCCCAGGATCGCCCGGCGTCCGTTGCGCATCACGGTGCAGACATCAGCAAAATCAACGTTGATCTGTCCGGTGCTACTGATCACATCGGTTATGCAACGAGCGGCTGTGGCCAGTACGTTATCCGCTCGCTCAAAGGCCTCCCGCATTTTCAGGTTTCCGTATTGGTGACGGAGTTTGTCGTTGTTGATCACGATCAGCGTATCAACATGCTCCTGTAAATTTTTGATGCCTTCCTCCGCTTGCTGCAATCGTTTCTTCCCCTCGTACGAGAACGGAGTCGTAACAATGCCAACGGTCAAAATTCCCAGATCCTTACAGATCTTAGCAATGATGGGCGCTCCACCGGTTCCAGTACCTCCGCCCATACCGGCGGTGATAAATGCCATCTTGGTGTTGACTTCAAGAATGCGCTTGATTTCCTCGAGTGACTCCTCCGTGGCTTGGCGTCCAATATCAGGATTCGCACCGGCTCCTAGTCCTTGCGTGAGGTGTGGGCCGAGTTGGATCCGATTCGGGATTGGGCTTTCACTCAATGCCTGTGCATCGGTATTGCAGATGATGAAATTGGCACCCTCTACCTGTTGGTTAAACATGTAGTTTGCGGCGTTGCCGCCGCCGCCACCGACGCCGATGACTTTCAGGATCGATGATTTTTCTTTAGGAAGGTCAAAATGGATCATATACGTGGTTTTGTGGGGAACAGACCCCATGGGTTAGGAATGGTTACGAATTAGCGTCCGTTGAATTTGGCATCCTCTTCTTCTCGGAACAGTTCAATGATCTTATCGCGGAACTTATCCCAGAAACCGGCCAGTCCCTGTCGGCCCTCACCTACTGCGCCCGGTGTACCTGTTTCAATGGTGTCAGTCTCCGTATCGATTTTCACTTCTTCTACCAACTCGGGCTCCAACAGAAGATAATTAGCAGAAAATTCTTGACGGTTATTTTCGAAATCATCAAGTCCTTTTAGGATCAACCCAATGCAGGTCGCGTAAGTTGGTTTGGAAAGATCGTCGGCATGACCGGCGGCCAGGTGTTCATTGGGCAATCCGATTCGAGCATTCAGGCCGGTTACGTATTCCGTCAGTTGAATGAGGTGCTCCAACTGCGATCCTCCACCCGTCAGCACCACGCCTCCATTGAGTGCTTTGTTATCTAACCCTACTTGTTTCAGGTGATAGTTCACAAAATCCAGGATTTCACTCATGCGTGCTTGAATGATGTTGGCCAGGTTCTTGACACTAATCTCCTTGGCCGGCATGCCCCTCAATCCGGGGATGGTGATGAACGCGTTTGACTTGGCTTCATTGGCAAGAGCGCAACCAAACTTTACTTTCAAGAGCTCGGCTTGAGATTTCAATACGCCCAAACCGGTTTTGATATCATTGGTGATGTTCTCTCCGGCAAAGGGAATGACCGCCGTATGCTTGAGAATACCTTCGTAAAAAACAGCCAGGTCGGTGGTACCGCCACCAATGTCGACGATGGCAACGCCTGCTTCCAGGTCTTCTTGTCCCATGACGGCCGCGGCCGAGGCCAGGGGTTGAAGGACCAGGTCTTTGGTTTGAAGACTAGCCTTCTCCACACTTCGGTTGATGTTCCGAATGGCGTTCTTATCGCCGGTAATGATGTGAAAGTTGGCACCAATCTTGACGCCGCCATAGCCGATTGGGTTGGCGATGTTGGGATGGTTGTCGACGGTAAATTCCTGCGGAATCACATCGATGATCTGGTCGCCGGCCGGGATATAGGTTTTGTATTGGTCCCGGATCAATTGATCAATTTCCGCTTGAACGATCTCTTCTTCCGTGCGCTGGCGAACGATGTCGCCCCGGGTTTGCAGGCTTTTGATGTGATGACCGGCCACACCCACATAGACCTCCTCTACGCGGAGATTGGGGTTGGAAGCCAGGCAATTGTCCATTGCCGTACGAATGGCCTTGATGGTTTCATCAATGTTGAGCACTTGTCCATGTTTTACGCCGTTGGAGTTGGCGCGGCCAAATCCGAGAATTTCGAGTTTTCCATACTCGCTTCTGCGTCCGGCGATTACCGCAATCTTTGTGGTACCGATGTCGAGGCCGACAATGACGGGTCTTTTTTGTTTCATGATCGTTGTTTTTAGTTGGGGTTTATGTAGCGCGTTTAATGGGTTTAATAACTTGATATGAAGAGTCGGATCTCAAGCCCGCCTCGATTAATTTATCAACCTGCTTGCGCAGTTGGATGGAATCGGGTTGAGCCGAATAGCGATTTCGACTGGCCACCACTTGCCCTTGATAACGAACATCGATACGGGCGTAGCGATCCAATCCCTGTGTCCGAAGCACTTGTTGGTAGAACAACCAGAGCCGGCGAAAAGAAGCCGTGGGATCTTCTGCCCCACCAAATTGTACGCGGTGGTTTCCGGCTACTGGTATCATTTCAAACTGACCTTTATCATCGATCTCAAAATGACCCACTTGAGCAAACCAAAACGAATCGGATTGAATGCAACGAGCCAGGGATACAATGCGAACTGCTTGTAAACTATCCGGGTGTTTCCCCTCCCACCGGACTCCATTAAAAACCGGACAATCGATGACTACTTGATCAGAGAGGGGCAGTAATTGTGCGGCACTGTCTAAATAATAACTGGCTCCTCCCCTTATAAAGATCCGGGCAACCGGCAACCGCTCTTGAATACGTATTTGCAAAAAGGAGGCATTATCGAAATAGGCTTGGGCATCCGAGACACCGGGAAGCATTTTCAGTGTATCCTCGATGGCTTGTAACGGGATTCGGCTGGTAAGCTGCCCCACGATTTCCCCCCCCGCCCGTAAGCGAATCAGCTTTTCGACTTGGGTAGCCTGAATAAATACGAAGGAATCCTTGTCCTTTCGGGAAAGGCTAAATCCTTGGCAACGACTACCCTTTTTTTCACTCCAAGCTGTCTTTAATAAATATCCCATTGCGGCAGCGATGCCTACCCACAGCAGGACGAATAAGACGCGCTGTATAGTGATGGATCGCATCATGGAGTAGGTAATTGCTTTAGGATGGATGAATAAAGCTGGTCGATGTCGCCCGCGCCGGCCGTAACCAAAATCCCGGGTTGGGGCGTGGAGTAACTCCATTGATTTGACACCCAGTTGGCAAATGTTTGTTTGTCCCAAACTGGATACCCCTCGGGATGTTTTTCCGAGCGTATCATTTCGGAGGAAACGCCTTCAATCGGCAACTCTCGGGCGGGATAGATGGGCAACAAATAGGACTGATCGGCAAGGGAGAGCACCTCAGCAAAATCAGCCGCAAGATCGCGCGTGCGGGTATAGAGGTGAGGTTGAAACACCAAGGTCAAATAATGAGTGGGGTATAGATCGCGTATTCCAAGCAGCAAGGCACGCAACTCCTCCGGGTGGTGGGCATAATCATCGATCCATCGGCGCCCATGTGTTCGATAGAGGGTTTCAAATCTTCTCTTGACACCTTGGAAACAGGCCAGAGCGGAACGAATCGCCTCGGAACCTATTCCCAGCCGATGGCAGACGGCCGCAGCACCAACGGCATTCTCGACATTATGCAGTCCGCCGATGGGAAGCGAACAGCCTGCAATGATCCCACCGGGTATTTTCAGATCAAATTGATATCCGTCGGCTGCTGCAGCCAAAGAGCATACATAATAGTCGGCTGTTTCTACCTGCAGCGCATAACTGAAGCGCGTGGGTGCCTCCAGGGCCGCTGCTTGCTTGAGGGAATGGTGATAGATCAAAACGCCTTGGTCAGAGAGCAGCCGTGTGAAATCGATATAAGCCTCTTCCATAGCCTGTACCGTTCCATAAATGTCCAAGTGATCGGGATCCATGGCGGTGATCAGTGCCAGGTCGGGATGCAGACGAAGGAAACTGCGATCGTATTCATCTGCTTCGATCACGGAGACGTTTCGGGTAGATGACCAGGTATTGGTTTGATAATTCACCGAGATGCCTCCTAGGTAGGCCTGACAGCCATACCCGCTGTGGCGCAGAATATGAGCGATCAGCGTTGAGGTAGTTGTTTTCCCGTGCGTCCCGGCCACACAAATATTATATGTTCCGAATGTGAGTGCTTGCAAAACCTCGCTGCGCTTTTTCATCGGCTTGCCCGATTGCAGGCAATACTGATATAGGTGCAGGTCGGTCGGTACCGCGGGGGTGTAAATCACCAATTGCAGATCCGTCGGAATGCGAAGGACATCGTCGGTATAATGTACTTCGATACCGATTTCCTGCAGGGAGCGCGTAAGATCGGTCTCTGTCTTATCATAGCCGCAAACCGAGTACCCCGCCATCTGTAGGTAACGAGCCAGCGCACTCATCCCGATCCCTCCGATCCCGAGGAAATAAATAAACCCGGCCTCTTTCGCGGCTAGGGGAAACTGAAAAGGTTGATTTGGGTTAGGCGTATGTCTCATTTTCACAAAGCGGTTTTCAACGTAGGTTCCGACTCGTTAGTTTTTATGTTTTTCAAGATCCAGGTGGCGATGCGCCGATCGGCATCCCGGACGCCCAGCTGATGACTTTGCGCGCCCATCTGCCAGCGACGCGATTCATCGCGCATCAATTCCAATACCCGATCGATCAATTCGTTTGCCACGTCTGAATCGCGCACCAGCAGGGCAGCACCGGCCTCTACCAATTGCCGCGCATTGGAGGTTTGGTGATCCTCTGCCGCCAGCGGATAGGGAACCAGAATGGCGGGCTTGCCGACCACTTCCAATTCAGCAATGCTCATGGCACCAGATCGACTCACCACCAAGTCTGCAGCCGCATACCCCTTATCCATTTCCTTGATAAAAGGTGTTCGATGGATCATGCCTACCGCCGTACTCGGAATCGGAGGCAGGGAGGCACCCGATTGTCCGGTTTGCCAGATGAGCTGAATCCCCGCCCCGATCAATTTCTCCCAACCGGCTTGAAGTGCCTCGTTGATCGAGCGGGCACCGAGGCTACCGCCAACCACCAATACGGTTGGTTTGGCCGGATCCAATCCGAAAGCCAGCAACGCATCCGTTCGATCAACAGACGATTGTAGGATGTTGATTCGGACCGGATTTCCGGTGATGACCATCTTATCGGCCGGAAAAAACTTTTCCATGCCTCGCATGCCCACAAAAATCTGGGTGGCATGTTTGGCGAGCCACTGATTGCTTTTACCTGCATACGAGTTGGCCTCGTGCAAGAAAGTGGGGATTCGATGTGCCTGCGCATAGCGTAAGACCGGATAGCTGGAGTATCCGCCAACGCCAACCACGGCAGTGGGACGAAATCTGCGGAAGATTGAGCGTACGTGAAAAAAGCTCCGCAACAATTTGATCGGAAGCGAAAAATTCTTAATCGGATTGTGTCGATCGAACCCAACGATATCAAGTCCCTCGATGTCAAATCCCGCCTGAGGTACTTTCTCCATTTCCATTTTTCCTCTCGCTCCCACGAACTGAAACCGGGCCGTTGGCTCCAGCTTCCGAATGGCCTCCGCAATAGAGAGGGCGGGGAAAATATGTCCCCCTGTACCTCCGCCCGCTATAATAAAACGAAGACTATTCATTCGTAATTGGTTCAGGAGTGGAGGAATGGGTTCCTTGTTGCTGTTCAACGTGACGTGCCACACTTAATATGATTCCGATGGAGAGGCAGGTAAATAGAAAACTGGTGCCGCCCATACTCACCAGGGGGAGCGTAACGCCGGTCACCGGAAATAGGTTTACGGTTACCGCCATGTTTACCATAGCCTGTATGGCGAGTGTGAAACTTAGTCCCAACGCAAGAAAAGCACCGAACGCATAGGGGCATCGCTTAAAAATGCGGATACACCGAAACAGAAATACCAAATACACAAACAGAATGAAAGCACCACCGGCGATTCCATATTCCTCGATGATGATAGCGTATATAAAATCATTGTACGCCTGGGGCAAAAAATCGCGTGTTGTACTTCTACCGGGTCCCACCCCCAGCAATCCCCCCTTTGAAATTGCAATCTTAGCTTGATTAACTTGGTAGGCATCATCATTAATGTCATCGCTGCCGTACAAAAATTGTTCGACCCGATTGACCCAAGTGCTTACCCGTCCCGTAAGCGCTGAAGAGGAACCCGCGACACGCTCCGCCTCCGGCGAGCTGGTCCCTTTTCGATCGTGTTGGGAGATGGCTGCCAATATCAAAAAGACCAATGGTATCAACGCAATGCCTACGGTGGCCAATAAATGCTTGATGCTGGCTCTTCCAATAAATAACAACAGCAGGCAGCTGGCTCCCAGCAGCAAGGCCGTCGACAGATTCGCCGGCGCGATCAATCCGCAAATGAGAAGGACGGGCAAAATGAGTGGCAAGTAGCCGGACCGTAATTGCTTGATCTGATCTTGTCGCTTACTAATTCCGCGTGAGAGGTACATAAACAAAGCCAGCTTGGCAAAATCGGAGGTCTGGAGGGTCATGTTGATAATGGGCAGCTTAATCCAGCGACTGCCTTCATTCATTTTCACGCCAAAGAATAAGGTGTAAATAAGCAAGGGAATGGAAACAAGAAAAGCGATTTGTGCGATGCGAGAATAGTATTTATAATTAACCCGGTGGGCAAAGTAAACCATGGCAATTCCGAAGATGATGAAGCCAACTTGCTTTATTAAGTAGGCCTCCGTATTCCCCTGGTATTTTTTATAGGCCAAGAGTCCCGTGGAGCTGTATACGGCCAATAAGGACACAAGCGTGAGCAAGACCACCAGGCCCCAAATAACTTTATCACCCTTCGTGCTTTGCACGATGTGGCTGGTATCGAACATCGAGCGACGCTCCCCCGAGGGTGTTATGAGTTCTTGGTTTTCCATTTCTGCGATCAAAGGTTTCGAACAGCTTGTTTGAATTGTTTACCTCGGTCCTCATAGTCGTTGAACAGATCAAAGCTGGCACAAGCCGGGCTCAGCAACACGGCATCGCCCTTTTGGGCCAAACGGAAGGCTGTTTGTACTGCCTCCTCGGCTGAGTGCGTATCAACCACTGAGGGAACGACCTCCCCAAAGGCCTGGTGTATCTTATCATTATCGGTACCCAAGCATACAATGGCCTTCACTTTTTCCTGCACCAACTCCCGGATCAACTCATAATCATTCCCCTTATCCACTCCGCCCAGAATCAGAATGGTGGGCCGCGTCATGCTTTCTAATGCATACCAGACGGAATTGACGTTCGTTGCTTTACTGTCATTGATAAACAGCACGCCCCCCACGGTGGCTACGGGTTCCAATCGATGCTCGACGCCCTGAAAATCCATGACCGCCTCGCGGATTTTTTCTTTTCGAATGTCAATGGTAGCCGCAGCCACACAAGCAGCCATGGTGTTGTATTGATTGTGCTTCCCCTTCAGGGCAAAATCAAATACACTCATGATCATATAGTCTTGGCTGGTGCGGACGTACAGGTCGCCATCTTTAATGAAGGCGCCGTGGGGTAGTTCTCTTTTCATAGTAATGGGTCGTTCGGTGGCTTTAATGGATATGGATGAAAGGGCTTGTTGGATCACCTCGTCATCGAGGTTGTAGATAAATACATCGCTGGCGGTCTGATTCAGGGTAATGCGAAACTTGCTGCGCACATAATTTTCCATTCGGTAGGCATACCGATCCAAATGGTCTTCTGTAATGTTGGTAAGGATGGCCACGTGGGGACGAAAGGTGACGATGTCATCCAGTTGAAAACTGCTGACCTCCACCACGTAGAAGGGCTTGGGCGCCTCGGCCACTTGCCAAGCAAAGGAGCGTCCGATGTTCCCAACCAGGGCAGCGTCGAGTCCGGCCTTTTGACAAATATGCCAAAGCAGTGTGGTGGTGGTACTTTTCCCGTTTGTTCCCGTGATGGCCAACACCCGGCTGTCTCCGATAAATCGATAGGCCAGCTCTATCTCGCTGATCATGGGGATACCCAATTGGCGAAGGGCGATCACGGTGGCGTTGGTTTCGGGAATACCCGGACTTTTCACTACCTCATCTGCTGCCGATACCCGATCCATCGAGGTTTGTCCCTCCTCAAACTCAATGCCTGCAGCCGTGAGCGTTGAGCGATAAGTCGGTTTCAGGGTGCCCTGATCGGTCAGAAAAACCTCATAGCCTTTCTGCTTACCGAGCAAGGCAGCCCCGACACCGCTTTCGCCACCGCCTAATATGATCAGCTTTCTCTTCATGATTGGATTTCCGTTGGGCGGGGGGGGTTCATTAGGATTCGATGGGTTGAATGGATTGGATATATTGGATTTAACGGAGCTTAAGGGTGACGATGCTGAAGACGACCAACAACACGGTTACGATCCAGAACCGGTTCACGATTTTCACTTCGTGATAACCTTTTTTCTGAAAATGATGATGTAGCGGAGCCATTAGGAAAATCCGACGACCGGCCCCATATTTTCGTTTGGTGTATTTGAAATATCCCACCTGGATCACAACACTTAGGGCCTCAACCAGAAACACCCCGCAGAAGATGGGAATCAGTAATTCTTTATGCACAATGATGGCCAGCGCAGCAATGATCCCGCCCAGCGTAAGACTTCCGGTATCGCCCATGAACATCTGTGCCGGATAAGAATTGTACCAGAGAAAACCGATACAGGCCCCGATCATGGCGGCGATGAAAACAGACAGCTCCCCCAGGTTGGGGATGTACATGATGTTCAGGTAATCGGCAAAGACGAGGTTCCCGCTGGCATAGGCGAATATGCCCAACAACACGCCGATCAGGGCGGAAGTACCGGTCGTTAGTCCATCCAGCCCGTCCGACAGATTCGCTCCATTCGAAACAGCCGTGATGATGAAGATGACCACCAATATGTACAGCAACCAGTCGTAAGAACGAAGGGAAGCCGGCAGCAACTTGGAGTAATTGAATTCATGATTTTTTACGAATGGAATGGTGGTGATGGGCGTCTTGGTTTCTACGAAGTATTTGGGCTGTCCGTTCACGTTCTTCACGAACACCGCTGAATCGGCCTGGGCCGAGGCGGGCGCACCGATGTACTCGCGCCAGATCTTTACCTCGCTGTTGAAATAGAGTGTCGCTCCGACTAAAATGCCTAGTCCCACCTGTCCTAAAATCTTAAATCGACCGGCCAGTCCGTCTTCCGCCGTCTTCTTATAATCTAATCCCAATGTCTTCGCCCGACGTTTCCCGCGCAGCTTGAGTGAGTCATCGATGAAACCGATCGCACCCAACCATACGGTACTGATGAGCATGAGTTGCACATAAATCTTTGATAAGTTGGCCAACAGCAGCGTGGGGATCAGGATCGCCAACAGAATAATAATCCCCCCCATGGTGGGTGTATCCCGCTTCAGGTTTTCTCCGGCCAATCCCAGTCCGCGTACCCCCTCACTGAACTGACGGGCTTGCAGAAAACGGATCAGCTTTTTTCCATAGATCAGCGTAATGAACAACGACAGCAACACAGCCATCAGGGTACGAAACGTAATAAAACGAAACAGCTCAATTCCGGGAAACCGGAAACCTTCTTCTCTCAGCCAATCAAAAAGATGATAGAGCATGTTGTTTTTTATTTTTCGAGCAATTCAAAAAATTCAAGCATCATTTTTTTATCGTCAAAGGGCTCCCGTCGACCCGCGACTTCTTGATACGGCTCATGCCCTTTTCCAGCCACCAGCATAATATCGTTGGGCGCTGTGAGTTGCACCGCGGCTTTGATCGCCTCCCGGCGGTCAAGAATTGACAGACATTTACGGCGATCGGTGGGTGTCAGTTCCCGTTCCATATCCGCGAGAATCTGCTTAGGATCCTCAAAGCGAGGATTATCGCTCGTGAAAATGGCCTGATCACTCAGGGCACAAGCAACTGCAGCCATAATGGGGCGCTTTGAAGCATCTCGATTGCCTCCGCACCCTACAACCGTAATTACCCGTTGAGATCCTTGACGCAGCCGACCAATCGTACTCAACACATTTTGTAAGGCATCGGGGGTATGTGCATAATCGATGATGCCCAAAACACCGGTTTTTGGGGAGCGGTAGCAGTCGAACCGGCCGGTTGCTCCGGTGAGTTGACTAAGCCGGGTAAGTACTTCCTGCTTATCTACCCCGAGTAAACACGCCGCCCCATAAACCGCCAATAGGTTATAGGCATTGAATTCACCGACAAGCCGAAAATGCACATCGACCTGATCAATAGAAAGGAGCAAGCCATCCAACCCATTTTCCAAAACCTTTCCTTTGAAGTCGGCCACCGTGCGAAAGGCATAGTAAGATGCATGTGCCGATGTGTTCTGCAACATCACCCCTCCCCGCTTGTCATCGGCATTACTCAGGGCAAAGGAGGAGCCAGACAACCCATCAAAAAGGGATTTTTTCACCCGGATGTATTCCTCAAAGGTTTGATGGTAATCGAGGTGGTCGTGGGTGATATTGGTGAAGATGCCTCCCCGGAAGGATAGGCCATGAACCCGATGCTGGTGAAGGGCATGGGAACTGACCTCCATAAATACGTGCGTGCATCTGGCATCTACCATCCGCCGCAACAACCCGTGGAGTTGTATGGCATCGGGGGTGGTATGCGTCGCTTCGAAAACCTGACCGGCTATTTGATTTTCGACGGTGCTGAGTAACCCGCAGCGGTAGCCCAGGGAATCAAACAATTTATACAACAGGGTGGCAACGGTTGTTTTTCCGTTCGTACCGGTTACTCCTACGATGGTTAATTGCCGGGCCGGGTGGCCATAAAAATTTGCAGCCATTTCAGCCAACGCCACGGCGGAGTTGGATACAACGATCCACGGCGTGTTCCGGCCGTCGATGGGTGGTTCCGTTTCCGCCACGATCAAAGAGGCTCCTTGCGCCAAAGCTTGTTCGATATACGTATGGCCGTCGACCTGTGTACCCCGTAGCGCCACAAAAGCCGATCCAGGTAGAACGGTTCGAGAGTCGGTATGCAGGAAATTGACCTCTTCCTCTTGGTTGCCTCGAACCGAGCGAACGGAGATTTGATATAGTAGGTCTTTTATAATCATGATCCGCCCAATTCAAGCGTTAGTTTACTGCCCCGCGTTGGAGTGGTACCTGCCGGTATGGATTGTTTAATGATCTTCCCTTTTCCGATCACTTCGACCTGTATGCCCAGCCGCATCCGATCCACCTGCCCGATGGCATCGCGCAAACTCATTCCCCGCAAATCCGGCAAGGTGTTGGCAGGCACTTGCTGCGGTCGCCAAACATTCTGAGCATTTTGAGCACGTACTTGAATTAAATCGCCTCGTTGAGTCGAGTCAACAAACGAAAGTCCCAGCCGTGAATACACTCGTTGCAAGGAGGCCCGGTAGCCAGCGTACAAGGAAAGTGAGCTGTCGGCACGTGCTACAACACCATGTGGTTCGGGACGATCCACATACATCGCATAGAGCTTGGTGGCGATCTCCCGGAAAACGGGTGCCGCCAGTGTTCCTCCAAATATGTTAGCGGCGTGCGGCTTGGTCCGGATCAGAACAATGCAAGAATATTTTGGCTGATCAGCAGGGAAAAACCCTACAAAAGAGGCTTGATAAACACCATCGTCATAGGTGTATGGTCCATCCCATATTTTATTTGTACCCGTCTTACCCGCTACCGAGAACGGCATTCCCTTGAATACATATTTGGCCGTACCCTCCGTGGTTACCAGTTCCATTGCCTTTCGAGCCGCTTGAATGACCTCGGGTCTGGCCACCGCCGACAACAAAACCGTGGGCTCAAATTGTCGATACAATACACCCCCCTGCCGAATGGAATGCACCAAATAGGGCTTCATCATTTTTCCGCCATTCGCCACTGCGTTGTAGAGCGTGAGGGTGTTTAGCGGACTAACCGTTGAGGCATACCCAAAACTCATTGATAGCATATCCGACAGACCACTTCCCTTCTTTTCCAGATCAACAAACGTTGGCTTTCCGCTGGTTGAAAGGCCCACTTGCAAGGGCTCGTCCATACGAAATCGATGCATGTACTCGCGAAGCTCACCGGGGCGCTCCCCAAAGGCCTTTAAGGCCAACCGACTCATTCCAATGTTGGAGCTGTGCGCGAAACACTCCGGTACCGTCAACACAGGATGGATGGAACGCTCGGCATCCGTAACCGATTTAGGACCGACCTGTGCCGTCTGAGCCGTTCCGATAAAAACCGAATCCGTTGCCCGGCTGGTACCCTTTTCCAACACCGCCATCAGCGTCACCAACTTAATCGTGGAGCCCGGTTCGGTATAACGCAGCGCGTAATTATCGTCCTCCCAGTAACTGCCATCGGAACGCCGACCCAGGTTCGCGATCGCTTTGATCTTGCCCGTGGCCGTTTCGATTACAATGGCGGTGCCATACAACGCCTCAAATTTTTCCAGTTGCTGCAACAAGGCCTGCTCGGTGATATCCTGTATAGACAAATCAAGCGTTGTATAGATGTCTTTTCCATTTATCGGCTCCAACTCCGTACCATCAATGGGGATGGCCGTGCCGGGCGCAATAAAACGCACCATACGCTGACCATCCCGTCCACTGAGCAACGAGTCGTAACTCTGCTCCAACCCAACGTTCATTTTCTTAATTTTTCCGTCGGAGAGAATGTACTCACGAGACAGCCCGATGGTGCGACTGGCCAATAATCCGTAGGGAACCAGACGTTTGTTGTGCACCTCCACAATCAATCCGCTTTTGTTGCGCCCCAAGTTGGCCAACGGAAAAGAGCGAAAGGCCTTGTATTGCTCGAAACTCAACTTTTTCTTCAGCGGGTAATACCGATCCCCTTTTTTATACCCGGCTTTGAAGTCGCTGGCATATTCAGCAGCCGACCGGTCGCCGAAGTAGGCCGACATCGAACGGGCAAACGAATCAATCTTCGCAAAGAATACTTTCCCGTTTCCCTCGCGCAATCCATCTGCTTGAAAATCGAAATACAGATCAAACGTGGGAACGGACGCGCTGAGCATCTCCCCCTTCTCGGTATAGATTGTACCCCGCTGGGCATCCAGCGGAACAAACCGCTGCCGCATGCTATCACTCAAGGCCCGCCAGTAATTTCCCTCTACACGTTGTATGTATACAGCCCTGCCCAGTACCAACGAACCCATCAGTACAATTCCGATGAAACTCAGATACACCCGCCCCAATATGTCGCGCTTGGTATCCATCAGTCCGTTTTTCTTTTTTGAACAATCAAGGAATCCGATAATACCCAAGGGGATCCTTTTAGCTCCTTCAATCCCAATGGGGCCACGGCCTGAGAAACCTCACTGGGTTTGCTCTTAGCCAACAACTCTCCCTTAGCCGTCACATATTCATAGTTCAGTTCACGGATCTCTTTCTCCGCCAATTGTATGTTGCGTATTGTCTTGTTTGCCCAATGACCATTGTAGATGTAAACCACTCCAAGCAACGTGAGATATAAAATGAAGGGAAGCTGACGTACCAGCGAGGGATAATTCAACCACTGTTTCCAATTCATTTTTGTTTCGGGGGCGGACATGTTATTCGGATGGATTCGGTTTTATGTTTTTGTTTTTAAGTCAAGCAGTTTCATCGCCGCTCCGCGATCCGCAGCTTGGCACTGCGAGAACGAGGATTGATTTGTTTCTCTTCTTCGGTGGGTTCGATCGGCTTTTTGGTAATCACATTAAAAGGAGAGCAATCCTCCGTACGGGTAAAGGGATTGGGATCGGGATCCTGAAAAGAACCCCTGCGAAAAAATTGTTTCACCAACCGGTCTTCGATCGAATGAAATGTGATTACGGCTGCACGCGCGCCGGGAGAAAGCACGGCCGGCAACTGCTCAAGCCATTCCTTCAACACCAACACTTCTTGATTGACCTCCATGCGCAAGGCCTGAAAGACCTGGGCGAAATACTTGCTGGGATTCCCCTTTACGATCTCCCGGATGACATCCTTAAGCGTTTGTGTGGTTTCGATGGACACATGCGTGCGCTGCTGAACCAAAAGACGCGCCAGGGTTCGGGCATTGGTCACTTCCCCATACTGCTCAAACATTCGATGCAAGTCGGCTTCCGAATACCGCGCGATCACCTCAGCCGCCGTACGTGATTCCCGCTGGTCCATTCGCATATCCAACGGCCCCTCAAACCGAATGGAAAACCCACGACCCGCTTCATCGAATTGGTGACTGCTTACCCCCAAATCGGCAAGCACTCCGTCCACCTGTTCAATACCCTGCAACCGAAGAAACCGACGGAGATGCCGAAAATTCTGCGGCCAAAACGCTACCCGCGAATCGACCGGAAGATTCTTGACCGCATCCGCATCCTGATCGAATGCAATCAACCGGCCCTGCGGACCCAATCTTTCTAAAATCGCCCGGCCATGACCCCCACCCCCCAACGTGCAATCAACATAAATCCCATCCGGCTTTATGTTCAATCCCTCCACCACCTCGCGCAAGAGTACAGGTACGTGGTAGGACGGATCGGAAGCATCAGCGGTACTCTTCCTTTCCATCAGAACTTATTGGCCAGATGAAGGGGGTTTCGGAACCATCACCTCCTGCGCCAGCTTGCTGAACGCCTCCGGAGAGAACGAATCAAAGAACTGCTTGTACGTATTACTATCCCAGATCTCAATCTTGTTTACCGCAGCGACGAGCACGATGTCTCGCTGCAACTGCGCATGCACTTTCAAATTCGGTGGCACCAATAACCGCCCCGCCGTATCCGGCTCCACCAACGTCGCCCCATTCAAGAAATAGCGACGAAACTCCCGCACCTTGGGATCGAAATCATTCAACTGGCTGATGTCAGTAAAAAGCGGCTCCCAATTCTGGATCGGATATAAAGCCAGACTCTTCTCAAAACCCCGGTTCATGACAAACTGCAACCCCTCCCCCTCCGGCAACTGACGCTTGAAGCCAGCCGGAAGCAGAAAACGCCCTTTGGCGTCCAACGTTGCTTCGTATTCTCCAATAAAGCCTGTCATTTTCAGTAGATTAACAAGAATTTGTTCGTGCTGACACAAAATAACACTTTTTACCACTTTGTGACCAAATTTTGAGGCCCCTTAATTTATCCCCATGACGAAAATCAACGAAACGCCTTACCGTAAGGCGTTTCATTCAATTTGATGGTTGATTTTTGAAAAAATATTTGTTTGGGATGTGAATAGCTGTGGATAATCTGTGGATAGTGTGAAAACCCGGGAGGTTTCTGCATTTTTGCGGCACACAACAGTTGGTTGCGTATGAATCCTCGTTCGATTGACATCGCTCAGTACGATTATTTATTGCCTCCGGAGCGCATTGCGCTCCATCCGGTTCAGCCGCGTGACCAGTCGCGTCTCGTGATCTATCGTGCGGGTGCGATTCGGCCGTCTCGTTTCGTGTTTCTTCCGGAGGAGTTGGACGAATCGGTACAATTATGCGTAAACGATTCTCGGGTCATTCCGGCGCGATTGGTTTTTGAAAAACCTTCCGGTGGGCGGATCGAAATTTTTTGTTTGGAGCCCGACGCTTCGTATCCGGAAGTTTCTACGGCATTGGCTTGTCGGGGCCGGGTAATTTGGCGCTGCCTGATTGGGGGGGCTTCCAAGTGGAAGAAGGGGCAGGTGTTGTTGCTAGAGTTATCCGGCGGATCGACCGCGGCCTGGCTTCGGGCACATTTTTTAGAGAAAGGGGAAACGGATTTTCGGATCGAGTTTGAATGGCCCGAATTGGTCGGAAGTTTTGGAGAAGTGTTGGAACGGGCGGGTCGCATACCCCTTCCGCCTTACCTGAAACGTTCGGTGGAGGCGCAGGATCAAACGGATTATCAAACCACGTATGCGGCAGCAGACGGATCGGTTGCCGCACCTACAGCGGGCTTACACTTTACGGATGAATTATTGGGTACGCTTCACAGAAAGGGCGTAGAGCGGTTAGATCTGACCCTCCATGTGGGAGCGGGTACGTTTAAGCCGGTCACGGCTAACCAACTCGCCGATCACCCCATGCACGGAGAGTGGATTCACTTACACCGACCTACCCTTGAGCGGCTGCTGGCCCATCGCGGCAAGCGGGTGGCAGTGGGCACCACCGTACTCAGAACCTTGGAATCGATTTATTGGTTGGGGGCCCGCTTGGTGGAAAACAGGAATGCCTCTTTGGAAAAACTGACGCAGTGGGAGCCGTATGAATCGAAGGTTGCCATACCGGTCAAGGTGGCACTGGAGGCGGTCTTGGAACGAATGGATGTGCAGGGAAGCGATTCGCTGTGGACGCGCACCGAATTGCTAATCGCCCCGGGCTATCGGATTCGGATGGCCGATGGCTTGATCACGAATTTTCATCAACCCAAATCAACCCTACTGCTCTTGATTGCTGCGTTGGTGGGCGACAACTGGCGCCGGATCTATTCCTACGCGATGGAAAATGATTTTCGATTTTTGAGTTATGGGGACGCCTGCCTGCTGTGGCGCGATCCGTTGGCAGCTGATTAGGCCTTCGCCAACGGAAACCGAAGTGTAAAACAACTGCCCTTGCCGAGGGTGCTCTCTGCTTCGATGGAGCCTCGATGGGCATCGACTAATGTTTTGACATAACTCAGTCCGAGCCCAAAGCCCTTGACGTTATGAACATTTCCCGTATGTGCCCGATAGAATTTCTCGTAGATGCGTTTCAAGGTATCGCGCGACATGCCAATGCCATTGTCGCGGATCGACATGACCCACTGACCGGATTCGTTTTTGGTGACGATTTCCACAGAAGGCGGAACGTCCTCTTTACAATATTTCAGTGCATTGTCAATCAGGTTGCTGAGGAGATTGGACAAGTGCGACTCATCGGCTTGCAGGAGGTCTTGAGCAGCGTCAAGCCGAAGGACCAGGCTGCCTGCACGCGAATCGATCTGCAGCGAAAAGGTATCGGCAACCCGTTGAATGAGTGGATGAACATGAACAGGAGTAAATGCTACCTCGAAATCCTGTCGCTCCAGTTGGGAGGCGCGAAGAATGGTCTCCACCTGGCGATTCATACGCAGGTTCTCCTCCTTAATGATAGAGTTGAAATAATTCATACGCTCGGGGTCGGACTTCACTTTCTCATTGCGCAGGGCATCGACCGCCAATGAAATGGTAGCAATGGGCGTTTTGAATTCGTGCGTCATATTGTTGATGAAATCATTTTTGATCTCAACTAATTTTTTTTGACGAACCATGGTGCGTACGGTTACATAAAATGCCGTCATGATCACCAATGTAAAAATTACGGAAATGGTGATCCGCCACCACAACGATTGCAAAACCAAAGAGCGCAGATCAGGAATGACCACGAATAAAACCTCTTCGATTCCCGTCCCTCCCAAAGTGCTGCTGCCAGACTGCAAGACCCAATTGAACGTGAAATTGTGGGTCGTATCCATGTAGGTCTGGATAAAATTGGGGGAAATCTTTTCAAATGCATTTTCATCGGCTGCCTCGAGCGAGGCAATCCCAAACTCAAACCGCATCCGCTCCGGTAAGTGATATTTGCGAAAGGCCTGTTGAAATTTTTTTTCTACCTCTTCAGCGGTGACTTGCTTGCCGATGGTTGGCGGACGCAAGATCCGAGAAAGAAAATCGTCTTCCCAGAAAGGGCGGGCACCGGTTGAGGAACTTTTGAGGGCTACTAAATCATTCCCAACCCATATAGTCGCTTCCTCCACACTGTGTTTGATTTGCTCTTGGCGAAGCAAAATCATGTTGTTGATCCAGGAAACCTGAATACCAATAATGCCCACCAACGATAGGCCAATCAATAATATAATCCAGGGAAGAATGCGTTTCACAGAGGTCAAAAATACGTAAGCCGCGCATCCCTTGTATCGGGATCGGCGGATGGCTTCGTTTATTCCATGTTAAAACAATTTGCAGTTCGTATGCCGCTTGTGGCAGGCAACCTCCGAGAGGTACAAAAGGAGAAACCGCCCTGATTGGGGCGGTTCACAAATAATTGGGATATACCGTCAGTCCTCCTGTGCGCCTTCGAGCAAAACGGTTACGCGGTTATTGAGCACTTCTACAAATCCTCCTTGCACCTGATAGGTAGCCAGTTCCTGATTCAGGGCACTGAGCACCTTTACCTTTCCCGCCTTTAGGGCACTGATGAGGGGTGCATGGCGGTCCAGTACCTCAAAACTTCCACTGATACCGGGCATTTGAATGCCGTAGACCTCTCCGCTGAAGAGTTTTTTTTCAGGTGTTAGGATCTCAAGATTCATGTCGAAGATTTTGACAATTTAGGATTGAGAGGCGGCCATCAACTTCTTTCCTTTCTCAATAGCATCATCAATAGATCCTACCAGGTTAAAGGCTGCTTCCGGATACTCGTCCACTTCCCCATCCATGATCATATTGAATCCGCGGATCGTTTCTTCGATCGGTACCAACACTCCTTTCAAACCCGTAAAGGCCTCGGCCACGTGGAAAGGCTGCGAGAGAAAACGCTGCACTTTACGGGCGCGGAATACAACCATTTTGTCCTCATCACTCAATTCATCCATACCAAGAATCGCGATGATATCCTGTAATTCTTTGTAGCGTTGCAGCATCGACTTTACGCGGTTGGCACAGTTGTAGTGTGCCTCGCCCACAACCTGCGGAGTCAGAATCCGGGAGGTTGAGTCCAGCGGATCTACGGCCGGATAGATGCCGAGGTCCGCAATCTTACGAGACAACACGGTCGTGGCATCCAAGTGGGCGAAAGTAGTGGCGGGGGCCGGATCGGTCAGGTCATCCGCCGGCACATATACAGCCTGAACAGAAGTGATGGATCCATTTTTGGTAGAAGTGATGCGTTCTTGCATGATACCCATTTCGGTAGCCAGCGTGGGCTGATACCCTACCGCCGAGGGCATTCGTCCAAGCAAGGCAGATACCTCTGAACCGGCTTGGGTGAAACGGAAGATGTTGTCGACGAAAAAGAGAATGTCGCGTCCTTTTCCTTGTCCGTCTCCGTCTCGGTAATACTCCGCGATGGTCAGCCCAGACAAAGCCACCCGCGCGCGGGCGCCGGGGGGTTCATTCATTTGTCCGAATACGAATGTCGCCTTGGAATCGGCCAGTTCATCCATGTTCACTTTGCTCAAGTCCCATCCGCCTTCTTCCATGCTATGCTTAAAGGCATCTCCATATTTCATGATCCCGGCCTCGATCATTTCGCGCATCAGATCGTTTCCTTCCCGGGTACGCTCGCCTACCCCGGCAAACACAGACAGACCGGAATAGGCCTTGGCGATGTTGTTGATTAACTCCTGAATCAATACGGTCTTTCCTACCCCGGCCCCTCCAAAGAGTCCAATCTTTCCACCCTTGGCATAGGGCTCAATCAGGTCAATTACCTTGATCCCGGTAAAAAGCATCTCCGTTGCCGTGCTCAGGTTTTCAAATGCAGGCGGCATGGCATGAATGGGGCGGCCGTTTGTTTTGCTGACTGCAGGAAGTCCGTCAATCGGATCGCCGGTGACGTTGAACAGGCGTCCTTTGATGCCTTCTCCGGTGGGCATGGCAATTGCCTTACCCGTATCAACCACGGCGGTGCCACGCACCAATCCCTCCGTTCCGTCCATCGCAATGGTGCGGACGCTGTCCTCCCCCAGGTGTTGCTGTACTTCCAGCACCAGGGTATCGCCATTTTCTTTTTTCAATTCCAAGGCATTGTAGATCTCCGGGAGTTTGCCTTCAAACTGCACGTCGACCACCGCGCCGATCACTTGTTTTACTTTACCGAGGGTTGCCATGTTTCGGGTATTTTTAGGGTTGGCCAAGGGCCTTTTAATTTCAGGGTGCAAAGGTAAGGGCCATCGGTCGGAATTCATATAGATCCGGCGAGGAAAATTGGGTAAGTGGAAAACTGCCGATTCTTCGTTACTTGCGCTATGCAGCTGATCGAGGTAAACACGCCCGCCTTGGCCCGGACCTTTCTGGATGTCAATCCCCGTATACAAGGCAAAGACCCGCATTATATACGGCCGTTGGACAAGGATGTGGCCGACGTTTTTGACCCCCGAAAAAATAAAGCTTTTCGGTTTGGAGAGGCCGCCCGCTGGGTATTATACGATGGCAAGGGCGAGCCAATCGGACGCATCGCTGCCTTTGTGAACAAGAAATATAAAAACAAGGGGGATGACCTGCCGGTAGGGGGGATCGGTTTTTTCGATTGCATAAAGGATCAATCCGCGGCCGATATGCTCTTTGATGTGGCCAAACACTGGCTAGGGCAACGCGGGATGGAGGCGATGGACGGTCCGATCAACTTTGGCGAAAGGGACCGGTGGTGGGGACTGATCGTGGAGGGGTTTCAATCGCCCCTGTATGGGATGAACTACAATCCACCGTATTACCAAGAACTTTTTGAATGTTATGGCTTCAAAAATTTTTATAACCAGATCTGTTTCGGACTTGATCCTAGAAAAGAACTGGGCCAAAAGATCCTAGAACGACATGCAGCGGTAGCCAGCGACCCTGCCTTTCGGGCCGAATACCTACGCAAACGCAACTGGGAAAAATATGCGATGGACTTCATGACCGTCTACAACCAAGCCTGGGCCGGACATGCCGGTATGAAAGAACTCAGAAAGGAACAGGTGTTCAGTTTGTTTAAAAAGATGATGCCAGTGGTGGAGGAGAAGATCGTGTGGTTTGCGTATCACCACGAACAGCCCATTGCCTTATTTATGAACCTGCCCGACCTAAACCAATGGTTTCAACACCTGAACGGAAAATTCGGCCTCTGGCAAAAACTGAAGTTTCTTTGGATCAAAAAGACCCGACCCAATCCCCGCTTTACAGGCATCGCCTTCGGCATTGTACCTGAATTCCAAGGCAAAGGGATCGACTCCTATCTGATCAATGAGGCAAAAAAAGTGATCCAACCCTTGAACCGCTACGACACCTACGAGTTGCAATGGATTGGAGAGTTCAACCCAAAAATGTTGAATGTGGCTCAACACATAGGCGACACTTTCCCTTCCCGAAAACTAATTACGTACCGATACATTTTTGACAGTAGCCGGACCTTTCACCGCCATCCCCAGCTTTAAAGAAAGACAGCTGCTCAATCCGTCTTGGTTCGTTATCTTGCAATCCCTACCGTCCGCATGGATAAATTCATTGTTTCCGCCCGTAAGTACCGCCCCCAGACCTTTGAATCGGTCGTGGGTCAATCGCATATTTCCACCACCCTGTTGAACGCCATCCGCCAGCAGCAGCTGGCGCACGCCTTTCTATTTTGTGGCCCCCGCGGGGTTGGGAAAACGACCTGCGCCCGCATTCTGGCCAAAACCATCAACTGTACCAACCGCACGCCCGAGGGAGAGGCCTGTGATCAATGCACCAATTGCCGTTCTTTCAATGAAGGGGCTTCGTTGAATTATTTTGAACTCGATGCCGCTTCCAATAATTCGGTCGACCAAATACGCGACCTCACCGAGCAGGTTCGGTTTATGCCACAAAGCGGTACGCACAAAGTTTATGTGATCGACGAGGTACACATGCTCAGCGCCTCGGCTTTCAATGCCTTTTTGAAAACCTTGGAAGAACCCCCCCCCTACGCCATCTTCATTCTGGCCACTACGGAAAAACACAAGATCCTTCCCACCATCTTAAGCCGCTGCCAGATCTTCGATTTCAAACGCATCACGCTTCGCGATACCATCGACCACCTGGCCTCGATTTGCCAAAAAGAAAAAATTCAGGCCGACGAGAATACACTTCAACTCATCGCTCAAAAAAGTGAGGGGTGCATGCGAGATGCCCTTAGCTTGCTCGACAAACTCGTCAGCTTCAGCGGCGGTAAATTGAGCTATGCCCAAACACTGGAGCACCTGAATGTGCTGGATGCCGACCTATACTTCCAGTTGATGGAACGCTTATACCAACAACAACTCAGCGATGCACTCTTGCTCTATGATGGCATACATCAAAAAGGCTTTGAAGGTGACCAATTTCTATCCGGTCTGGCCGAATTTATCCGAAACCTGTTGGTGAGTCAGGATGAAAAAGCCGCCCCCCTACTTGACGTAGCAGAAGGATTCAAAGAACGATACCGAAAAGCCGCCCCTCAATACAACGCCAGCTATCTGGTCAGTGCCCTGAATTTGATCAACCAATCTGAAATACATTTTCGCTCCGCCCGAAATAAACGCCTGCAAGTGGAAATGGCCCTGATCAAACTGGCCTACCTCCAGCAAGCCTTGGATTTAAGCAGCCTCCCGGAAGGCGATAAAAAAAAAATGACGGATAGTCCCCTGGCCTTCCGCATCCGACCCATTCGAATAGCAACGGCTCGCACCCGCTCAACCACCAAGCCAACCGATCCAAAAATTGAAGCGAAGCTCATCCTGGAAACCCCGGCAAAAAAAGTTTCATCGGAACCCCTCAAAGAACCTCAGTCCATCCAACCACCCCCCACCCCCAATCCCAAAACCATACCAGCCTCCCCCAAGATCAGTGCGCTAAGTAAGATCCGAGACCAGTATGCGCAGCAGGAAAAAAAGGATACAGAGAATAAAAAAAATTCGCTGGAGGAAACGGAACTTTCAACCTGCTGGCAGCAGTACACCGAAAAGCTGCGCCTGAAAAAAGATCCGGCCTTACCCTCCTTCGAACGGGCACGACTGGAGGTGGTGGCCCCCACCGAATTCAAGGTGATCGTTCACAACAACATCGAACAACGATTCATTGAACAGGAACGAAATCCCCTGTACGATTTTCTGACACGTCACATGCCCGTAGCCGGGCTGCAATTTCAGGTAGTCGCGGAAGCGCCCGACCCCTCCTCCGCTCCCACCGATGTGACAACGCTCTCCAGCCGGGATCAATACCTGGCCATGGTTGCTCAATACCCCCTGGTGGAAACGCTGAAGGATAAATTGGGGTTGGACTTAGACTATTGAGCGCCCCACCTTCCTATATTCTGATGTTTTGCCTTAATTTCGGGCAAATTTTTTTGACTGATGGCTGAGGTGATCTTGATGCCCCGACTGAGCGATACGATGACCGAAGGCGTAATTGCCGCCTGGCACAAGAACGTGGGCGATCCCGTCCGCAAAGGAGAGTTGCTGGCGGAAGTGGAAACCGACAAGGCCACGATGGAATTGGAAAGCAATAAGGATGGCACCCTCCTACACATCGGTATTGAAAAAGGTGGCAAGCTGCAGGTCAATGATCTGCTCGCCATCATCGGACAAGCTGGTGAAGACATCAGCTCGCTGCTGATCAATAACACCCCCAGCCCCTCCCCAGTCCCAGAAGTCCAATCGCACCCAACTGCACCCATCCCTACCGCCGCTGCGGCCTCGATCGATTTATCCAAAGTGGAAGAAGTGGTGCTCATGCCCCGACTAAGTGATACAATGGAATCGGGCATAATTTCCGCCTGGCATAAGAACGTAGGCGATCTTGTAAAAAAAGGAGAAATCCTGGCCGACATCGAAACCGACAAGGCCACGATGGACCTAGAAAGTTACAAAACCGGAACCCTGCTCCACATCGGTGCGCAGACCGGCGAAAAGATTGCCGTAAACGCACTTCTCTGCATCATCGGCGAATCCGGAAAAGTAGACGTGAATTCCTTGGTAAAGGCCGCCAGCATAGGTCCCGCTACCCCTGCCGCTTCCACCCCCTCCGCTCCGCCTGCTGCTGCCCCCGCTGCTGCTCCGGCTACAACGATCTCTACCCCCACCGCAGGCGATGAACGCATCAAAGCTTCTCCGCTCGCGAAAAAAATTGCTCAGGGAAAAGGGGTAGACCTACGCGCCTTGCACGGTTCCGGCGATGGCGGTCGAATCATTAAAGCCGATATTGATAATTACCAGCCCGGTACCGGCGTCACGCCCTTCGTCTCTGCTCCGACAGCCCAATTCACGGAAGGATTTACGGATATACCCAATTCGCAGATGCGCAATGTGATCGCAAAGCGTTTGGGTGAAAGCAAATTCAGCGCGCCGCATTTTTATCTGACCATGGAAATTGGGATGGACCAGGCCATCTCCGCCCGCACACAGTTGAATGAGGTGAGTCAGGTGAAAGTAAGTTTCAACGACCTGATCGTGAAAGCCGTGGCCCTCTCCCTAAAAAAACATCCGGCCATCAATGCCTCTTGGATGGGCGACAAGATTCGTCGCTACGCACATGTGCACATCGGGGTGGCCGTGGCCATTGAAGATGGTCTCATCGTACCCGTGATCCGATTTGCTGATCAAAAAACACTTCCCCAGATCGCCGCCGAATCCAAAGAATTGGCCAGCAAAGCCAAAAGCAAGAAATTGCAGCCGCAAGAATTCACCGGAAATACATTTACGATCTCCAACTTAGGTATGATGGACATTGAGGAATTCACCGCCATCATCAATCCGCCCGACAGTTGTATTCTAGCAGTCGGACGGATCAAAGAGGCCGTAATCCGTACAGATAACGGATTTGGCGTTACCAATGTTATGAAAGTGACCTTGAGTTGCGATCACCGTAGCGTTGATGGAGCCAGTGGTGCTGCCTTCCTGCAAACAGTGAAGAAATACCTGGAAAACCCGCTCCAGATGTTTATTTAAATCCGGCTGTCCCCTCAATTCGCAACCGTACCAACCGACCATCCATAGTCGTTGCAAACAATTCCTTCTTGCTTGTGACGCGAACGGTGTTGACCATCGAATGATCGATCTTGTGCGCCCACTGAATCACTTGTCTTTTCGGATCGATCGCATAGATCACTCCGTTTCGGGTACCAAAATAAACCGACCCATCCTTCTCTACCAGCATGGATGGCACATGGTCGTATCCATATCCAACCGGCATTTTCCATAATACCATCGGTTGATCCGCCCGGGCTGCATAGGCCACTACCGTATCTTGCATGCTTTTGCCGTAGATTACTTGTCCATCCGCCGACAGACCGATCGACTCACGCAATCCGCCTTCCCGCGTGCGCCACAAGGTTTTTCCGTCCCTCACGTGAATCGCTGAGAGATATAGGTCCGGTGCCACGATATACACAACCGAGTCGCGGACCAAAGGCGTACAAGAAGCGGGCGAGAAATTTCGCACCGAAGTGCCGTTGTTCCATTTCCAAATCAATTCGCCCGAACGAAGATCCAACGCATAAAGGTGGCAGTCCCATGCACCTAAGATCAATTTCTCATCGGCAATCACAGGGGTGCTTACAACAGGCCCTTCCAATCCGCGATAGGTCCAAACCCGACTGCCATCCTCCAAACGCATTGCATAGACCTCTCCGGCACTGCCGCCAATATAAATGATGTTGTCGCGGATCAACGGACAACCCAAAACGGGTCCGGGCATTTCCACCCTCCAAACCCCTTTTCCGGTTCGGCTGTTGATGCAATGCACGAAGCCGTCAGCCGATCCAAAAACAAGGCGATCCCCCGCAGCAGCCGGTGCCGAGTAGATCGCACCCGCAGCATGGTATGTCCACAGATGTTTCCCCGTCTTCAACTGATAAGCGGCAAAGTCCCCGATGTGATTGCCTACAACGACCAACTTGCCTACGACCAACGGAGCCGCCAGTATATTGGCCGTGGACTGAACCACCCACTGAGGTTTTACCTGGGAATATTGTTGATTGATGGAGAAGTCAGGGCGACGAAATTCAGTTGAGGTCTGACGTATTCCTGTTTTTACCGAAGCCCATAAACGTGTAGTGCCTTCCAGCGGCTTTCGTTCCGTAAAAAAAATGCTGTCGGCCCGCATTTCTACCCAGTTGTATCCACCACCCGGAGCTTTTGCCCGCAGATTCGACCTTCCCATCACGGCGGGAATCCCTTCCACCTCAAATTGCTTGTTGGCATGTCCGTGACCACAAAGGGCCAACAGCGTATTGCGGGTGCGCAACCGATCCATGGCTTCGTACCAGTTGTCGAGGCTGCTGTCGATCGGATAATGGTTCACAAATACCAGCGGTTCGGAAGCGGGAATGGAATCAAGCAGGTTGTCTAACCAATTCACCGCATCGCGGGGAATGTGCCCATCGCTCATGCGTACATACGGACCCGACGCACATCCAACAAAATGAACCCCCTTGTGAACGAAATAAAATTTATCGCTGCCAAACAGACGGATGAAGGATTGTCCGCCCGACTCACTCCAACCCGTATCGTGGTTGCCGGGGATCGGATACCAGGGGATGCGGAGTAGTTCCAGGATCGATTTAGCCAGCCGGATCTCCGCATCGGTTCCCATTTCGGTAATGTCGCCGGTCACCAATACAAAATCGAGATCGGTCTGCCGATTGATGTCATTGACCGTTCTTCGGAGGTCTTCTTCCGGTGTACCGTTCGGCGCAGCAATGTGGGTATCACTGATGAACGCAAAGCGGAAAGAGGATGATTGAGCGTGCAGGGAACCCATCGCGCAACCGATCCCCAGCATAAGAAGCTGTCGATACATGCACACAAGTTAGGACATGGAATGTTACCTTGTGCACATGAATCCATCTGGCGGCCATACGCTTGTACTAGGTGCATCCTCTAACCCGGCACGTTACAGCTACCTGGCCATCGAGCGGTTGCGCGCAGCCGATTACCCGGTGGTGGCCTTGGGCAGCAGAGCCGGGCAAGTAAAGGATGTGGTCATCCTTACCGACTGGGAGGAATTGAATGAGATTCCTATTGACACCATTACATTATATATTGGACCGGACAGACAGCCCGAGCTATACGATAAGATTCTGGCAGCCACGCCACGACGGATCATTTTCAACCCCGGCACCGAAAATGCTCAACTCGAACAATTAGCCATAGAAAAAGGCATTCAACCCTTAAATGCCTGCACCCTGGTGATGTTACGCACAAACCAGTATTGATGCGGAGTTCTCCGATGTCCCATCGAAGTTTTACGATTTAAAAAATGAAAATGCCCTCGCGGAGGGCATATTCTTGTCGTTTTCCTTGGCAACAGACGATCACACGAATCAATTTTGAGAAGTCCTTTTAGAAAAACCCGCCGGGCTGCCATGCCAGGCACCTTACCATCCAATATCAATTAACAGCAAGATGTTAATGCAGAAAAACCAGTCACTATTCGTCGTCAGCCTGCTTATGTTGTTCGCGGCTCTCGGGGCAAATGCTCAAGCACCAACCCCGCCCCTTAACGAGCCAAACTACAACAAACCTCGGCTGTTCGACAACCTGCCCGAGCGCATCGTGATCGGTTCGGAGAAACTCCAACAATTGATCGCGACGCCTTTCGGGGAGGCGACCAAGATCGCCTTTGACAACGGTCAGTCCAGCGAGATCGATGGAACGGTGATCAGCAACGTGAGCAAGTACAATCAAACCGTTCAAAGCGTCGTGATTCGCTGTACCAGGTTTGACGGAGCCCGGCTGACCATAAGTAAGATCACGCTACCCGATGGCACGATTCAGTACAGCGGTCGCATCATCAGCTTTCAACACGGCGATCTGTATCAACTCCATCAAGCGGATTCCGGATGGGTTCTGGTAAAAAGAAATTTCTACGACTTGGTCAACGAATAATGCTGTCATGAAAAAGACGATCCTCTTCTTGCTGTTGTTGTTGACGGGACTAGCCGGTCGGACCCAGGTTCCATTCATGAGCAGTCTTCCTTCGGCAAGCGCTGTTATTTTTCTGGATTTTGACGGACATACCGTGGACGGTACCGGGTGGAATTACAACGGACCGATCTACTGTGCGCCATCGGGACTGGACAATACCAAAATCACCACGATCTTCAACCGGGTGGCAGAGGATTATCGGCCCTTTAACGTGAACGTTACAACCGACTCGACCAAATTTCTGGCGGCACCGCTCAATAAACGCATGCGGGTAATCCTGACCATCACCTCCAGCTGGTATGGCAACTCGGGTGGTGTGGCATTTGTTGGATCTTTTAAATGGGGAGACGATACCCCCTGCTTTGTTTTCTCGGCCCTGCTGGGTTACAATGAAAAGTTTGTTGCGGAGGCCACCACTCACGAAGCGGGTCATACTCTCGGACTCTATCACCAGGCCGCATACGACAACAACTGTTCCAAGACCTCCGAGTACAATGGGGGCACCGGAACCGGAGAAATCGCCTAGGCCCCGATCATGGGTGTAGGATATTACAAGAATATGACCCTCTGGCACAACGGACCCAATTCCTATGGCTGCAGCAACCTGCAAAATGATTTGGCCATCATCACATCCAATAATGGATTTGGCCTGCGCATGGATGACTACCCGAACACCCTTTCGCAAGCAACACAAACGTCGTTCACCAACGGCCAATTTGTGATTAACGGGGTGGTGGAAAAAAGCGACGATGTAGATTATATACGTTTTACCCTGCCGGTGGCCGCTCGATTTCAACTGGATGCAATCCCCTACAACGTAGGCACCGGAAACGCCGGTTCAAATGTTGACTTGCAAGTTTCCCTGTACGACAATCAGCTCAACCTGGTGAAAGTTTATAATCCCGGTACATTATTGAATTCGGTGATCGACACCAATCTCTCGAACAACACCTGGTATTTAATGGTGGAAGGAAAAGAAAACAGTTTCGCCCCCGATTATGCCAGCTTAGGCTCTTACTCGCTCAGTGGTCGCTATACCCCCGGAAATGTTTTGCCCCTGCGTCAGCTTCTGTTGAAGGGAGCGGTCAAAGGGGATCGCCATCATTTCAATTGGCTGATCGATGCCGATGAGACCGTGACCGAGCAAGTACTGGAAGTTTCTGTCGACGGCAGAAACTTTATCCCGGTATCCGGCACACCCACCGATAGTCGCACGTACCAATACAAACCCCTTTCCCAAGGCGTTCTGCGCTACCGAATGAAAGTCGGTTTCGACGATGGTAGAACACATTACTCCAAATTAGTGGCGTTGCGCAATGACCTCAATTAGGACCAACCCCGGGTACTGGCCACCCTGCTGACCGGAAATGTGATCGTCGTAAACAGTCCGGGTTTGTTCGACTACACGCTGTTTGACCTAAACGGAAAGATCCTGCTGCGCGGTCAGCTTCAAACGGGCCTGAATCACCTGTCGGCGATGAACCTGGGGAGCGGCATGTATTTGATCCGGTTTACGCAGGGCGGGAATCAATGGACTGAAAAGCTGATCCGCGCATAACAATTTTCTCTCCGCTCCCTAAGGAGCGATGGTTTGTGCCCTTTTCTTCCAGAGGTTTCCCTAACTTAGGGGAACCTCTTTTTTATGCTCTGGAGAACCTTCAACGGCGAACCCCTCGATCAACCCATCTACGACGCAGTAGAAAATACCTTGCGCCGCGAGACGGAAGCCGGACACAAACTAAAAGTTTGCATCGGCACCGATTCGCAAGTGAAAGGCAGTGAAACAGAATATGCAACCGTGATCGTCTTCTTGCGTTCCGGACGCGGTGGATTTATGTACATCCACAACGAAAGAACCCAGCAATCATTGGGTATCAAGGAACGGATGCTAACGGAAGTTGCAAAAAGTATCGACATTGCGTATCAACTGTGTCCGCTGTTCAACACATACCAAGTGGACATGGAAGTGCATGCCGATATCAACACCAATCCGCAATTCAAAAGCAACGACGCACTTCGGGAAGCCATGGGATATATCCTCGGAATGGGATTTGCTTTCAAGGCAAAACCCGAGGCTTTTGCCAGCAGCAGCTGTGCCAACAAAGCCGTAAACTGATAATCAGAAAGATTATTGTTTTCGGCTGCGAAGCCAGGCCCGTCGGCCAGCCCAAACAATGACCACAACGGCTCCGGCAATCAAAAGGGCATAAAATCCATCATCGGCTTCTTTCGGCTCGCGGAGATCTTGCCGCTTGGGCTCCAGTCGAGCTACGCTGTCTTTGAATTTTACCAACTTGGTCAATGTAGTATCCTTGCCCAAAATAACTACTGAGGTATCCAATCGCTTCCCTTTTAGTCCCGGTTGAGCCAAAGAGAAGTAGGACAAAGTCAAACAGTAAACCACTAGAAAAAGGATACGTGTCATAGGATGATCAGGGGTTTGTTGCGAGTTGATTGGAAGGCGGCGTAAGGCGCGATCGAATGGACTGCTCATAGGGTCCTGCTACCAACTGGGCTCTCCAGTAAATCAGGATCAATACTATATAGGCAATCAATAAAATTTTACGATTCGAGAACTGACCCCGCATCCCACGAAGGTACTGCAGCCGGGTTCTACTTTTATGGAATATAACAGGAGGCCGATCAGCGTGCTACATATTCCTGAAGGAACGCCTCCAGGTGCGCCAGCAATTCTTCCCGACCTGCTCGGCTGACGGCCGAGGTGATCACGTGAGGGGGTGGCATTTCCCAGGTTTGAGAGAGGACAGATAGAAATTCATCGCGGTGACGAAGCGTGGCACCCGGCTTATTCTTATCGGCCTTGGTAAAGACCAATACAAAAGGAATTTTCCAATTCCCCAGTGCATTTATAAAATTGATGTCGATGGTTTGTGGCGAGTGGCGGCTGTCGATCAGCACGAATAAACAAAGCAGGTTTTCGCGTTTTCGTATATAGGATTCAATCATATTGCCCCAATTGCGACGAGCTTTTTGTGAGACGGTGGCGTATCCGTATCCGGGCAGGTCGACCAAATACCAATTCTTTTTGTCAGCGGAGGTTACGGTAAAATGGTTGATGAGTTGGGTTTTACCCGGTCGAGCCGAAGTCTTGGCCAACCCTTGCTGACGGGTGAGCATATTGATCAGCGATGACTTGCCCACATTGCTTCTTCCGATAAAAGCGAACTCCGGGCGGTCCGCCGCCGGGCATTGCTTGTGCGTGGCACTGCTGATCAGGTACTGGGCGCGAATGATTTCCATGAAAGGCAAAGGTCGGCAAATGTTACCTTTGCGTCGCATGAATAACCCCCTGCCACACGATGCCGTTGTTCCCGAACCGGATTCGGGTTCCAGCAAAAAGGAACAAGTGGCCCGGATGTTTGATCGCCTCGCACCTCGATACGACCTGCTAAACCGATTTCTCTCTGCCCGGATAGACCTTCACTGGAGAAAAGATTCCCTACGGCACCTGATCCCCTTTGCGCCGAAAAAGATCTTGGATGTGGCCACCGGAACCGCCGATCTGGCCCTGCTCGCCGAACGGATCCTGCATCCCGATTCAATCGTTGGAATCGACATTTCTACCCAAATGCTAGGAGTTGGCCAACAAAAGATCGAGAAGGCAAACAAGCACACTCGAATCCGACTGGAATCGGGCGACGCGGAGGCAATAAAGCAACCCGACCAATCGTTTGACTTGGTTATGGTAGCCTACGGAATCCGAAATTTTCAGAACTTGACCGCCGGACTCAATGAAATGTTTCGAGTACTCCGTCCGGGTGGTAAACTGCTGATCCTGGAATTCTCCCGCCCCCAAAACCCGATCTGGCGAGCGATCTACCAATTTTATATGAAGCGATTCGCTCCAACCTTGGCCGGCTGGATGGGACAGGATAAAAAAGCGTACGCTTATTTGGACGAATCCGCCCGCTTGTTTCCTGAACGGGACGAGCTTTTGAACATCTTAAAATCCATCGGCTATACCGAAGGGGAATATAAAACTTACACCGGAGGCATCTGCTCCCGCTATCTCGCTACACGCCCCTTATGAATCGGACCTTACTTCTTCTGTCCCTTTCCATTGCCTTGATCCACCCGGTTAGGGCAAAGGCGCAGTTCGGACGCGTTGAACTCAACCTGTTCGACCACGACAGCAAGCCTTACTACTTTGGGATAACCTTGGGCGGCAACCTGGCCCGCTTTCATACCTCGCTGCATCCGCAATTTTTAGATGACGACAGCGTGCTGGTCGCTGAACCCATCAACAGCGGCGGGCTGTCACTCGGCCTTTCCGCCACGGCCCGGCTGTCGGATCGATTTCAACTACGCTTCAACCCCCAATTGATGTTCATTGAACGGAACATCTTTTACAAACTAAAGTACCCGGATTTCAATGGGGAAACAGACATCAAGAAAACGGTGGAGTCCGTGACAATGTCCTTCCCCCTACAGATCAAATTTCAAAGCGACCGCATCGGAAATTTTCGCGTCTATACCCTGGCCGGCATGAAGGCCGACATCGATATGGCCAGCAATGCACGAGCCAAACGCGCCGAAGAATTGGTTAAGATCGAAAAACATGATTTTGGTCCCGAGTTCGGGATCGGCTTCAACTTCTTCTTCGAAAGTTTCATCTTCTCTCCGGAGATCAAGATCAGCAACGGCCTACGGAACATTCACGCCCGCGATGAAAACCTGAAATTCTCCAATGTATTCGACCGGATCCAATCCCGCATGATCATCTTCAGCATTCACCTGGAAGGCTGATCAATAATCGATCTCCCGACGCATCCAATTCCACCGGAGTCCTAAACTGTACCATTTTGTGCGGATGTCGGAGAGCGGCTTGGTAAGCGAACGCTCGCGGCGATAACCGGCCTGCGCTTCCACGAACAGATTTCGGATCCATTCGTAGGATACAAAAAGATTGGCCAGCAATACACGGGTGTCGCGACCACTTCCAACTGCATAGCCGTAATCGCCAACCCGAAAAGGCGGGTTATACGGAAGAAAAATATTGGAGCCAAAACTGCGCGCCGTACTGTCGCGCCCCTGCCGATACGAGACCACCTTCGCCTCCATCCGCATGCGGGGCAAGGGCTGGCAACGAACAATCCCTATAAACTCCGAAAAATTGGCACCCAGCGGATGCGCCAGCGGTTGATTGTAATGCGTGTAATTGGTAATGGAATCGCGGTGCGAGTACGTAAAGGGACGAACTCGGTTGTATTCCAACTGCAGGTCTAAATTTTGAACTCCACCCACATTCATGTAATGAAGCCCGGCCTGATAACCCCACTTGTTTGCCCACCACTGGTTGCCGGCCCTTAACTCGGATAAATAGAACTCATCCAACAAAAACTGTCCGTAGAATTGCGCAAGTTTGAATGGTTTGATCTTCCAATCCAATCCCGCCACTGCATTGTCGCGGCTTCCGTGTTGGTGTTCAATCGATCGGTAAAAAATAATCGGATTCAAATAGGAAAGGTCGATCCCGTTGGGTCGACTGAAGATCACTCCTTCAAACAAGCCGAGCTGAAGCCAACGATTGACCTGCAAATCGAGGTGATGCATCGCGGCGTATTTCTTTGCCAGCAAGCGATCGCTCGAACGATTGTCGGCCTGATCCAATTCCAAGAATAAATTCCGGTAATTGAATTTCCAGATGCGGGTATTCAAACGAAGGAACATGGCACTGTTTCCCCAATCACTCAGGAACAATGAGCGGTGACCATTCCCAATGAAATGCCGATCGTATCCGAATGCCACTTCCACGTATTTGGTGGCGGGAAAGGTGATGTATCCGCGGGCATCAAAAAAATCATACCCGGATCCTTTGAACGATTTGTAAAAGCCTTGATTGGGAAGGGCCATACGGGTACGCTCCCACTGCTGTGCATACAACTGCAACCGCTCCTGATTTTCGGTGAGATAGGAGTGAAATCCGATCTTACCCGCGATACGTCCATCAACCACAACGCCGCGTGTGTTTTGGAATAAGCGACTTTCTCCTCCGGGCTCGATGCTGCGACCGATTCCCAATACCGGATTCACGATCAGGTCAAAATCGGGCACATGTACGTCGTAAAAATTAGCCGCCCGCTTAAAAAACGGACCCCAATTTCGAGGTCGAGATACCGGAATAACAGAGGTCGAATCGGCCGGAATCTCGGAAATAGAGAGTTGTCCCGCGCGAATGGCCTCCCAATTCCAGCGATCGGCCGCCGAGGCATTTGGAATGGGCTTGATCCACTCGGCCGTACGGGGGGACGGCCAGCATTTGGTAAACACGGGATTTCCGCTGGTGGAACCGGAGAGAATCTCAATTCGCCGGAGGGTGTGGTTGACCGCATCACCCGGCATCCAATAGGTTTGCTGGGCCCCGGCAGAAACAAAGATCAACCAACCACCGATCCCCAATAAAGATTTTCTATATTGACGTAGATTCATACAGTAATACTATGCATTTTTATTGCATATGACATCCCATGAAAACAGCTAAGCCAGAGACCCATCGAAGGTAGCACTAAGACCAAGAACCCATGCACGTTGATCCCATCACCCGAGCCGATTTGAATCTTTTCCACCCCGAAGAGCGATTTTCCATTTTTCATCGACTGAATTTTGCCTGTACCGATGGTGGAAGAGAGGAACTGCGACGCTTATTTGAAAATCCTTTGTCCAACCGACAACACATTGAAGCCCGTCAACACCTGCTGCAACAGATTGCGCAGCAACTAGAAAAATGGCCCAACCGAGTTACCAACGGCACCTTGCATGCCGTGGAAAAATGGCTGGAGTACCCCCTTGATCCTATTGGAGAATCTTACGCCTCTCTCGGAAATCTACTCTACCGCTGGCTTCACCCCGCCGATCATTCTATGATATGCTACAGCCTGCCCCACTTGATTGATCTGTATGAGGGTTGCCAACAGATTCTGGAATTACTGATGGCCGTTGGAACGGATAGTCCCCTTCAACAAGAACGCACCCGATTGCACCACCTGCTGCAACGAAGCAACTTGAACCGTCTGGCTTGCGGTAAGGAGAAAGCAATGGACACCTACCTGCTCGGTCTTCAATTAGCCCGCCTCACGCGAACGGAGAATAGAAACGAACTGATTGAGCTCGTGAACCTATACTATCAGTTGGATGCCTGGTATGCGATGGCCAAAGCCACCCACGCGTTGAACTTGACCTTCCCGGTGTTTCGGGATTCGGAAATACCTTTTCTTCTAACGGAACAGTTGACCCATATTCAATTGGAAAATCCGGTTGGGTACGACTTGGAGCTGGGTGTTTCCAACCGATTGCTTTTTCTGACAGGAGCAAATATGGCGGGCAAAAGCACCCTGATCAAATCCGTTGGCATTGCTGTTTACCTGGCCCACCTCGGCATGGGCGTTCCGGCTCGTCGAATGGAATTGAGTTTTTTCGAAGGACTGCTGAGCAACGTTACCATTACGGACAATGTTGAAAAAGGGGAAAGTTATTTTTTTAACGAAGTGCAACGCATCAAAAAAACCCTGGAGCACATGATGGACGGGCGAAAATGGTTGGTACTGATCGATGAACTTTTCAAGGGAACCAATGTAGAAGATGCCCGGCGTTGCTCCCTGGCCGTTATACAAGGCATCATTCATCTGCCCAACGCCCTTACGCTGCTTTCCACACACCTCTATGAGATTGGCGAATCCCTTCATTCGGAATCCGCAATCTTATTTCGGTACTTTGAAACAGAGGTCAGACCTGATTCCCTCCATTTTTCCTATCAGATGAAAGAAGGTGTCAGCGCAGACCGCATCGGCTACCGCATCCTGGAACGGGAGGGGGTAACAGACCTACTACGGCAAATTCAACGTAATATTGAAAAATGAGAAAATTTCTGCTGATCGCAACATGCTTCCTGAGCTTCTCTCTGTGCGCGCAGCGGACGATCGACGTATTGAATTACCGATTCGCAATCAACCTGTCTGACAGCTCCAACCGAATCTACGGAAAAGCAGACATTGAATTCCGTGCCCAGCAACCTTTACAGCAGATTGAGATTGACCTGGCCAAATATGACAAAAATGGAAAGGGAATGCAGGTGTCCCAAGTAGGTCGCTATGACCATCGACAGGATACCCTTGCCCCGCGGCTAAGCTTTGAATGGCTGTCGAACGACCGCATTCGGATCGATCTGGACAAACCCCTTGCAAAAGACCAGGAAGCCCGAATTTGGATCGAATACCATGGGATCCCGCGCGACGGACTGATCATCTCCAAAAATCAATACGGCGAACGCACCTTCTTTGCCGACAACTGGCCCAACCGCGCGCACCAATGGATTCCCTGTGTAGATGATCCAGCCGATAAGGCCTCCGTTGATTTCATCGTTCAGGCTCCATATAAGTACCAGGTGGTGTCTAATGGAGTGCCCATTGGCAATTCCGATCAGGTGCTGCCCGATGGAAACCGCCTCTCACACTGGATGGAGAAAAAGCCATTGCCAACCAAAGTAATGGTGATCGGTGTGGCTCGCTTTGCCGTGGATACGGTTGGATTCCTTTGGAACACAAAGCCGGTCACCAGCTGGGTCTTTCCACAAGACTCGACCAGCGGATTCAAAACCTATGCACAAGCATTTCCCATCCTGGAATGGATGCAACAATACATCGGCCCCTATGCTTATGATAAACTGGCCAATGTACAATCCAAAACCATCTTCGGCGGCATGGAAAATGCAAGTGCCATCTTTTACTTCGAAAATTCAGCCAAAGGAAAAGGAGAGGAAGAAGCCCTGATCGCCCACGAGATCGCCCACCAATGGTTTGGAAACATGGCAACCGAAAAAAGTTTTCATCACCTCTGGCTCAGCGAGGGTTTCGCCACGTATCTGACGCATCTGTACCTGGAATCCAAATACGGCGAATCCCTACTCAAGGCTCGGTTACAGGCCGATCGGGAAAAGATCAATGAATTCCTGAGCAGCACTCCCCGTTCGGTGATCGATTCCGCCGCAAATTACATGAGCTTACTCAATGCCAACAGCTACGAGAAAGGTGGGTGGATCCTGCACATGATCCGCCGGCAAGTGGGCGATGCCAATTTCAGACGGATCCTCCGGGCCTATTACGAAACCTACGAAGGAAAGAATGCCGACACGGATGACTTCCGCAAGATCGTAGCGTTGATCACCCAACAAGATTGGTCGGCTTTCTTCAGTCAATGGCTCACCTTGAAAGTAAACCCTTCGTTGCAGATCCAATGGCAAAACAATTCCGACGAAAAATCCATTAGCCTGAATGTCACACAACTTCAACAAACCCTTCCTTTTCAATTGAACCTTGCGCTGGATCTGATCCAGAAAAACGGAACAAAAAAGAGAATAAAAATTGAAGTCCATAAATCCCAACAACTTTTTTCCATCCCCACCGGCAGTTCCATTGAAAGCATTGTAGTAGATCCGGATACAGAACTGCTGATCGACAAATTGATTGTCACCCAGCAAGAATGAAGATCTTCCTCGGAGTTTAATTGTATCTTTATTTCATGCTCCTTCAGCGCATTTTTTGGATGATCCCCTCCATCGGCCTGATCCTGCTGACCGCCTGCCAAAAAGAAATCCAGATCGATCCGGTGGCAGGCAATACAACCGACACCACGTTGTTTACAATCAAAAAAGGAAATCATTTTTGTGACCAGAGCCGGGTTAAAGCCGTCACTACTTCGCAGATGGATTTTACGGTCAGGTTTAATGCCTCTGCGATCTACACCACACTCGACCCCGCCAACCAAGCCGACATCAATAAGCTTTGGGGATTTTCGGAAGGAAACGACCACCAGTTCAACAGCGCCCGCATCGGCTGGGCCTATCACAACGGGGCACTTCGTCTTTACGCATATGTATACGACAAAGGTGTTCGCTCCCATCAGGAAATTACCCCGGTATCCCTTAACACCAACATCCCCTGCAGCATCAAACTAAGTGGTGACACCTACCTGATCTCGGAAAACGGAATGACGGTTACAATGCCTCGTGGTCTAAACACCCCCCAAGCCAACGGCTATCAGCTCTTCCCTTATTTTGGCGGAGATGAAACCGCTCCGCAAGACATTTCCCTTCACATTCAGTAGTACACGCTTTGCGGTATTGACGTAGCCCCGCAGCACCGCTAGATTCGCTGCATGTTGATCAAAACCTATGGCAGTGCCGTACAAGGGGTTGATGCCATTACCATTACCCTCAAAGTGAACGGCATGAGCAGCACGAAAGATCCGTTGATCGTGGGACTACCCGACCACGCCATCTGGGAAAGCATGCAGCGGATCGAAAGTGCGCTAAAGACAAACGGGTATGACATGCCCCGCACCAAAGTAGTGATCAACCTCGCTCCGGCCGATATTCGTAAAAGCGGCACGGCCTTTGATCTTCCCATGGCCATTGGCATTCTGGCGGCATCGGAACAGCTGGACGATTCCGAACGCATGCAGCAATATGTGATCATGGGTGAACTAGCACTGGATGGTGCCATCCGTCCCATTAAAGGAGCCCTTCCCATTGCTTGGCAAGCAAAGCGCGATGGCTTCAAAGGACTTCTGATTCCAACCGACAACGCAGCAGAAGCAGCACTGGTAACCGGATTGGAAGTGTACGGCGTGGCTTGCCTGACAGAAGTAATTGAATTTTTCACAAAAGAGGAACCCAAAATAACCCGCGTGGTCAGTGATTTTATGGATAGATCGACCGGTGACTCGATGCAGGAAATGATCGATTTTTCAGATGTACGGGGACAAGACCACGTAAAACGTGCACTGGAGATCGCTGCCGCCGGCGGGCATAACGCCATTTTGATCGGTCCCCCCGGCTCCGGAAAAACCATGCTGGCCAAACGACTCTCCACGATCCTCCCCCCCTTTCAATGGAGGAGGCCCTGGAGACCACCAAGATCCATTCCGTCTGCGGAAAACTCTCCGGCAAAACCGCGCTGGTCAGAGACCGACCCTTTCGTGCACCCCATCATACGATTTCTGACATCGCCCTCGTGGGCGGGGGCAGTCAGCCACAACCCGGAGAGATCTCCCTGGCACACCACGGTGTTTTGTTCCTGGATGAATTGCCTGAATTCAAACGCACGGTGCTCGACGTCATGCGACAACCGATGGAGGAACGAAAAGTGAGCATCTCCCGTCCCCGGGTAGCAGTTGATTTTCCAGCTTCGTTCATGTTGGTGGCTTCGATGAATCCTTGTCCCTGTGGTTACTACAATCACCCCGAACGGAGTTGTCATTGTGCACCGGGACAAGTACAACAATACTTGAATCGGGTATCGGGACCGCTACTCGACCGGATCGATCTGCACGTAGAGGTTACATCCGTAACCTATTCGGATCTGTCATCCACACAAACGGGGGAGACCTCCACCACCATCCGCGAGCGCGTAATGCGCGCGCGACAAATACAACAGGAACGCTTCCATCGCCACCCACAAAAAAATGCCAACGCCACCATGCAAGGCAAAACGATCCAACAGCATTGCCGGCTGAATGAAGCCAGCACCAAACTGCTGCAGGTAGCCATGGACAAATTGAATCTTTCCGCGCGCGCCTATGACCGAATCCGAAAAGTAGCCAGAACGATCGCAGACCTGGAGGAGAAGCAAAACATTGAAACGCAGCATGTGGCCGAAGCCATCCAATACCGAAGTTTGGACCGGGAGAATTGGAGCCGCTAGCGAGTATCTTTGCCCGGTGAACCCACACCCGGCATTCGAGCAACTCAATCGTTACTACGATCACGTCTACGTACTCAGCGTGACCGCAGCCAGCGAACGCAGGTTGCGATTCGATCAGCGGTTTGCCGGATTGCGGTATGAATATTTTTATGGGGCCGATAAAGATCGATTAACCATCCCCCAACTGGAAACACAAAATGTCTTCAGCGAAAAAAATGCACGAGAGCGACACCGCTTTGGAAAAACACTCCGTCCCGGCGAGATCGCCTGCTCCTGGAGCCATCGAATGATCTATGAAGACTTGCTCCGGAAAGGATATGTACGCGCTCTGATCCTGGAGGATGATGCGGTTCCAGATAGAGGGGCACTCGTGCAGCTGGAAGCGGCACTGAACGAATTGCCCGCGGATGCAGAACTGGTCTTCTGGGGATGGGGGAAGAACGGATCGCGGGGGTGGAAGGGCTGGTGCAAACAACAGCTCTACCACGTACTATATGCACTGGGTCTTTTGAAATGGGATCACCAAATCATCCGCAATCTCTATGCCAGACCCTTTAGCCGGCACCTTAAAAAAGCCGGCTTTCACGATTTTACCTATGCCTATGCGATTTCATCAGCTGCGGCTGCTAAACTCATTGAGATGCAGACACCGATTCAATACATCGCCGATAACCTGTTAGCACATGCTGTCACAGAAGAAAGACTAAACGCCTTTACGGCCTGGCCAAAAATGTTTCTGCACGACGAGGGGTCGGCAGGAGAGTCGAACCCTTCGTATATTCGCTGATTGATTTTATCCCTTCCATGAAAATCCTGTTCCATTATTTGCGCCCCCACCGGGGCTGGGTAGCCTTGCTGTTGTTATTGTCCGGAATCAACATCGGCTTTTCCCTGATCGACCCAATCTTGCTGGGGAAATTGGTCAACTTGGCCGGTCATTATTCCACTAACCCCGCCGAGTACGACTTCCAAAAATTCTTCTTATCGTTTGAAGAAAATCCGCACTACGGCGTGATGGCCTTGCTGCTGACCTCGATCGGGGTAGCCATGGTTAGCCGCATCGCCAAGGCCTTTCAGGATTATTTGCTGACGCGGATCATCCAGCAATTCGGCGCTACCGTATTTACGGAAGGATTGCAACACGCGATGCGTCTCCCCTACCAAGAGTTTGAAGATGCCCGCAGCGGAGAAACCCTGAGCGTCTTGCAAAAAGTTCGTACCGATACGGAAAAATTCGTCGCTTCCTTTATCAATATTCTTTTCCCGGTCATTGTCGGCATCTTTTTTGTGGCGGTCTATGCCGCTGCCATCCACTGGAGTTTGCCGCTTATTTATTTCGGGGGGATCTTCTTGCTGACGTTGATCTCGAATTTGCTAAGCAAAAAGGTGAAGCGGATCCAAAAGCAGATCGTCGGACAAACCACCGCGCTGGCCGGCGCTACGACCGAGTCGCTTCGGAACATTGAATTGGTGAAGAGTTTAGGACTGACCAACCAAGAAGTAAAACGACTGAACCAGAATACCTTCAAGATCCTTGGCTTAGAGATGACCAAAGTGAAACGAGTGCGCAGCATCAGTTTTGTACAAGGCACGTTCGTAAATACTCTGCGCCAAGTGATCCTCTTTATGCTGATGTGGTTGATATTCCGAGAAAAGATGAACGCAGGCCAGTTGGTAACCATGCAGATCTTCTCCTTCTTCGTTTTTGGTCCCCTGCAAGAGATCGGCAACATCATCCTTACTTATCGGGAAGCACAAGCCTCGTTGGAGAACTTCGGCAATCTGATGGAGAAAAAGCAGGAACCCTCCCCTCCTACCCCTAAACAACTGGGACCCATTGAAAAATTAGCGTTTGACCGGATCTTGTTCCGGAACCGGGAAGGCGGACAACCCGCCGTAAACGGGATCAGTTTCGAAGCCAATCGAGGTGAAACGATCGCCTTTGTGGGCCCCTCCGGGTCGGGAAAGACCACCCTGATGAAATTGTTGGTGGGACTGTATCGTCCGCAAGAAGGAACGATCTGTTTTAATGGCCTTCCGGAATCCGAAATTCATTTTCAGGAGATCCGCGACCAGATCGGGTTTGTAACACAAGACACCCAACTATTCTCCGGTACGATAAGAGAAAACCTTCTGTTCGTGCGCCCGGATGCCACCGAAACAGAACTGATCGACGTAATCAACCGGGCCGCTTGTCTGAATCTGTTGAATCGTTCTGAGCAAGGGTTGGATGCGCTGATCGGGGAAGGCGGACTCAAACTTTCCGGTGGGGAGAAACAGCGTCTCTCCATTGCCCGCGCCCTACTGCGTCGGCCACGGCTTCTTTTATTCGACGAAGCCACTTCCGCACTGGATTCCATTACCGAAGAGGAGATTAATAAAACCATCAGAGATGTCTCGCTTCGAGGCGAACAGATTACCATTCTGATCGCCCACCGGTTATCGACCATTTTGCATGCCGATCGCATCTATGTTTTGGAGAAGGGCGATATTGTGGAAACCGGTACGCACGAACAATTACTAGGCGAAAAAGGATTGTATTATGCGATGTGGCGTCAGCAGATCGGCGAACGGAAAAATGAGCAAAACAATTCATAATGGGACTATTCTCCTGGCTCGGACTGGGCAATAGCGGACTCCAAAAAGCATTGGACGCAGGGGCCGCGATCGTAGATGTGCGCACACCGCAAGAATTCGATCAGGGAAAGATTCCGGGATCCATCAACATTCCGGTCAACAGAATTTCCAGTCAACTAGACCGATTAAAAACCATGGACCGCCCCATCGTTGTCTGTTGTGCCTCCGGCATGCGTTCGGGAATGGCCAAAACCATCTTAAAAAAAGCCGGCATCAAAGAGGTATACAACGGAGGGAACTGGCAATCGCTGCTGAAAAAATTATAGTCTACTCTTTTTTCTCCGATCGGTCGGTCACCATATCATAAAAGATATTGGACCTTTCCAACTCCTCAATATCACTCAATTCCAATTCAATGGCTTTGGTGCTTTGTGTGATTTCCACCAGCGAGAGGATCAAAGAGGCGATCAGCGACAATAAACTCAAGGCAAAGATCCACTCTGCCGATTGCAACGAGCCCCTATACAATGCATACATACAGGCCACGCATCCTAAAAAACTAATAACACCCAGAGCCTGCATATAGCGAATGATGTTGATCCGCCGGCGCAGGCTGGCAATTTGAGCAAGGAGCGTAGGATGTGGTTTACCCTTTTTATACTCTTCGTGCAGGCGTCGAACCAAATTAGCCAATGCCAAAAACCGATTGGTATAAGCCAGCATCAACAGGGTGATGCCGGGAAAAAGCAACGCGGGGGTATTGAGGTTGATGTCCATACAACAATATAAAACAAAATCCCCCAGCATAGCCGGGGGGTAGGGTATTGACGATTGCAATGGGCAGATTGATGAACTTATTTTTTTGCCTTTTTCGGCAGGAAGTAGCCTACGTTCAACCCAATGGCATTGTTATTCCAGCGAAAACCGGAAACATTTTGCAAGTTGGTCAAACCGAATAATTTGTTCACGCTAAGAACGAGTCCTCCTTTGAGCTCTACGCCCGTGCGAAAATTCAAGCCCATATCAAAACCCTTTACTTCTCCTACGGCAGAACCGATGTCAATGGGTTCGGAACCATCCTCATCGATAGACTTGACGGAGAGATTGAACCCGAGGTTCGGCCCACCCCCGATGAACCAACCCCCTTTGGTGCGATACACCAACTGGATGGGGATATCCAATGCCGAAAAACGGACCTTATCCTTGTGATCCAAGTGCTTGATGGAAGTACCCTTACCAATAAATAAGAGCTGCGACTGCAGAGAGAGGCTTTTTGAAAGGGCATGATCGACCGTCAGGCCAAACTGAGGAGCCAACAACATCGATTTTTCGGATTTCAGGTCGGCATCATTGGTGGAAACGGAGGCTAGGACCAGCCCCGTGGTTACCCCAATTTTCGTTTGAGCAGAGAGGCCGAATACGGCCAGCGATAGGAGGGAGAACAGAATTACTTTTTTCATGAAGGTTGATTTAGGCCGTAAATTTATTGAAACATTGTTGCAAATAAAAAATTAAAATATTTCAATCCGCATTGGCAGCTCCAGGTCACTGTGCCCGATGTTGGGGGGGTCGTTCGGGCCTTTTATGCCTGTTTTGTGCATGAGTTTGATCAATACTGATCCGGTGCCCATATTGGAAGGGGTGGTCCAGGCCGAGAGGATCCCCAGCGGGTACCCACGTGAATCGGTATCGAGTTTGACGACCTGCAGGCCCAGTCCGGTCACAACATAGAAGATCTCGTGTGCGTTCGCTTGCGCTTGAATGGTGGGGGTGATGTCTCGTTCGACCCCGCTCACGATGTTCAATGCTCGAAAGGAGACGGAGTAGTTTTGCCCGACCGACAAGCGGATCGTATCGATACGCGTGGGCGGCAATCCTCCATCGCCATCCGGATCTTCGGCGATGAACACGCGATCGGGCTGGTTGGCTTGGCGGAAGGTAAGCTCCAGTTTGTTGATTGCCTCATGTTCATTTTCATCGTTGGCATCGGAGGGCTTTTTGCAACTCGGCAGAAGGATCATTCCGGCAAGGAAGAGCAGGAGTGTCACTGAGGCTGATTTCATAACGTGTATTTAAGTTGAAAGATGAAGTTCCGGCCCACTTCGTCATTGAAATAGCGAAACCGATTCATGTAATCACGGTACCGGGTGTTGAGCAGGTTATGTACCCCCAGCTGAAAATAGATTGATTTGGAACCGAACTGGACGGAACTGGCAAATTGAATACCCAGCAAGGTATAAGCATCCGGTGGGGGGAGATAGTCAGGTGTGACGGGTACCCGCACTTGACGCATCACATGGAGAACGGAGGGACTCACATAACTTTTTTGAAATCGTCGGGTCGAGAAGGCGTAGGTGAGCTGTCCCTCAAACCGATTGGCGGGCATCTGTACCAACCAGTCGTTGGCCCGGAGGTCGCGGGCCCATAGCAGGGCTGCTTTTGCACCGGCACTCCAATGCGCATTGAAGCTATGATCGAAGCGAATGTCTACACCACTGATCAACGCCTGGGTTTGGATATATCGAAAGGTCGGATAAGCCCCTCGGAGGGTAAGCGTGGGAGGTGTGCTGGGGACGAGGTTGATAAAACCATCCAGGCGGTTCACATGCATCGTCAGGTCCACCGTGCTGGAACTATCCAGCTGCAATTGTCCCTGTAACAGATTTTTGAAGGACTTCTCTGCACGAAAACTGGAGTCCCCGATCTCCAAACTGGCCGTACCATGATGGAGTCCGTTCACATACAGTTCATTCACATGCGGTGCCCGCCAGGCATAGCTGGCGTTCCAGCGCACCAACATATGCTTTGACAGCTGGCGGCTGGCACTTAGGGTACCGGAGGAATTGAAGAATTGATGTTGCCGGGAGGTCGCGGCACCGTTGCGGTTCCGATACACCTGCAAGCGGCGGTAATCGGCGCGGAGGGCTGCTTCCAGCGACCACTTGTCGGTTCCCCATTTTTCGGTCACATAGATGCCAAGATTCCAAAGAGAAAAATTTGGAATGAAGAACCGGCTGCCGGACCATACATTTTGTTGATAGAGCCCCTGGAATCCGAAACTGCCCGAACGCTTGGCCGATCGAACCGATTCCCGGTTCAGGTCTAAGGACGTGGAACCAATACTCAGCGAGAGCTCGGGTCGGCTGGAAAGCAAGGCCCGATCGTATTCACTTCGCTTGTTCTCTTGATGGGCCAATACGAATTGCCATTTGGAGGCCTGCGCACCGGTCCAACTCGCTTTCAGCTTTCCCAACAGGTGATTCACTTTTTGGTAGGGTCGATCGAACGAATAGGAAAAACGATCATCGTTTTGGAGTGGACGAGGGCTGGCGATTGTGCTCAACAGATCGGTCAGATTTCCGATGTGGGCGCCGGTGAAAATACCGATCTGGGTACTAAAGGAACTCAGATACAGATCAGCCCGAAACCCCTGCTTTCGATAGGCTGCCATGCCCGACAGATTGAGTTCCTGCAATCCGGTATTTTGCAACCAGTAATCTGGCGTACGCGCCGTACCCCCGCGCTTGTAGGTAATATGTGTCCGCCAACTGAATGCAGGCGCATTTTTAAGATTCCCCTCAACCTGGGCATTCAAAACATATTGACGGTTGTTGGTGAAATAGCCTGTATTGATCTCCCCCCGAACCCGCTGATCAAAGATCAAGGGCCGAGGCTCCACCAAAATGGCACCCCCGATCGCATCCGAGCCATAGCGAATGGCGCCGGCTCCCTTCAAGACCATAAACCGATCGGCGATGAAGGGATCGATCTCAGGCGCGTGCTCACTCCCCCACTGCTGTCCCTCCAGCCGAACCTCCTGGTTCAGCAAAATCATCCGTTGGCTATGCAATCCATGAATGACCGGTTTGAAAATCGTGCTGCCGGTTTGTAAAACACTCACCCCCGTAACCCGTCGCAAGACCTCCCCCAGCGTCTGGCCACGGGTCTCGTCTACCTCTCGGCCCTTGACCCATTCCCGAACCGAGGGCGTCTGCCCACCCGTGGTACTCTGCACCTGAACGGAGGACATAACGTTATAGTAATGCGGCAGTTGAAAGTTGCGCACGGTGTTCGTTTCTACCTTTACCCGAACGGTGAGCGTATCACAATCGGCATGGGTCAGCAAGAATGTGTATGTACCCGGACACACCCGATAAAAATGATAATGCCCCTCCTCGTCGGTCAGAACCGATAACCCCAGCTCCCGGATTTGGATGCGGGCCCCTTGCAACGGCGTCCGCTCATCCGCATCCGATACACTCCCGGAAATGGCTAAGACACAGGTGCTGTCCTGCGCTTTCACCCGCACGGAAACAGCCCCCAACAGGAGTACAATCAGCCAAAGGCGAAACAAGAATGGAATGGATATGTAAGGCATGACCGCCGGGCAAATTTTTTTGCACCAATGTTGCAAAATTAAGGAAGCCGAAAAGGGCGGGCAAGAATATTTAATCCGAGATTCGATGACCGGCGTTCACCCAGTCGGTGATGCGCTGTTTGTCGATGGTGGTGAGCTGTCCGCCCTGGGGCATAAAGCTCGGTGTACCGTCAACACAACGAACCTTGATCCGCTGCCAACCGGCCACAATACTGGCATCGACATCGAAATTGAAATTACCGCTGTTACCGGCGTTCAGGTGGCAAGGGCCGCAGTAACCTGTCACAATTTGTTTTACTTGGGCATATTTGGGTCCGTAGTTGAGGATCGTAACCTGCGCGGTATCCAAACAGCCCCGGTTGTTGCGAACGGTTAGCACGTAGTTGCCGGGGGCGAGGTTGGAGAAGAGTCCGGAGGACTGAAACGCCCCGCTATTTAATTTATAACTGACCGAGTCGCCGGCGGGATTAAAAACAGCTATCGAACCGTTGTTACTGGTACCGATCGCGGGCGTGGCGGCATAAATAATATCTATTTGAATGCCCGTACAAGGGTTGGGGGGCGCATCGCCTGAACAGGATCCGAGCGTTAGCGCGAGTAAAACAACAACGATGAGATGTCCAACAAGATTTCGCATAGGTTATTATCTGACTTTCAGCATGGCCCGAACATGTTGGTTGACGCCGTTTTGGAAACGTGCATAATACACACCCGGTGGCAACGGTTCGCTGTCGAACGGAATCGTATAGGTACCGGCTGTGTATTCCTTGTCGACCAGATTCAGCAATACCCGCCCCAGCGTATCCATGATCTGGATCAGGGTATGTCCGCCCGCCGTGCGGAATTTGATCGTAGTCGTTGTTTGGAAAGGGTTTGGATAATTGGTGACCATCACCTCTACCGGAGTCGGATTGGGCGGTGTAACGCTGTTACAAACACCCGCCTTGATGAGCGGCAAGCTTTGCAGCTGACTGTTAACATTCGGAGGGAATAGGGAGTTGACCACCGATCGATCCAAGCAAAACCATTTTTCCAACAACGTTGAATAAATGCTTCGGAAATCGTACTGCATCGGAATATTGTCGTTCACCGTGGCGGTGGCAGGCAAGGTAGGGTTTACGCCCAACATGCCCGGGTCGACGGATTTTCCGAACAGGAACATGGGTGCTGCTGCCCCGTGGTCGGTACCGGAGCTGGAGTTGGATTTGATACGGCGACCGAATTCACTGAAGGTCATCCCCACCACGCGCTCTTCGACACCTAAAAATTTAAGGTCCTCCTGAAAAGCTTTGATCGCATCCGATACTCGCTGTAACAACGTAGCGTGTGAACCGGTGGTGGTATCGGCCGCGTTCACTTGCACGGAATGAGTATCGAACCCGCCAAAACTCACCATGTACACGCGGGTACGCAATCCGCCCTTGATGAGTCGGGCTACGATCTTGAGCTGATCGGCCAGTGAGTTGTTGGTGGGATAGGTGTATTGAGAGGTGACACTGTTGGCCGCAGTGCGAACGGCACTGGCATATCCTTGAGTTTGTTGATTGGTCTGACGAACGAATTTTAATTCCTTTCCGGCCCGGGTGTTGGGGACGGGATCGGTAGTGCCATTGATCAGGTTGTAGAAGCTGGTGGGATTGGTGATGCTCATCCCCATGTTTACGGTCGGACCTTGAAGCGTCAGCGACGTGGTCGATCCGATCTGGATCGCCAGCGGATCGGGCATGTCTGCATTGGGATAGCCAATGGGAAAATCCGGGTACTCATAATTCAAATACCGACCGGCCCAACCCGTGTACACTTCCTGGTTGCTGTTGGAGGCACTCATCCAAATATCCGTAGAGCGGAAATGCGAAAAGTTCGGTTGTGGATAGCCAACGGCCTGAATTAATTTAGCCTTCCCCTCTGTAAACAAGGATTGCATGCCTGTCATGGAAGGATGGATTCCAGTACCGGTGACTCCTGCGATGGACAGAACCCTATTTTCCGGAATGGCCACGTTGGTGCGGGCGTTGAAGTAGCGGGAATAATCGGCCACGGGGATCACGGTATTCAAGCCGTCATTTCCACCCGATAACTGCACGATCACCAGTACATGATCGGTGAGCGTAGTGCCCTGCATCAACGCTTGCACCAAGGGCGATTGCATATTAAACGCCTTGATCGAATATCCGTTGATCATTTCCGGAAGCATCGCGGCCGCCGGGATCGAACTGTATAAAAAGTCTTTACGTTTCATAAGAAGCGGTTGACGTAGGCTTAGATGAGTTGGTATTCGGCCAGGTTAAATAAGTATTTGAACAGATTCATCAGGCGGGTGTTGACTGTATTGAAATTGGCCGTGGTGGGATTTGCCTGATAGGCCATCCAGGCGTTGGTCCAATAATAATCCCACTGCTGCCCGGTTAGCAAAATCTGTGTCTTGATTTGTGACAGGCTGGTGGTAGAGATCGGATTTCGGAAGAACCGGTTCACGGCCTCATCGATCAGGTCATTGGGATTTCCCGGATTGAAAAACGTCTGCGCGAGTGCCACACAATTAAATTGGACGCGAACCCCACTGATCAAATAACCGGAGTTTACCATGATATCCGTAAACTGATTGCGCTTGGGTAATGAATCCGAATTGATCCAGATCTCATGAAACAGCGGTTCTTGGTAATAAGCCGGCATACCGGAAACATTCGGGGGGTCGTGGAGGTTCATCCCCATATTGGTCATCCAGTTGTAGAAAGTGTTCCAATGTCCATAATTGGCCAAGTAATTGGTTGGATCCGGAAACACCGTATTCATCTCGCGGATAGCCCCGATCACCTGATCGGCCGGGTTCTTGATCACGCATCCGCGGTTCATCATGTCAAAGAAGTGCTGACTCTGGAAAAGGGCCGTCAGCACCGGCTTCCATTCATAGTTGTTGTTGCGGAAGATCGTGGCAAGCGGTGTAATTACATTTATTTCCGTTGCATCATCAATCGTATAATAAACAAACCAACGATAGAGCCTACGTACTAAAAATTTAGCGACTTCGTTATGGGCAAAGGTCATGTTGATCAGGTCGTTCAGCTCCAGATCTCCAGCCGTGGTACCGGTTCTTCCGGCAATGACCGTATTATTAAAAAAAGAAGAAAAAGTCTTGTTGGCCGTGGTGTGACGAGAAGAGGTAAAAATGGTTTGCCAGGTTGTGAAGTTTATTTGCCAGCCGGTGAGCACCTTCGCCGCTTCTTTCACGTCGCTTTCGGTGTAGCGGGAATCCGGCCCCTTGCCGAGTGTGAACAATTCAAATAACTCACGGGCATAATTCTCATCCGGAGCAGCAGCATTGTTCAGGTAGCCATTGAGATACCGTAACATGGCAATGTCTTTCGAAATATCCCGCACCAGATTTTTAAAATTTCCAAGCGCGTATTGCCGGATCAGATCGTGCTGGCGATACATCCAATTGGCATTCCCAACATCCGTAGCCTCATTACCAAAATGATCCACCAAGAATAAGATGAACTTCTCGCGAATGCTGCGATCCTGGTTGATCAGTGCGCCGGTCCACCATTTTTTGTACGAAGCCCTTCGTTGGCCCTGCACGGTACCGTCGTTATTGATATCATTGATCCAGGTAGTGCCCTGCGCGATGTTGGCATCGGCATTGACCCCAAGCGTGGTAGAGGTGGCATATTCTTTGACGGGGGGTGCCGGGTTTGGGGCAGTGGGATTAACCAGCTCGTTTACGGTTTGCGCTAACGTGCGCCCTTTGAAATAATTGACATCGGCCAGCTTGGCCCCGAACATGGTCCGCTTCAGCAGGTGCATAACCTCCTGTTCGGTCCACGGACCCGTATAGGTTTCTATCCCGGACAAGGTTCGAGGAACCTGAACGACAGGAGCCGGTTTGTTCCGCCGGGACGCGGTCAAAAATTCTCTTCTATCCATAGCAGTTGGATTAGGCTGTTGGGTATAGACCAAAAGTAACGAAAAAGTTTAGCGTAAGTGCCTGAGAAATTGGAAAAAACGAGAAAGCCCCGACACCGAGAACAAGTACGCAGCGCTTTATAGCGATTCAACGATGCCGGCGATCCCCTGCCCACCTCCTACACAAGCCGTGATCAATCCAAAACGTTTACCTAAACGTTTGAGGTCGTGGAGGTTCTGAATCGTGAGTTTGCAGCCGGTACAACCCAGGGGATGCCCCAGGGCAATGGCCCCGCCATTGATGTTAACTTTTTGTTCGTCCAGCTTCGCTTCCCGTATAACGGCCAATGCCTGAGCAGCGAAGGCTTCGTTGAGTTCGATCAGATCGATCTGATCGAGTGTGAGTCCGGCTTGTTTCAATGCCAAGGGGATGGCAGCCACCGGTCCGATGCCCATGATCCGAGGGGGCACGCCGGCAACTGAGCAGGCGATCAATCGTCCGATCGGGGAGAGTCCCAACTCCTTCATCTTTCGTTCACTCATCACGATTATAAACGCCGCTCCGTCGGAGGTTTGGGAGGCGTTGCCGGCGGTGACGGAACCCACAGGCGAAAAGGCCGGTTTCAACTTTGCCAGGGCTTCGAGGGAAGTATCTGCGCGCGGGCCTTCATCGGTATCCACTACGAATTGCCTTTTTTGTTTTTTGCCTTTTTCATCCAGATAAATTTCTTCCACTGGAATAGGTAGGATGCCTGGTTTAAAATAACCTTGTTCGATGGCAGCCAGGGCTTTTTGATGTGAGCGCAGGGAAAAAGCATCCTGATCCGAACGGGAAACATGAAAATCTTTTGCAACCGCTTCTGCCGTCAATCCCATATTCAGGTAATAATCCGGCTCAGTGGAAGCGATCTCATATGATGGAACGGTCTTCCACCCGGAGGTGGGAACCAGGCTCATGCTTTCCACTCCACCGGCCACAATGACATCGGCCATCCCGGCACGGATCTTTGCGGTGGCAATGGCGATGGCTTCTAATCCGGAGGCGCAATAGCGGTTGATGGTCATTCCCGGTGTATCGGTACCCAGGGCGCGGGCAGCGATGATGCGTCCCACTTGCAAACCCTGCTCGGCTTCCGGCACGGCATTGCCCACGATCACATCATCGATTTTCTGATCGGCCAGGGAAGGGACAGAACGAATCAATTCGCGGATCAGGGTAACGGCCAGATCATCGGGGCGTGTAAAACGAAATCCTCCCTTTTTGGATTTAGCAACCGCCGTACGGTAACCGGCAATGAGGTAGGCTTCGTTCATGCGTAAAAGGCTTTCTCAAAATTACCGAAATGAGATCGGGAGACAATGGCTGTTATTGGTGGTATCTTTGATTCATATGTACCCGCTGCTTCGAAGGATCCTCTTTTTGCTGCCGGCCGAATCGGCCCACACCGTTTCTATGACGTTGTTGCGGTGGTGTTGTGCCCTACCGCCGCTGCGGATACTGATCAAAAAGATTTTTCAGCCACGGGACCAGCCGGTGGAGATATGGGGACTTCGATTTCGGCATGCGGTGGGACTCGCCGCGGGCTTCGATAAAAATGCGTGTTACCTGCGGGAGATGGAAACCCTGGGATTTAGTCACCTGGAAATTGGAACCGTCACCCCCCTGCCCCAATCCGGAAACCCCGCTCCGCGTTTGTTTCGGTTGCCGGCCGACCGGGCACTGATCAATCGGATGGGATTTAACAATGAAGGAGCTGCTGTTATCGCCGAGCGATTGAAAGCCTGGCGAAAAATCAATCCCCACACCCAACTGATCATCGGCGGAAACATTGGAAAGAACAAACAAACACCCAATGAGCTGGCCTGGAAAGACTACCTGATTTGTTTTGAAAAACTGCATCCCTATGTCGATTATTTTACGGTGAACGTCAGTTCGCCCAATACACCCGGACTCCGTTCCCTTCAAGAACCTGAGCAACTCCGAAAAATATTAACCACCCTGCAACGATCCGACGTACAAACCAAGCATCCCAAACCAATCTTACTCAAAGTGGCCCCCGATCTGGAAGCGGAAGCCATGGGAGAAGTGATCGACTTGGCCCAAGAGATCGGATTGCAGGGATTGGTACTCTCCAATACAACACTCACACGAGGCGGATTAAAAACATCTCCTAAAAAAGTGGCGCAAATGGGTGCGGGTGGACTGAGCGGGGCACCGCTTACCGATCGTTGTGCCCGGTGGATTCAATTCGCCGTTCGGCAAGGAAAGGGAGCATTGCCCATCGTTGCCAGTGGCGGAATATTCACTGAAGCCGATGCCCGGAAAATGCTGACAGCCGGTGCGTCGTTGGTTCAGGTGTGGACCGGATTCGTTTACGAAGGCCCGGGCATCGTACAAAAGATCACCAATAGGAACGATTGATCTAAAGGATCAATTTATCTGAGAAGTTATTGTTGCAAGCGAAGCCAAGCGGCGGCAACCACACCTGCCGTTTCGGTACGGAGTCGGGTATTCCCGAGTTGCACTGGGTTGAAATCGGCCGCCAGTGCCTGTGCAATCTCCGATTCGGTGAAATCCCCTTCCGGTCCAATCAGTATACCCACTGCAGCCGATAAGTCACACTGGGCGATCTCTTTTTTCTCTTGGTCTACACAATGAGCGATCCATCGTTGCAGGGATTGACCTTCCCAATCCCGGATCAATTGTGCAAACGTCCTGAGTTCCTCCAGTTGAGGCAACCAGACTTGCTGACTTTGCAGCATGGCTGCTACTGCGATTTGTCGCAACCGGTCGATACGCAGTCGTTGCTTTTCGGTTCGTTCGGTAAGCACCGGTATGATCTGGGAAACGCCCAACTCGGTTGCTTTTTCAACGAACCATTCGAGGCGACTATTATTTTTCACCGTGGCAATGGCGATCGACACGGTACGTCCGTTGCGCGCGCAGGTGCTGCGATGTTCGACAGATACGCTGCAAGATTTTTTAGAGACGGCCTGGAGTCGTGCATGTATCAGGGTTCCGGAACCATCTGTAAGATGCAAAGGCATATCGGTGTGCATGCGAAGCACTTGTGCGATGTGGTGACTGGTATCGGCATCCAGCTCCAGTAACGATTCGGCTGGTAGATGGGGATGGTAAAAAAAAGGAGCCATGTCAATCGTCAAAATCCTCCGTCGTTTCAGAATCGTTCATCCGACTTGGTGTTTGCAAGTACACTTTGGCTTGACCCTGATTATCCAAATCACTCACCGGTTTCCAGTTGGGGGACAATCCAGTGGAGTAGTTTCCGCCGTCTTTTTCGTCGATGAACTTTTGGATGTGCAACAAGGCACGCAGGTGAATGGTCTCCAAGGAGCCGTTTCGGTGTTTAGCGATCTTAACGATGGTTTCCCCGCGATTATTCTCTCCGTTCTCATCCATGGTTACTTCGTAGTATTCGGGGCGGTAGAGGAACATGACCAAGTCAGCGTCCTGTTCGATGGCGCCGGATTCGCGTAGGTCGCTCAATTGAGGGATTTTGACACCGTCCTTACCGGCACCGCGTGTTTCCACGGCGCGGCTTAACTGAGAAAGGGCAATGATGGGAACGGCCAGTTCTTTGGCGAGTGCCTTTAGGTTTCGGGAAATGTTGCTGATCTCTTGTTCGCGGTTGGAGTTTCGATTGTCGCCTGTACCACTCATCAATTGCAGGTAGTCGATGATGATCATGCCGATGTTGTGCTTGTTTTTCAAGCGGCGGCATTTGGCGCGCAATTCAAAAATGTTCAGTGCCGGGGTATCGTCGATGAACAAGGGCGCCTGGGCCAGGCGTTGAATCCCTTTGGCATAGAGTTGTTTCATTTCATGATCAGCCAGGTTTCCCCGGTTGATCTTTTCCATATGGATCTCGCTTTCGGCGGCCAAGATCCGTTGCACCAATTGCGGAGCGCTCATCTCGAGTGAAAAAACAGCTACGGGAGTAGGCTTAGAGGCGTGCATGGCGGCATTGCGAGCCAGGTTCAGAGCAAAGGCGGTTTTACCAACAGAGGGACGAGCAGCCAGGATGATCAGGTCGGTGCTTTGCCATCCATAGGTAACACGGTCGAGGCTGGGGAATCCGCTGGGTACCCCTGTAAGGTCCTCTGATTTATTTCGCAGATTCTCGATGCGCTTGATCGATTGAACCAGGATGGAGTCGATGGTTTGAAAATTCTTACGCAGGTTGCTGTTGGTGATCTCAAAGAGTTTTGACTCGGCCTGATCCAACAATTCAAAGACATCGGTTGAGTCTTGATACGCATCGCCGATGATCTCGCCACTCACGCGGATCAGCTCCCGCTGAATGTATTTCTGAAGGATGATGCGGGCATGTGCTTCAATGTGACTGGAAGAAACGACCGCATTGGTGAGTCGGGTCAGGTAATAGTTGCCGCCGATGATCTCAAGATCTTCCCGAAACTTCAGCTCCTCTGCAACCGTGAGGATATCGATGGGTTGGTTCTTTTGCGCCAGTGCCTGCACCGCCCGATAGATCCGCTGGTGTGCATCTACGTAAAAACAATCTGGTTTCAACAATTCGGTTACGAGGTCGAATGCCTTTTTCTCGAGCAGGATGGCGCCTAAGATGGCCTCCTCCAGGTCTTTGGCCTGGGGGGGAACCTTTCCGTACACGAGACTGTTCATGTCTAGTGTCGTTTTGCCCCGTTTCCGGTCGCGATCTTTAGAAGTATTCTTGACGTCCATAAACCATTTGTTGACGATTCACAAAATGAACCTTCACACGAAATAACTCGTTGCCCCGATGGAAAAAAAATTTTTCTTTCTGCACGATTTCTGCACCCCTGAATTAGGGTTATCCACACCTGCTAGCCGGCCAATAGTTCGGCCGCATTTTGACGGGTGAGGTCGGTGGGTGGTTCTCCGCCCATAATGCGGGCGAGGACTTCCACGCGCTCCGGTTCTATAAGTAATTGAACCTGTGTTTCGATGCCTCGGTTGGTTTCTGTTTTGGTTACGTGCCAATGATGTTGTCCCTTGGCCGCCACTTGTGGCTGATGGGTAACACAGAGAACTTGTCGGTTTACACCCAGCGCACGAAGCAGCCGACCTACTTGCTTGGCCGCCTCCCCTGAAATGCCTGTATCGATTTCATCGAATATCAGCGTAGGAAGATTCATTTGATCGGCTACCAGCGATTTGATACAAAGCATCAGGCGACTAAGCTCTCCTCCACTGGCAACTTTGCGAACGGGTTGCCAATTGGGTTCGCCTTTTCCTCCTCCGTAGTTGGCATCGAACAGAAAGGAGCAGACATCGGCTCCGGTCGATTGCAGCTCGGTGGGCTCGAGTGCGATCCCGAACCGGGCGGTGGGCATACCCACTTGCGTCAGCAGCGCATTTATTTTTTTTGTCCAAGGATCAATGGCTGCCTTTCTTTCCTCCCGGAGAACCGCAGCTTGCTGGCGAAGAGATTTTTCTTTTTTCGAGGTGCTTTGTTGCAGGGCGTGTAGGTGTGATTCGAGTGATTGATGTGTTTGTATTTGTTGTTTGAGTTTCTCTTGGAGCTCCAGCAGGTCGGCTGTGGTTTGAAGTCCATGTTTTTTCAGCAACCGAAATCCAACAGACACGCGCTCCTGCCAATGGGCCAACGTTTGTGGATCATAGGGGTCTTTGGAGGCATACCTATCCAATTCGCGGGCCAATTCGCGCAGTTCCAGGTCGACCGACCGTAAGCGATCCAACCACTCTTTCACTTGTGTTTCATTTTTCTCAAAGGGGCTCAACGCTTGTTGAATCCGACGAAGTTGTTGCTGGAGATTTTCGCCCTCTCCGTGCAACTGCTGTGCTGCTGAGCCAATGGCAGCAATCATGGCTTCGGATTGTCCGCCGATCCTGACTTTTTCTTCGAGTGATTCGATCTCTCCGGGTTGAAAATCGACCGCTTCCAGTTCCTGTAAAATGAACAGCTGATATTCCTGTTCTTGTTGTGCCCGGGTCTGTTTTGCTTCCAATTCCTGCAAAAGGGCTTGTTGTCGACGCCATTCCTGATAGAGCTCACCATACAACTCTACCTGGGGAAGAAGTCCCGCCATTACATCGAGCAGTTCGCGCTGGCGTTCGGCCTCGGTCAATTCCAGGGTATCGAATTGCTGGTGGAGGTCAACCAACTGCGACGCAAAGGATTGCAGTTGGTTTAGTGTAACCGGTGTGTCGTTCAAGAAAGCCCTTGATTTACCGTTGGCGCCCACTTCCCGACGAATACACCATTCGGATTCCTCGGTCAGATCGCATTCAACGATCAGCGGATGATGGGCCAGCCGGGGCTTGACGAACAATCCCTCTACAATGCATTTTTCGGAAGGGTCGTGCAGCACCGAGGTATCGGCTCGTTCGCCGAGGACCAATCCCAAGGCGCCGAGCAAGATCGATTTACCGGCTCCGGTCTCACCGGTAAGCACCGAAAATCCTCCTGAGAAATCCATTCGGACTTCCCGGATCAGAGCATAGTTCCGTATGTACAAGTGTTGTAACATCCGAACAGGCAAATTACTTCATCATCCATTCCCCACCCATAGCCCCGGGTACAATTTTCCGGGCAAAAAAATCCCGACCGGGGTCGGGATCGAATAAAATTCAAGTCAAATTAGCTCAGGGAGATGCTGTTGTTCAATTCCTCGTCAACCAGAATACGGCCGCAATTCTCACAGATCATGATCTTTTTGTGCTGCCGGATCTCACTTTGCTTTTGGGGAGGGATGGCATGGAAACAACCCCCGCAGGCATCGCGCTCCACGGGCACCACGGCCAATCCGTTGCGGTAATTGGAACGGATCTTCTCATAGCTGAGTAAGAGACGGGGCTCCACGGCGGCTTTGGCCTCCACGGCTTGTATGTTGAGTTGCTTCTCCTCTTTTTCGTCCGCGGCAATGATCTTGTCCAATTCGCCTTTCTTGGTCTGCAATACACCGTCTTTTACGTCGATGTTCTTTTTGGCCTCTTCGAGGTTCACGGCTTTCAGGGCAATTTCACCTTCGGCATCCTTGATGTGTTTCTTGGCCAGGTCAATGTCCAACTGTTGCATTTCGATCTCTTTGTTGATCGCCTCATACTCTCGGTTGTTCTTGACGTTGCTGCTTTGTTTCTCGTATTTTTTTAGGAGGGCCTCCGACTCGGCAATTGCCTCTTTGCGCTGTTTGATAAACTCATTGACCCCATTGATCTCCTCCTCGATGCGCATCTGACGGGATTTCAAACCGGCAATCTCATCCTCCAGATCGGCTACCTCCATAGGCAATTCACCTTTGAGGATGTGGATCTCGTCCAGTTTGCTATCGATCTTTTGAAGGCGGAGCACTGAACTCAGTCGCTCTTGAATGGAGTAATCTTTAACGGCAGCCATGCAACGGAACAATTTGGTGTTAATAGTAGCGGACCGGATTGGTGATCCGCCCCGTTTTGAGGACGGCAAAGTTAGGGAATTTTTCCGCTAAAAAGCTCTGTATGAGTCCGATGGTGAACTGCTCCGACTCATAATGACCGAGATCGACCAGCAGCATCTTCCCATCCGGTTCAAAAAACTCATGGTATTTGATATCAGCCGTCAAATAGGCATCTGCATTGGAATCTAAGGCCTTGGAAATCAGGAAGCTTCCCGCCCCCCCGCAGATCGCAACGCGATGGATCTTCCCCGTTTGTAATCCCGAGAAACGAAGAACCGAACATCCAAAGGCCAATTTGACCTGGTCTAAAAATTCTTTGGGATCCATGGGCTTGGGCAAGTTACCGATCAACCCCGAGCCCAGAGAGGGGTGCGGGTTGCTAAGTCCCACCAGATCATAAGCCACCTCTTCATATGGATGGGCACCCTTCAGTGCCCGAATCACGGCAGTTTCCAAATGTACCGGATACAGAACCTCCAATTTCCACTCCGGCTCTCGGTGCAATTCACCAACCTTCCCCACAAAGGGGTTGCTGCCCAACGTTCCACGAAAACTCCCCTCACCCGCTTGCCGAAAACTGCATTGGTCGTATTGACCTACGTGTCCAGCCCCTGCTTGAAAAAGGGCATCGGCTACCAAGTCGACATGTGTGGGGGGCACATACGTATATAATTTTTTTAATATATGATATTGGGGGGACAATACCTGTCGATCAACAAGCTGGAGGCGCTCCGCCATAGCATGATTCACCCCATGGAGAACGTTGTCCAGGTTGGTGTGAATGGCATACACGGCAACGTCGTTTCGGATGGCGCAGGTCAAGGTGCGACCAACCGGGTGGTTCGGATCGATTCGCTTCAGCGATCCGAAGATCAGCGGATGATGCGCTACGACCAGGTTGCATCCGTTTGCCATTGCCTCTTCGATCACTTCCAAAGTGACGTCGAGCGAACAAAGAACACCGGTGCAGGGTAGCTGCGAATCGCCGACGAGCAAACCACAATTGTCGTACGATTCTTGAAGGGAAGGGGGAGCCCATTGCTCCAGGTTCTGACAGATATCAGCGATGGTCATGAGGGTAATCTACGTAGGGGTTTTACGATTGTATTAACAATACTATGCATTTAAATTGCCTGAATGAAAAACGCAATATCCTTCTTTTTTGTGAGCCTACTCCTGTTGGGCTGAAAAAAAATCCGAAATCGTAGAGGACCTGATCATTCAGGCCATGACCACCGGTTACTGGAAGATGACCTACTTCCAAGAAGGAGGCGTGGATCGCACCGCCGATTTTTCCGCCTACCGATTTAAATACAACACCGACTATTCCGTAAACGCGGTCAAGAACGGAATCATGGACAACCACGCAACTGCTGCCCGCGATCAACTACCACAAATCGCTGAGTGAAATCAAAAATAGGTATCTCTCGTTGGGGGCAATGGGTGGTTGGGTACAAAGAAGATTCGATCCCAGCAAAATGACTACCAACACCACCTATGAAACCGGCGGTACGGGCGAGAATCTGGCAAATACCTCCTTCGGATACATCGATGGAAGTGTGGGCCTGAGCTACAATTCACAAATGCGAGACCGTGCCTCCGACAATTATTATCTGGGCATCGCGTATCACCATTTCAACCGACCATAGCAATCCTTCTATTTCCGAAACGCAAACATTGAACTCAATCCGAAGTGGGTGTTCTCGGCCGGAATGAAATGGAGCGTATCCGATCAAGGATTTATGACGATCATGGCCGACCACAGCCGTCAGGGCCGATTCGAGCAAACCGTGGCCGGGGTGCTATATGGTTTGCGGTTGGGCGTTGACCCAGAAAATGCCACCCATGCAATACAGACCGGCGCCTTCATGCGATTGAATGAAGCACTCATCCCCGTGGTGAAGATTGAAATGGGACAAATCGCTGCCTCTTTTAGCTATGATATCACGATCTCTAACCTAACCCCTTTCAACCAAGGCAGAGGCGGCATGGAGGCCAGCTTGATTTATCGTTGGTACAAACCCAACTCCATTCCCGATTCCCGCTGCCCCCGATTTTGATACGTTCTCTTTACCTTTGCCCTCCTTCATTGTTATAAACTATAAATTTAATTTATGTCATTATCCGTTGGACAAGCAGCCCCTGATTTTACACTTTACGACTCCGAAAAGAATAAAGTTACCCTCAGCGAACTGCGTGGTAAAAATGTACTGCTGATGTTCTTCCCCCAATCCTTCACGGGCGTCTGTACCCAGCAAGTATGCACCGCCCGGGACAACATGACACAATACGAGCAGGCAAAAGCTACGGTACTTGGAATTTCAGTCGACTCTGTTTTTACCCTGGCTAAATTCAAGGAATTACAGAACCTAAACTTCTCCCTTCTGAGCGATTTCAATAAGGAGGTATCTCGCGCCTATGGCAGCCTTTATGATGAATGGATCCTGGATATGAAAGGCGTCTCTAAAAGAGCTGCTTTTGTCATCGATGCCAATGGAATCGTGCAATACGCCGAAGTACTTGACAATCCCGGCAACCTGCCTGATTTTCAAAAAATCCAGGATGTTTTGAGCCGCCTTTGTTAAAAAAGGTTCAAACTTTGTCCGTATAGTTAAGATAAAATATTGATTATCAAATACTTTACGAAATAAAATCGATATCATACCGGAGACGAATGCTCCGGTATTTTTTTTATGAGGAAATAAAATTAGCTTTGGTTCGTTGCGTAAATTATTGTTCATAACCCTGCTTTTTCTTGCATCCGGCATGACACTGGAAGCACAGTCGGTGCGCCCGACGGTTAATACAACAGACCAACCGAAAGTTCGTCTCTATCCCAATCCGGCCACCACCTATGTCCAGGTCGATTGGAATGCGCAATTGAAACCTGCAAAATTTGTAGTGGTAAACGGGGTAACCGGTAAGCAGATGTTAACCGGGCCGGTTACGTCCAACACCGTTCGGTTGGAGGTGAGCAATTATGTTACGGGACTATATGTTTTCCGACTGTTTAGTGCAAATGGCAGTTACATCAGCGGGATTACATTTCAGGTTTCCAAGTAAATTTTTTTCTTGTCACTGCACTTGAATGATTAGAAATTTCAAGTATTGGGTGTTCTCTTGTCCCCATACGATCGGATGATCTGGTGATTGGGTTTGATACGTAATCTGTCGAATCTTTCTTTTTGCATCTTTGGCAGCCATATCGATGATCTGTAAAAAAAGTTCGGGCTGGATCAAATTGGTGCAAGGGAAGTAACCAAAAACCCACCCGGTCGCACCAATTTCATTCCCCTTAGGTTGATCTCCTTGTATCCGGTAATGGCTTTTTGGATCGTCTCCCGACTTTTGGTAAATGCGGGGGGATCCAGCATGACCACATCATAGGATTTTCCCTCTTTACCCCAAGACTTAAGCACATCGAATGCATTGGCCACTTCGAAACGGCATCGATCCGAAAGTCCATTCAAGGCTGCATTCGCATTGGCCATTTCCACGGCGGAGGCAGAGATGTCGAGTCCCCATACCGACCGAGCCCCGTAATGCGCAGCATGCACTTCAAAGGTGCCGGTATAGGTAAAGGCTCCCAATACTTCCGCATCGCGTACGATGGATTGAATGGCCCGGCGATTGTCTTGCTGATCCAAGAAATAACCCGTTTTTTGCCCCTGATCCAGGTCGACATGAAACCGCAATCCATTCTCTTGGATCTGTATGCGCGTATCGAATGGCTCGGAAAGAAATCCTTTTTGTAAAGGAAGACCTTCTAAGGCCCGTACGGGTACATCGTTGCGTTCGTAGATGCCGCGGGGTTGAAAAATTTTTTGGAGCGCCTCTACCAGCGCGGGCTTCCATCGATCGATTCCCAACGCCAGGGTTTGGAGCACGAAATAATCATTGAATTTATCAATGATCAGCTGGGGCAGCCCATCTGCCTCCCCGAAAACCAAGCGGCAGTTTTCTTCATAGCCAAGTTTTTTTCGGTAGGACCAACACTGCTCCAGTTGCTGATGAAAATAGGTGGCATCGATAAGCGCTTTGGGGTCGCGGCTGAGCAACCGAATGCGGATCTGCGATTGGCTGTTGAAATAGCCCTGCCCGACGAACTTACCATCGTAGGTAATGAGTTGGACAACCTCCCCGTCCGGCAGGCCGGGATCGACCGAATCGATCTCATTGGCAAATACCCAGGGATGTCCATTAAGCACGCGGGGGGAAATTTTTCGACGCAATCTGGCGGTTGGCATGGTGCAAAGTTAGCAGGTAGGGCTGGAGGGGTGGGACAAATTGTCGGCCTACCCCCGCTTGGAGCCATAATTGAGAGTATTTTTGCGACCTTAAAGCATATGGAAAACACCGAGAATATATTACCTGAAGAGCCCCTGGCGGGGTCTGAGGCGCAGGAAACAGAAACCCCCTCGCCTTCCGAACTGGAATTAACAATGGCCGAGCTGAATGAATGCAAAGACAAACATCTCCGGCTGGTAGCGGAATTTGAAAATTTCAAACGCCGAAACGCCAAGGAGCGCGTGGAACTGACCCAGACAGCCGGCAAAGAAATTATTCAATCCCTGCTGGATGTGTTGGACGATTGCGACCGGGCGCAAAAACAATTGGAGTCAACTGAAACCGACACCGCCTTAAAAGAGGGCGTCATGTTGGTTTTCAATAAGCTCCGCAGTACCCTGCAACATCGGGGGCTGAAGCAAATGGAAACCCTGCACACCGATTTCAATGCCGACCTACACGAGGCCATCAGTGAAATGCCGGCTCCGACCGACGAACTAAAGGGCAAAGTACTTACCGAGCTAATGAAGGGCTATTACCTCAATGAAAAGATCATACGCCACGCCCGCGTGGTCGTTGGAAATTAACTATGAGCAAACGAGATTATTACGAGGTGCTGGGCGTTTCCAAAACGGCCAATGCGGACGAAATCAAAAAGGCGTACCGCAAGGTGGCCATGCAGTTCCATCCCGATCGAAATCCGGGCGATAAAGCTGCGGAGGAGAAATTCAAAGAGGCAGCCGAAGCCTACGAGGTGCTCAGCGACACCGATAAAAAAGCTCAATACGACCGATATGGTCATGCCGGGGTATCCGGACAGGGGCGCGGTTTTGGGGGTGGCGGCATGAACATGGAGGACATTTTCAGTCAATTTGGAGACATTTTTGGAGACGACCTCTTCGGCAGTTTCTTCGGGGGTGGTCAACGGGGTGGAAGAGCTGGACAGCGCAGCCGGGGCGTGCGGGGCAATAACCTACGTGTGAAATTGAAATTGAATTTCGAGGAAATCGCCAAAGGAGTCAACAAAAACATCAAGGTTAAAAAACATGTGCCCTGCTCCACCTGCGATGGAAGTGGGGCCAAAGACAAGGGAAGCATGCAATCCTGTGGCACCTGTGGCGGGAGTGGACAAGTGCGCCGGGTGCAGAACACTTTTTTGGGGCAAATGCAAACCGTGACCACCTGCCCCAACTGTCACGGTGAAGGATCCACCATCACGGCAAAATGTGGAAGTTGCAAAGGAGAAGGTCGCGTATTTGGCGAAGAAACAGTCAGCATCGACATCCCTGCCGGCGTACAGGAGGGAATGCAACTGAACGTGGGGGGAAAAGGCAATGCCGGTGAAAGGGGCGGCGCGCCGGGCGATTTGATCATTCTGATAGAAGAAGAGCCGCACAAGGAGCTACACCGAGAAGGGCTAAATGTGGCTTATGAACTTCATCTCTCCTTTCCCGATGCCGCATTCGGCACACAGGTAGAAGTGCCCACCATCGATGGCAAAGCAAAAATTAAAATCCCCGCCGGAACCCAGAGCGGTAAAATCTTTCGGCTGAAGGGAAAAGGATTTCCCTCCGTGAACTCATATGAAAAAGGCGATCAGTTGGTGCAAGTGGCTGTGTGGACCCCCCAGGAACTCAGTCCGGAAGAAAAAGCACAGTTAGAGAAGTTGAATCAGTCCCCTAACTTCAAACCCAATCCGGACAAAAACGACAAAAGCTTTTTCGATAAGGTAAAAGAGATCTTCTCCTGATTCCCGCTGCACGTTACTTGAAGAACCGCTTACCCTTGCGTCTTTTTTTCGGATGGTAGATCTCATCTGCCGTTCGAACGAGCTGATCAAATTCAACTTGATAGGGATCAGACCGAGCAATGGAACCCGGCAAATAGCGCAACAACCCTTCCCAAGTCTTTTCGGGCACATAACCGGATTGACGCAACAATGACCCAAACCAGACCAGGGCTGCCGCGAACCGGTACGTAGTATCAATGGAGGAAAGCGACTCCCACGAGGGCCGAATGGTTTCTTCTTGATAAAACCAACTCGTATCGCGAGGCAAACGATAATCCAATCGAATCGAAGCCAATGAATCCGATGCAATTTCCCCCGCCTTCATTCGTAACTCAAAGATCGTCCAAGCCGATTGGGCCGAGCCAATCTCTCCTCCTAATAACCGCGCAGATGAATCCCGTAAGGCCCCCATTTTATTATCGTATCCGATCAACCGATATTCCTGTACCCGTTGGGGATTGAATCGAACACTCAGCGTCGCTTCATCCGCCACGGAATACAAGGTTTGGGCAAATTCCTTAAATAACACCTTCTCCGCCTCCTGGAAACCGTCCAAGTACGCAAAATTTCCATTTCCCCGCTTGGCCAAGGTTTGGATTTTGGAGTCTTTGTAATTTCCCATGCCTACACCCAGGCAAGTCAGGTAGATGCCTCGTTTACTCTCTCGCTCGATCAACTCCTCCAATTCCTCTTCGGTTTTCATTCCTACATTAAAGTCACCGTCGGTGGCCAAGATTACACGGTTATTGCCGCCCGCTATAAAATGTCGACGTGCAACCGAGTATGCTAATTTCACACCCGACTCCCCCGGCGTAGCCCCGCCAGCCACCAACGAGTCGATCACCCGACGAATGGAATCTTTCTCACAACCCGATAGGGTATTCAAGAGAATGTTCGTCACGCCCCCATACGTCACGATGGCTACGGAATCTTTATCCCGTAGATGATGTACGAGCAACCGAAAAGCCGATTGCAACAAGGGCAACCGGTTCGGCGTTTCCATGGAGGCAGAGACATCGATGAGAAAGGTAAAATGGGCCGGGGGCAACGTATCGAGATCCAATTGCTGCGCATTTGATTGGATGAACAGCAATCGGCTCTTACTGTCCCAAGGGCAATCCGTCATGCGCGTTAACAGCCTAAATACTTTTCCGGAATCAGGTTGCGCATAGCCCAGATTAAAATAATTCAACATCTCCTCTAATCGGACGGCATCGGCGGGAACGGGGGTGCGCTGGCGAATGAATCGACGAATATTGCTGTAGGACGCTCGGTCGATATTCAACGACAGCCCGGTTCGAGGATATAAACCGGCCGGCACGTATCGGTTCTCCAGCAAATCGGCATAGGTCTCATTCCCGGTCAACCAGTTACGCGATTCCTGCCGATTCCAGCCCAATGTAAGAGAGGATAAAGAATAGTTGGGACGTAAATCGACAGGGCGTTTTAAAGTAACCTGAACATAATTGACGGGTTCCCATTTGGCTACCATCGGTATAAAACCATCCAAAAAGAACTGAAAAGAATCAACGGGAAAACTCGATACGATCTCGAAAGTGCCGAATTCACTCGACCGAAAGAAAGAACCCGTAGAGAGTTGAGTGATGGATACATTCGGCAGAATATTCTGCTGGTCGTCCTTGATCACCCCCCGGAAATAAAAAGGCTGGGCGAACAGTTGGCCCACCCCAAATACCCAAAAGAATAGGAGCATCGATCGAAACACCGTCAGAAGATACAAAAAATATCTTAAATGATCACTCGGTTACTAACTGGTAGATCGAGTCGTATTGCCTACCCCACCCATCATAATCCAACCCGTACCCCACGACAAACTTGTTGGGAATGGAAAAACCCAGGTAATCCAACGTCAAAGGGTGCTGTGTGGCCTCAGGCTTATGCAACAGAGTGGCAATACGAACCGAGCGGGGCTGCTGCTGTTGTAGATGTGGAAGGAACTGAAACAATGTATTTCCCGTATCCACGATGTCTTCCAGCAAGATCACATCCCGGCCCAATAGATCCACATCCAACCCGATTGCGGTGGTATAACGTCCGGTAGAGCGCATACCCTTATAGGAAGCAAGTTTAATAAAAGATATTTCCGGATCAATGGTAAGATGCCGAACCAAGTCGGCCGTGAACAAAAAGGAACCATTTAGTATGGAGAGGAACAAGGGCCGCGTACCCATATAATCGGCACTTATTTGAATGGCTAATTCCTGAACCCGTTGTTGAATGGTGCGGGCATCTAAATAAACTTCAAATTCTTTATCCAATAACCGTATGCGACTCATGGAAATTGATTTACCGATCCGGCGGGAGTGGAAGAAGCAGCTGTTGCTGCCCGATCGTATTGATGCAATTGATACAGTTCAATGACCCGAAGCAAAGACTCGGGATAGGTGGGGGACGTCGCATACCCGGCTCGCTTCAACCCATATGCCCAGCCTTTGTAATCCAAGGGATCCAACGTAAAAAGAAATGCGTAGTGCGGCCGCGTCCGCAGAAATTCGGAGTGATCTCTATAAGACTCCTCAGCCGAAGCGTACTTACGAAAACACTCATTGGGAAAATCATCCGTGTGGGTGATCGTGGGCCCCGTCCACTCCTTCTTGCATTTAATGCCAAAATGATTGTTTCCCTCCAGCGCAAGTCGGCTTGATCCGGCAGCCGATTCACATATGCCCTGTGCCAATGTTATGGAAGCCGGAACACCCGAGCGACGCATCTCGTCCACAGCCAGTACGTGATAGCGATCAAGGTAGTCCAATACTTTTTGACTCAGCTTCTCTGTCGATTGTGCACAAACATCCTGACGCAACCAGGAACAAACCCAAAGGAGCGTAATAAGAATAGCTTTTGGCGGATTCATTTTTTTCGGATTAACATTAACCCGTCCCTCAAAGGAATAGGCACCTGCTCCACCTCTTCCGAATCCCGAACCGCCTCGGCAAAGGCCCAAATCGCTTTGGCATTTTTACCCTTTAGAGGTTGCGCAAGTACCTGTCCGTGAAAGAAGAGATTGTCAGCTAAGATAAACCCGTTTGTCCGAACCTGCGGAAGCACCTTGTTAAAATATTCAACATAGGCCGTTTTGTCCGCATCGATAAAAACCAGGTCCCAGCTTTCCGATAAAGTAGGCAACCAGTTCGTTGCATCCCCCCGCAATAAACGGATCTGGTGACCTCTAGAAGAACGATCGAAGAAGCGCTGGGCTATATCGGCGTCCGATTCGCGCTGCTCAATGGTATATAAAAGCCCCTCGTCCGTTAACCCACTGCTCAAACAAAGAGCACTATAGCCGGTAAACGTGCCGATCTCCAAAATGTGACGCGGACGGATCATCTGGCTGATCATTGTAAGAAACTGCCCCTGCTGTGCGCCACTGATCATGTGGGCCTCGGGATGGTGCTGACGCGTAAATGCTTCCAGCTCACTGAGCAAGGTTGGAACCGGACTCACCCACCGATCCATAAACGCTTGCATCGCTTCTGAATACAAACTATCCATAAGACCGGTCAGGATTTCTTTTTAGAAATGGCCCACAGCCCCAAACCCGTCAGTAGGCCATTGATCAGGATCAATTCCGGACCGATCTTGTACCCCTGAAAAAGGACGGCAGAGAGATCGTTCAATCCCAACTGCACATGTAATTTTCCTTCATAGTAACTCGGGTTGGAGAGCAAGTCCAACACAAATGCCAGCAACGGCCCCAACGAGGCCACCCAGGGAACCCAGCGGTCACCCAAACTTCGTTTGGATAACATCCCGAAAGCAAACAATCCCAATAACGGTCCGTATGTTATGCCGGCAAACTTGATGATGAACTGTATGATGGACTTGTCGTTGATCGCTTTGAAAAGCATCACCATACAGAAGAACAAAACAGCAAACGAAACATGTACCCATAAGCGGATCCTTTTTTTCTCCGACTCGCTGCGGGCCGATTCCCGAAAACCCAGAAGATCGAGGCAAAAACTGGAGGTCAGGGAAGTAATGGCACCGTCCACACTCGGAAACAGCGCCGAGATCAACGCAATAATAAAGATCACCCCAATGGTTCCTGAGAAGGTTTCTCCCAATGCCAAGGCCGGAAACAGATCGTCGCCACTGGCCGGTACCCCATTGAGCAATACCGGATGCTGCGCGGCGTAGAGATAGAGGACCCCTCCCAGGATCAGAAACAAAAGATTCACCAATACCAGGATGCTGCTCATCGTCATCATATTCTTCTGGGAAGCTCCCAGGGTTCGGACGCTGATGTTTTTTTGCATCATTTCCTGATCGAGACCAGTCATTGTGATCGTTATGAACATCCCACCCAAAAATTGCTTCCAGAAATAGCCCGGCTGCTGAATGTCCCAGTTAAAAATCTTGGTATACCCCTTCTCGCCCAAGCGCGACCAGGCCGAAGCCAGGTCGAGATCCATGGTCTGAAACAGCACGATCAAACAAACAATCAATCCAATTAGCATTCCGGAAGTCTGCAGCGTATCCGTAAATACAATGGTCTTCACGCCCCCTTCAATGGTGTATAGCATGATCAGAACGAGGATGACCAATGCGGTCAACCAAAAAGGCACCCCCAACCGATCCAAAATAAAAAGCTGCAGGATATTCACTACTAAATACAGACGGGCCGTGGCGCCCACGGTACGCGACAACAAGAAATAAGAGGCGCCCGTTTTGTGCGCCCGTCGACCAAACCGCTGCGACAAATACGTATAGATACTGGTCAGGTTCAACCGGTAATACAGCGGCAACAACACAAAGGCCACCACGATGTAGCCCAGCAAATATCCCAGCACCAACTGGAAATAATGAAAGTTCCCCTTGCCTACGTCGCCCGGGACACTGACAAAAGTGACCCCCGAGAGGGAAGTCCCGATCATCCCAAAAGCCACCAATACCCAATTGCTGTTTCGGTTGCCGATGAAAAAAGATTCATTGTCGGCATTGCGGGAGGTATACCAGGCTACGCCCAGCAACAGCAGAAAGTAGCCAATGACGAAAGAAAATAGGATGATGGGTGTCATGCGTATGAAAGTTTGAAGGTAGCCAAAAAACCACTACTTTATGGCCATGAGAATCGGATCGGTGGCTGTATTCTGTGGCTCCAAAAATGGAAACCTACCCCAATATGCCGAAGCCGCGGGTACACTCGGTGCCGTACTCGCCGCGCAGAACATCACGATCGTATACGGCGGAGGCAGTGCCGGACTGATGGGATCTGTTGCAGATGCCGCGCTGAACAACGGAGGAAAGGTCGTAGGCATTATTCCCAAGTTGCTTGTTGAATGGGAAGTGGCGCACCGTCACCTGACGGAACTGATCGTGTGCGACGACATGCACCGACGCAAACAAATGATCTATAGCCGGTGCGACGCCGCGATCATTCTCCCAGGCGGATTTGGTACCCTCGATGAATTGTTTGAAGTGCTGACCTGGAATCAACTTACCATACACGATAAAGAGATCCTGGTATTGAATACCAGCGGATTTTACGACCCCTTACTGTTGCACCTGGCACACTTGAAAGAAAGCGGATTTCTTTACGAAGGCGCCTACGAGAAATTACACGTGATGAAAACGCCGCAGGATATAAGTGATTGGCTGAATCAGCGGCCAGAACGACCCTGAAACAAAGGTATCTGCAACCCGCCCCGCACGATCGGTATGGAACGGCCATAGGCATCTGTATAGGGAGAATTCAAATCACCCCCTACATCCCACAGAACAGCCAGGTAATAAAAGGGAGCGCCTCCCCTACCCCTTCGCCCGGACGTATACCCGCCGCCGATCAACGTGCTGGAAGAAGCCACAGAAATTTCATCGATGGCACCTCCTCCTGCGGGAATATATTTTTGTCGAATGGTATTGCGTTCAACCTGTGCCTGTAAAAAAAGAAATCGGGTTGGGTAGATCCGTCCAAATCCCCCGCCGCCCAAGGTCGTCTGACGAAGTTTGTCGTTGAATACTCCATTGTAATCGCGGTAACTCGAATACGTATAGTTGGCCACCACCCCAAGATCCAGCCAATTGGTCAGGCTATACCCAAACACCGGTGACCCTCCGATCAAAAAAGTATTGCCAAAAAAAGAAAAAGCCAGACTGCCTCCCGTGAATAAATTTTCGCGAAAGGGGGTCTTTTCCTTTTCACCGTCTTTTTGGGCGAGAAGCGGACCGGTAAAAAGAACCAAACCAAAGAGGCAGAGGAAGAAAATCCGTTTCATGAAAAAATCATTTATGAATGGGCCGCAGGCAGAATCTTTCCGGGGTTGAGGATCTGATGCGGATCGAATGCATGTTTGACCGATCGCATAAGCTCCAGATTAACGGGAGAAAAGACAATGTCCATAAAATCCTTTTGGATTAGTCCGATCCCATGTTCTCCACTGATGGTACCGCCCAGTTGATGGACCAGCCGGAAGAGTTCGCGCAGGATGGCTTTCACGCCCTCGTGTCCATAGCTGTTCGGAACGCCCGGATACTTGATCCGGATGTGCAAGTTGCCATCTCCAGCGTGACCATAGCATACTACCTCAAAACCATACTGTGCCCCAAGTGCCTTCACGCCGCGGATCAAGGCCGGTAGCTCCGCTCGGGGCACCACCGTATCCTCCTCGATCGTGTAACCGACCAATTTGACCGCCTCGGCTACCCGACGGCGCAACCTCCACAGGGCCGCTTTTTGCTGGGCATCGTCGGCAAAATAAATTTCACCTATGTCATATTGCGTCAAAAGCTCTCCGATCCGTTCCATCTCCTGCATCAATACGTCGAGGTTGTTTCCATCGACCTCAATGATCAGGTGCGCAGCCGTATCATCCGTCAGCGGAACCACCGCATCGGGAATCAATTGACTAACGATCCGAAGCGCATTGATCTCCATCAATTCCATCGCACTGGGCACAAAACCCGCACGAAAGATCGCACTCACTGCCTCTCCCGCTTGTTCGAGGTTCCGGAAAGGCACCAACATCAACAGATCGTATTTCGGGAATGGAATAAGTTTTAAAACGATCTTGGTAACAATCCCCAGCGTTCCCTCACTGCCCACCATTAGTTGGGTCAGGTTGTATCCGGTTGAATTTTTCAATACATTGGATCCGGTCCACATCAATTTGCCATTGGCCAGCACCACTTCCAAATTCAAGACATAATCTTTTACGACTCCGTATTTCACCGCTTTCGGTCCGCCACTATTCTCCGCAATATTGCCTCCGATAAAACACGAACCCCGGCTGCTGGGATCCGGGGGATAAAAAAGTCCTTTTTCTTTTACCGCATTTTGAAGAACCTCGGTAATAACGCCGGGCTCAACGGTTACCTGTAAATTTCTTTCGTCGATCTCCAGGATCTTATTGAAGCGTTCTAGCGATAAGGATACACCGCCTCGATGCGGCAGGGCTCCTCCACTTAGTCCCGTACCCGCCCCCCGGGGTGTTACTGGAATCTGTTGCGCGTTACAATGCTTCAGAATGGATTGCACTTCGGCTGTCGTAGCAGGCCTTAACACCACTTCCGGCGGAAAAAGCAGGTTTTCCGTCTCGTCGCGTCCATACTGCTCACGCGTTGCCTCGTCCACCAACACGAATTCCGCTCCTAGAGCGGATCGAAAAAAATCCAGATCCTTTTCGGTGACAGGGTGATAGGTCATAATAAGAATAGCCCGTAAGCCGCACAAAAGTCGGCATTCCGGAGAAAACCCCAAAAGCAATCAAAAACGGAAAGTGGGGCACATCGATTCGCGTCCGTTGCCCCGGTAGCGGTCGCGACGGCCTTGCTTAATCAGCGACAACTCAAAGGCTCCGCGTGCCCCGTTAAATGCATTCAGTGAAGAAAGGGTTGCGTCGTATGAAAACGTGAAGACCAGCTCATTCAGACCCAGGCCCACCATCGGAATCAGTGATTCCCGGTGCCGATAAGACAATCCCACCAAAAGCTCCGTGGTACCGTCGCCACTGGCATTATACCGGGCCATTAAACTGCCCATGAGCTGCGATGATTTCGCCTGCAAGGTGTAGTAAGCAGCCGGACTCAAAATCAACCGATCGTTCAACTTAAAACTACTGTTGAAAAATCCATTGTAGCGCATACTCAACCGGTTGTCGGTCGAATCGGTGGAGGCAAAAAAACTCTCACGGGGACGATTCACATGCATCAAAGACACCCCTCCGTTAAGCCATACCCGCTCGTTGGGGAAATAGGCATAGTTCAAGCCGGTTTGCAGATCGAGGTAATTCGACTGATTGGTCATTAACACCGGGGCTCCCGATTGATGAACATCAAAAAATTGTCCGTTCCACTGACTGGGAAACGTCAGCCCCTGCGTATTGATCTGCTTATTCGACCAACCCACATTGAACCCCAGGCTCAGCAAACTGCCCACACCCAGCATTTGGTGATAGGCGATCGCGCCATAAGCCTTGGTGGAAGTAAGTACACTGCTGCCGGCAACGTCTCGCAGAAGCAATCCACCCAGACCGATCCATCCGTTGGCATCCGGATCGGGCATAACCTGCATGTCGCCAAAAACACTCATGGTTTTGTAAGGGAAAGCCGACACGGAGGCCCACTGATTGCGGTAATTGGCACCTACCCGATAATCGCCATCAGGAATGAAACCGGCATTGGCGGGATTGGTGAGCAGGGGACTATTCATGAATTGAGAAAAATGAAGGTCCTGTGCCGATGATTGCAATGCCATCAGCAAGATCCAAGCCATCCATCCAACTCGTAACCTTTTGTTCATCGGATCAGGGTTATATCGCCTTTTTTGTTGACCTCTACGCCGTCGAAGAAAGTAGCACTCAGGGTGTACATGTACACGTCCATCGGCTGCATCACTCCCTTAAATGTTCCATCCCAGCCAATATTTTGATCGTTGGTCTCAAATACTTTCTGGCCCCATCGATTCCAGATCGTGAATTTGAGTTGAGAAATGCCATACCCTCTTACATACAATACGCTGTTGGCATCTCCTCTCAGGGGAGTGAACGCATTGGGCACGTCAAGGGCCGGTACTACCCGAGCATCCACGGTCTGACAAACTTGACGCGGGCAACCCAGCGAATTGAATGCCGTTAAACAGGCCTGGAACTGACCGGTGGCCCGGTACTGATGCGTAATGGGTGCACGGGTAGTTGTGAGCAACGAATCCCCGTCCCCAAAATTCCATCGGAAACGCACGGCATCGGCACTGGAATTGTTGGTAAAGGTAGTGGGGGTGTTGGACTGAACCGGACTAAATGCAAAAGCCGCAGTAGGGGCATCCAGCACCCGAATGGTGAAACGGGCCGTATCGGTAAGATTGCAGGTGTTTGGGTTTGTTACCACCAACATGACGTTGTAGATTCCGGGGTTGTTGTAGAGGTGAGTGGGACTTGGCAAGGTGGAAGTGCCGCCATCGCCAAAACTCCACTGGTAAGTTTGTCCCGATACCGAATTATCCGTAAACACGGCTTGATAGGGACGACAGCCCTCTATGGGCGTAGTAAAGGCTGCTCGCACATTCGTGGCTACACTCACGGGAATGACAATCGAATCGGGGGCATTGCAATAAATGGTGTCCACGAGTAGCAACTTGACATTATAAGTGCCCGGAGCAGGAAAGGTATGCGTAACCGGAGCGGCGCCGGTTTGCACCCAAGGAGAACCATCCCCAAAATCCCAGATGAATGATTGTCCCGTAAATGGCCGAGGCGCAGGCGGAATGGAAGTGTTGTCGAATCGATAATTGAACTGTCCGCAGGGCGGTAATTTATTGGGAAGGAATCCGACGGAGACTTTGAGATCGCTGACCCGGATCTGCATGCGGGCCGTATCCCGAATGTTGCAACTGGAAGAATCTACAGCAACCAGCATGACGTTGTAAATGCCGGCAGTTTGATACTGATGAGAAGTTGTAGGTGAATTGGTAATGACTTGCGCAGATCCATCCCCGAAATTCCACTCATAGGTTACTCCATTGGCGATGGTATCCCGAAAATCGACCGTAAGCGGTACGCAACCGGCCGTGTCACGGGGTACACCATTGATGCTGGACTGCACGGAGGCCCGAATCCCGGCAAGGTTCATATCAATCTTGAGCATGGTGAGATTACACTGCCCGCCCCCGGTGGCATTATTGGTGGTAGACCAGGCGCCGACCGTGGTGGGATAGGTTGGCAAGGGCGGTGTACTTAAGGCCTTGCAATTTCCACAGATGGCCTGATAGATTATGCCTTCTTTATCAAAGCGACTGGTTCCGCCATCTACGTGATCACACCCCTCGCCGGCACGGTTGTTTTCTCCGAAGAAACTGGCAAAGAGCAATGCCTCCGCATTTCGTTTGATGACGATGAAATACAGGTCTCGACCATCCGTAGTAGTCTTGAACGCATTGGCGGTTACCGGCAACCCATTGGTGCCGGCACTGTTGTACCCATTTGTATTTACAAAGAACCCGCCCCATCCGGAGATATAAACATTTTCGCAGCGATCCACCAGAAAAGCGATTGGAGAAATATTCGGCGTGGCCGCTCCCGACCCAAAAGCAGTAGAATAGACATAGGCCGATAGATCGGGTTGTAATTTTACGATGAATTGTTTTCCGGTCGGATTGTTAAACAGTGCGTTCTGAATCGGCCAGTTGCCAGTGGTTTGTCCCATCAGATACGGAAACCCCCTTGCATCAAATTGCACGCCAAAAACCTGATCAATACCGGAAGTGCCAATATAAGCGCTCTTAATTACGGAACTTCCTGCGTTGTTGATGATGGCCACAAATCCGTCAGTGGTGCCGCTTAGACTTGATCCCACCGTACCGGTCTGCGTACCCGGAAGCAGATTTGTACTTTGGGTACCTCCTGCCACATAGATGTTATTGTTCAACGGATTCAGCGATAGCACATACGCCGCGTCGTTGCCGTTGCCACCGATATAACTGGCAAATTGGAGGGTAGAGAGGTTTGAGGACCATTTCATCACCACACCATCCTGTGTGCTGCCGCCAAAACTGCTTTGAAAACATCCGGAAGTAACCGGAAAATTATTTGATTGGGTACAAGAGGCCACATAGGCGTTACCTGCTCCATCTAAGATGATCTCACTGCGACCATCATCGCCATAATTTCGCTGCAAGGAAGTGCTGCTGCCTCGAGCAGTGGTAATGTTAACACCGTCATCCCCCGATCCTCCGATTCTTCTGGAACCCAATAGAGCCGATCCGGCTGCATTGAGTTTAGTAATCACTATATCAAAACCGCTTCCAGCCAATGAGCCGTTATTGACCACCGGATAATTGGCTGAATTTGTTCGTCCGGTCAAGAATAAATTACCCTGCGGGTCAACCACCAAGCTATGTGGTTGGTCTTCCCCGCTTCCTCCAATATACGTGGCATACACTCGATTCGACCCATTGGGCGTGAGTTTCATGATGCACATCTCGAAAGGGCTGCTCAAATAGGTTGTCTGAAAAGCACCGGGGGAAGTCGGAAAACTTCCACCCGTCTCAAAAACTATTCCGCCGCCAAAAAAACTCCCATCCGGTCCGTAGGTGGCCGTAAATCCCCAGTTGTCGTTCGAGCTACCGGTGAACGAACAAAAAACAATAGAGGGATCGATGATCAGTGGCTTGGTGCGGTCGTATGACTTGATCTGAAAACGCACGCGTTCGCCTTTTAGTTGATAGGCAGAGCGTATGGTCTGTCTTCCATCCACACCCGCCTGATACGTATAGGGGGAGCCCTCCCGCAGTTCCCCTAAGGACGTTTGAATGACCAGCTCCCGGTCTTTCAAGGAAAGTCCGTCTACCCCTCGATACAACAACTCGATCTGCTCCGGGTTGCCACCCGGGTGTACGACCAGATCATACTTCAACATACCGCGATCCGTGTAATAGCGGAGATCGATGTTGGGATAGAGATTGGTTATGTTGACTGCCTGAAAGCTTTGGCATCCGCCTGCCCATTTGGAAGGATCGTTGCCGATAAAATAGTTAGACACCCCCGCCAGTGTTTTTTCGGCCTGCACCAGAGCCTTTTCATTGGCACCTACAAAATCAACATGCCAGGCATGCGACCGAATGGTAAAGGGGGTATTGGGTTGGATCGATCGGCCTTGCGCATCGATGCCGTGTTTGCGCTCGGCCAATTGATTCAGGTCGCTGGGGTTGTGCTGCAGGATGGTAATGCCCCCATTACGCAGATACACATAGCCATTGCTCACTTCGCCCCGATAGAGTACCTGCTCATTCCATTGTCCTTTGTTTTCAATGAAGGGAATAGCAGGTTGCGACACCCCGAGGGTTGGGGCGAGCAGCAAGATTCCTAATAGGTAAAAAACTAAGAGCATCTGGTTATAAATTAAACGAAAAAAACCGGATAAAGTTGGTAAGAATCTGTTAAGCCGGGCTTGATGCGCATCAGGCTAGGCAATGCGGCTCCACCGGATCGGCCCCACCCGCTGCTGCAGGTATTGCCGAAGGGACTGGTTTTCCGGAGCCGTCAATTCCGAATCCTGCTCAGCCAGTTGCTGGGCAGCCGATTGAGCCAATAGCAGCAAGTCTCTGTCTTGTATCAGACTGGCCAATTTTAAATTCAGGGCCCCGCTCTGACGGGTTCCTTCAATATCGCCGGGTCCTCGTAGAGCAAGGTCTTTTTCAGCAATCTCAAATCCGTTATTGGTGGCGGTCATGATCGCCAGTCGTTCGCGTGCATCTGCTCCCAAAGCAGAGCCAGTCATCAAGATGCAATAACTCTGTTCTGCTCCCCGTCCAACCCGACCGCGGAGCTGATGCAATTGCGAGAGCCCGAACTTCTCCGAGCTCTCGATCACCATTACCGAAGCATTGGGAACATTCACCCCCACTTCGATCACCGTAGTCGATACCATGATCTGCGTGTCGCCCTCGACAAACCGACGCATGTTGGTCTCTTTTACATCGGCAGGCTGTTTTCCATGCACCATGCTGATCCAATACCGGGGTTCCGGCAACCAGGATTTTACTTGCTCGTACCCCTTCATCAAATTTTCATAATCGAGCTTGGCACTTTCCTCGATCAAGGGAAAGATGATATACACCTGTCGGCCTTTATCTATTTCACAGCGAACAAACTCCATCACCTGAATCCTTCGGTTCTCATATCGATGAACGGTCTTAACGGGTTTGCGTCCCGGCGGCATCTCATCGATCACTGAATAATCCAGATCGCCATAAGCCGTCATCGCCAATGTGCGTGGAATCGGCGTAGCGGTCATCACCAACACATGCGGCGGAATTGCTGCCTTCTTTTGCAACTGTGCCCGCTGGGCAACTCCAAAACGATGCTGCTCATCGATGATGGCCAATCCCAGCCGCTGAAATTGAACGGCCTCCTCAATGAGGGCATGTGTACCGATGAGAATGGACAATTCACCGGATAACAACTCCGCCAATATTTTTTTGCGCGCGGCCGCTTTCGTGGAACCGGTGAGTAGTCCCACCCGCACCCCCACTTTCTCCAGCAGCGGCTGAATCGTATCGTAGTGTTGTCGGGAGAGAATTTCCGTAGGGGCCATCAAACAAGACTGATACCCATTATCAATCGCCAGCAACATGATCAATACCGCTACCATGGTCTTTCCGCTTCCCACATCCCCTTGGAGCAGTCGATTCATTTGCCGTCCGCTGCCCAAATCGGTGCGAATCTCCTTGATCACTCGTTTTTGTGCACCGGTTAGTTCAAAGGGGAGGTGTTGGTTATAAAACGTATTGAATGCATCCCCTACTCGATCGAATACAACTCCTTTTGAATGCTGATGCCGTTGGATGCGAAGCAAATTCATCCGCAACTGCGCCAGAAACAATTCCTCAAACTTGATTCGGTGAACCGCAGCTTCGAAGTGCGAGGCATCCGTCGGAAAATGGATCTGCTGAAAAGCGGACCAGCGAGTGATCAATTCCTGTTGTTGCAAAATGGAAGCAGGCAAGTTCTCCGGCAGATCTTTTTCTCTGATCTGGGCAAATAATTGCCGGGTAAGTTTACCGATGGCCTTGCCCCCCAATCCTTTTGCTTTGAGTTTTTCGGTGGTGGAATAGATCGGCTCCAGAAAATTTCGAATTACGGGTTGATTCGGATCGATCCACTCCAGTTCGGGATGAACCATTTGAGGGCGACCATTGAAAAAACTAATTCTTCCGTAAACCAAACAAGGCCGTCCCACGTGCAACATTTTCTGAACCCAGTTCAATCCCTGAAACCAGGTAAGCTCGAGTTGTCCGGTGTTATCGCGCAACTGCGCTACGAGCCGTCGTCCTGATTTTTGTCCCACTACCTCAAACGAAATCACCTGCCCCGACACTTGTGCAAACTCCGTAGCCGGATCCAATTGCCGGATGGCATGCAAACGCGTGCGATCAATGTGCCGATACGGGTAGTGCTGCAACATGTCGAAAAAAGTAAACAGGTTGAGTTCCTTTTTCAACAGATCGGCCCGTAGGGGACCAACCCCCTTTAGAAATTCAATAGAACTGGATAATATGGAATGGTCGGTGGCGATGGATCGGCTTTTGGCAAAAGTAACAAGCCCTTAGCGTAAGGTGTTGCGGGAGCGGTCGGACTTTTCCCATAAAACTGTGGGGTTTCCCAAATGATATCGAAACCAACCGCGTATTTGACAATACTGAATAAACAGAAAATAGAACGGAATTCCCAGCCAACCAACCCGCACGCGCAGAAAAGACAACAACCCTCCGGCCACCGAGATCGTCAGGATTCCCCCAAAAACAATGCCCAACTTTCGGGTTGATTCCGGCTCCGGAAAGTACCATAAAGCAACCCAAACGATCAAGGGCATTGACAAGGTTAGCAGGGGCCAGATCACCCACCGCAACCATTTTCGAAAAAGGAATTGAATTCCGTAGCGAAAAGAAACCCGAAATATTGACAGCAATGAATGGCGATCTAGAAACTGATAAGCCCCGGTTGCGATCCGAATTTTTCTGATGGATTCGACTTTCAGACTTTCTGAGGGGGGCTCGGTTGTAACGGCCTGAGGGGCATAAGCGATCCGATATCCTTTTGAGATCACCTGCCAGGACAATTCCATGTCATCCAGAATACAATCTTCCGGCAAGGGTTCAAATAGTTCGGTCCGAATCGCAAACAATTCGCCCGCACCGCCTATCACGCTATAAAAATTCGCATCCCGGCGTTTCCAGGCCGATTCGTATTTCCAATAATATCCTTCCAGCGCCCCCGGGTGATTCCGGTCGGTTTGCACCCGTTTCTCTCCGGCCACTCCCCCGATGGTTGGATCGGAAAAAGCTTTACACAGATGAAGAATCGAGTCTGGTTGCAATTCCGTATTGGCATCGTGAAAGATCACCAACGGGGTATCCACCTGCTTCATGGCTGCATTGATGGCAACTGCTTTTCCTTTTCGTTCTTGCTCCAATAAAAAGTGTACCCGAATGCCACGCTCAGCAAAAACGGGAGGCACAACTACAGACTCCGAACAAATAAAAATTACCTGCAAGCCATTTTCCGGCAATTGCAACCATTCCAGGTTACGAAGTTTGACATCAAGCTGCTCCTTCCACGCCGGTATGATGAGGGTGATCACTTTCCGATACAAAACTTACTGAAGATATAATCGAGTTGGTCTTCGGAGGTGATCTCTCCGGTGATCTCGCCGAGGTATTGCAGTCCGCGGTGGATATCGAGGGCCAGTAGGTCGCCGGGAATTTGGTTATCCAATCCTTGCTCGATGTCGATCAAGGATTGGGCCAATCGTTGCAGGGCATCGAGGTGCCGGGCGTTGGTGACCAGAGACGTATCAGGCAATACGGCAGACCCAACTACTTTTTCAAAAAGTGTATTTTTTAGAAGATCGAGTCCGACTTGCTGCAAGGCTGAGATTGGGATCACATCCGATCTTTCCGGCGGCTTCGACACATCGATCTTATTTGCGACCAGAAGATAATTCAACCCTGCCCGGTCGGCCTGTTCCTTCCAACCCAACATCTCTTTCCATGCTTCTTGCGCATCAAAAAGGTATAAGATCCAATCGGCGCTTCGGATCTTTTCCTGGCTGCGGGCGATTCCGGCGGCTTCGATCACATCGGTTGCATTCTCCCGGATGCCAGCAGTATCGATGAAGCGAAAGAGGATCCCCTTGATTTGGATGCACTCTTCGATGGTATCACGCGTTGTACCCGGAATATCGCTCACGATGGCTCGGTTCTCGTTGAGCAGGGCGTTCAGCAGGGTTGATTTACCGGCATTGGGTTTTCCGATGATGGCCACGCTTACCCCTTGCTTGATCACATTGCCGAGTCGGAAGGAATCCAGCAACTGATTCGTAGCTTTTTTCAGCGTTTGGATCAGGTGGCGCAGTTGGGTTCGGTCGGCGAAGGTGACATCCTCTTGTGAAAAATCCAGTTCCAGTTCGATCAGAGCGGAGAATTGGATGAGTTGTTCGCGCAGCTGTTTGAGATCAGATGAATATCCCCCCCGGAGTGCATGGAGTGCCGTTCGTTGAGCGGCCTGTGTTTGAGAGGTAATGAGATCGGCGACCGATTCTGCCTGGGCCAGGTCCATCTTCCCGTTGAGGAAGGCCCGTAGGGTAAATTCACCGGGTTTGGCCATCCGGGCACCCAGTTGGGTGCAGGCAGCGAGCACCGATTGGAGGATGAAACCCGAACCGTGGCAGGAGATCTCTACAACATCCTCGCCGGTATAGGAGCGGGGCGATTTATACAGGGAAACCACGGCTTCGTCCAAGGGTTGTTCTTTGTATGACAGCATACCCACGTGTAGGGTATGGGAAGCTTGTTGGAGAAGATCCTTTCCGGGAAACAACGCTGTAGCGATTTGCCAAGCGTTTTCGCCGCTGAGGCGAATGATGCCGATGGCCCCTGGTCCGGCTGGTGTGGCCAGGGCCACGATGGTGTCTTTCCAGGCAGGGGTTTGCATGGGGTAAAGGTAACCCAATAAAAAATCCCCTCGCAGGGAGGGGATTTCAACTGAAGTTCGCGGTCTTTATTGTTCTTCCACGCGGAAGGTGATGGGCTGCTTGCGGTAGGCTTTCACCTGACGCTGGTTTTGGATGGCGGGGTTCCATTTGGGACCTTTCTTGATCACGCGGATAGCGGCCTCTTCCATTCCGTAACCGTGATTGGTAAGTGCTCTAACATCGCTGATGTTGCCTTCTTTGTCCACCACAAACTGCACGTAGGTGGTGTATGTTCCGGTAGGAGCGCCTTCGTCGGCCGGATTGAAGCTGGAGAGGTTCCGCTCCAGGTACTGGCGCCACTTGGCTTCCCCACCGGGGAAAGAGGCTTCAATCTCTACTTTTTCAAAGATCTGGTTCTCGTCCTCTACTTTGGTCTCCACGATCTGCGCCCCGTTATCGATTACAGGTTGTACGATCCCTTCATCTTTGATTCCATCCTGATTATCAACGTCAATCTTTGCCGTCTTAAGTTCGTCCTGCGGAGGAGGTGGTTTTTCCACTTCTTCATCTTTTTTGATGATCGGGGGCGTAAACTGCTTCATCTCCACTTTGGGCGGTTCCTGCTTGGGTGGCGGCGGCGGGGGCGGCGGGGGTGGCTCTTTCTTATCCTCCTGCTTCACCTCCTGGATGATCATTTCGGTTTGTTTAAAGGTATCGGCATTGCCACGTACACCCTTATAGATAAAGAAAATCGCCAAAAGAAGCGCCACCCCGGCTAGTGTAGCCAGCAGGGCAACTCCGATGCGCTTGCCATAAGAGCGCCGCAAGAGGTAAGCACCATAATCTTTATTCCGGCCTTCAAAGATGATATCCAGAATGTCAGCTGTTAATATTTTATTCAGTTCCATACGATTGTTTTGTTAGAAGATGCAAGAACAGGACCAATTGCACATGGGATCATTTTATGCCTGCCTTGTTGAACTCTTCCGTCTTTTTGATCAATTCATATTCCTGGTCAAAAATCTTAACCATCGCATAGGTACGTACCTGATTGATGGTCATTTCATCCAGAATATCCACGGTATTCTTATATGTGGCATCTTTTGTAGGCTTAATGATCACAACAAAATCCTTATCGGCACAATTACTCAAAGGTTTTTTATCCTTGGCCATTTTTGCCTCGCACTCGGGGTCTCGCACATACCGACCCATCACTTCCTTGCGCTTGTTGACGATGATATCGCGGATGCCCTTGAAGTCGGTCGACTTAAAATTGCTCCCATCCTCCTTGAGTTTACCCTCGTAATAATAGACAACATCATCCTTGCCGAGCATGACGCTTAACACACCAGACTCTTTGACCTCCGTCTGTTCTTTTTGGTCTTTGATGTCTTTGGGCATGTTGAGGTCGAGCGTAGTAGGTTCATTCATCGTTGCGGTAAACACAAAGAAGGTGATCAGCAAAAAGCCCAGATCCACCATTGGGGTCATGTCAACCCGGGTGGAAAGTTTCTTGGCTTTTTTTACCCCTGGGCCTTTTTTCTGACCGCTATCCCCACCGGTATCAATGCTAGCCATGATAGATTTTTTCTAGGTTAAGAATTATTTGTTGTTGCTTTTGTTCGTTTCATACAAGGAAACCTCTCCACCGTCCTTCGTGGTGATCAAGTTGTACTTGTACTCTTCATTTTTCTTCAGGGCTACTATGATGGCCTCAAAGGCGGGGTATTTAGAGTTTGCATCCCCTTTGATCAGGTAGTTCAACTTTTCGCCTGCGAAGGCATTCTTGGCTGCCCGAACCCACCATACCAACTGATTATTGGTGGAATCCAGAACCGGTATGCCGGGCTGCCGCTCTTTTTCCGCCACTTTAGCATCTCTGGCTAATAATTGCTTCAGCCCAGAGAGCGGTACACCAACCATGTAGTAATTGCGAAAATTAGCGATCTCGCTTTGTGTTAGCCCAAGATTTTGGCCGGTGTTGATTTCATTGATTATGTCCGTGAATTTCTGCGGGTCCTTCTCAGATAAAATGGTAAAAAAGACTCGGCTGCTGGAATCAAAGGAAATCATAACGGCATTGTCCTGGGGTAATTTTTGGGACAGAACCGATCCGGGTGTCTTGATTTCTACAACGTCCGGTGGTTTGAATTTGGTCGCCATAATGAAAAAGGTGAGTATCAGAAAGGCTATGTCCACAAACGGGGTCATATCCGTATCCGTACTCTTCCTGGCTATCTTGACACTTGGCATTTTCTACGATTTAAGAAATGAGATGAAAAAGGTTACCATTTGCACATTCAGCCACCTCTTATTTATAAAGAGAGGCAAAACTTTGTGTAAGGGTAAAGCCAGATTCATCGATGCCATGCGTGATGGAGTCGATCTTGGTGGTGAACACGTTGTACATGATCAGGGCGATGGCCGAGGTACCGATACCCAAGGCGGTATTATACAGGGCCTCTGAGATACCCACCGCCAGGTCGCTGGAGTTACCTCCACCCCCTTCCGAACCAAGGGCTGCAAACGAGCGAATCATACCAATTACCGTACCCAACAGGGCCACGAGGGTTCCCACCGAGGTGATGGTAGATAAGAAGACCAGGTTTTTCTGTAACATCGGCAGCTCCAGGGCAGTAGCTTCTTCCACTTCTTTTTGAATGGACATCACCTTCTGCTCTGTAGACAAATTGGATTCGGAGATCATTTCCTTATAACGGCGCAATCCGGCTTTCATAACGTTGCCAACAGAACCCCGTTGCTTGTCGCACTCGGCAATGGCAGCGTCCACATTTTTGTTGGCCAGGTGGAATTGAACTTGGCGAACGAAATTGGTAATAGAACTATTCCCCAAAGCCCGGTAAATAGTCATAAAGCGCTCGATGGAGAATACCACCACCATCAGGAACATCCCGATCAGCAACGGCACAATGATACCGCCCTCGTAAATACGGTGAAACGCATCATTCGGATCTTTATGGCCAGGCCAAAAAGTAAAAAGGGTGCTCTCCTTGTCGGGTTTAGCAAACCCATCGGCATCGCCCATGATATAACGCCAGATGCAATATCCGGCAATGGTGCACAATATGGGAGCCAGCCAGGAAATCAGGTTGCCATCTTGTTTGGCCACGGAGGCCTTGGTTGCAGTCTTCGCAGTGGATTTGTTCAAATCTGCCATGATCGTTTGTTTTAATATTTGTTTTTTGTAAGCCCCATTACCACCTGGTAATCGGGAAGCGACAAAATACATATTTTTTCAACCAGCCAAATAGGGAGATTAAAAAATTAATGGTCGGAGGGGGGAAAAAGTGGACAAATCATTCATATCGCAGGGCTTCAATGGGGTTGAGGCGACCCGCTTTTAAAGCCGGAAATATACCCGCGAGCAGTCCTACTGCCGTGCATATGATTATCCCATAGCCAACCCAGTTCCAGGGCACCACAAATCCAGTGTTCAGTACCAGGGAGAAAAGATTACCGACCCCCACCCCCAGCAGGATGCCAAATCCCGCTCCCATCAGGCTGATCAGGATGGCTTCGGTCAGGAATTGGCGGCTCACCACACGGGATTTCCCGCCAATCGCCTTGATCAGCCCCACCTCCCGAGTGCGCTCTGAAACGGAAACCAGCATAATGTTCATGAGTCCAATAGCAGCCCCTATCAGGGTGATCAAACCGATCACCGTGGCCGAAATCGTGAGAAATCGAAGGGAATTCATTGCCGTTTCTGCCACGCTATCGCTTCGATCCAACACAAAATTACTCTCCTCCGTGGCCGTTAGCTTTCGCACTGCTCGAAAGTCGCTCTCTGCCTCCCCCATTGCCGGGTTCACCATCAACAATTCATTGGCCTTTACGGCGATCACATAGGAGGCCTGTGAGGGAAAGACCCGCTCGAGATTGGTATACGAAACAATGACGACGTTATCCCGACTGAAGCCAAAACTAGAACCCTTGCTCTCTAGTACCCCGATCACCCGATACGGAATTCCATTCATTCGGATCTCCCCATTCACGGCCGTCGCGGCCCCGGCCCGAAATAATTTATCGGCCACATCATATCCCAGAATACAAAGATTCTGTCCCGATTGGATGTCGTCCCGAGCCAAATTACGGCCAACCATCAAGCTGTAATTGTTGAGTTCCAAGTAATGAATATCCCCTCCAAAAAGAGTGACGTTGGGACTGGTTTTGGCAGTTCCCCGGGAGACCAGATTATTTCGATTCCCGAAAACCGAAAGACTTTTCATAGCCAGAAAATCAAACCGCTTCACAAATTCCTCTGCCTGCTCTCGGGTAATGATTTTATCCAAGTTTGATACTTTCTCCTTTCGAGCCCCCTTTCGGGTCAACTTTACCTCATCACTTTGCCCTCCTCCTCCAAATCGAATATTTCGTTCCTTGAAGCGGATCGAAAAAGCATTGGCCCCCATGGACGAGAAACTCTCACTGAATTTTTGGTTCATCGCCTGAATGGCCGTAATGACACCAATCAACGCCATAATGCCAAAGGCAATGATCGATACGGTAAGCCCCGTTCGCAGACGATTGGCCCGGATGGTTCGAAACGCCAACGAAACGATGTCAGCTACTTGCATATTAGAAGTAAAGATAACGCAATAGCCAGCCGGGCTGTACACCCATAACAAGAATCAATGCGGCCAGTAACATTAGAACTCGTACAAATCCCGAGGAGAAAACGGGAAAAGAAACTTCTTCGGATCGCTCCCGAAAATACATGGCCTGTAGAATCCGGAAATAATAATAGACACTGACAGCAGCCATCAAAACAGAAACAATCACCACCGCCAATCCATACTTGGCCTCAACCGCCGCCTGTAACATGTAAAACTTGGCCAAAAAGCCAGCCGTGAGCGGAATACCTGCCAGAGATAGCAGAAAGATGGTCAATGACGCCGCCACCCAGGGCCGCTCCTTGGCCAAGCCGTTAAACCCCTCAAGAGTATAATCTTGCATCCGGGTCAACACGGCAAAAATCCCGATCGTAGCCAGCGAATAAGAAGCGGCATACAATACCATCCCCTCTTTGGCTACTCCACCCAAGCCATAAATTCCCAGCATCATAAATCCTGCTTGCGCAATACTGGAGTACGCCAGGAGTCTTTTTACACTTTGCTGAAAAACCGCCGTGATGTTACCGATCATCAGTGTGCATACAGAAAGCACACCCGCCCACACTTGCCAAGCAGGCGTTAAGCTGGTAAACGCATGATCAAACAAACGGAAAAAACCGGCGAAGGCGGCTACCTTGACCAGCGTAGCCATAAATGAAGTAAAGACTGTGGGTGCACCGTCATAAACATCCGGAGTCCAGAAATGAAAGGGTGCCACCGACACCTTAAAGGCCATTGAAAAGAGCATCAAAAACAACCCGCCCAACAACAATTGAGTCGGAATACCCGAAGCCCCCACCAACTCCATCGAGGAAAAACTGCCTCGGGCGCCATAAACCATCGTGATCCCCATCAGCATCAGCCCCGTTGAAAACGCTCCCAATAAAAAATATTTCAAAGAAGCTTCGTTGCTTTTAAGATTTCGCTTATCGGCACCCGTGAGAATATACAAGGGGATGGTTACGATCTCGATTCCCAGAAACAACATCAATAAAGAGGTAAAAGACAACACCAGCACAAATCCGCAAAAGACAAAAAAGATCAATGCGAAATACTCGGAATAATCACTTCCCACCTTGGCCATGTCCGTGGCCGACAACAGAAAATATAGAAAACCACAACCACTCAAAATGGCCAGCAGGACAAGCGCATACCGATCCACTCGCAACATCTCCGGCGCATTCAGGTCATAGAGCACAAAGCCCTGCATCTCGGCTGCCGTCGATAAAAATAAAAGTCCCATACCCCATTGAGCCACCAACCGGATCCGGCTACGGGAAATACCGAGCACACTTAAAAACATCATCAACACCCCCCAAAAAGCAGCAAGTAGTAACAGATTCATAGGTGTTTTTTTATTTGGTCAGGAAACGGGTGATGTCGATCGATTTCACGTATTCCCAAGCATATTCGTTTGTAAAGTCCAGCGCCGCCTGCGGATAGATTCCAAACAACAGGATTAATCCAACCACAACTGAAAGCGCCAAGGCTTCGGCGATGGAAAACCGCAGCCCGTTCTCGGTCGCCGAGTTGGTCTCTCCGTAAAAAATTCGACGGATCATGTTCAACGTATAGATGGCAGACAAGATCACGCCCAGTCCCGACCCGATCAAAAACACGATCCGGTAGGGCGATTGCGCATGAAAAATGGCATTGAATTGCAAGAACTCACCCGGAAACGCATTGGTCAACGGCAATGCAATGTTAGCAAGCGCGATCACTACAAAGAAGATCGTTAAGGTTGGGGCCGTACGTGCCAGCCCGCCCAATTCCGAAAGCTTGCGCGTCCCAAAGCGCGACTCAATTCGATCGGCCAGCAGCCACATTCCCATAATGTTTACCCCGTGGCTGAACAGCTGCAACATCACCCCCTGAAATCCGATAAGATGGTATTGCAACACCACATTGCTGTTGTTGCTGAATCCTGTTAACGAAAAAAGCGCGGCCACCGTAAGCCCCATGTGGGCAATGGACGAATACGCAATCAAACGCTTCAGATCGTCTTGCCGAATGGCGATCAACGAGGCATACAGTATACCCACCACCGCCAGACAAATCAGTACATCACTCCAGATAAATACGCCAATATCCAAGATGGGCAACAGCCAACGGATCATAGCCACTACCCCCATCTTCACCATCACTCCACTAAGCAATAAGGTAACCGGCGTAGGCACCTGCTCGTACGTGTCCGGCTGCCAGGTATGAAAAGGGAACAAAGGCACCTTGATTGCGAAGGCCAAGAAAAATAGCCAGAATAGCCAGACTTGCTTTGACTCTTCCAATTCCAGATTTCGGAAAGCTTGCCACTGAAAACTTCCATCCGGCGTGAGCCCATGCAAATAGATCAATCCGATCAACATCAATACGGAACCCACGAACGTATACAGGAAAAACTTGATGGTAACCGCGATCCGCCTTTCCCCACCCCAGATGGAGCTAAGAAAATACGCCGGAATCAACGCCAGTTCCCAGCCAAAATAAAATAAGAAGGCATCGGCCGACAAAAAGACGATCGTCATCCCCGCCTGCATCCACAACAGCAATCCGTAAAAGCGTTGCGGCTTCTTCCGATCCGTATTCCAACTACCCAAAACAGATAAAACACTGCCCAAGGCCGCGAGCATACTCATCCACTTTCCCAACACATCCCCCTTCAAAGTGAACCGAGCCCCCAGGGGTTGAATCCACTCTGCGTCAAACGACCAAGAATCGATACCTGCATACAGCGTTAATCCCAATACGACGGCGCAAAGGGTGGACAAAGCCATCAGCAACGACAACGGACGCACGGCCGCTGGACGCGGCAGGAAAAAGACCAGTCCTCCGCCGATCAACGGGAGCAAGACAAGTAAAAGGGCAATCATACAGCTTGGCGGTTTGACACGTGAAGAATTTATTTACGAATAAAGAATTGAATACTGAGGATAAGCACGATTCCGATCACCATCCACAAGGCATAATTGCCCGTTTGTCCGCTTTGCAAAAACCGAATCTGCTGCGAAAGATAACGAACAACACGTCCCACACCCTGCACGGCACCATCCAAAATCCTAGGCTCAAAGAAAGAGCGGATCCAACCGGCCAACCGATGCAAGGGTTGAACGATCGCCGCCTGATAGGCTTCATCCACATACCATTTGTTATCCAAGAAACGAGTGAGTGAACTTTCGGATTCCTCGGAACGATATTGTTTGTAACGCGACCAAGCAACGTAGATCGACAGCAATACCAATCCGCTCGACAATCCCATTAACATATATTCAGTCGCGTGAGAGACTTCGTGTCCGCTTGCAACCGGGATAACCGCTGACAAAAACTCCGCCAACCGATCGCCTCCATGCATCAATACCTCCGGAATGCCGATCCAGCCAACCACAACCGACAACACCGCCAATAGCATCAAGGGCAAGGTCATGGCCAAGGGGCTCTCATGCAAGTGATGCCGCTGCTCCTCCATTCCACGAAAAGAACCACCGAATGTGAGAATGAACAACCGGAACATATAAAACGCTGTCAGCAACGCTGTAAACAAGGCGATCGCATAGAAAACAGGACTCTTCAAAAATGCACTGAGTAAGATCGCATCCTTGGAGAAAAATCCACTAAACGGAAAAATTCCCGCAATGGCCAAACAGCCAATGAGGAACGTCCAATACGTAATAGGCAAGGATTTTTTTAACCCTCCCATTTTCCGAATATCCTGCTCGCCCCCCAAGGCATGAATTACTGAACCACTACCCAAAAACAAGAGGGCTTTGAAAAAAGCATGTGTCATTACATGAAATACCGCCGCCACATAAGCTCCGGAACCGAGTGCCAGGAACATGAATCCAAGCTGGCTCACGGTAGAATACGCCAGCACCTTTTTAATATCATTCTGACGAAGCGCGATTGTGGCCGCCAACAGCGCCGTGGCCAGTCCAATTACCGCTACGATCGTGAGCACCAACGGTGCCGCCGTATACAACAAATTGCTGCGCGCGATCATGTAAATACCCGCCGTCACCATCGTAGCCGCGTGGATCAGAGCGGAAACCGGTGTAGGACCGGCCATCGCATCGGGCAACCAGGTGTACAGCGGAATCTGCGCACTCTTTCCCGTAGCTCCAATAAATAAAAGGATCGTGATGCCGGTAATGTCCATTGCACTCAACTTGGCCGATTGACCTACCGTCCCCAACGCCATCGGCAGATCGATAAAATTGACCGAACCCGTGCGGGCGATCAACCAAAAGATCGCGATCAGAAAAGCCAGATCCCCCACCCGATTCATCACAAAGGCCTTGTTGGCCGCTTGCGCATAGGCCGGGTTGCGAAACCAAAAACCGATCAGAAGATAAGAACAGAGTCCAACCCCCTCCCACCCAATGAACAAGATCACAAAGTTAGCACCCATCACCAGCAACAACATCGAGAACACAAACAAATTCAGATACGCGAAATACCGGCCGTATTGCGAGGCCGATTCCTCGTGCATATAGGCCGAAGAATATACATGTATCAAAAATCCAATACCGGTAATGATCAGCAGGAACAAAGCCGAGAGGGCATCCAACTGAAAAGCAAAAGGAATGTTCAGCACACCTACCCGTATGAAATCAAAGGCGGTAAGGATCGTAGGGGCTCCGGCAGGAAGATTCCAAAAGACCCACCCGCTGGCCGCAAATGCCAAAGCCATCACACCAGAACAGATCCAGGCAATGGCACGGTGAGAAAGATGGTTGCGACCCAATCCGTTGATCAGAAAACCCAACAGGGGCAGCAGCGGGATCAAATAGGCAATATGGGGAAAAGACAGCATGGCCATCGATGGGTTTTAATGTTTGAGCCGGTTGAGGAATTGAATATCGACCGAATGCACGTTGCGATACATCATCACAATAATGGCCAGTCCCACACTCACCTCAGCAGCCGCCACCACCATGATAAAGAAGACGAACAATTGCCCGTCGACCCCAATCATCGGATTGATCGCAAGATTTTTCAGGTGATGCATCTTGGAAAATGCCACCAACAACAAATTCACCGCATTCAGCATCAACTCAATGCACATGAAGATGATGATGGCGTTGCGCCGCGTAAGCACCCCCACCATCCCGATCGAGAATAAGGCCAACGACAAAAACAAGTAGTAATTGATCGGCATGGATTACGATTTTAAGGTTTCCGGGGTTTCTTTTTTTCCGATCACCGCCGCTCCCACCATGGCACTCAGGAAAAGCAAACTGCTGATCTCAAAAGGAACCACGTAGCGGGTAAACAATTCCTTGCCAAGCACTTTGATGAGTCCGATCGAACCCGTCCCCACCATGGCTTGCTGAGATCTCAGTTCGGCATCTTTGAGGGCGGCCACCATGACCAACAACAAACATCCGCCCGCCAAGGCACCGATCAGTTTCAACCAACGATTTTTTTGGGGCTCCGTCTCCCGATTCAGATTCATGAGCATGATCACAAACAAAAACAACACCATGATGGCCCCGGCATAAACAATGATGTTCACTGCTGCCAAAAATTGGGCGTTCAACAAAATATAATGGCCACTGATGGCAAAAAAAGTGCTGATTAGCCAGAGCACACTGTAGACCGGATTGCGACTGGTCACCATCATCAGGGCACTGAATAGGGCCATGACCGACAGAAACCAAAAAATATACGGCGTGATATTCATAGCATTCAATTATGATTTAGCAGCCGGTTTGCGATCGCCCAACGCCTTTTCATATTCCTCCTGTTGGTGGATCGGGTGCGGGATCAACAATTCTTCTTTTTTATAGATAAACCCTTTTCGGCCATAATTGGCCGGTGCAAACGTCTGCGAGAGATAGATCGCGTCTTTGGGACAAGCCTCTTCGCAAAGTCCACAGAAAATACAACGCAGCATGTTGATCTCGTACTTGGCGGCGTATTTCTCCTCCCGATACAAATGCGCTTCACTGGGCAACCGTTCGGCCGCCTCCATGGTAATGGCTTCGGCGGGGCAAGCCACGGCACAAAGTCCGCAAGCCGTACAATTCTCGCGGCCCTCAGCATCCCGGTTCAGCACGTGCAACCCCCGAAACACGGGAGCAAACGGACGCTTCTCCTCGGGGTATTCGATCGTCGCTTTTTTTCGAAACAAATGCTTGAGGGTAGTCGCCATTCCCTTCACAATGCTCCAGAGATACAAGCTCTCCAGGAAGGTCATCGGACGACGATCCACCGCTTTGGCACGATCCGTGAGTCTACTAGTTTCCATACCGATTACATTCATTTATTCAACCACAAGGTCAACGCCGCCGTGATCAACATGTTCACGAGCGACAAGGGAATCAATTTTTCCCAACCCAGGTTCATCAACTGATCGTAGCGGAAACGGGGGATCGTCCACCGAATCCAAATAAATACGAACAGAAAGAACAACACCTTGGCCATCAACACCGAAAAACTCATCAGCGAAAACAGCAGCGGCGACAAGCCCCAGGCCGATTCGTCCACGAACGGAATATCGTATCCGCCAAAGAACAACGTAGCCATCACCGCACTGCTGATAAACATATTAATGTACTCCGCAAACAAATAGAACCCCAGCTTCATCGAAGAGTATTCCTGGTGATATCCAAAATTCAATTCGGTTTCTGCTTCGGGCAGATCGAACGGCGTTCGGTTACACTCGGCCAGTGCACACACAAAAAAGATAATGAACCCGAGCGGTTGATACAGAATATGCCAACCATGCTGGATCTGATGCGATACGATCTCGCTCATCTTCAGCGATCCGGTCATCAACAGCACGGCGATCAGGGAAAGTCCCATTGGCAACTCATACGACACCATCTGCGAGGCCCCGCGGATGGCGGCCAGCAAAGAGAATTTGTTGTTGGAAGACCAACCCCCGATCATGATCCCGTAAACGCCCACGCTCACGATGCCAAATACGATCAGAATGCCCATGTCCACATCAGCCACCTGCAACGCGATCTGTGTGGTGCCGTCAACATAACTGGCCCCCCAGGGAATAACCGTGCTGGTGATCAGGGCGGTGATCATGGCCAGGGCCGGACCAAGTATAAATAAGAACCGATTCGACGTCATCGGAATGATCTCTTCCTTGAAAAAAAGTTTTCCGCCATCGGCCAAGGGTTGAAAGATCCCGAAGGGACCCGCACGATTCGGTCCGCGACGATCCTGCAACCAGGCCGCCACCTTTCTTTCGGCAAATGTGGTATACATCGCCACAAAGAAGGAAAGTCCGATGATCGAAGCGATCAGGACAACCTTTTCCAAAATGAACCAAATATCAATTGCAAGCATATGCATGTACAGACTCATTTTTTAAAGTTTTCACTGGTGGCAGGCCCGGGCAACTCACTAAGCTCGATCTTGTTTACATCGCTCACCGTGTGAATGTCCATCAGCAACTTGGGATCGCGACCATCCATCACAGCCGGCAGGGTTTCGGTGGGTTTTTTCAATCCCACATAATGCCCTTGCGAGATGACGGAGTGACGATTGACTTTCGTCGGACCTTCGATCACCCAATCACTGGCCTTCTTCTTCTCAAATCGACAAGTGTTGCAGATCCAACCGGGTTTACCGTCGAAGGATTGCACTTCGCCCCATTCGTCCTTACGCGCCGTTACGCGCAGCACATCCTCTCCGCGTTGCCAAATCGTTACTTTTCCGCAACACTGATCGCAGTCGCGATGCGCTTCCATGGGTTTGGTAAACCAAACCCTGTTCTTGAACCGGAAAGTCTTGTCGGTTAAGGCACCTACCGGACACACATCAATCATGTTGCCACAAAAATTATTGTCGATCGCCTTGGAGATATGCGTAGAGATATTGGCATGATCGCCGCGGTCCAACACCCCGTGCACCCGGTTGTCGGTTAGCTGATCGGCCACGTAGGTACACCGATAACAGAGAATGCATCGGTTCATGTGGAGCTGGATATAGGGACCAATATCCTCCGGCTCAAACGTTCTTCGGTTAAACTCATATCGGGTTCCTTCCTTTCCGTGTTCATAGCCGAGATCTTGCAAATGACATTCCCCGGCTTGGTCGCAAACGGGACAATCCAACGGATGATTCACCAACAAAAACTCCACCACCCCGGCACGCGCTTCTTGCACGCGATCGCTGGTGATATTTTTCACCACCATGCCATCGGCGATGGGCGTGCGACAAGAAGCCACCAACTTAGGCATCGAGCGCGGATCGGCTGCGGAGCCAGCGGCTACCTCGACCAAGCAGGTCCGGCATTTTCCACCACTCCCTTCTAGTTTGCTGTAAAAGCACATGGCCGGTGGGGTTACATCGCCTCCGATCTGACGAGCCGCCTGGAGGATCGTGGTACCCGGAGCCACGTCGACGGTAATGTTATCGATGGTGACTTTCAGGTTCGCAGGTTTATTGGTTTGTTCAGCCATAATACTTTCTTTATACGGTCAGTTCCAACGCATCCGCATAATGCGCCAACCCGAAATTGCGGGTTTGTGCTTCCTGCGGAAAATTTACGTGCCACTCAAATTCATCCCGGAAATGCCGGATCGCCGCGGCAACGGGCCAAGCGGCTGCATCGCCGAGCGGACAAATCGTATTGCCTTCGATCTTTCGCTGAATATCCCAGAGCAGATCGATGTCACTCATCTTTCCTTTCCCCGTTTCAATATTCCACAGGATCTTTTCCATCCACCCCGTTCCTTCGCGGCAGGGCGAACATTGCCCGCAACTCTCGTGCCGATAAAAACGAGCCAAGGTGTAAGTATGCCGAACCACGCACTGACGGTCATCGAGCACAATGAATCCGCCCGAGCCCATCATAGAGCCGGAGGTAAAACCGCCATCAGCCAAGCTCTCGTAGGTCATCATGCGGGTTTCTCCCTTGGCTGTCTTCAATAAAAGATTTGCCGGAAGGATCGGAACAGAAGAACCGCCGGGAATGCATGCTTTCAGTTTTCGTCCGTTTGGAATGCCCCCACAATACTCGTCGCTATAAATAAATTCCTCCACCGAGATCGTCATGTCGATCTCATATACGCCGGGCTTATTGATGTTTCCGCAAGCCGAGATAAGTTTGGTACCGGTCGATTTGCCGATGCCGATCTTGGCATATTCCTCTCCACCGTCGTTGAGGATGGGAACGACGGCCGTAATGGTTTCAACGTTGTTGACGACGGTGGGGCAATCCCACAGTCCCTTCACCGCCGGGAAAGGCGGTTTGATCCGCGGATTGCCGCGTTTTCCTTCAAGTGACTCCAACAAGGCAGTTTCTTCTCCGCAGATGTAAGCACCGGCACCGCGTTGCACATGGATCTCACAATCAAATCCGCTACCCAAAATATTTTTTCCGAGCCAACCGTGCTGCCGGGCTTCTGCGATGGCTTGTTCGAGAATGTCAACGATCCACGCATATTCTCCGCGGATGTAGATGTACGAATTATTGGATCCAAGTGCGTATGAAGAAGTGATCATCCCTTCGATCAGTAGATGAGGGATGAATTCCATCAGATAGCGATCCTTGAAGGTTCCCGGCTCGGATTCGTCGGCATTTACGACCAGATAGCGGGGCACACCGGCGGGTTTTGCCAAAAAGCCCCATTTCATTCCGGTGGGGAAGCCGGCTCCGCCTCTTCCGCGCAGGCCGCTTTTCTTCACTTCATCGGTGACCTGATCGGGACTCATCGATTTCAGTGCCTTTTCCACGCTGCGGTAACCGCCTTCGCGGCGGTAGACCTCATAGAGACGGATGTTCTCTACGTGCGCTTTTTCCAATAATAATTTTCTTCCCATTCGGTTACTTTCTGCTTTCAGCAATGATCTGATCCACTTTTTCGCGGGTCAGGTGTTCACGATAATGTTTTCCCATTTGCATCATGGGCGCATAGCCACAGGCGCCCAGGCATTCCACTGTTTTTAAGGTGAAGAGTCCGTCGGCAGTAGTCTGTCCCGGACCGATCCCCAATTTTTCCCGGATATAGGCAATGATCTCGTCGCTGCCGTTCAGCATACAGGGACCGGTCTGACAAACCTCGAATACATTTTTTCCAACTGGCTTGAGGTTATACATTGAGTAGAACGTGGCCACTTCATACACTTCGATCGGCGACAGGTTCAGGACGGAAGCCACGTAGTCGAGCGTTTCGAGCGACAGCCATCCGCCAAATTCATCTTGCGCCAGGTGCAGGACCGGAAGCAATGCACTTTTGTGCTTCCCATCGGGATAGCGGGCCACCAGTTTTTTTACTTCGGCGAGTGTTGTATCTGAAAATTGAACAGGCATGGGTTCATTCATTTATCAAGCATCCAATTCTCCGGCGATTAAATTCAAACTACTCATGGTCATGATCGCATCGCTGAGCATGGATCCTTTGATCAGTTCTTCATAGGCTTGGTAGTAAACAAAGCAAGGGCGACGGAAGTGCAACCGGTACGGCGTACGGCCGCCGTCGCTGATGAGATAGAATCCCAATTCCCCGTTGCCCCCTTCTACTGCCTGATACACTTCTCCTTTTGGGATCTCGGTTTCACCCATCACAATCTTGAAGTGATAGATGAGTGCTTCCATCTTCGTATAGACGTCGGCTTTCTCGGGCAGGTAATAGGCGGGTGCATCGGCGTGATAGACCTCTGCGTCTTTGCCTTTGAAATCCTGTACTTTTCGATAGGCTTGTTCGATGATGCTCAGGCTTTCCCACATTTCGCGTTGGCGAACCAACCAGCGGTCGTAATTGTCGCCGGTGTTGCCCACCGGAATATTGAATTGAAAATCTTCGTAGCTGCTGTACGGTTGATGCACGCGCAGGTCGTAATCCACTCCGGCCGCGCGCAGGTTGGGTCCGGTGAACCCATAATTCAGGGCGCGCTCCGCCGAGATGCCGCCGGTGCCCTGCGTACGATCCATGAAAATGCGGTTGCGAATAAACAGGTCTTCAAACTCTTTGAGTACTTCGGGATATTCTTTGAGGAATTTTTCGATCTTCTCGAATGCGGTGTTGCTGAAATTCCGTTCGAAGCCGCCGATGCGACCCATGTTGGTGGTGAGTCGGGCGCCGCAGACCTCTTCATAGATCTCATAGATGAGTTCGCGGTATTGCATCACGTAGAGGAAACCGGTGTAAGCGCCGGCATCCACGCCCACGATCGAGTTACAGATCAGGTGGTCGGAGATGCGGGCCAGCTCCATGATGATGACCCGGAGATAATCGACGCGCTTGGGTGTTTGTACCCCCAGCAGTTTTTCGCAGGTCAGGTGCCAACCCATGTTGTTGATGGGGGAAGAGCAGTAATTGAGGCGGTCGGTGAGGGTGGTGATCTGGTAAAGGGGACGGCGTTCGGCGAGTTTTTCGAAGGCGCGGTGAATGTAGCCGATGGTTTGTTCGGTAGAGACCACGCGCTCGCCATCCAGTTCCAGGATGTTTTGCATCACGCCGTGCGTGGCCGGGTGGGTGGGACCCAGGTTCAGCGTGGTGGTGGTCTTTTCGATGCTTCCCTGCGGAAGCTTGATGTGTTGATCCTTCATATTGATCCTTTAGCCGCGACCGAACATCGCGTCATCTTTGTCAATTCGGGTTTGATCTTCCAGCGGATATTCTTTTCGAAGCGGGAAATAATCCATCTCATCCACATTCAAAATGCGCTTGAGGTTGGGGTGACCCACAAAATTCACGCCGAAGAAATCATAGGTCTCTCGTTCCATCCAGTTGGCGGCCGCGAATAATCCGGTAGCCGTATACACATCCGGCGTTTGGATGTTGGTGAACACCTTGAACCGGATCCGAACATTTGCAGAGAGGTTATGCAAGTGATACACCACGGCCAGTTCGCGACCGGGCTGATCGGGATAATGAACGGCGGTCAGATCGGTCAGAAAACGAAACTGGAGTGTGGGTTCATCGTACAGGAAGTTGAGCACCTTCAGGTTGATGTCCTTGGGCGCTTCGAACGTGAGCATTCCATAAGGCGTTTCAAAGGATCCGACTTGTTCGCCGAATTTCTCTTGAAGTTGTGCTTGTATGTATTCGTTGGTCAGGGTCATGGATGGATTATTGGATTCCGTAGCTTTCCAGCAACGCGCGGTATTGATCGCTGTCGCGGCGACGGATGCTTTCTTTTTCGACCAGGTCCTGGATCCGCATCACGCCATCGATAATGGCTTCGGGGCGGGGCGGGCAGCCCGGCACATATACATCTACCGGGATCACCTGATCGATGCCTTGCACGACAGAGTAGGTATCGAATATGCCGCCGCTGCTGGCGCAGGCACCTACGGCGATCACCCAGCGGGGTTCGGCCATTTGGAGATAGACTTGTTTAACGACGGGACCCATTTTCTTGGCGATGGTTCCCATCACCATCAACAGATCGCACTGACGAGGCGAGAACCCCACGCGCTCGGATCCAAAGCGGGAAAGATCGTAATGTGAACCCATGGTGGCCATGAATTCAATCCCGCAACAAGAGGTAGCGAAGGGCAAGGGCCAGATGGAGTTTTTGCGGGCCAGTCCCACGACTTTACTGAGGGAAGTGGCAAAAAATCCGTCTCCCATATGTACTTCGGGCAACTCGGCCATGCTCAAGTCGGACTCAAGCGGCTTTTGCACCAGGTTATACGAAACAGGACGTGACATGATCCAACCGTTTTATTGTTTGGATGACGAACCGGGATTCGTCATCGGTATTATTTACTCCTCCCAATTCAAGGCTCCTTTGCGGATGATATAGAGGAATCCGCAGAGAAAAAACCCAACGAAAAGCAATACGGCCCAGAAGCCATCCCACCCCAGTTCTCGAAAATTCACGGCGTAGGGATAGAAGAAGATGACCTCCACATCGAACAGCACAAAGAGAATGGCGGTCAAAAAATATTTGATGGCCATGGGTTGGCGGGCATCGCCATGGGTATCGATGCCGGAGGTGAAATTTTGGAGCTTGTCACTGGTGCGGCGCTTGGGGCCAAGCCAATGTGTAGCGGCCATCAGGAACGCAACTAACCCAACAGCAATCAACACTTGCAGAACAAGTGGAAAATAGGAAGCCGTGGTGTCGGCGGTTTGAAACAAAAGATATGGATGCATATGCCGCTAATCGGCCGCAAAAATACGATGGCAAGCGCAATATTTCAGCGTTAAAAATTCCCAAACCGGCCAATCGAAATGAGGCTAAGGCTTTCGGGCCTCCGGACGCGGAAAAGTCCCGGAACCGGTTCGGGTCGGGGTTGTCCCTCCCCCCGACTTGGGGGTTGGCGCCATCCGCTCGATCTGGTCGATATACCCCTGGATCGTAGCCGCATTGGCTGGGTCAACCGCCAACCATTTCCTGAAATATACCAGCGCCTTCTCTTTATCTTTCGCATCGTTGATGTAATAAGCTGCTAAGTAGCGCGTGGAACTGACATATTGTTTCCGAAACTTGACGGTGTCGCCGGCACTAAACTCATTCAATTGTAAGGCATCTGGCACCGCAATGCTATCTTTTCTTACCGTGTCGACCGCGATGGCGCTGTTGAACGACCATTCATATCCATAAATCTGTTCCGGGAATTTTTCGATCATTTTTTTGGCAGTCCCCCGGGAACGATCGTACCCATTCGAAAAATAATAGGCTAGGGTGAGATCAAAATAGTCATTGATCGTGGGTTTGGGCTTAATCAGGAGGATTTGCTCAATGATGGCCGCTTCCATATCCCGAATCTTATTTTCCTTGAAGTAGGCTTGTCCTTGTTTAAGAAACTCCAATTTCCCGCTGACAACCGTGTCGAGCGATGCCCCGGTCAGGTAATTATCCAGGATTTCTTGTTTATTTCCCCCTGTCTTGGACAGAATATCGGCGCGCAACTTGTGATCAAAGGGAATGTAGTCGTCGGTCGTTTTGCGACTCATAAACTCATCGCTATTTCTCTTTGCCTGGGAGAAATCACCAGCCGCCGCCCCGTTATCACCGCGCTTGAGCATCAACAATCCGCGCTGATAATAGGCATCGGCCAACAAGCGAAAAGCCTTGGGTTTTGTTTTCACCCCTTGCTGTTCAGTCAGTTTTTCTGTTTTGCTGATCGCACAATCATAATCGGTTTTCTTCCAACATAGCTGAGCGTAGAGAAACTCATCTTGCAATTCCTTTACGGGCTTGCTGTTGATGTATTTATTCAGTTGCTCTTCGGCTTCGGTTAGCTTCAGGCGATACAGATAGTAGTAATATAGGTCGTAATAGGCAGCCGAAAAGGTTGGGTTTTTTGCTACTGCCCGATCGAGCAGGGCTTTTTGCAATTCATAATCCTGTGCTTTCTCCGCCATCCGGGATCTACGTAAATAGGCTGCCCCGAAGGTGGAGTCGATTTCTAGTGCTTTGGAGTAGCAGGTGAATGCCTGATTTCCGCTCTCCCCCGGGTATGCTTTTCGATACAGATTGCCGAGCAATACCCACATTTCGGGACTCTGAGGAATTCGGGGCTTAGCCTCTTCCATAAACTTCGTAGCTGCCTCAAGCAGCGTAACGCCCATCACAAAATCGGCTTTCTCGGCATCGTGGATGGCCCGGCCAACGGCATAGGCGATGGCGGGGTTATTATTTCCCTTCTTATCCTTGGTAGCGACGAGGCAAGCATCGAAATATTGACGGGCGGTTTCCACTTGTCCGCTTAACAGCTCCACATGCCCCATCCCTACTTTAACCAAAGCAGCATTTCCGGTGGCAGGGAGTCCGCTGGCATACACGGAGCGCGCTTGTTCCAACCGCTGGGCCGAGGACTCATCGGATTCGAGGTAGGATTGACCCAACCAATACACGGCCTCGGCATCGGCCGGATTTGTCTTTACCATTTTTTCAAAATGGGCAATGGCCGAAGCGGTACGCATGGCGAATACATGTTCCTTCCCTTCCTGGATGGTTTGGGCGGATACAAATGAGCTCATCAAGGTAGCAGGCAGTAAGAAGGCCAGGATCAAGCGCATCATAGTCGAATGTTGTTGGTGTAAATATATTGATTTGATTACTCTCGCAATTGCACAGGTCGGAAGTCAAAATCTTTTAACAAAGGTGCCAAATAGGCGCGTTTGAAAATAAGCTGCCCCCCCTCCGATTCCATGAACCTGGCCAAACCGGTTCCCAACCCCTCCTGTTTCTCTCGTAGCAGATAGATGATGTCGCGGGTTAGGGGGTACATCTGGGTGTGAATGTTAAATTGATCAGGCAAAAAATGGTAGGTAGGGAACTGATCATTCACCACTTGAAGCATTTTTACGCGTGGTTGCCAGATCCGTTGCAGGGAATCTTCTCGGTTACCGATCCAGCTCACGCCTACAAATCCAATTACATTGGGGTGATCGGCGACGTATTCGATTACAGCTTGACTGGTGCGGGCGGCCATTAATTGGGGAGAAGGGGGTTCGCCCTTCAGTAACGTATCGATGAGAAAACGGACCGTGGAGGTTGCTTTGAGTCCATCTACAACCGGTATTAAAGTATTATTAATTTTTCCGCTGAGCAGTTCCCGCAGCTCATTTTTGGTCCAAACTAATTTTTTCTGGCTGGGATGGGCAATCACGGCCACCCCATCTCTGGCTACGGCGCGACTTTTATTCAAGCCGCCGATTGAATCCGTTAGCCATTTTTTTTCCGCTGGGGAAGGTCTTCTGGCCACAATCACCATCCGAATGCTATCCACCAACAAATCTTGGAAACAATCGGCCTCGGGTTTGTATTGGACCTGAATATGAGTTTGAGGGTGTATTGACTGATATACCTGTACTAATTCTTCGACAACGGGACGAAAGCTCTCATCAGCACTGATCCAAATAGAACCTTGCTCGGGGGTATCGGTCGGCACCGGAACAGTTGAACGTTGCTGGCAGGATAGAAGCCCAGCCAACAATACTATAACCCATAAGGAACGAACCCTAAAATTCATGAAACAGTAGATTTTCGGCTCGCCCGAACCCCTCTCCAAATCGAATACACGATACAGAGTGCGCCAAACAGCCAATCTGTTGAATCGGGCTCGCCCAAGTACTTATTGACGGGTAGTCCAGGGAATTTTCCCCGAAGCAGGAAAAAAAGTCCAACAAACCCTATGATCGCACTCATCAGGTAATCGATCACGCTTCGAATCGTCAACGGGGGGCGAGAACGGTTGGTATTCATATCACACAGGGGGTAAAAGTTGGGCCGGGCAAATTAGTTAATTTTCTGAGCGGATACGCGAAGGTGCATCAGGGAAGCACCTAAAAGACGCCATTTCGGTAAAAAGGCACAAGTCCACCGGTTTCCCCTGAGCCGCTTGAAAACGTACCTTTGTTTCATGCGCATTTTAATGGTATGCCTGGGAAATATTTGCCGCAGCCCGCTGGCCGAGGGGATTCTGCGCCGCCAGATCCAAGCGGCGGGACTGGACTGGACGGTAGACAGTGCAGGCACCCTGAATTATCATGCCGGATCCCCCCCGCATCCCGATTCTCAAAAAGCAGCAAAAGCCAATGGGATCGACATCAGTGCCCAACGCGCCCGACAGATTGTTCCTGAAGATGTGGACCGTTTTGATTTGATCTTTGCGCTGGCCACGGATGTACTGGTCGGAATCGAAAAAATTTTAGGGGACCGATTTAACCCGGCACAGGTCAGGTTACTCCTGAATGAACTTCATCCGGGACAAAATGAAAATGTGCCGGATCCTTATTATGGGACGGAAGCCGATTTTCATCACACCTTCACATTACTCGACCAAGTTTGTGCCGCCCTCATCCAAAACCATTTGAAAAAAGCATGAGCAAACCCTGCTTACCTGCCGGCACCCGGGATTTCGGACCAGATGTGGTTCGAAAACGCAGCTATATCCTCGATACGATCCGTTCCGCCTTTCAACGATACGGATACCAACCACTGGAAACGCCGGCCTTCGAGAACCTGGAGACCTTGATGGGTAAGTATGGGGACGAGGGCGATAAACTAATTTTTAAGATCCTAAATAACGGATTGGATCATCCAGATAAGGAAAAGAAACTGCGCGCCGCATTTGATACGGTTCTCCAAGGAAAAAACAGCGTTGACCTGACCGAGCGGGCATTGAAATACGACCTAACGATTCCGTTCGCCCGGTATGTAGCCATGAATCACGGACAACTCACCTTTCCATTCAAGCGCTACCAGATCCAACCGGTTTGGCGGGCCGATCGCCCCCAAAAAGGACGCTACCGAGAGTTTTATCAGTGCGATGCCGACGTGGTGGGAAGTCGCTCACTCTTGTACGAAGCGGAATTAGCCTGTCTGTATCACGACGTTTTTACCGAACTGAAACTAGCTGGATATCAATTGCAGGTCAACCACCGCTCCCTGCTGCTGGCCTTGGCTGAACTTTGCGGAAACCGAGATTGGCTCCTGCCCATCACCGTCGCCATCGATAAACTTGATAAGATCGGTTGGGAAAAAGTAAAACTCGAGTTGGAACAAAAACAACTCCCCGCTTCCGCCATCGAACAAATCCACCAATATCTGTCAGTTCAAGGAAATGCAGAAACCGTACTGAGACAATTGGACTCCCTGCTCGGACATCTCGCAGATGGTAGAGCCGGTCTGGCTGCTCTGCGGGAGTGGATGAGATACCTGTCCGATCAGCCCGTTGCTTTTCGGATCGACCCCACGCTTGCGCGGGGATTGAACTACTACACCGGCCTCATCTTCGAAGTAAAGGCCCCGGCTTCCGCTTCGATGGGAAGCATTGGAGGCGGCGGTCGGTACGACGACCTAACCGGACTGTTCGGCGTACCCAACATACCCGGCGTAGGCATCTCGTTTGGCGTCGATAGAATCTATGATGTGATGGAGGCGCTTGACCTGTTCCCCATAAACATAACCGAACCGCCTCGGGTCCTGTTCTTTAACCTGGGTATAACAGAATCAGCGGTTACCTTCGCCCTAATGCAGGAATTAAGAAACAAAGGCATTTCAGCCGATATGTATCCCGAACCGGTTAAACTTGACAAACAATTTAAATACGCCGAAAAGAAAGGATTTCTGTACGTGGCAATCCTCGGAGAATCGGAGATGCAAAATCAAACGATTCAACTTAAAAACCTTCAGACAGGCACTCAACAAACGCTCAACCACGCTGAATTTTTGAATATCCAGCTTTAATTTTAAACTCTTACCATATGATGAGAAAAATCTTGTACGGGCTCGCATGCCTGCTATCTTCCTTGCTCCTGTTGTCCTCTTGCTCCTCCAAGAAGGATCTCGATATTCCCCTCGACGCTGCGTTGGTCTTACACATCGACGGCAAGAACATCAATGAAAAATTACCCTGGCCAGCGGTTTATCAAAGCAAATGGTTTCAAGTGGCACAGTCAGAGAGTGGATTCGATTCCTTTGCCAACAAACTGCTGAAAGACCCAACGGAGACCGGGTTAGACATTGCCGGGGATGGATGGTTGTTTGTTGTGAACAAGGGAAAGGGTGCCTACCAAGCGATGGTATGGGACCTTTCCGACGCAGCGAAACTGGAATCCTTGATGAAAAAATCAAGTAAAAAATTCACCATCAACAAAAAAGGATCCAACTCTTATATAATTGATGGCAACTCCTTGTTGATATGGGATGAGAAGAAAATCATGCTCCTGAACGATGCCTCGGAGTTGACCCGAGAGATCAATTCCTCCACCAATCCATTGGACGGAGGAATGGAAGAAGTGCCCGAGGAAGAATTTGCCTTCACCGCCAATGACTTACTCGTGATCGCTCAGGAAATAAAAGACCTGAAAGCCAGCCAAAAACTTAGTGAAGACGACAAGTTTGACGAGCTGATGGATACCAAGGGGGATGTTCATTTCTGGTTTAACCTGGGTAAGATGTATGGAAACTCCCTCAACAGTAGTCTACTTTCCTTATCAAAGGTGAATGCACTGATCGACGGAAACATCTCGACCGCAACCGTCCAATTCAACGACGGTTCGATCGATGTATCGACAAAGGGATATGCGAGTCAGCAGCTGGAGGACTTGTATGAAAAATACAAAATGACCCCGTTCGATGAAACCTCCCTCCAAAACATACCCGCTGGAGAGGTGAATCTGGCGCTGGCAATAAACTACCCGCCCGCCGGAGTGAAAGCATTATTGACCCTGCTGGGTTTTGATGGCTTGGCCAATATGTTCTTACAGAATGCAGGATTTAGCCTCGACGACTTCATCAAAGGGAACGGAGGCAACTTATTCCTGACGCTGAGTGATTTTAACGTGAAAAAAGTTTACCAGACAGCCAAACGATCGGGGAAAGAGGTGATCACAGACTCCACTACCGAAATGGATGGAAAACTGCTGTTCGGAGCAGAAGTAAAAGAACGTAAGTCGTTCGATAAAATGATAGACCTATTCAAAACAATGCTGCCCTCCCTGATTGGAGGGGAAACGGATAAGTCCCTGAAGATTCCCTATCAAATCCGAGATAAGTGGTTTTTGGCCGGCAACGATTCCACACAAGTAAATAAATATGCAGCTGCCAAAACAAATCATGCCTTTATTGACCGCATTAAAGGTCATCCCATCGGACTCTACGTAAATCTCTCCTCCCTCTTCAAAGGTGGCCAGGCAGTGGCAGAAGAAGACCCGTTAGGGAAACAAGCAATGGAATTGTCCCAAACATTCTGGAAAGAATTAACCTTAACCGGAGGAACGTTTAGCAAGGGGGCTTCTACTAACCAAATAAAGATCACGCTGGGAGAGAGCAACAAAAACAGCCTGCAATCCCTCAACCAATACCTCGGTAAAATAGTCACGCTGATCCAAGAAAATGAGCAGCGGGAAACAATACCCGAACCCGTACCCGTACCCGCCCCCAAAAGAAAATGATCGAAAACACCACCGCCTCAACGGCGGTGGTGTTTTCATTAACGCATGCTTCAGATCGATCGCATACGACCCACCTACTTCGATCCATCCACTTGTGAACGATCGGAAGTTTGGCTACAACGCATCGAAGTAGAGCCGGGCGAACGGATTCAAATCCAAGCGCCCTCGGGCAGCGGAAAAACATCGTTGACGCATTTTCTATTTGGATTGAGAAAAGAATATGTGGGTTCCGTCCGATACGAAGAAGTTGACCTGCGCTCGATGAATCCAGATACGTTGGCCGACCTCCGTCGAGAAAAACTTGCCATCGTGTTTCAAGACATGCGCTTGTTTACTGAACCCACCCTGCGGGCCAACTTTGAGATCAAACGCCAACTCACCGATCATCACCCCGAATCCCTGATCGACGAATGGGCCAGACGTCTGGGTATTGATCATCGGCTCGATACGCCTGCAAAACTGTGTTCGTACGGAGAGCAACAACGTGCCTCGGTCATCCGAGCCCTGCTGCAACCTTTTCGCTGGCTCCTGCTCGATGAACCCTTTAGTCACCTCGACGATGCCAATGCCCGCAAGGCAATGGATCTTATTTTGGAAGAATCAGATCGACAAGGAGCGGCCTTGTTGTTGTCCGACCTGGAGATCGTACCGCATTACCCCCGCACCCGCCTACTCCGATTGCAGGCATGAAACAACCCGCTTTCCATATCATCAAACCTCTGCTGCTCACCGGTGAGTGGTCCTCTTCGCGCTGGTTTTCATATATCGGATTAGGTATCGGTGTCTTGCTGCTGTTGCTGTCCTTGCAATTATTCATCGATATACAAGCCCTGGTCAAACAAACCAGCATACGAAAAAATGGATTCGATTATATCTCCGTAACCAAACAGATCACGAATGACAACATGGGACTCGACAATCGGTTCAGTCCCACTGACCTCGACATCCTCCGCCAACAACCATTCATACAGGGTGTTGCCCCCTTGATCTCCAACCGATTTGAGGTTGTGGCCACCGCGGGCGACCAGATCCCCTTCGCCTCTGATATATTTTTAGAAGCACTCGAAACGGATTTTATCGATACGGTTCCACCGGGATTTGACTGGAAACCCGGACAACCCATTGTGCCGTTGATCTTCTCTTCGGATTTTCTGGAGATGTACAACGTGTTCGCGCCTAGTTATGGACTGCCGCATTTATCAATGGAGACCGCTTCGAATGTGATCATTGGATTGCGTTGCGAGGGACAAAAAGGAGAACAGGTTTACCGGGGTCAGATCGTTGCCTTCTCCGACCGGATCAACTCCCTGCTGGTTCCCAAATCTTTTTTGGATTGGGCGAATATCGAATTGGAGGGACTTCCCTCCGCCAATGCCTCCCGCGTTTATATCAAAACCAAGGACGCAAACAGTGCCGACCTCTTAAATTTCCTGGCCCGAAAAAACTATCGCATCAACAAAGAAAAGACCGCCTTTGGTCGATCCAAGCAGATTTTGCAAGGGGTGATCGCCGGGTTGGGCGTTTTTGGGGTGTTGGTTGTGGGTCTTGCCCTGCTGCTCTTTTCATTCTATCTGCAATTGATGGTAGCCCGCAGCCGGGATAACTTACAATTACTGCTTACCATCGGGTATCGGCCCGATTGGCTTAGCCGGCAAGTAGCCCGACGTTTTATTCCTGTTTATTTTTTGGTGATTGGGGTTGCCATGGCACTCACCCAGCTATTGCAATACCTGTTTCATCAGGTGATCATGTTCAACCGCCCGGAATTATCCTCCTGGCTTCACCCCAGTGTTTGGGCAACGGCTGTTTTATTGGCCGGGCTTTCGGTGATGACCAATTGGCGCATGGTTAAAAAATTACTTTACGGCATCGCTTGATGCCATCCGCTCGTAAATCACCGTGGCTCCTTGCCCGACGCCCACACACATCGTCGCCAACCCGTATCGTTTATGAGAACGCCTCATCTCATGCAGCAAGGTAGCGGAAAGCCGAACCCCACTGCATCCGAGTGGATGTCCCAGCGCAATCGCGCCTCCATTGACATTCACCGTCGAGGGATCCAACTGTAAGTCGTGTATGCAGGCCAGCGATTGAGCCGCAAAGGCCTCGTTGAGTTCAACCAAGGAAATATCGTTCAGCGAAAGACCGGCTCGTTTCAGGGCCTTTTGAGTGGCTGGAACCGGACCAATTCCCATGATGCCCGGATCGACTCCAGCAACGGCCATGGAAACGATTCGTCCAAGTGGCTCCAGACCAAATTCCTTCAGGGCTGCTTCACTGGCCAGCAGCAGGGCCGCCGATCCGTCGTTGATGCCTGAAGCATTGCCCGCGGTAACGGTACCATCCTTCACAAAAGCCGGTTGGAGGGAAGCCAATTTTTCGATCGTTGTCTGCCGCGGATGTTCATCGTGGGTGAACCAACTCACCATTCCTTTACTGACCTGCTCTACGGGTTGGATCTCATCGGCCCATCGATCGGCTTCTTTGGCCGCGAAATATTTTTGTTGCGAGGAAAAAGCAAAAGTATCTTGCTGATCGCGGGAAACATTCCACTGCCGCGCCACGTTCTCAGCGGTTTCTCCCATGGTGAAAGGCGGATATTTTTCGGCGAGTTGGGGATTGATGAAGCGCCAGCCTAATGTGGTGTCGAAGAGCTGCGCTTGTCGATCAAATGCCGCTGGTGCCTTGGGCATCACAAACGGCGCACGGGTCATGCTCTCTACGCCGGAGGCGATGATGAGTTCGGCATCGCCGCAGGCGATCTGTCGCGCGCCATCCATCACGGCCTGTAAGCCGGAGGCGCAAAGGCGGTTGACGGTAGTACCCGGAACACTGGTGGGCAGTCCGGCCAACAACGCTGCCATACGGGCCACGTTGCGGTTGTCCTCCCCCGACTGATTGGCTGCCCCGGCGATCACATCTTCGATGCGGGCCGGATCAACCGATGCATTGCGGTGCAGAAGTGCGCGAAGGATATAGGCCAACAGGTCGTCGGGTCGCCAAGCGCTCAAGGCTCCACCGAATTTTCCGATGGGGGTTCGCACGGCATCGACTACGTATACGGCTCGCATGGGAAAGATTTGTTACAAATATCATGTAATCCCGGGAATCGGTAGCGGCTGAGTTATCTTTGCGACTTATGTTTCCAACCGGACACAACATTCGACACTGCACCTTGGCCGAACTCGAGGCTTATTTTCTAGAAGCTGGCCAACCGAAGTTCCGCGCCAAACAACTCTACGAATGGATCTGGCAGAAAAAAGCCATGCATTTTGCCGACATGACCAATCTGAGCAAAGAGCTCCGTCAACAATTGGGGGAACAGTTCACGTTGCCGGCCCTGCAAGTTGACCAAATCCAGGTCTCAGAAGATGGGACACGCAAATTCCGGTTCCGGACCTGGGACGGCCATTTTGTTGAAGGCGTATTGATCCCCACCGAAGCGCGCCTCACCGCTTGCGTTTCCTCTCAGATCGGATGTTCGCTGAGCTGCAAATTTTGCGCAACGGGATACATGGACCGAAAACGAAACTTACAATTTGACAAGATCTACGACGAGGTGGTCTGGATCAACCAGGAATGCGAAAAAGTATATGAACGCAAACTGACCAACATCGTATTCATGGGCATGGGCGAGCCCTTGCTTAATTATAAACAAGTGATGAGAGCCATCGAGCGAATTACGGCCCCAGACGGACTGGCGATGAGTCCACGCCGCATCACCGTTTCCACGGCCGGCGTGGCCAAAGGAATCCGTCAGCTCGGAGAAGACGGCGTCCGATTCAAACTGGCCCTCTCGTTGCATGCTGCCAACGACCGCAAGCGAAACGAGATCATGCCCATAAACGACACCAATAACATCCAGACGCTAATAGCCGCCTTGAATGATTTTTATCAGAAGACAGGCAATGAGATCACCTTTGAATACATTCTATTTCGAGATTTTAACGACTCGCTGGCCGACGCCGATGAGTTGATAAAACTCTACCGACAGGTACCCGCCGATCTTGTGAACCTGATCGAATACAACCCGATCGATCAGGCCGATTTTCAAAAGCCAAAAGAGGAAAAAGTACAAGCATTTATGCAATACCTGGAAAAACATCGTGTCAACGCGCGCCTGCGGCGAAGCCGGGGCAAGGACATTGATGCGGCCTGCGGACAGTTGGCCAACAAGACCCGTTAAACCTTTGGATCCAGCCAAGGTCTGTGTATGTATATGGCCCAAAAGGCAAAAAAACATACAAATGAAAAAACTAATCCCCTTATTGCTTTTAACCGTGGGCATCATTGGCACAGCCTTCGCCCAAAAAAAGCACGATCGCTCGGATGATCCCCCACCCCATCATGGGAAAGGTAGAATGGGCCCCGGGGCGGGTATCCCCTGGGAAGAACTGAGTATAACCGACGAACAACGAGATGCGTTTCGTAAACAGCGGGAAACCTTTCGGAAAAAGATGAAAGCCCTGAGGAAAGAGGAAGACATCACGGTGAAGGAATGGAAATCTCGTTTGCAAAATCTACGTCAGGAGAACCGATCGGTCATGCAGAACATACTTACAAAAGAGCAGAAAGAAAAGATCAAAACGATTCGGGAGGAACGCGGGAATCGACAAATCGAGAGAATGAAAGAACGGTTGGGGCTTTCCAGCGAACAGGTTGAAAAAATTAAGAAGCAACGGGCCAAGATGCAGAAAGAAGTACAAGCCCTCCAAGAAAACAAATCTCTATCGGTGAAAGAAAAGAAAGAGGCGATGCAAAATTTAAAAAAGGAACAAAAAGAGAGCCTGGAGAAAATTTTGACCACCGAGCAGTTAAAGAAAATGAAAGAAAGGCACTTCCGGAAGGATGGTCCGCCTCCCGGACCGGGCCGAAAAGGAAAAAGACCACCACCGGCAGACGATCGATTATAAAAATAGAATTATAGGTTACCCGATTAAAATCCTCTTATTTGTTTAGAGGATTTTTTACGGACGACCGCTGCATCAACTATCTTTGTTCTTTCCTGTTGTAAAACAGCAATCATGCAAAAAAGAGGTTCGGATCGGTTCAGCCACTTCAACTATCGTAAGGGCGCCGCCAAAAAAGAGCAGATCCGAAAGGATAAACGCGAGGCCCGCAAAGAGCGCGAAGCATTTTTCCAAGCAAAGAAAAAAGGAACGCCCGTTGCAGGTACCCGCACCCCCCCGTTGAAGCGGGAAGCCCCTGCACAAATGCCCCTGAACAAATACCTGGCCCATGCGGGGGTGGCTGCCCGTCGCGAGGCAGCTGAAATGGTGCGAGCCGGAGTGGTTCAGGTCAATGGCAAACCGATCAACGAACCCGGATACAAGGTGATGCCGGGCGACGTTGTCAAATTCAAAGGCAAGCCCATCAAACCTACCCATGATTTTGTCTATATCCTTTTGAACAAACCCAAGGACTACATCACCACGCTGCGCGATCCGCAAAACAGAAAAACCGTAATGGACATTGTTCGCTTCGCCACGCGGGAGCGGATCTTTCCGGTGGGACGGCTCGATCGAAACACCACCGGGGTATTGTTATTGACCAACGATGGCGATCTGGCACAAGCCCTCTCCCACCCCAGCCACGAGATCAAAAAAGTTTATCACGTACAACTCAATCGTCCGCTTGAACGCAACCACTTTGATGCCCTGCTCAAAGGCGTTGTGTTGGAGGACGGTCCGGCTACCGTGGACGTTCTAGCTTATGCCGACCTAAAAGATAAAACCCAGATCGGCGTTGAGATCCACAGCGGAAAGAACCGGATCGTTCGTCGACTGTTTGAGCATTTTGGGTATGATGTAAAAGGATTGGACCGTGTTGTGTTCGCCGGTCTTACCAAGAAAAACGTGGACCGCGGCAAATGGCGATTTCTGAGTGAAAAAGAAATAAGAGACCTCAAATACTTTGGAAAAGGAAAATGACATCTCTTGGAATCGGGCATCCGAATGGATCCTGACGGAGCAATCCGACTGGATCGCCCTCGACAAACCCTCGGGCATCCTTTCCATTCCCGATCGGTTGGGAAAAGAACGCTCCCTCAAAACCTGGCTGGCCGATCGTTACGGAGATATTTTCACGGTTCACCGGATCGACCGGGATACCAGCGGACTGATTCTCTTTGCCCGTACGCCGCAAGCACAGCAAGTCCTCTCCGCACAGTTCGAAAACCGAGAGATAGAAAAAATTTATCTGGGGATCGTGTTGGGCTGTCCAAGCCAGACCACCGGAACGATCGAGGCCCCGATCGCGGAGCATCCTGTCAAGAAAGGAACCATGATCATTCACCGAAACGGTAAATCAGCACACACTGAATATGTGCTGATCGATCGATTCCCGGGCTACTCCCTTCTGCAATTCCGGATCCTGACCGGACGCACCCATCAGATCCGGATCCATTCACGGGAGCTGGGTCATCCGATTGTTTGCGACCCGATCTATGGGGATGGCAAGCCGTTCCTTTTATCCTCGCTCAAAAAGAAATTCAATCTATCCAAAAAAGAGGAAGCCGAACGGCCCCTGATGGGACGATTGGCCCTGCATGCCCATCGAATATGCTTTCACGACCTTGCCGGAAACCGGATCGAACTGGAAGCACCCCTGCACAAAGACATGCGGGCGATGCTCCAACAACTGCGCAAGTTGCGGGGCGAATGATCAAATGCGCTCGAGGGTATAAACGATCGGACTATTCTTACGCAGCATGGCGGCCACGCCACAGTATTTTTCCAGCGACAGATCAATGGCCTTGCGTACTTTTTCTTCATCGGCCGGAACAAAATCGAGCCGATAGGTAATGGAAATATCCTTGAATACACGCGGATGCTCATCGGTTTGATCGACTTCTGCAATTATTTCCAATTGGGAAAAAGGGACGCGCATTTTTTGAAGGATATCCACCACATCCACGCCCGAACATCCAGCCACCCCTGAGAGCAAGAGGGCTTTGGGACTCATGCCGTTTTTCAGGTTTCCATCCATGGAAATAACCTGTCCTTCTTGCTGGCTGTTGAAATGATGGTCGCTTACCCAGGTAGTGGTTGTTTTCATATACGTTGATACTTGACGCGCGGTAAAAATAAAGCTATCCGAATTCTTATCGGCCGGTTCGCAGGCGTTTGCCCCAGTTCTGTCGCATCCGGTCATAAAATTCCTTGTTCAGCAACGGAGCATCGTTCAGTGCTTTGTAGGTAAGAAACAATCCGACCGGAATCAGTACAGAGGAAGCCAGCCACATGCCCGCCAGCGGAGTAATCGTATCCTCTTTAGCCATTTTTTCACCGGTGGTGCTGGTGAAATAATAGATCATAAAAAATAGAATGGCGAATATGAGCGGAGTGCCCAATCCGCCTTTTCGGATGATGGAGCCCAGCGGTGCGCCGACGAGAAACAGTACGAGACAGGCAAGCGACAGCACGATCTTGCGATGCCATTCGATCACATGCTTTCGATACACCCGTTCCTTTTCTCTCATCGTGGCAGCCATGGATTCGCCACTGATTCTTACCGACACGGCTGCGTTTTGAGCCAGGTTGGTGACGGATTCCCTTGCCGAATCGGGCAACCAGGCATCTGAGGAAGTCAAACCAGTGGGCGCAATGCCCAGTGAATCGTTGTAGCGCTTTCCGGCGGAATCCTGCAATTTGGGGAACGTGAAGGGCTGAAACATGTCGCGCTCATATCGGGCCCGGTCATTTGCATTGTCGGTCTTTAAGGAGTCGATCGCTTTTTCCAATTGGCGCATGCTGTACATCCGCTCGTTGTTCTTATTCACGCTGTCGGCGGTTCGGTTGGTGAAGCCCAGACTGCTCAGGTCGAACTGTTTGTTGAATTCCTTAAACCCAATCCGTACGTATTCCGTATTGCCCTGCTCATACATGTTCCCTCGTTCTTGATATCGCCATCCGTCTTGAAGCCTGAACTCCAGGATCCGCTTGTTTCCGGTCACCCGCATCACGCCGGATCGGGCAATCAAAAAATTATCCTGTAAAATGTTTCCCTGCTCATAGATGACCACGTCGCGGATCAAACTATCGGATTCTTTTTTACCAATCTTGATCGCATAGCCATTTATCTTATCATAAAAAACACCCTCTTTCAAATCGAAAGCAGGTTTGGCGTAAATGATATCGGCCAGTAGGGTACGTGATTTGAGATTGGCGACGGGAATCACATAATTTGAAAACACGAATGCAACGCCACTGATCAACGCGGCGATCCAAAATAACGGGCGCATGAAACGTAGGAGCGAAATACCGGCCGACTTTATTGCAACCAATTCGAACGATTCACCCAAACTGCCAAAAGTCATCAAAGAGGACAGCAAAACCGACAAAGGCAAGGCAAGGGGTACCAACACCGCACTCTGATACAAGATAAACTCAGCGATCACGCGGGGTTCCAATCCCTTACCAACAAAATCATCTATGTAAAGCCAAAAAAACTGCATGACCAGCACCAGCAGGGTGATAAAAAAGGTAGCCGCGAAGGGACCCAAGAAGGCCCGAATCACCAGAATATCAAGTTTTTTGAACAGCATGGCCGGAACTAGGCAAAAATAGAACAAAGCCCTAGGGCGAAAACAGAATCAGAAAAAAGAAGAGAAGATTAACAAGGACTAGTTGCCCAAGCGGTGAAACAGGTCCTTGATCTGGTGATCCCACAGAAGGGTTTGATCTTTGACATCCTTCTTATCCGCAAAATCCTTGATCACCAAAATCGTCTGGTTGGTGATCTCCGATTTTTCGATCCGCATTTCAAAGTATTCCTCCGCCGGAGCCGTGAGCCAACGATACCGAACGAATTTATCCGTTTCCCGCTCTTTGACCTCCGCGGCTTCCACGGAACCATTCCAATTGAAATAAAAAATCCCATCCCGCTCATCTACCTGATCGGCGAACCACTCCGACAACCCGGCGGGTGAAGAAAGAAATTCAAACAAGATCGCAGGTGAACAGCGCACCGGAAATTCTAATGTAAAAAGTTGCTTGCTCATGTAACCGTAGAGATTGGGGCAATAATAGAGAATAATTGCTCCCCACCAAGAAAAAATTATGGTAATTTTTGATTAGGCCCTTGCATGACCGGCATCAGCGCCGCAGAGCTGCTTATCTTTGCGGTCCTCTACCTATGTTTAATAGTCTTCAAGAACGTCTGGAGTCCGCCTTCAAGAACCTGCGCGGACAGGGCCGGATCACGGAACTCAACGTGGCGGCCACCATCAAAGACATCCGCCGTGCCCTGGTGGATGCGGATGTGAATTTTAAGATCGCCAAAGAGTTTACTGACAAGGTGAAGGAAAAGGCAGTCGGACAAAAAGTACTGAACGCCATTTCCCCCGGGCAGTTGATGACCAAGATCGTTCAAGATGAGCTCACGGCCTTGATGGGGGGACAAGCCGCCGAGTTCAACGCCAAGGGAAACCCGGCCGTAATCCTGATCGCCGGTCTGCAGGGAAGCGGAAAAACCACTTTTTCCGGTAAACTGGCCCTCTACCTCAAATCACAAAAAGCACTTCAACCCTTGCTCGTAGCGGCAGATGTGTATCGCCCCGCAGCGATGGAGCAGCTTCGGGTACTGGGCGAGCAAATCGACGTGCCCGTTCATATTGAAACCGACAGCACCGACCCCGTGGGCATCGCCCAACGGGCCGTCGCGCAAGCCCGTTCCCTGAACCGAAACGTAGTTATTATCGATACCGCAGGCCGACTGGCCATCGACGAAGTATTGATGAAGGAAGTGGCTGATGTCCAGAACGCTGTCAACCCACAGGAGATTTTATTTGTTGTGGATAGTATGACGGGGCAAGATGCCGTTAACACCGCCAAGGCCTTCAACGACCGGCTCGATTTTACCGGGGTGGTACTCACCAAGCTCGATGGCGATACCCGTGGAGGGGCGGCCCTTTCGGTACAATACACGGTTAACATGCCCATTAAATTCGTAAGCCGCGGCGAGAAAATGGATACCCTGGATGTGTTCTACCCCGACCGGATGGCACAGCGCATCTTGGGCATGGGCGACATTACCTCGCTGGTAGAAAAAGCCCAGGCCCAGTTCGATGAAGTCCAGGCTAAAAAACTGGAATCCAAGATCCGTAAGAACCAATTCGACTTTGCCGATTTCAAGATGCAACTCGAACAGATCAAAAAAATGGGCAACATGAAGGACCTATTGGGCATGATTCCAGGGGTAGGCAGCAAGATCAAGGACTTGGAGATCAGCGACGATGCCTTTAAAGGGATCGAGGCCCTGATCAATTCCATGACCCCGGCGGAGAGGGCCAACCCGGATCTACTGGATGGGAACCGGAAAAAACGGATCGCCAAAGGCGCCGGAAAGGATATCCAGGAGCTCAATCAATTCCTCAAACAGTTCGAGCAAATGCGCGGTATGATGAAGAATATGAACAAATTAGGCAAGTTTGGCCCCTCCCTGCCCGGCCTGCGCTGATCTTTTTTCGCCATCCCCCGATTGTACTGTATATTTGTCGCCCGGTTTTTACCAGGAAACCTTTATTGTTAACGCTGTTAAATTTCTATTTATGTCAGCCAAAATCCGTCTGCAAAGACACGGGTCCAAAAAAAGACCCTTTTACTTCATCGTTGTGGCCGATTCCCGTGCCCCCCGCGATGGAAAGTTCATCCAGAAATTAGGTACCTACAACCCCCTCACCATCCCGGCTACCATTCAATTGGATCGCCAAAAAGCGTTGGAGTGGTTGAACAAAGGCGCCACCCCCACCGACACGGTTCGTCGCATCCTCAGTTTCAAAGGCGTTCTTTATCTGAAGCATTTGCTTCGGGGGGTAACGCTGGGACTGTTCGATGACGCGACCGCTATGCAAAAATTCACGACCTGGACCGCCGAACACGAAATTCAATTCAAAAAGCGCCAGGAAGAATCGGCCCGCAAGAAAAAAGCGGCCCGTGCCGCTGCCCGCGTTCCTGTTGCCCGCAAAGTCGAAGAAGCACCGGCTGCACCCGCTGCACCCGAAGCCGAGGCGGAAGCTCCGGCAGCGGAATAATACTGTTGCATATCGCATAAAAATCCCGACAACACCTGTCGGGATTTTTCATTTTACCAAAGGAATAATTCGGAAATTGTGGCTCGATGTCGACCTACCTGCCTCTCGGAAAATTCACCGCCGCACACGGACTGAACGGCGAACTGATCCTGCAACACAACTTGGGAAAACGCACGAAACTAACCGGTATCCAAGCGTTGTTTATTGAAGAAAAAAAAGATCAGTTCCTCCCCTGGTTCATTGAGAAAGCCCAGGCGCGTAGCGAACAAGAAACCCTGATTAAATTAGAAGGCATCGACACCCGTGAAAACGCACAGCGACTGGTCCGCCGCGCCGTATGGCTAACCGAAGCCGAATTTGAAAAACAAGTCCCCCGCTCCGCACCTGTCAAACTCCTAGGCTATCAGGTCTACGAAGAAGAAAAAAATCTGGGCGAGATCCTGGAGTTGATCGAACAGCCTCATCAATTGCTTTGCCGATTGCAGATGGAGGGAAAAGAGGTATTCATCCCCCTGCATGAGGACTCGCTGAACCGCGTGGATCATAAAAAACGAATTGTTTACGTGACGCTGCCAGAGGGACTGCTCGAAATTTATCTGCAGTAAATGCCTGCCTCGCTTTCCCATATCGCCCATTTTGATCTCGATTCTTTTTTTGTTTCCGTAGAGATCCGCAACAACCCCACACTCAAAGGAAAACCGGTGCTGGTGGGCGGCTACGACCGAGGCGTGGTAGCCGCGTGTAGCTACGAGGCCCGTGCCTTTGGCATTCATTCGGCCATGCCCATGAAAAAAGCTCTGCAGCTTTGCCCGCATGCCATCGTCACCAACCACAGCCGCGATCAATACAGCAAATACTCTGCCTGGGTAACGGACCTGATCGCCGACCGGGTACCCGCCTTTGAAAAAGCGAGCATCGATGAATTTTATGTGGACCTCACTGGGATGGACCGGTTTTTCGGAATAAGTCAATTCGCCCGCGAGATCCGCGAAACCGTGATCCGTGAAACCGGATTGCCGATGTCAGGCGGACTATCCACTGCGCGGTTCATCAGCAAAATGGCAACCAACGAAGCCAAGCCCAATGGCTTTTTGGAAATTGAACCCGGAAAAGAAAAAGAATTTCTTTGGCCGCTCGGCGTCGAAAAAATAAATGGAGTGGGCAAACAAACCGAACTGGAATTAAAAAACTGGGGCATCCGCACCATCGCAGAGCTGGCCGCTACCCCTATCGAATTCTTGAAAAAGATCCTCGGCCAGCAGGGCGAATCGCTTTGGCAAAAAGCACAAGGCATTGGCTCGGCAACCGTGTATACCGACTGGGAGCAAAAAAGCATCAGCCACGAGAATACGTTTTCGGAAGATCACCGAGACGATGAATACCTGCATCAGCAATTGGTGCGGCTCACCGAAAAAACGGCCTACGCGCTTCGACAAGAAGAGAAACTGACCGGATGCGTAACGGTTAAAATTCGTTATTCCAATTTTGATACCGTATCCAAACAAGAATCCATTCCCTATACCGCACTCGACGACACCTTGTTGGCGCACGTGAAAAAATTATTTACCGAAGCCCGCGAACCGGGTCGACCGATCCGACTTCTGGGCGTACGCTTCTCCCACCTGATCCCCTTTACCCTGCAGATGAGTCTATTCGAAAATCAACCCGGCAAACTCAAACTCTATCAGGCAGTAGACGGACTCAAAGACCGCTACGGCAGCCGATCCCTTACCAAGGCCGCGAACCTGAGCGATCCCCCGAGCCAGGAGGAGTAAGCCAACCTCATTCGACACACCCGCTTCTTCTTATCTTCGTACTCCTAATTTATTTTACATGTCAAGTGCCTGGAAAACTTACCAACAAGAGCATCAAGAACGTTTTTTAAATGAGATGATGGACCTGCTCCGCATCCCTTCCATCAGTGCCAAATCGGAATACAAAGCAGACATGATCCGTTGCGCCGAAGCCGTACAAAAAAGTTTACGCGCAGCCGGCTGCACCCGCGCCGAGGTCATGCCTACCGCCGGCTATCCAGTGGTATATGGCGAACGGATCATCGATCCCACCAAACCCACGGTGCTCGTATATGGTCACTATGACGTACAACCGCCCGAACCGCTGGAACTCTGGCACAGCGGTCCGTTTGAGCCCGTGATCAAAGACGGAAAGGTTTTCGCCCGCGGCTCGGCCGATGACAAAGGCCAATTTTACATGCACGTGAAAGCACTGGAAGTGATGGATAAAACCAACTCGCTTTGCACCAACATCAAATTTTTGATCGAAGGCGAAGAGGAAGTAGGCTCTCCGAATCTGGCAGCCTTCGTAGCAGCCAATAAATCCCTACTCAAAGCCGATGTAATCTTGATCAGCGACAGTGCGATGCTGAGCTTGGAAAATCCTTCGTTGGATACAGGCGTACGCGGACTCAGTTACATTGAAGTGGAAGTGACCGGTGCCAACCGCGACCTGCACAGCGGCACCTACGGAGGCGCCGTTGCCAATCCCATTACCATTCTGGCTCAAATGATTGCCAGCTGCCACGATGAAAACAACCACATCACCATTCCCGGGTTCTACGATGACGTAGTGGAAGCCAGTGTCGACGAGCGTGCGTTGATCAACCGGGCCCCATTCGATGAGAAGGAATACATGCGCGAATTGGGGATTCAGGCCCTTTGGGGAGAGAAAGGATATTCAACGTATGAGCGGACTGGTATTCGTCCCACCATCGAAGTGAACGGCATCTGGGGCGGCTATACCGGTGAAGGGGCAAAAACCGTTCTTCCTTCGAAAGCATATGCGAAGATCTCTGCCCGGTTGGTGCCGAACCAGTCCTCCGAAAAGATCACCGAAAAACTCTTGCAGTATTTTCAATCGAAGGCTCCGGCCGGCGTAATGGTCAAGGCTTCTTTACATCACGGCGGAGAACCTTATATGACCCCGATTGACTCAAAAGGATACAAAGCGGCGGCCAAGGCCATTGAAACCACCTTCGGAAAAACACCCATTCCCGTACGAGGCGGTGGCAGTATTCCGATCTGTTCGATCCTTGAAAAAGAATTGGGGATCAAGATCGTGTTCATGGGATTTGGGTTGGACAACGACAACCTGCATTCGCCCAATGAGAAATACAATTTGGAGAATTATTTCAAAGGGATCGAGACCATTCCGTATTTCCATAAATATTTCGCGGAGAGCTGACCGATGGAATCGACTTCCCGCCTGCGCCTCGATAAATATCTCTGGGCCATTCGGTTGTTCAAGACACGGGCCGCAGCCACGTTTGCCTGTAATCAGGGAAAGGTGAAGTATCAGGATGAAGCCGCCAAACCTGGTAAGAACGTTCACTTGGGCGATGAATACGAAGTGCGCACCGAACAGAAACGATGGCGGATCAAGGTAACCGGACTGTTACAAACCCGCGTGAAATACGAACTGGCTATTAAGTATTACCGAGACATCACTCCCCCCGAAGAACTGGAGCGCTTGAAATATCAGGCAGCCAGTTTTTTTAGCGGAAAACGTCCCAGCAAGGTCGGTCGCCCCACCAAAAAAGAGCGAAGAGACCTGGATTCATTTGTAGAGGGAGACACTAATTAAAATCAAATCTCATTCTGACGACGATCGTCTGTACCAATAAGCCTTTGCCACTACGTTTGCGTTAGAGGTGAAATTCAGATGGCAGCCCTTCGGGAGCTATCGTTGGTTTTTGTTTCAAGGCCGACCCCCGGTTCCCCGGGGGTCTCTCATTCCAGGCATAATAACCCGATCGGTATCTTTGCCGCATGCACATCGACATCCTTACCGTGCTCCCGGAATTATTGGAAAGCCCTTTTGCCCACAGTATGATGAAGCGGGCCCAAGAGAAAGGCTTGCTTAGTATAACCGTTCACCAATTAAGGAAATGGGCCGTGAATGAATACGGACAGGTCGACGATTATCAATACGGAGGAGGCGCGGGCATGGTCATGATGTGCGACCCCTTGGCAAAAGCCATCGAAGAACTTTCCCAACAAAGAACCTACGACCAGATCATTTATCTCACACCCGACGGCAAACGTTTTGATCAGGGAATGGCCAACCAACTTTCACTGGGCGGCGATCTGCTCCTGATCTGTGGTCATTATAAAGGGATCGATCAACGCATCCGCGATCACTTTGTTACCCTGGAAATTTCCATTGGCGATTTTGTACTCAGTGGCGGGGAGATCCCGGCGGCCCTCATCGTGGACGCCATTGGCCGGCTGCTTCCTGGCGTATTAAACGACGAAACCTCTGCGCTCACTGATTCCTTTCAGGATAACCTACTCGCCCCGCCCGTCTATACTCGCCCGGTGGATTTTCGCGGATGGAAAGTACCCGAAGTGCTCATGAGCGGTAACCACCGACTCATCGAAGAATGGCGACACGAACAATCCCTGCAACGCACGCAACAACGCCGATCCGATCTGCTCGAGCCCTGATGGATCCATGCGGGAATATTTGATATCTTCCCCACTCATTCGATCCACCATGTCAACCAACAGAAGAAAATTCCTACGTCAACTCGCTGCCGGCTCCAGCTTACTAGCCAGTGCCGATCCGGCCCTTGCCGCCTTGGCCGACCACCACCCGCCCATTCCAAATGCACCTTTTAACATGTGCGGATATGGTGCTCCCAAATTGGACGTGGTTCGAGTGGGAGTCGTGGGACTGGGCATGCGCGGGAGCGATGCCGTAGAACGACTCAGCTATATCGAAGGCGTAGAGATCGTGGCCCTGTGCGACAAATACCCCGACCGCGTCGAAGCGGCACAACAAACCTTGATCAAAATGGGCCGACCCAAAGCCGTGGGCTATGCCGGTGAAGAAGGTTGGAAAGCACTCTGCGATGAGGCGCAACTGGACCTGGTATATACGCCTACCCCCTGGCATTTACATACCCCGATCGCGTTACGAGCCATGAAAGCCGGTAAACACGCTGCCGTAGAAGTGCCCGCGGCTCAGACCTTGGAAGATTGCTGGTCCCTGGTAGAAACTTCCGAAAAAACCCAGCGCCACTGCATGATGCTGGAGAATTGTTGCTATGATTTCTTTGAACTGCTCACCCTGAATATGGCGCGCAATGGATTGTTCGGCGAATTGGTGCATGCCGAAGGCGCCTACATACATGACCTGAGCAAAGATTGGCTGTTCAATAAAAAAGCATATGCCGATCAATGGCGATTGAAGGAAAATATAAACCGAAACGGAAGTTTGTATCCGACGCACGGCATCGGTCCCATCGCGCAATGCTTCAACATCAACCGCGGCGATCGGATGGAATACCTCACCAGTATCAGCACTGCTGATTTCTCCTTGGCGGCACTCGCCGCAGAGAAAGCAAAAGAAGACGAGATCTGGAAACCCTTGGAAGGAAAATCCTTCCGCGGCAATATGAACACCACGCTGATCCGAACCGTGAAAGGAAAAACGATGATGATCCAGCACGATGTTTCTACCCCCCGCCCCTATTCCCGGATTCATTTGCTGAGCGGCACCAAAGGCATGGCCCAGAAATGGCCCGCTCCGCAACGAATCGCCTTCGGGCATAGCCCGATTTCCAAAGAAGAGTTCACCAAGATGGAAGAAAAATACACGCCCCCGATCGTAAAACATATTGGAAACATTGCCAAGGAAGTAGGCGGGCATGGCGGAATGGATTTCATTATGGATTGGCGTTTGATCGACTGCCTGCGCAATGGCTTGCCGCTGGATCAAGACGTGTACGACGCGGCTGCCTGGAGTTCGATTGTACCACTCAGTGAGCGTTCGGTCAAAAAGAGAGGCAACTCCATCGATGTACCGGATTTCACCCACGGCGCCTGGAAAACCAATTCACCCGTCAGTTTGAGCCTGGATGGAGGCGCCAATACCGGCGTTCGTCCAGTGATTAAACAATCGTAATGGGTTTAGGAGAAATTGCCTAATTTGAACAGGAAACAAAAAGCTGTCCGGATGGCAACATCCGATACATCCCATGCGAGCCTTGCCCATTTTAACGGATCCGGTCTACCGCCGGCCTGAACAATTTACCCGCTATGAAAAGTTTTGGCTAAACTACCTGAGCGATGAACGCGACCTCCCCTTCATCCACATGCTCACGGGCATTCACTTGCTGGTAATTCCGATCGCAATCCTCCTGTTTACCCCCTTGCTATCCGGCGGCTACTGGTGGTTACTCTACGCGCCGTATTTCTATATCTCACAACTATATTTTAAGGGACGCTTCGGTCTGATGCTGCATTGCATCAGCCACCGGAAGCTTTTCAAAAAACAATACACCTGGTTGTACAACTATGTCATCTGGGTGGTCTGCCCCTTTTTTGGTCACACCCCGGAAACCTATTTCGTACACCACATGGGCATGCACCACGTAGAGAACAACGACCACGACGATGCCAGCTCCACCATGCGCTATCAACGCGATAGCCTGGGCGGATTCTTAACCTATGTGGGGCGTTTTATTCTGATTGGATTTGTTGAAACATTCCAGTATTTCTTTAGTCGCAAGCGCAAGAAATTTTACATGCGTCTCACGGTTGGCGAGATCAGTTTTTATCTGATCTGTGTGGGACTCTGGTTCATCAACTGGAAAGCCACGCTATTTATTTTCCTGCTTCCGCTATTCTTTGCACGGATCGTGATGATGCTGGGCAATTGGGCACAACATGCTTTCATTGACCCCGCCAACCCGGAAGAGAATACGATCAACTGCATCAATACCAAATACAATCATACCTGCTGGAACGACGGGTATCACGAAGTACATCATCAACGTCCGGCCCTTCACTACACCGAGATCCCCCATGAGTTCCTGAAACACACCGAGCGATATGCCAAGGACAAGATCTTTGTATTTGACGACATTCACTACTTGCACATCTTTCTTTGGTTGATGGGCAAACGATACGACAAGCTGGCCGATCACTTGGTCAATCTGCACGACATGTACCCCAGCAAAGAGTACGCGATTGAATTACTGAAATCGCGTACCCGTCGCATCACCAACTGATCGCGGGCAATTTCCAATCCAGCGCCAATTGATTGATAGTCGGAACCTGTCGGGTCTCCACAGCTTTCAACTTGGCCAGTTCTACCCGAATCTTACCCCCGATTTCCTCAAAGGCCTCATGGGCCTGTTTCGACACACCGCCGGAACCCGCTCGAACCTGATTATAGATTCCACTCAGTTTATCATCTAGGCGGATAGGGTAATTCAGCACATCCTGACCACTTTTGGCCTTGGTCTGATGCAAGGCCTCCTCGATTCGGGTGAGTTCGGTCAGGGTGGTGTCAAACAATGTCTTTAACGCTGGGATGGTATCGGCTTTCCATTGTTTACGCTTCTCCTCCAATTGAGAACGAACGGTACGGATCTGTTTCAGGGCAAGCATCGTCTCCGAGAACAGATCACGAGCACTCAGAAGAAAATCAAGTTGCGCCGTGTACTCTTGGGAGGTGGTCTTGAAATTCGGATCGGGCAAGAGCGTGAACGGAACATCTACCGAATCCTTATCAAATACAAAACGGGCCGTATACGTGCCGGGAATGGCCTGCGGCCCCCGAACCAACCCGTTCCAGATGATCAATCCATCCGGACCTTTCTCCGCATCCGGGTACTGCAGATTCCAGACAAAACGATTCATTCCGGCCGATACCTCCAATTTCTCTTTTTCAGATTGGGAATCGAAGGGACGGATGAATTTTTTGTTGGCGTCGTATAAAGAGATGCGAATCGGCTTTGCCTCCAGGGATGCATCCACCCAATAAGGAATCACGATCCCTTTAGGTGCATTCTGCCCGGCAGCAGCAGCTGTTCCATACCCCCCGCGACCACTGTTCATGCGCACGGCCGCTGCAGGGGTAAATACATACCAGGACTTCTTGAAAACGGAATCGGCGTATTGTTGCACGACTGAAAGATCATCCAATACATAAATACTCCTTCCCTGTGTACCCACGATGAGGTCGTTGTTCTTTAGGGCCAGATCGGTAACCGGACTTACCGGCAGATCACACTGAAATGACATCCAGTTCTTACCGTCATCATAACTAATGTATAACCCATACTCCGTTCCTGCATACAACAGCCCTTTGCGTGTCCGATCGGCCCGAAGCGTCCGAGTAAAATGCATTCGGTCGATTCCAATATCGATCCGCTTCCAGGTTTTTCCATAGTCCTCTGTTTTGTAGATATACGGACTAAAATCATCCAGCTTATAGCGGGTTCCCACAAAATAAGCAGCCCCTTTTTGATGCGGATCGACTTCCAGCGAATTCCACATCATCCACTTGGGAATACCTGCAGGCGTAACATTGCTCCAGCTTTTCCCGTTGTCGCGGCTTAGATGTATAAGTCCGTCGTCGCTGCCGGTCCACAACAACCCGGGCTCCAGAGCACTTTCCTCCGCCGTAAAAATGGTGCAATAATATTCCACCCCGGTATTGTCCTTGGTAATGGCGCCACCACTCGGTGCTTGCCGGCTTTTATCATTGGTGGTCAGGTCCGGACTGATCTGTTGCCAAGAGCGACCTTCGTTCTCCGTCACGAACAAATGATTCCCCGCCGCATACAACCGTTTTGGATTGTGCGGAGAAAAAAAGATGGGATAGTTCCACTGAAACCGATAGCGCTGCACATCGGCTCCAGCTCCGATGCCGTCGTCTGGCCAAACATTGATCAATCGGGTTTCCTGTGTGCGGTGATCGAGCCGAGATAAAAATCCCATGTAGCTTCCGCCATAGGTAATATCCGGATCGGTTGGATCTGCTATCACATAGCCACTCTCTCCTCCGGCGGTTTCCTGAAAATCATCGCCGGCAATAGAAGATCCGTAAGAGCGCGAGCGAATCCGAAACGCACTATTATCCTGTTGCCCACCGAGGATCCGATACGGAAAGGCATTGTCGGTGCTCAAACGATACACTTGTACCGTGGGTTGATTAAGGTAGGTACTCCAATTGCCTCCCATGTCGAAGGACACCTGCGCCCCGCCATCATCGGCAACGACCATACGGGCCGGATCCTTGGGATCGATCCAAAGATCATGGTGATCGCCGTGCGGGGTACCGATCCGTTTAAAGGATTTTCCGCCATCGACACTGAACATGAATTCCACATTGGGACAATACACCCGGTTTTCATTTTTTGGATCGACATATACGCGGGAATAGTACCAGGCGCGTTGTCGAATGTTGTTGTCGTTCGATTGCAAGGTCCACGTCTTCCCCGCATCTGTACTCATAAAAAGACCGCCTTTTTCATTTTCGATCAAGGCATAGAGCTTATCCGTATTACTGGGAGCCACCGCTACCCCAACGATTCCCCAGGTTCCTTTAGGCAACCCTTTATTTTGTGTGATATTCGTCCAGGTTTCACCCCCATCGGTAGATTTCCACAAGCCGCTTCCTTCCCCGCCACTTTCCATCACGTGTGGCTGACGGATCACACGCCAGGTACCGGCATATAGTACACTCGGGTTCCCCGGCTCCATTACGATCTCGCTGCAACCCGTCTGCTCATTCACATATAACGTGCGCTTCCAGGTTTTACCTCCATCGGTGGTTTTGTATACGCCGCGTTCGGTGTTGAGGCCAAATAAATGTCCCATCACCGCCAACCAAACGATGTCCGGATTTTTGGGATGAATGATGATGCGGATGATGTGACGGCTATCCTTCAATCCCAAATTGCGCCAGGATTTTCCGCCATCGTCACTGCGCCAAATGCCGCCCAATCCTTCGCTCACGTTTCCGCGCATGGTACCTTCTCCCTCGCCGGCATATAAAATACTTTCATCAGATGGCGCTACGGCTACGGCGCCGATCGTTCCGCCAAAAAATTTATCACTGATATTTTTCCAATTGCTGCCGCCGTCGATGGTCTTCCAAACGCCACCGCCCACGCCACCGAAATAAAAGGTATTTCGCTCCTGGCAACTTCCTGCCACCGCGGCGCTTCTTCCGCCGCGAAAAGGACCGATCAGTCGAAACGAGATCCCCTCCTGAAAAGAAGCGGGCAGGGAGGAAGCGGAAGCCGGGGATTTAGGTGATTTACCTTGTCCCCATACAACTACACTACAAAAAGTCAGTATAAAAAATATTCCTATGCGCATGATCCGTTGATTTACTTGGAAAGATAACTAAAATCGAATTCGTATCTTACCCTTATGTCGTCAACGAATCATGATTTGATCGGCCAGCTGGTGGATATCCCTGCCCGGCGGATCTATCCCGCCCGGCTCTCCATCCGCGAGGGAAAAATCGCAACCATCCAGGAACTGCCGGAAGGCGAGGCGGCCTTAGGTCCCTTTCTGATGCCCGGTTTCATCGATGCGCACGTGCACATCGAGAGCTCCCTTTTGATTCCCTCCGAATTTGCCCGTCTCGCGGTGCCACACGGAACCGTGGGCACCATCAGCGATCCCCACGAGATCGCCAATGTCTGTGGCATTCAGGGGGTTGACTTCATGATCGACAACGGTAAGCAAGTCCCCTTCCATTTTCATTTTGGCGCGCCCAGCTGTGTGCCGGCCACTCCGTTTGAAACCGCTGGCGCCACGATTTCGGTAGAAGAAGTAAAGACGCTGCTGGCCAGACCGGAGATTAATTACCTCAGTGAGATGATGAACTTCCCCGGCGTGCTTCATCAGGATAGTGATGTGATGCAAAAGATCGCAGCGGCCCGGGCTGTTGGCAAACCGATCGACGGACATGCCCCCGGGCTGCGGGGAACGGATGCTCAGCAATACATCGATGCGGGCATGAGCACCGATCACGAGTGTTTTACCTACGAAGAGGCAAAAGATAAATTGGACCGAGGCATGAAGATTCTGATCCGGGAAGGAAGTGCCGCCAAGAATTTTGACGCACTGATCGAGTTGCTGCGCGATCATCCCGATCGGATCCTGTTCTGCAGCGACGACAAACACCCCGATAGCTTACTGGAAGGACACATCAATCAACTCTGTGCGCGGGCCATTGCCAAAAACATTCCGCTGTTTCACATTTTGCAAGCAGCTTGCGTGAATCCCGTAGCGCATTATTCAATGCGGGTGGGACAATTACAAATAGGCGACTCGGCCGACCTGATCGTGGTGCACGACCTAAAACAGTTTCACGTACTACAAACCTTTATCGCCGGCGAATTGGTATTTGCAAACGGCGAAACAATGATCCGATCCGTAGCTACCACGCCCATCAATCAATTTCGATCGATGCACCTGCAAGCCTCCGACATCCAGGTGCCAAAGTCACATCCGCTTAGTAAACACCCGGTGATCGGTGCACTCGATGGGCAACTCATCACGGAAAAGATCCAAGAAGCGCCTACGCTCCATCACGATCAGTGGGTGTCGGACACGGATCGAGATATCTTGAAGATCGTTGTGGTAAATCGATACCGGGCCGCACCGCCCGCGATCGCTTTCATTAAAAATTTCAGACTGAAAAAGGGAGCCCTAGCTTCTTCAGTGGCACATGATAGTCACAATGTGGTGGCCGTGGGATGCGACGATGATTCGATCTGCCGGGCGGTGAATGCGGTGATGGAAGCGACCGGCGGACTTAGTGCGGTAGATACCGATCATACGCATGTATTGCCCTTGCCGGTAGCGGGACTCATGAGCGCGGCCGATGGATTTCAAGTGGCAGAACAATACACCCAACTGGATCGGTTTGTAAAAAATGAATTAGGATCGACTTTGCAAGCGCCTTTCATGACCCTTTCGTTTATGGCGCTGCTTGTCATTCCCCATGTGAAATTGAGTGACAAGGGATTGTTTGACGCCGACCGCTTTGAATTTTTCTGATCAGGCTTCTTGTCCCATCCACAAAGCGCCGCCAATACTGGGTGCTGTTGCACCCGTAACCGATTCGATCACGGTATTTTCTTGTCGCCACCGCAGCACCCCGATAAAGGCCATGATCAAGGCCTCTTTGTATTGAACTAATTGCGCGTCGGGAATAAATGGACCAATGTTCAGCGGTTGCAAGCGATCGGCGAGTTGTTCGATCAAATGATCATTGAATGCACCGCCTCCGGTGATCATAAGTTGTCCGGGTATAAGCGCCCTACCAGAAGAAATAAATGCCTGATGGATCTGAGCGGCGATGTGCGCGGTGTAGGTGGCGAGTAGATCGGGGGTGGAAGGACCAGAACCCAGTAGCATCGGTAAAATCACCTCTGTTCCAAATTCATTGGGAAGTGATTTGGGAGCAGGTTGCTGATAATATTCCAATGAGTTGAGTCGATCAAGCAACGATTGATCGATGGTGCCGGCTTTGGCGATGGCACCGCCTTTATCCATCGGATGACCCAACGCTTCGGCGAGTACATTGAGGACGCGGTTGGCGGGACAAACATCAAATGCCAAATAAGGATCGGAGGCAAGAGAGAGGTTGGCAATTCCGCCGATGTTCAGAAAATAATCGTACGAAGGAAAAAGCAATCGTTCGCCGATGGGAACGATGGGTGCGCCTTGCCCCCCCAATGCCACATCCATGGCACGGAGGTCGGTGATCACGGGGAGGCGGGTGGTTGCCGCCAGCGCAGCGCCATCGCCAAGTTGAGCGGTGAGTCGCGTAGCAGGTTGATGAAACGTGGTATGACCGTGTGAGGAGATGAGTCCCACCCGATACTCCACTCCTTTTTCTTGTATGAAACGATTTACCTGCAGACCGAGGTAATGGCCGTAATCGACATGCAATTGGAGATAGCCTTTTGCCGTCAGTCCGGTTGCGTGCAGCAATTTGTTTCGCCATTCGGGGGAGTAGGGATAGCAGTCGGCCGCCTCGATGCGGTAGTGCCATTGAGCTCCTTCGGCCTGGAATTCGACCAGGGCCAGATCCAGCCCGTCCAACGAACTGCCACTCATCAGTCCCAACCCCCGATAGATCATATCATTTTCAGTTAGATTTGTCAAAATTAGTCTTTCCGCCATGGTCATCAATCTTAGTCAGCAGCACTCTCTAATAAGCAATTGGGTAGCCGAATTGCGGGACGTGAACGTACAAAACGATCGGATGCGGTTTCGCCGCAACCTGGAACGGATCGCCGAGGTGACCGCGTACGAGATCAGTAAAAAACTGCCGGCCAAAGAGGTAGAAGTGACAACCCCCTTGGGCACGGCAAAGCATTGGATGATGGAATCGCAGCCGGTACTGGGAACGATCCTTCGGGCCGGACTTCCCATGCATCAGGGATTGTTGAATTATTTCGACAAAGCGGATAATGCCTTTATTTCGGCCTATCGCAAACATCACCCCGATGGAAGTTTTGAGATTCGCTTGGAGTATTTATCCTGCCCTACGTTGGACAGTCGCATATTGATCTTGGCCGATCCGATGCTGGCCACGGGTGCCTCGCTGGCTAAGTCTTTACAATTTTTACGACAAGAGGGCAACCCCAGCCAGGTACATGTGGTTACGGCCATTGCTTGCCAGGTTGGTATTGAAATGGTACTGAGAGAAGATCCCACCGCCACCATCTGGTGTGGCGACATCGATGAAGAACTCACCGCCAAGAGCTATATCGTACCCGGCTTGGGCGATGCCGGCGACCTGGCCTATGGAGAGAAGAAACAGCAGTAAGTAGTTTAGGGAACAGGATTTTGAGTTTAGGGAACAGGGTTTAGGGTTTAGAGAACCAGCCTAAACACTAAACCCTAAACGCTAAACTCTCTTTTTTTCCTTAATTTGCTACCTTCTCATGAGAAAACTGGTCATCCTTATTGCCGTATCCTTATTAGCCGGGACGATGGTTCGGGCACAGGATCCTAATTTTTCGCAGTTTTTTGCATCGCCCATGACCCTGAATCCGGCGCTGACCGGAAAATTCGATGGGGTATTTCGGCTCGCGGGAAACTACCGAAATCAGTGGCCTACGATCAACAATGCGTTTGTAACCAATACGGTCTCATTGGATTTCTCAGCCTTGAAGAACAAAATACCCGAGATAGATAACTTGGGTATTGGAATCTTGGGCTTATCTGACCGGGCGGGTGATGGGGTGCTGGTTACAAATTATGCCGGCCTATCTCTGGCTTATCACAAAGGGCTAGATGAGAACGGAAGGCATCAAATCGGAGCAGGATTTCAGGGAACGTATATCAACAAGCGACTGGATGTTGCGAAAGTGGACTTTGAGGATGAGTTGACGCCACTCGGATTCATCGGTGTGACCAGCGAGATCTTTTCCGCGAACCAGATCAGTCTGAGTTATTTCGATCTCAATGCCGGTATTCTTTACACCGGAAGCACAGACGGACGAAACAGTTTTTACGTAGGGGCTTCGATGTACCATATCAATCGACCCAAAGAAAGTTTTCAAGGAGGACAATACCTGCTCAATGCCCGTACCACGCTACAAGCCGGGGGTAAGATTCCGATCGGACAATACAATTTTCTGCACATATCGGCCATTCACAGCATTCAGGCCAAAGCCAGCAACACCGTAGGTGGAATGGCCTTTTCATACAATGTCAACCAAAGCGATATCGATCCGGTGAACGTATACCTGGGGGCCTGGTATCGAATGAACGATGCCGCAATTCCTTATTTGGGATTGGAATTCAAAGGGCTCCATCTCGGGGCTTCATACGATGTAAACACGTCTGCTTTGAAATCCGCTTCCAACACGCGTGGTGGTATGGAGATCTCGCTGATCTACATTCAGCGCCCCTCCGATCCGGATGCGAAGAAGCTGAACTGTCCCCGTTTCTGATTTTTCTAAAAGATCATCGGCAACAAGAACCAGCAGAATAACGTGATCAATACGATCGCGATCAGATTCATCACGCCACCCACGACCAGCATGTGTCGAAGCCGAAGTTGTCCGCTGGCAAACACGATCGCGTTGGGCGGCGTACCCATCGGCAGCATCCCGGCACAACTGGCGGCCAAGGTCATCGGAACTCCCAATAGCAGTGGATTGATGTGCAAGGCGGTTGCCAAGGCGGTTACCACCGGCGCAAAGACGATCACTTGAGCAACGTTGCTCATGACCTCACTGATCAGAAGCGACAAGGTCGTGATCAGTAGCACCAGCCAGAATCCGGCAGAGGCATAGTTGGAGAGCCAGAGACCGAGCTGACCAATGAGTCCCGCTTTCTCCAATGCACCGGCCAGTGCCAGCCCGCCGCCAAACAGCAACAAAATCCCCCACGCTAATTTCTCTGTATCGGACCATTCGAGCAGGTGCGCATCGGTGGCTCGGTCTTCATTTTGATCGGAGGGATGAACGGGACAAAGAAACAGACCGAAGCCGCCCAGCAACGCGATCAGTGTATCATCCAGTACGATCCAGGGTTGAAGCTTATTGATCAGCACGCGCCCCATCCACAGCATCACCGTGAATCCAAAGATCCACAATACGCGTTTTTGCGAACCGGACATTTTACCCAAGGCCTTCCACTCGGATTCGATTACCGCATCCATTAACTCACTCGAACGAATTCGGTTTGGATAGAGCCACTTGACCATCACCACATACAAGGCCAGTACCAGCATCACTCCCAAAGGCAGGGCCAGCAACATCCAATTCAAAAATCCGATCTGTAACCCTGGTACTTCTTTTTCGATGTACGCCACATAGGCCACATTGGGCGGCGTTCCGATGATGGTTCCGATGCCTCCCAGGTTTGAAGCGTACGCGATGGCCAGCATCAGCGTGATCGAAAAGTTTTGAAGATTTCCATCCACCTCTTTTTTCTGTTTGAGCACTTGTATGACGGAGAGTGCGATGGGGAACATCATCATGGTGGTAGCAGTGTTACTCAGCCACAGACTGATGAATGCAGTGGAAAGTATAAATCCGAGTATGATGCGGTCGCCACTGGATCCGGTCATTCGTATGATGCCCAGCGCGATGCGGCGATGGAGGTCCCATTTCTCAATAGCCAACCCCAACAAAAATCCGCCTAAAAACAAAAAGATCACCGGATTGGCATAGGCCTTGGATACGTCTTCGATCGGCTGAATCTTCAGCAACGGAAAAAGGAAGAGAGGAACCAGCGCCACCACCGGCATGGAAAGTGCTTCGGTGACCCAGAGTACGATCATCGAAAGCGCCACGGCCAACAAACAAGCAGAATCGTTCCCTACCCGAAGCGGATCGAAGGCGTAAAGTAATAGTCCCAATACAACCGCCAGTAAAAATCGAATAAACCGCTTTTTCCAAATCGAAAGATACATGCACTAAAGATATTTGATTCCAAATGAAACTCCGAACACCGAAATCCAAACTCCGAACTAATAAGCATTTCGTACATTTACCTTACTCATGATACAGGAACTCGTTCTGATTGGCAGGTCCTGGCAACAGGCAAGGCTTTTCTCGCAACGGCACCAACTGCTGAAGGAGATGATCCTGCCTGGCGTGGTGTATGCGGGACTATTTCTGACGGGGCTATATTTCTTTTTTCAATCAGCCACCGGGGTGACGGGTTGGATCGGTCATACTGTAGGGGTGGCCGATTGGCTGCAGCAAGAACGAAGTGAGTGGCTTAGTTTTCTTTTTGTGATGAATGGAATGATGCTGCAGCTGTTTTTGGTATTGATCTATTTTTCCTGGTTCAAATATCTGATCTTGATCATCGGCTCTCCGTTATTTACATACATGAGTGAAAAGACGGAGGTACTGGTAGATGGCCAGGAACACCTTTTTAATTGGAGCGAAGCCCGTTCAGATGCCCGTCGGGGTATTTCGCTTGCCTTTCGCAATGCCGGTTGGCAGACGGTTTATTTGATCGCCTTATTATTTCTTTGTTTTGTGCCGGTGATCGGTTGGGTTACGCCCCTGATCGCGTTGGTGCTGGAGTGCTATTATTTTGGATTTTCGATGTTGGATTATTCGCTTGCGCGGGTAGGATATAACTCCTCGCAAAGTCAAACTTTTGTGCAGGCACATAAAGGCCTGGCCATTGGCACCGGTTTGGTTTATTTTGCCATGCACGTGGTACTGCCTTTTGCTCCGGTGTATGCGATCATTGCCGCCACGCTGAGCGTTCAATCGATCAAGCAATCTTCATGAGTCAGACCGCCATCGTATACTTGATTCCCACGTGGATCGATGCATCGGCCCCTGAAACAATTCCCCCTTACCTTTTGGATATACTGATTCGCTGTCAGGATTTTTTTGTAGAAAATGAACGCACGACGCGTCGATATTTCAAATCGATCCGAAAGGACTTAGTAATCGATAACTACCGTTGGATCCGAATGGACGAACCCAATGCCCGAGCCCATTTTCGCAGATCACTGAAAGAAAACCGAATCATTGGAATCGTTAGTGAAGCGGGTTGTCCGGGTATCGCCGATCCGGGACAGGAATTGGTTGCCCTTGCCCAAGAGATGAAGGTGGTGGTAAAGCCGTTGGTGGGACCCAGTTCGCTGCTGCTGGCCTTGATGGCCAGTGGCATGAACGGTCAGTCTTTCACCTTTCACGGTTATTTACCCATAGACGCAAAAGCGCGCAACCAAGCCATTCAGGCGCTTGAACTGGATTCGATCAAACACCACCGCACGCAACTATTCATCGAAACCCCTTACCGAAACGATGCGATGCTGCAGGCCCTGCTGCAACAACTCAAATCCACCACCCGAGTTTGCTTGGCAGTCGACCTCACCGCACCCGCTGAATCGGTGCAAACCAAAACAGTTGCCGAATGGAAAAAGTCGATTCCTGTACTGCATAAACGTCCAATGATCTTTTTGGTGCAGGCAGCTGCTTCGTAATGACGCTGCAGGTATGGACAGATAAGGCGGGTTTACTACCTTTACGGCTCGTGAGATCATCTCTACTTCTATTTCTATTTAGCATTCTATCCCTCACCGGAATCGCCCAAATACCCGGCGATGGGATCTCGATCGATTGCCGCGAAAAATGTGCCCACCCCTCGCTGTCTGCTGCCCGGGTCGCGTATTACCAATATCCGTCGATGAACAAATACGATCTTAAGTATTTGAAACTGGATCTTGCGGTAGAGGCCAACAATCGAAGCATCAGTGGCTCGGCCCTGACCCGCGCGATGGTTCGACAAACGCTCGACTCGTTCATTTGTGAACTGAAAGCGAATATGACGGTTGACTCCGTCTTCATCAACGGCATCAAGCGAACGAATTTTAGTCAGTCGGCCGATCACGTCTTCATTCCCCTCTCCCCCGCCCTTGCCAGCAATACGACCGTGGAAGCCCTGATCTATTACCGCGGTACAGCCGGTTCGGCAGGTGTATTTACGGGCACATCTACCACAACCGGACTTTCCTATACCGCCACGTTATCCGAAAGTTATCAGGCCCGGGAATGGTTTCCGATCAAACAATTTCTGAACGATAAGATCGATTCTGCCGAGATCTGGGTAACGACTTCCTCCATCAATAGGGTGGGATCGAACGGGATGTTGATGCAGACAATCACTTTACCGAGTGGGAAAAAACAATATCGCTGGAAAACCCGGTATCCGCAGAATTATTACCTGCCCAGTATTTCGGTGGGAAATTATCAGGAATACTTGAATTATGCCAAGCCAGCGGCGATAGCACCGGATTCGATCCTCATCCAACATTACATCGCCGACAATGCCTCCTATTTGGCTACCAACAAACCCAATTTGGATAAGACCCCGGCGCTGATCGAAAAGTTCAGTGAACTATACGGACTTTATCCGTTCAAAAATGAAAAATACGGACACGCACAGGCCAGTATCGGTGGGGGCATGGAACATCAGACCATGAGCACCATGGCCAGCTTCGGCACCTCGCTCATTGCCCATGAATTGGCCCATCAATGGTTTGGCGACAACGTAACCTGTGCCAGCTGGAACGACATTTGGCTCAACGAAGGTTTTGCCACGTATTCGGAATACTTATCGATGGAGAAACTACCGGCCCTATACACCACCCCGGCAGCCTCTTATATGAACTCCCTGCACACCAACATCATGAGTGTGGCCAATGGTTCCGTATTCGTACCCAACAGCAGTGTGTACGACGAGAACCGAATCTTCAGCAGACGATTGTCGTACAACAAGGGCGCCGCCATCATCCACACCCTTCGCTTCGAGCTGCAAAATGATAATCAGTTCTTTCAGATCCTGCAGCAATTCCAAAATCAATATCAAAACAGTTTTGCCAGTGCAACGGATTTCCAAAATGTAGCACAAACGATCTCCGGAAAGAACCTGAGTGATTTTTTCAATCAGTGGTATTACGGAGAGGGCTATCCAACGTTCAACGTCGATTATTCGAAACAGGGCGATAGCCTCTCACTCTTCGTCAACCAAACGGTCAGTGCCGGATCGGTAACGCCTTTTTTCAAGGGACTCTATGAATTTACGATACAGACGACCAGCGGTGATACCACGGTTCGGGTGTATCAGCAATTCAACAACCAGACCTTTAAATTTCGCAGCAACCGAACGCCTACCGGTGTGGTGATCGATCCGAATAATTGGGTGATCAATCAGACCGGTTCGATCACAACGGCCTTGCCTACACCGGTCGATCGCAGTACCGAGGTGAAACTGAGTCCCAATCCCGGTCCGGGGCCCTATCTTCTTCAATATCCAGCCCGTGTATTCCAAACTCTCCAGGTCTTTGATGCGCAGGGAAAAGCAGTGTATACGCAAACGATCTCGAATGGGCAAACACAAAGTCGACTTGAATCGTTACCTGCTTCCGGTTTTTATTTGATCCGGTTGAACGGCAAAGGGCAAGTTGCCACTAAAAGATTGATCGCAGGCCGTTAAAGTCCGTAATGATCCACCAGTAAGATCAGCGCCGCCATATTCAATGCGCCCAATTCCAGTTCCCTCTTGTTGACAGCCTCGAAGGTGTCGTTGCGGGCATGGTGATAATCGAAATAGCGTTGGGAATCGGGTTGCAGACCTGCCAAAGGGGTTTTGAAGGTGCGGTTAAGGGGACCAATATCCGCGCCTCCACCGCCCAACGAAAATTCATTGCACCCGTAAGGCGCGATCAAGGAACGCCAGGCACTGACTTTCTTGAACTGCTCATCGCTCATGGTAAATCCAAATCCCCTCGGCGTAAATCCGCCGGCATCCGATTCCAGCGCAAACACATGTCTTTCTCCTTTGGCATTGGCTTCTTCGGCGTACTTATTTCCTCCACGCAGTCCATTTTCTTCGTTGGCAAATAGTACAAAGCGGATGGTGCGTTTGGGTTGGTACCCGATGGCCTTGAAGGCACGGAGGACTTCGATGGTTTGTACGCATCCGGCTCCGTCGTCGTGGGCCCCTTCGCAATTGTCCCAACTGTCAAGGTGACCACCAACGGTAATGATCTCATTCGGAAATTCACTTCCTTTTAATTCACCGATGATGTTGTGTCCTTGTTTGTCGGGCAGAAAATGACCCAGCGTTTGCATTGAAACCTTCAATTCGCTCGTTTGAAGTTGCTGCGCCAACCAATCGGCATCTTGAAGTCCGATGGCCACCGCCGGAATTTTTGCATAGGCCGAGTCGTATCGAGTAGACCCGGTATGGGGATGATTGTCGGTGCTATGACTCATGCTCCGCACGATCACAGCGACGGCTCCGTACTTAGCTGCACGGGAGGGGCCTTGGCCACGATATTTACTGGCGTCGCTATACGCTTCAAAGGTGCGGATCAGGGTATTATTGAAAGGATAGTTGTAGAAAACAATCTTCCCGTTGACCTGATCTTTTTTCATCTCGAGGTCTTCAAAAGAATTGACCAGCAAAACGGGGGCTTTCAATCCCTTCTCGCCGGTACCGATGCTATTGCCCAGGGCCACGACATCCAGGTTTCGTTTTTCGCCCGGCGTGATTGCCATCGCTTTATCCGCGCCTCCCCGTACCCAATGGGGCACCATACAAGCTTGTTTCCATACCGTAGTTGCTCCGGCTTGTTGCAGGGCTTGAAAGCCCCATTGTTCAGCTTGGTACATTTGAGGCGATCCGGCCAGCCTTCCTCCGATATCTTTCGTAAGTACCCGCAGATTTTGATAGGCCTTACTATTGGATAATATCTCATTGGCCAACTGGCGGATCCGAAATGAATCGGATTGTGCAACCAGGCACTCCGTCGAAAGCAGCAAGAGCACAACCAGGGTACGTTTCATGTCAATTTTTCTTTTAAAGATAGGGAATGCAGGAAGGGTACAAAAAAGGTTAACTTTGTTCCCCCTTTAGATATACCCATGCGTATTGGAATTGTTTGCTATCCCACTTTTGGCGGTTCGGGCGTACTCGCTACCGAGCTGGGCAAGGCCCTGGCCCAGGAAGGCCATTCAGTGCACTTCATTACCTACCAGCAGCCGGTACGTCTGACCGAATTCCTACCCAATTTGTTTTACCACGAGGTACAAGTACCCACCTACCCTTTGTTCGATTATCCACCTTATGAAACTGCATTGGCCAGCACCCTGGTAGATGTAATCCGAAACCATGAGTTGGATCTGTTGCATGTACATTATGCAATTCCGCATGCCTCAGCTGCTTACATGGCCAAGCAGATCTTGCGCACCGAGGAAAAAGAAATACCGGTGATCACTACTTTACACGGCACGGATATAACATTAGTTGGAAGAGACAAGACCTATGAGCCGGTGGTCACGTTCTCGATCAATCAAAGTGATGCCATCACGGCGGTATCGGAAAATCTTCGCGAGGAAACCTTGAATCATTTTCAAATTGAGAAACCCATTCAGGTCATACACAATTTTGTGGATACGGCTCGTTTTCGTCGAAAACCCATCGATGCCTTCCGGCAGGTATTGGCTCCTCGGGGGGAAAAGATCTTGGTGCACGCTTCCAATTTTCGTCGGATCAAACGCATTCCGGATGTAGTGCGGATCTTCGCGGCCGTGCGTGCGGAAATTCCTTCAAAATTATTGTTCATTGGCGACGGGCCGGAACGGAGCACCGCCGAAGAGTTGAGTCGGGAACTCGGTGTCTTTGATTGTGTTCGATTCGTGGGAAAGCAAGACCAGATCGAAGACATCTTATTGATCGCTGACTTGTTTGTGCTTACTTCCGAATATGAAAGTTTTGGTTTGGCTGCTTTGGAAGCTATGGCCGCCGGGGTTCCGGTGATCAGTACGAACGCGGGGGGATTGGCAGAGATCAACATACATGGAGAGACCGGATTTGCCTGCACGGTGGGAGATACGGATTCGATGAGTCAACATGCCATCGATTTATTGAGGGACGAAGAAAAGTTGAATCGGTTCCGAAAATCAGCACGGGCGCAAGCGGCACTTTTTGATATCAGCAAGATCCTGCCGCTTTATGAGGCGCTGTACAACAAAGTAGCACCCCTCACAGCGAATTGATCAATAATTTACTCGAGAAAATAATAGAACAACTGCTATTTACGCAGCCAAGGCCGGGGATCGATGTTCTTGGTTTCCAGCATTAGGATCAGATCCACCTGACCGCCGACTCCCTCTTCGTTCTTTCCTGCTTTACCGATGACTTGTCCGGTTTGTAGCGCAGTGCCTTTGGCTACGGTCACGCCCGTCAGGTTGCTGTACGTGGTAAAATATTTTCCGTGACGCACCGTTACCGCCATCCCATCGCCCAAATTAAATACCCCAATAACATCCCCGTTAAAAATTGCTTTGACGGGTGTTCCGGCCGTTGGAGTGGAAATGGATATACCTGGATTGTCGAACGTAAGCAAGGTATTTTCGATCTTGTTCAAGCCGAAATTCGACGTCACCACGCCGTTGTCGACTGGCCAGGGTAATTGTCCCCGATTATTTTGAAACCCACTGTTCAATTCCACGTCCCGCGCGGTAAGGTCCAAATAAGTGGGTTTGCCGGCGGGCTCATTTCGTCGCGATCCACCGGCTGCGGGTGTTTTTTCGGTGGGCGCCGGTTCAGGCGATTTGGGCGCCGTAGCTTTTGCTTTGGCACGGGAGGCTTCGATCTCCCGGTTAACGATCGCATTGATGGAGGTGAGCAACTCTTTATCTCGCTTTTTCTTGGCTGCGATTTGCTTTTGGAATTCCTTTTCTTTGGATTTCAACTGCGTTACCACTACGTCTTTTTCTTTTCGCTCAGCCCCTAACTCATTTACTTTTTGGGCCTGCGCGGACAAGGCCTGATTTTTTTGATCCTTTCGGAGGAGCTGATCCTTTTGTCGAGAGGCAATTAATTCTTGATGCTCCAAAATAGTGGCCACTTGCTTTTCCCGGTAGGCCCGGTAAGAGCGTAAATAATCCATTCGCCGAAGCGCATCGTTAAAATTACTGGCCGAGAAAATGAAATTGATATAATCATAGTTACTCCGATACCGATAGGCATAAACGATGCTACGGGCATATTGAGCACGGAGGGTATCCAGCTGTCGGTTCAGCCGGGTGATTTCAAGTTCGTTTAAGTAGATATTGTCTTCGATCCTCCGAATCTCATTGTTGATGGAATTCAAATATTGTTCTTGGAGCTGAATTTTACGATTCAGCAGGCTCAATTGACCCAAGGTCTGTTTGGTCTGTGATTTAACCTGATCGTACTGCTTTTGAATTTCATTCAACTCTTGCTGAATGGCCTCCCGTTCTGCCTCCAGCGCTGCTTTATCAGCGGTTGTCTGGCCCGATACCAGCAACGCCGAGCATAAAAACAGAAACAGGAACAGAGGTATTCGCATGAGTGGTTTTATCGGGATGGATCGGAAACACTAGCAATTTGCGAAATAATATCCGAAAACATCATTCCAAACGATAATTTTTCGGCACCACAAATGGAAAGCTTAACGTTTCATTAAATCCATATTGCTTGTATTGTACCCGTACCGTAAAATTTTTCTTTTCGGCAACCTGTACCGTACGCCGACGAGAAAACCATTTTCCTGTCTTGTTTTCGTATTCGCTATACGTGAGGTAGCTGGTACGTGGGCGATTCAAATTAAGGTCATCCAATTTATAACTACTCATCAATTTATCGGTCTCCCCCATACTCAAGAGCTTTCGAAATAATTCGTTATTGCTCATTAGGGAAATGAGTCCGCTACCTCGGGTATATTGCTGAAAAGAGGAGTCCATGAATACCGGATTGCCTACGAGAAGGTCCTGCAACGAGCGAAGATCCAACGGCAAAGCTGCCAATTCTTGCAAATAAGAGATGGGGCGCACCAAATAGGTTTTATCCTGTTTGTTGAGCACTTTTACCGAGTCGGGTGTGATGCAGGCCCGTACCCCCTCAATACCAAAAATGGCAGTAAGGGACAGCCAGATCAGGCTATCGCGTTGTATGCGCACCTGCACGTTCAGATTTGTTTTACTTCCGTCACCTTGCTCGTAGTCAACATCCAACTTACCAGAGAAAGTTTTATACTCGATTCGGTTTGCCAGAAGTGAATCATACTGGCGTTGTATGAATAGCACTGAGTCAATGCGTGCCACCTCGAGGGCTAAGGCAACCGAGTCGACCTTAACCGAAATGGCCGACTGAACCGTACGGGTTCCGCGGCAGGCAACGAGCAATATACCTGCCCAACCGCATACTAGGATGACTCGAAAGATGGGGTATTTCATTTTTTTCCAGTGTGCCCAAATCCTCCTTTGGCACGGGAAGTTTCCTGTAATGTTTCACCAACCTGCCAGGAGATGCGTTCAACCCGTTGCACAACCAGTTGCGCAATGCGGTCGCCGTTTTCAAGGATGCAGGAAGCGTCTGAATGGTTGATTAAAAGAACCTTAATTTCTCCGCGGTAATCGGCATCAATGGTGCCGGGTGTATTTAAACAGGTGACGCCTTGCTTCCAAGCCAACCCACTACGCGGGCGTATCTGCGCTTCGTAACCCGAAGGCAATTCAATAAAAAGTCCGGTGGGGATCAACAAACGTTGTCCGGGCGCCAGGGAAATGGATTCAGGGAGAAAAGCCCGCAGATCGAGACCGGAGGCGCCATCGGTGGCATATTCCGGAAGGGGATTGTTCGATCGGTTCACGATCTTGACCGGGAGGACTGACATGTCACAAAGATAAAGGCCTGACTCAGCCAATTACCCTTGCTTTTTCAACAGCACGGTGGCTTGTGCCATCAAACCCTCTTCCCGGCCGGCAAATCCCATTTTCTCGGTCGTGGTGGCCTTGATGGAAACGGCAGAAAGATCGACCTGTAAGATCTCAGAAATAGCCGCACACATGGCAGGGAGGTGGGGACTGATCTTCGGTTTTTCCAAACAAAGGGTGGAATCGACATTGACTACCGAGTAGCCTTCTTTTTGAATGAGGGCATGGGTATGAGTCAATAATTTTTTGCTATCGATGTCTTTATAGGCCGGATCGTTATTGGGAAAATGAATGCCGATATCGCCCAGTGCCAGGGCCCCCAACAACGCATCGCAAATGGCATGCAGCAATACATCCGCATCGCTATGCCCTAGGGATCCTTTGTAATGGGGGATTTTGACGCCTCCGATCCAGAGATCACGCCCTTCCACCAGTTGATGAAAATCAATGCCGGTACCAATACGATAACTCATGTTACAAATATCCTGAAAAATAAAAGTCCCGCCGAAGCGGGACTTTTACCTTCTCTAATGAGGAATTATTTTTTGCCATCCAGATCAAACGCCACGGAGAAGCGCAGGGTGTTAGACAGCGGGTTGCGTGTTACACCACTTCCTGTGGGGATCAGGTAAGCGAAATTGAAATAGAAGATATTGTACATCACACCCAGACCGGTTGTGAAGTAGCGGCGGTTGCCCTTGGTTACGTTCTCATAGAAATAACCGGCACGGAGCGCGAATTGCTTGTTATAAACATACTCAGCACCCATCGACCACTGGAATTCTTTCAGCTCTTCGCCGAAACCACCGGAAGCATCTCCCATAGAGCTCAACCAGCTGCTTACAACACCTTTGCTGCGGTAAGCGGCCAGGGCAGCAGCATCTCCTTCAGCAGGAGGTGTGGGAACTAAGAGTTTGTTTGTTTCCAGACCCAATGACAAGGAGTTCTTGTCATTGTACTTCTTGGTGTAGTTGATACCGGCACCGAGGTTTGCAGGGATGAAATCCTTCGCATCGGCGTTGTCGGTATAAGCGATCTTAGAACCCAGGTTGGAAAGGGTAATGCCCCAAGCCATTCCGGATCCGGAAGCACCTTTGTTCGTGTGGTAGTAGCCCAGGTCGGCAGCAATTGCACTACCTGCCTGATAGGTTGTGCTACCAATGGTAGTACCACCGGCCAGGTTAGAATTGATATATTTTAAGGTAATACCCACACCGCTCTTATCGTTGAGCTTGCGGCTATATCCTACATCCACACCGAATTCACGGGGACGGAAATTACCGAAGTCGTTTCCGAGGTTATCGGTAAACGTGATATTTCCCAAACTGAAATAACGAACCGAACCGGTGATGGCTTGGTCGTCAGACATTTTGTAAAATCCGGCAGCAGAAGCCAGGTAAACATCGCCTACCAGGTCGCGCATCCAAGGAGTGTAAGTAGCAGCGATACGACCTTTAGAGGTGTTGAATGCTGCCTTACCAATATTCCAAAAACCGGAATAGGTGTCAGGATTAGTCGCAATTCCCAACTCACCCATTCCACCGGAACGAGCATCGGGAGAAATACGCAAAAAAGGAACAGCCGTAGTGACCACGTTAATGGGATCAGCTTGGGCCATAAGATTGTTTGACAGACCGCTGAAGAAAAGCAGTGCCGCCGTAAGTTTCAAAGCAGTTGGTCTCATTAGAAAGGTTTTAGAGTGGTGTAAATATAGGGGCTTTTCGACAAAACCCCGATAAAAAAAGATTTTTTTTAGGAGGGCATAGACACTGATAATCATGGATTTCCGTCAGCTCCAGGCCGATCCTCCAGCAGGATAACGAGGAAGGGGGCCGATTATTGTAAAAACGTTAAGAAAATTATAAACAGTTAGAGGATAACGAGTTTCCCCAGTTCGGAGGCCTCCCCTTTGCCGGGGCATCTAACCCGAAGCCTGTACAAATACGTGCCCCTCCCCAGCCGATCCCCTTGCTCGTCGCGTCCGTCCCATTCCAGATCCCGATAAAAACTTCCTTCCGGACTTGCTTGCGTCTGCAAGGTTCGTACCACCCTGCCCGTAACGGTCATCACCTCCACCGAAATAGTTAGCATCTGCCCCGGAGCGTTGTGCTCGAACCAAAAATTTGTACGGCCTGTAAACGGATTCGGATAATTCAATACCCGCTGGATCCGCAGCCCCTCCCCATCTCCCACTACGAACGAGAGGGTTTTTTCGCTCGGATTATTCAATACATCCCAGGCCCGGAGCTTTAATAAATAGTTGCCTGAAGCCAGCTCAGGCAAGGGGTAACGTATGGTTCCTTTCTTCGCCGTGTTCGGGGCCGATTGGTAAAAATCATTGAGCGTGTACACTTGCGGGTTGAGCGATGCAGGTTGAACGCTAAGCGTGGCCAGGAGGTCGTGGCCGATGCCCCCGGCGGTATTAATACCGGAGGAATCAGTGAGCTCGGCGATCAATACGGGGGTAGAATTGGTTAATCCCCCCTCGGCAAATCCGGGTTCATTCAAGGAGAGTTGAATAACCGGACCCTCCCGATCCATCGCAATTGCCGCCGTTCGATCGCCCACCCAAATTTCTTCGCCAAAGCCTTGCGCATCGGTGGTAGACGAGCGGGCATAATAGCTGATCCGTCCTTTGCCCACCACCGGATTCATATCGAGGGGCGCCGTGAATTCAAATTGAAATCGCCCATCGATCACCGATGAAACCCCACTGAATAATACCGCCCCCGGCATCTCCACCGGTACAGAAATGGAACCCGGATCGTTTGCCAAAGTGGTTTGTACCCGCGGCTTATCATATAAGGTTGGGTACACCCATCCGTTAAATCCGCTCAATCGCTGTCCGCCTTGGTCGATAACCTCGCCTTCGATCAACACCATTGCCCCGGCTTTGATCGTATCGGTCAGCGAAACCAGTAAGCCATTGATGCGAACCGTCTGAACTCGGTTCTGTGGAAAAGCCAGCGTAAGCGCCGGATCTCCCAGCAAACTGAATTTCCGATTATTGATCAGATCCGAAGAGGTTTGATACGTCAGGTTCTTGGCTTTTTGGATCGATTCGCCGAGCGACAAATAAGTACCTGATCCGCTTGGCTGAAGCGCGACGCGCAAATAGTTTTCATGCAAGATCCGGTTGCTGAAGGCAAAAACGGGACGGGCAGTCGATAACAACGCAATCCCTCCCGAAGCGGGTTTGATCAGCAACCGCTCGCCCAAGCCACGAACGGAAGGATTATCATAGGGCGCGAAATCACAAGTTCCTACAATAAATAACGGCAAGCGATCGGCATTTTTCCAGCCCTCCACCTGGTTTCGAGATACCAAGACCTCCTGAGCCAGCTGCTCTTTTCCACCATGTCCCGTATAATTCACGATCAAATTCCCTTTGAAAATTTCGCGGTCCAACGCCGCATTCGCCTCCGGATAACGTGTTCCCGCCGCACCGGCTTGTTGCCGATACGCATCGAGATAAATCTTTTGTGTATTTAGCCAAGGGGCCACCTGCCTTGTTGCCACTACCATGCCCTCGGCATCCGATAAATGCAAATTGCCATCCTCATCATCTGCCAGAAAACTGATCCGGGTTTGCCAATTCCCCCGGGAAGCCGTTTCGGCATAGGTCATTACTTTATCGACATAGGCCATGGCTTCGGGCAACGAACGGGCAGGTATGCGTCCGATCCCCAGATCTAATAAATTTTCAATGGCGGTATTGTTGATGTCCTCGGTATCATCCAAGAATCCAAAATAATCATCTGAACAATAGGTAGCCAAGGGATCCAAGGACGCCGGGCTCTGATAGGTGAGAATCGGTGAGTCATTATTTCGTATGCGTGCCTTGGGATCATACGACCCGGCTCCCATCAACAGCAAATACCGGGGGCGGTCGGACAAGTTGCCGCGATGTCGATCATAAAACATTTTCATCAGATCGCGAATCGCGGTCGGGTCATTGACGCCCCCTCCAAATTCCTCCCGCACCTGCTCTAGGTAGATCACATGCACCCGCAAACCGGTTCGGCTTCGATGCCAAGCTGCCAGTTTATCTGCTGCTGCGCGCCAAGCCATCGGTGTCACAATCACCAGATCCGTGGCTGTCAGTCCGTGCAAATCCTGATTGGGCACTAATCCCACGACTCGGGGCGAGGGAAAATCCGTGCCGCTGAACGCAAAAAATTCTTTCCCGTTGGGGGCACTCGATTGAATCAGGTAGTCGGACCCGGTGCGGTCGCCTTGCAGCCGACGAACCTCAAAGGGGTCGGTTACCTCCCAAACAGAAAGATCGGCGGGCGCCGACTGAATGCGGAATTGCACGGAGGCTTGTCCCGCCGGCCCCAAATCTCGAAACGACAAACTCCTCAAGCCATTCATTGACAAGAAACGCGGGGCAAATACTTCCACCCGATCGATCCATCCCTGTGCCCCGAAAGCCCCGGGCTGGTATTGAATGCTCAGGTTAAGTGAGGGGTCGTTGAGCGGAAAGGAAAACAGATCGGTTCGCGTCGCGGCGAACGGATCATATAACTGTGTGCCGATGGGGGGGATGGTTTGTTGTCCGACCAACGCCCCATTCGCCGTCAATTCGAAACCAGAACCCGATCCGGTGCTACGGGCTAGTATACGACTGCGTAAACGAACCGTGCCGCCGGGAACAAGATTCGGAAACGAAAAAGAAAGATCCTTGCGCAAAGATTTCCCTGGCGCTTGCGCCAGTTCATCGCCGTACCATTCCTTACCACTTTGCAGCAAATTCACCGAGTCCAATTCATACACCTGCCGGTCGAGATACCGATCCACGATCGGACCACCACTCCCCGAGGCCGGTTGATTACTCACGCGTTTTCCAACCCCTGAAACAGTGAAATAATAGTAGACTGAATCGGTGTATAGATTTTTCTGAAACTGAAAAATCCCATTTGGCAGATCCGGTTGCCAACGATGCGGCCCGGAGGAATAAAACAGAAAATAATCGGTTGCTTGAAACTGCCCATCGCCCCCATCAAAAACTTCCAGCGCAACCTCTCGAAGGTCATCTACATAGGGGGCTGCATTCGACTCCCCCAACAATCCCCCTCCTTTGGTGAATAATCGAATGCTGGAAGAGGAAACCGGCAAACTCAACAGCCCGGACGCCTGCAAACGCGACCCTTCCAGTTTGTAGAGGCCGGACTGACCCACCGCCAACTTATGCCAAGTACCGGAGGCCAGTACGGATTTAGGGAGGTAGGTCCGCTGCCCCCTCACCTGCGCCGGATTCAGAATGGATGCTAAAAAAATCAAAAAATAAGTGGCGCGAATCATCAATAACCCGTTGGTTCTATGGGATTTCTCCCTTTAAAATTTGGCAAAACTCCTATTTCCCATCTCCTAAAAAGCGTTTATATTCGCAATTCGGTCAGGAAGCGCTCGTTGCCTGCGCAATAAATCACCTTCCCGGCCGTTAAAAGTATTCCAATTCATAGATTTATGCAACAACGACTCAAATCCCTGACCTGGCTTCTGGCCCTGACCATTCTGCTCAGCTCTTGTAAAGGCGGTTTGTTTGGGAAAAAGAAGTTTGATAAATCAGAGGCCACCGGCTGGAACTACAACGACAAGAACCAAGGCGGATTCCGCGTCGCCAAATCCCAAGAACAGGGACTGGGCCCCGGACTGGTGTTCGTCGAAGGTGGTACGTTCATGATGGGACAAACCGATGAAGACGTCATGGGCGATTGGAACAACGTCCCTCGCCGCGTATCGGTTCCGTCTTTTTATATGGACCGCACCGAAGTGACCAACCTGCATTACCGAGAATACCTGCACTGGTTGAACCGCGTTTTTGACCCCTCTGATCCCCAATACATGCCCGTGATCGAAGGAGCCCTGCCCGATACGCTGGTATGGCGCAGTGAGCTCAGCTACAATGAACCGATGGTTGAATATTATTTCCGGCACCCCGGTTTCAATGACTATCCCGTTGTGGGCGTAACCTGGGAACAAGCAAAAGATTATTGTCTCTGGCGTACCGATCGAGTGAATGAAAACACCCTCATCCAAAAGGGCTACATCAACAAAGCAAACATGAAACCGGGTGCACAGCAAGGAGATAATAATTTCCATACCCGGTCTTATTTATTGGGACTTTACAATGCCCCTCCCGGTTCGGCCCTGAAGAAAAAAGGAAGTGGTCTGCCTCCTATGCCTCCGAGCATAGAATCCGGCACCATGCTGCCCGAGTATCGTCTGCCCACCGAAGCAGAATGGGAATTTGCCGCTTATGGCTTGATCGGTCAAAACCCGCGCCCCTCCTACAAAGAAGGCAAACGCGGAGAAGAACTACAACAGAATAAACAAGTATTCCCCTGGTCGCAAAATGTAAACGGACTTCGCGATACCCGTCGCGGAAGCTGGCAGGGTGTGTTCCTGGCCAACTTCAAGCGTGGCTCAGGTGACAACGCCGGAACTTCCGGCGGATTGAACGACCGCGCTTTCCAAACTGCCCCGGCCAAATCTTTCTACCCCAATAGCTTTGGCCTTTACAATATGGCCGGTAACGTGAGCGAGTGGGTAGAAGATACGTACCGTCCCATGAACTCATTGGACTACGACGATCAACCTTCACCCTTCCGGGGAAACAAATACGAGAAACTCTATGTAGCCGACCCCACCACCCTGGACCCCTCCACCCGCTATGAAAAAGATAGTCTGGGCCGCGTGAAGAAGGTTGCCGTAACCGATGCCGAAAGCAAAGACCGCCGCAACTACCAGCGCGGTAATGTGATCAGCTTCCTGGATGGAGACTCCGTTTCGCAAGTGCTCTACGGATATGGCGTTACCACCCTATTGAATCCGGAGCGTTCTAAAGTATATAAAGGCGGTAGCTGGAACGATCGTGCATACTGGCTTAGCCCCGGCGCTCGTCGTTATCTGGAGCAAGATCAGTCCATGAGCACCATTGGCTTCCGCTGCGCCATGAGCCGTCTCGGATCCCCCGAAGGAAACCGTCGCAAGACCGGACAACATTTCCCGACGCGTCGCCAAAAACGTTGATACAACAAACACATTCAAGAAAACCCTCCCCCGCGGAGGGTTTTTTGTTGGTAGTTTTGCTTTATGCCGATCGAAGAACTATATCAACTCTATCTGCAACATCCGCTGGTACAAACCGATACCCGCTCCCTCTCACCTGGCTGTCTGTTCTTCGCCCTGAAAGGAGAAAACTTTAATGGCAATCAATTCGCTGCCCAAGCCCTCGAACAAGGTGCGGCTTATGCCATCATCGATGAACCTGCCTATGCGATCGAAGGAATGACCATTTTAGTAACGGATGTATTGACCACATTGCAAGCCTTAGCCGGTTATCATCGAAACCAATTGAGCATTCCGGTGATCGGCATTACAGGGAGTAATGGAAAGACCACTTCAAAAGAACTGGTACACGCGGTTCTCTCAACCACATACAAAACCGCCACCACACAGGGCAACCTAAACAATCACATCGGTATTCCGCTTACGCTTTTTCGCATTCCGCTCGATGCAGAAATGGCCGTCATCGAAATGGGTGCCAATCACCAAAAAGAGATCGCCGGGTATTGCACGTACGTCGCGCCCTCCCACGGCATCATCACCAATTGTGGCAAAGCGCACTTGGAAGGATTTAGCGGAGTAGAAGGGGTGCGAAAAGGAAAAGGCGAACTCTACGATCATTTGAGAAATGGGAAGGGGACAGTGTTTGTGATGTGGGACTATGACTACCTGCGCACCATGAGTGCCGGCATCCCATATCTCATCAAATACGGAACGCGGGAGGCAGACATTGAAGGAAGCATCCGGCAAGCCCAACCTTTTTTGGAAGTAGAAATGACCAAAGGGCCACTGACCGGACCCATCCGCACCCAACTCGTTGGCGATTACAACTTACCCAACGTACTAATGGCGGTAGCGGTGGGCAGTTATTTTAACGTAGCGCCAGAAAAGATCCGTACGGCCATTGAGTCTTATACACCCTCGAACAGCCGCTCGCAACTGATCAATCAAGGAACCAATCACATCCTTCTCGATGCCTACAACGCGAACCCGAGCAGCATGCTGCTGGCCATCGAGAATCTAACCCGGCTCGCTGCCAAAAACAAGATATTGATGTTGGGTGCAATGGCCGAGTTGGGTGCCGACAGTTTGGCCGAGCACCAACAAATACTTGACCTGATCCAACAGCATTCGTGGAAAGAGGTGGTGTTAGTAGGAGGTGATTTTCTTACGCTGGAACATCCTTACCGAAGTTTTTCTGATTCAAGGGCTGCGGGCGAGTGGTATCGGTCGCAAGGATTTGAGCATTGTCATATCCTGATCAAGGGAAGTAGAAGTCAGAAGATGGAGCGGATCCTTGAGAGTTGAAAATAAAAAATGGTTATGAAAAAACATTTGAAATTCCTGTTATGTATGCTGGTAGTGCTCAGTGCTTGCACGGTAAATCGACTACCCCTGGCCGGTTCTTCCATTTTTGCTTCGGACGTTCAGAAACTAAGCAACCGCGGTAAGATTGGACTGATCGTGTAGGCTTTTACTATGGAACGGGGTATGTGAGTTATGCATTGACCATTGCATTGAGTGTAGCGACGTTGGTAGCTTGGTGGTTATTGATCGGGTTTGGGTTGGAAGACAATCGATTTTTATATTGGTTGATCAGCAATGCGGTCCTTTTGCTGGCCCTACAGCCCTGGCTGATGCGGGTGAGCAGAATTATCTGGATCTCCTGGTTTGTATCCTACGACCCGGACTGGCGAGAGCATGCTGCGGAATCGCCGGAGAGAATCAATCCGGAGCAAGCGGGGAACTGGAAAGTAGTTGGGGGAGTTTGGGTGAAAAGGCATACCTTACTGTTCACCAAAGCCTACAACGATGGCTGCAAAATTATCTGCCGACTTATTTTTTACACCTGCGTTGCGGGCGCGGATGGGGCGGTACACATTGTTTTTGGCCATTGCGAGTTTTTTGGTGCATCTGGGCTTGTATGGATTTTATCACTATGTATTGGGGCAGGATCCGGCGGGGTTGTTGAGCAATCCCATCAATGCCATTTACACGCCGTTTTCCTTTTTGCTGGTATATGAAGCGTATCTGTTGTTGTATTATTTACAGCATTCTACCACCATTTATGTGGGGAAGCAGTATGAGATCATTGTATTGATCTTGATCCGCGGCGTATTCAAGGACATGACGCATTTGGATCTGTCGGGGGGCAATTTATTCAGTATCAACAACCTGGAATTGTGGTACGACCTTGGGGCGGTGATGGTATTGTTCGCCCTGATCCTCTTGTTTTACCGGGTGAGTGGTCGCCAATCGATACAACCGTCCGCCTTACCGGATCATCCGGGTCAGGATTCAAAAATGCGGCGCTTCATCAATTCCAAGAAAAATTTGTCAGGCATCTTATTCTTCATGGCCCTTGGGTTGGGGATATATGCCTTGGGGGATTGGTTATATGGATTACGTGGAGCAGGTGATTTGGTAGTCACGCCGAATGTAAACGCTATCTTTTTCGATCACTTTTTTACGTTGCTCATTCTGGGTGATGTATTGATCTTATTGTTCTCGCTTTTTTACACCGATGATTTTCCGGTGATCATCCGCAATTCCAGTTTTGTGATCTCCACCATTTTACTCAAACTCTCTTTTGGAGCCGAGAGCGGCATTGCCCAGGTCTTTATTGTTGCCGGGGTGGGTTTTGGGGTGGTGATGTCAGCGATAACGACCAGATACTTGAAGACCAGGGAATAGAGTTTGGGCAGTTTGGATATTTTGGGAGTTTGGGAGTTAGTTTGAGAAGTTTGAGAAGTTAGTGGAATAGGTTGATCGTGAGAATGTTAGAGGCTCGGGGAAGTACGGTTTTCTTTTGTATTTTTGCGGCCCAGCCAACCGAAAGGGGGGTATGGAATGGAGACTTGTCCGAGTGGTTGAAGGAGCACGCCTGGAAAGTGTGTATACCTCTAAAGGGTATCGAGGGTTCGAATCCCTCAGTCTCCGCGAAAATGAAGCGTAATTAACTGAATATCTGTTAGTTACGCTTTTTTTGTTGGATTTTAGTCCACCGTTAGTCCACCGATTGAAGATTTTTGAATGTTCATGAGATCATTAAAGCGTTGTTGCAGGCTTTTTCATATCTTAAAATTTGTTACTTGATACTCTTATTTTACAAAAACGAACCAGCATGTCGGTATATATAATTCGGGCTGATTACGGAAGATACACGAGCCAATTAAAGGAATTGGGGATAGCCGCTATTGGGTGGTTGAACAACTACCCTGATCTTCCAAAAACACGTGAGCAGATTGAAGAACACTATAACGTAGAATTCCCAGACCACAAAAAGATGCAAAAGGCGATAAACGTAGGACAGATTTATCGCTTTATGTACGAGATCAAAATTGGTGACACAATTTTATGCCCTTACGACAATGAATTACTACTTGTAGGTGAAATAACCTCTGAGGTTTACTATAAGGTGATAAAAGGAATACCATGGTACTATGTAAGAGACGTGAAATGGAAGGAGGAGCCCCTTAATCGGCAAAACTTCTCTGTCCCCCTGCAAAATACCCTTCGCTCAATGCAAACAGTATACCGAGTAAAGCAGGAAGGTGAGGTATTAAAAGCGATTGGCAAGCGAGTTGAAGATTCTCCAATTGTAGCCACAGCGATAGAATTAGATCATCTTTTTGATAAAATAAAAGAACGTCTATTAGAGCTTGATTCAGATGAATTTGAGTTGCTCGTGAGCTACGTCTTACAATCTCTAGGATTTGAAGCAAAACAAAGGCAAGGTAAAACAGGAGATGGAGGCATTGATTTTGAAGGCGTGCTCAACGTCATGGGCGTGGCTAAAATACAATTGCAGGTACAAGTAAAGAGGTATGAACAATCTGCCATAGGTGAGCGTGACATAAGGAACCTTAGGGGCGCATTAAAATCTGGACACCAAGGGTGTTTTATAACCTTAAGCGCATTTCAAAGAAAAGCGATAGAAAGTGCAGGGGATCCCGAAAAGACCCCAATAAGCCTAATTGATGGAAGAAGATTTATTGAGATATTTACAGAACAATATGATAAAGTAATGGACCTGCTGTCCGAAGAGGAACAAGAGGATTTAGCGGGAAAAATTAAGTTTAGAAGAGGGCTCTGGCCAGAATAAATATATGGACAAAACAAGTCTATCGGAACGCGATATCTGCACCAAGTTTATTACGCCTGCCATCGAAAAAGCGGGGTGGGATAAGCATACTCAGCTGCTGGAGGAGGTCTCTTTTACCGATGGAAAAATTTTCGTCCGTGGTAGATTATCGACACGAGGTAAAGCAAAACGTGCAGATTATATCCTGTATTACAAGCCAAATATTCCAATTGCTATAATCGAAGCGAAAGATAATAATCATTCTGTCCGCTCAGGGATTCAGCAGGCGCTAGACTATGCCCGAATATTGGATATCCCATGTGTTTTCAGCAGCAATGGGGATGGATTTTTATTTCATGACCGATCCAGTGATGATCTAAATATTGAGCAAGAGCTTTCATTAGATGAATTCCCTAACCCCGAACGTTTATGGGAGATCTATAAAAAATACAAAGGGATTACAACCACCGAAGAGGAAAGCATAGTAGCCCAAGAGTATTTCTTCGATGGCACAGGAAGAAGGCCTCGCTATTACCAGCAAATCGCAGTAAACAGAACCGTTGAAGCAATTGCCAAAGGTCAAAATAGATTGCTACTTGTAATGGCAACTGGCACTGGAAAAACCTATACAGCATTTCAGATAATTCATCGCCTATGGAAATCCGGAACTAAAAAGAGAATCCTATTCCTGGCAGACCGTAATGCGCTTATTGACCAAACCAAGCGCGGTGACTTCAAGCACTTCAAGGATAAGATGACCGTGGTCAAGCAACGCATGGTTGACAAGAGCTATGAGATTTATCTGGCGTTGTATCAGGGTCTATCCGGTGGTGAAGAGGATAAGAATGTTTACAAGCAATTCTCCCCTGATTTCTTCGACCTGATTGTTATTGATGAGTGTCACAGAGGAAGTGCAAAGGAGGATAGCGCATGGAGAGAGATTTTGATATATTTTAATAAAGCGACCCATATTGGATTAACTGCAACGCCAAAAGAAACAAAAGAGACTAGCAATACCGAATACTTTGGCGATCCTATTTATACTTACTCACTAAAACAGGGCATAGATGACGGATTCCTTGCCCCCTATCGAGTTATTCGTGTTGGCCTAAACATTGATTTAGAGGGATGGCGTCCCCCAAAAGGATTCAAAGACAAAAGTGGCAAAGAGGTTGAAGATAGGATGTATAACCGTTCAGACTTTGATAGAACAATAGTAGTGGATGAGCGAACTGAGCTGGTAGCAGAAAAGGTCACTGAATTTTTGAAGGGGTATGACCGCTATGCAAAAACCATCATCTTTTGTGTGGATATTGACCACGCAGAGCGGATGCGTTCTGCTTTATCCCGTTACAACGCTGATTTAGTAAAGGAGAATTACAAATACATCATGCAGATTACCGGGGATAATGATGAGGGCAAGCGCGAGCTCGACAATTTTATCAATCCAGAAGAGCGTTTTCCGGTGATTGCAACCACCTCCGAATTAATGACCACGGGCGTGGATGCACAAACCTGCAAAGTAATCGTGCTGGATGCGAATATCAATTCAATGACCAAGTTCAAACAGATTATTGGTCGTGGCACACGCATCAATGAGGAGTTTGATAAGATGTATTTCACCATACTGGATTTCAGAAACGCAACTAATTTATTCGCTGATAAAGATTTTGATGGCGATCCAATTCGAGTGAAACCGATTACACAGGATGACCCCATAGACATCGTCATAACTGAAGAGGAGAATGATACCTCTAAAGCCGTAGATGCGGAAACGGGTGAAGAGGTTGAATTTAAAAATACAAATATCCGCTACCCTATTGGAACTCAGGCCAATGGATCAAGGGTTGCCGAAGAGCAACGCCAAAAAATATATGTGAATGGAATAGATGTATCTATACTGATTAGCCGTGAGATGTACTTCGATCAAACCGGTAAACCCATTACGACCAGCTTAAAGGATTACACCAAAGAGATTATTAAAGGACAGTTTGCATCGCTAGATGATTTCCTTAAATCGTGGAATAATGCAGAGAGGAAAGAGGCAATCATTTCCGAATTACAACAACAAGGTGTAATGGTAGAAGCCCTGTATCAGGCCGTTGACAAACAGGTGGATTTGTTTGACTTAATATGCCATGTAGCATATGATATGCCGCCACTCACCAGAATGGAAAGAGCCAATAATGTAAAGAAGCGCAACTACTTCACGAAGTATGGCGAACAAGCACGCAAAGTTTTGGAAGCACTTTTAGATAAATACGCTGATGAAGGGATTATCAATATTGAAAGCATTGAAGTTTTAAGGGTAAATCCATTTGATGAGTTTGGATCTCCGCTTGAAATCATCAACCAATTTGGTAGCAAGGAACAATACCTTGATGCAGTCAAAGAATTAGAATTTGAATTATATAATACAGCATAACAATGAGCAATATAGGTGGGATAGTTAAGAGTATTCAGAATATCATGTGGCAGGATACCGGATTGAATGGTGATGCTCAACGTATTGAGCAATTGGGCTGGATGCTCTTCCTCAAAATATTCTCTGATAAAGACAAGGAGTTAGAATTATTAGATAGCAAGTACAAATCCCCTATCCCAGAGCGATTTCACTGGATAAAAGAAAAAGGGAATTGGGCGGGTGATGACGAAGGTATGACCGGAGACGAGCTGTTGAATTTTGTAGATAGAGAATTATTCCCTGCTTTACGCAATTTAGATTTGAGCAGGGGGAACCAGCGCGCAGTTATTGTGCGAGAGGTTTTTGAAGGAAATAACAACTACATGAAGAGTGGAATCAGCATCCGCAAGGTGTTGAACAAGCTCAATGAGATTGATTTTAATATCGCCAAAGACCGACACGCATTTGGAGAGTTATATGAAACAATACTAAAAGAACTACAAAGTGCAGGAAAAAGTGGTGAGTTCTATACCCCAAGAGCCATTACACAATTCATTACTGAGATTCTCGACCCACAATTGGGTGAAAAGATTTTAGATCCTGCCTGTGGAACCGGTGGCTATCTAACCTGTGCCATTGAGCATCTTAAGAAACAGGCAAAGAATGTAAAAGAGCGAAAGAGCATAGAAGAGAATATCGCCGGTTGGGAATACAAACCACTGCCGTATTTGTTGGCAACAACGAATTTAATCTTACACGATATAGAAATACCAAACATTAAGTTTAGAGATGCTCTAGAGCAACCCTTAAGTAACTTTACAGAGAAGCATCGAGTTAATGTAATACTAGCCAACCCACCATTTGGAGGAATTGTAGCCAATGGGAATGAGAGTAATTTCCCACAGACCTACCGCACCAAAGAAAGCGCAGACTTATTTTTAATCTTAATGATTCATTTGCTGAAGCAAGATGGAAGAGCCGGGATAGTTTTGCCTGATGGCAGTTTAACAGGTGATGGCGTAAAGCAACGAGTGAGACAAAAACTATTAGAGGATTGCAACCTGCATACAATTATCCGATTGCCCAATTCAGTTTTCCAGCCCTATGCAACGGTAGCAACTAACCTATTATTCTTTGCAAAAGGAAAACCTACAAAAGATGTTTGGTACTATGAACACCGTATGCCGGAGGATTACAAGGCATATAGCAAAACAAGACCGATTCAGTTAAAAGAATTTGAACCCATTAAAAAATGGTGGAACAAAAGAAAGGAAAGTGAAGTAGCCTGGAAAGTGAACATCAAAACTATTAAAGAACGTGGGTATGATTTAGATATAAAAAACCCAACCAAAAAAGAAGAAGCAGTTGAACTAAGCAGTTCTGAACTGATGGAACAATTGGCTAAAAGCTTTGATTACAGTCACAAATTGTTATACCAACTAAAGCAAGCTGTAAAATGAGTTGGAGGACTGTTCGATTAGGTGATTTAGTTGACAATTTTTCTGTCAGAGCCAAAGATGTTGGAGGGGCTGACGGATTAGATTTTTATGGTGTAAGCAATGAAGAAGGTATAATTAAAACAAAATATGCAGCAGAAGATAAAGCAGTAGATTACAAGATAATTGAAAAGGGATGTTTCGCATATAACCCGTATCGTGTGAATGTTGGTTCCATTGGCTTGGTTAGCGATGATACAAGAGGATTGATAAGTCCTGCCTATGTGGTTTTTAAGCCAAAGCCCAAATCCATTATTTCAGAATTGCTACTTAAGTTTTTAAAATCTGATGAAGGGTTAAGGCAAATCAAATTTTATGCAAGAGGAACAGTAAGACAAGCATTGCGATTTGAGGACTTATGTAACATTGAAATCACTATTCCGGAGTATGATGATCAACAAAATCTCTATCGAAAGCTAATTAAGTCACAGGAAGCCAGTAACATTTTGGATGCGGAATTGAAAATCCAATTAGAATTACTTAAGCAACTCCGTCAGCAACTGTTGCAAGATGCTGTACAAGGCAAATTGGTTGAGCAAAACCCCAAAGACGAACCCGCCAGCGAATTGCTCAAAAAAGTAAAAGCGGAGAAGCAAAAATTTATTGCAAAGAAGAAACTAAAAAAGGAAAAAGAACTAACACCCATCAAACCAGAAGAGATTCCTTTTGAAATTCCTGAAAGCTGGGTGTGGTGTAGGTTGGGGGAGATTTGCGAATTCAAAAACGGCAAAGCACATGAGCAGTATATTAGAGAGGAGGGAAAATTTATTTTGGTTACATCTCGTTTCGTTTCAACTTCAGGAAAACAGATAAAAAGGGCAACTAAAATGCTTACACCTTTGTACAAAAATGAGATTGTGATTGTAATGAGTGATGTTCCAGGAGGCAGAGCTCTAGGCCGGGCTTATTTGATAGAGAAGGATGACACTTACACGCTTAATCAACGTATTGGTGGAATCTCGCCATTCATTATCAATAGCCATTACCTCTGCCTTGCTTTAGATCGAAATATGCATTTCTTAAATTTTGATGACGGTAAAAAGCAAACTAATCTTAGAAAGGACCAAATCCTTTCTTGTCTCATACCAATACCACCATTTTATGAACAAAACCGCATCGTTCAAAAAGTCGAAGAACTAATGCGGTATTGCAATGAGTTGGAGGACAGTATTCAAGAAAGTGAATCACAAAATGAAAAACTACTACAACAGGCTTTGAGGGAGGCGCTATCTAACAAAACTGCTTTAAACTAGAATAAAAAGCAGACAATTCAAATGCACACCTTGAGTACACGCAAATAACCTTACCCTCTCATATTTACTACCCTACCGCCTTAGGTACATTGATAATTGGAAAATGAAGGCGCCTAAGTGTATTTCGCTGATCAATGTATGATTCCTCTAACATTTCGTAAAATGTCGGAGAAAGGCTTTGTGAAGCAAAGTAGATGTTATTTAGTTGATATAAAGCTACTCCAACACATGCTGCACCAACAGCCATTACACAGTATTCTTCGAACGTGAACATACTGCCCGACTTTAATGGCAACGCGGATAAAGAAGATGCAAGCGGTTGTAATTTATGGCCGAATGGATCAAGTGGATCATTGGCCATAGATTGCGATAAGATGCTTAATGAGTTATTGAAATGATTGATATTCATACCATATTGATTTTTATAGTTTGATTTGTGAAATAGGAGTAGCAAAATTTATCTACTACAATATCAAAGCGAGAGTACTTCGAAATATAACCTGTGCTGACTCCAAATGGAAAATCCACTTCAGTGAACTTTTCAACTGGTATGAAAACATCCAGTCCATACTTTTTTGAGAGCGACTTAAGTAACATATCAGCAATAAGAATAAGATGGTTTTCATCTTTCAACCGATGATATCTTTCTCGACTCCTCTGACGATTTCGCTGTACCCATGCTGGCTCAACTTTCATTTTTGGTTTCATGACGTTTCGATTTGATTCTAATGTACAGATATTTTTTATGTGTTTACAATATGAAATATCCACACAACATTGAATTTTAAAAATGAGTTGCATTAATATATTATTGAAAGAGACAAGCTATGAAAGCAGTAATTATTTTTTTTGAGACAACACAATAGAAATCAATCATCATAATTATTTAGTAAAACAACATGACAATTGAGACCGCTCCTTGATTTTGTTTTTTAATAAAATAACATAGATCGATCGTATAATGAGACTACTTTTGACCTCGGCTAGCAAAGAGATTCTTCTCCGAAGTAGCAACAAATACAGAACTGAGTTATATCATTCAATAACAAGAAATGACTAAGAGACTCAAAGACATATCGCTCTTAAAATTTCTAATCGTTTTGCCTTTTTTCAAATCTTTTCTAAACTTTTAGCCACAAATCGATATTTTTTTTGATAATCAACATGATTTTTTGAGTGCAACTTATTGTTTTGGATGTTTCAGAAAAAGCTGAAATTTTTCAGCAAAAAAGCGTTCCATGAATGGATAATTATTGAGGTGATATTTTCGTTTTTACGAAATTCCCGTAGTTCAAGCTCGAGTTCCCTTTTTGAGCTAACCAAACCCCTTTTTTCGATCATTTATTTGCATTTTGTCGACAAGTATCGAGTTATCTATTAATTGAATTATCGAGTTCTATTCAAATATTAGCGTCCTTGATATGAATATTTTACTGCTCAACATTGGAACGCAGATAAAAGTATCTAAAACAGAAATTTCGGTTTTTATCGTATCCCTATAGCTCGAACGTAATAGAGTAAAATCGAAAGCCCCAAACTGCATAAAAGTGCAAATCATCAATGCCATGGGCCAACTAATTAAACATCATAACTAAGGGTATACGTTTCGGCTTAAGAATACCATCAATGGTGTAGATGGACAAATGGATCAAGGAGCAATCGTAAAAGTGCAAATGCTAATCATGGAATAAACTTAGATCTACTCGACATAAACCGTATACACTGTTCCCTTTTCAATTTTTGCATCTTTCCCTTTTTTCAATAGGAATAAAGGGCTCAAGACTACAGATGCTGCAATAGATGCACCAAGTTTATTTTTTCCTTTCACAGTAGGATCGGCATTCAACTTAACCTTACTGCCGTTAGGCAATGTCAGGTAGTCAATTGAAATTGATAACGTACCAGGTTTACCAAGGGCTTTGCGCTTTTCAGCATCGGTAATGCGCCCAGAGACAGGCGATCCAACAGGCGCTACAAGTTTTCCTTCGGCGAAAAGCGCCTCGGTAGTTGAAAAGCTGAGCACATCCCCCTCTTTAGCAGACTTTGACGTTACTTCAGTCTGGATTTCAACTTTTACCGTTGTGCCTGACGGTATAGTGATTTTTTCAGTCACATTGATACCGGCATCTTTACTCCCTCCAGAAGAAACATTACTTTGACCAAATGTTTCTCTGGTACCATTCTCATACTTTATGATAAACACATCCGCAATATCAATACTATAAATTGGGCCATTCAGATTATCAAATTTTCTATACTTAACTTCCGATTTTAAAATTTCTACCACTTTTACCTTGATTTCGTCACCATTTTTCTTGAATATGTAATCCTGCGACGAACCGTTAAAATACGTCCCAAAAGTGAACAAAATAAATAGTGCAATAGATGAGACTCTCATATGTAGTAAAGTTAAAATTGGTTTGAAGTTGTGAAATTACAATTTTTTGTCAATTCATACGATTACGAAAAAAGAATATAAATATTTGTATTTCAATTATTTATATTGATTAAAGTTAATCTACTCCCCAACTCTCCACTGAAACGATAATTCAAAAGAACTTGCCGGAGTTAGCTGTTTTTTTAATCCGTTATAACTCATATCGTAAGTAAATCCAAATTGCATTCGGTTGTACTCCACAAATACTTGCGGAGCGAAGGACTCACCAGAACGATACCAAAGTCCAGCCCCAACCATGTGTTGCTCTTGGTCACCAAATAATCGAGCCACTGAAAAGCCAGTTAAAAAATAACTTACTTCAGCTTGCTTCTGATAAAGTACTTTTATGTTCAATAGGCTAACATCACTCATGTATTGCTGGAAGGAGGCTTGCCCAGACCAGCGAATTGGTAGTACTTGCTTTGGGTCCGACATTACAGTTTGCACTGGTTTATTAAAATGATAACCAGAAAAACCAACATCAAAAAAGGTTCCAGAGATAGGATTCGTTAGCCTAAACAAGAGACCAGCACCTACAGAAACGAAAGGTTTCATATTCTGCATACCAGCTTCGCCATTGGGGAGAGATAAATTATATCCACCGCTGGCAAATTGACGATCGAATGAAATGTCTGAAAAATCAATTCTCCTGTTGCCGTAGTTTATTGATAGTCCAGCCCCTAAAGATTGATTATCCGCATCATCAAGTTTAACGTGGTAAGAGGCCATCATTCCAGCATAGTTACTTTTAAACGCTCCAGCCATTGATTTGTCTTGCATTAATTGAAATCCCAAATTAAGGGGGTGCTGGCCTCCCTCAGGATCGTAACTGCCAATTTTTAAATCCCCTGCTATAGTTGCAGTGGTAAAAGGATCCACTAGGTTTGCCCACTGTTGTCTATAATTTGACATTATACGAGCTACCCCCTTGAATACACCAGCATATGCTGGATTAACCGTAAATGGTGCAGCTGAGAACTGAGTAAAATGTGGGTCTTGTGCAAATACGGAGGCGGCAAAACAAAATGAGAGCGCCAATGTTATATATCTGACTTTCATGTTTTTCATTTTACCTTAAAAGCAAGAAGTTACCTGTTCGCCTTATTGTATTATTGTCGATATCGATTCCTTCCGCCATCCATACATATGTCTCCATGGGTTGTTTAACACCCCGATATATACCATCCCATCCCTCATCTGGATTAGAAGTTTGATAGAGCAGCTGCCCCCACCTATTATATACTTTAAAATAAGTAAGTGTACGAACCCCAACTAGCCTTGGAAATATCTTATCATTATTGCCATCACCGTTCGGAGAGAAGCCTTTTGGAACGTATATCTCTTTTTCCTTGAATATCCTCACAAGTTGTGTATCCTTAATGATACATCCTATACCGGTAGTTATGGTGACTACATAGTCTACTTCAGTGTTAAAGTTAAGGATGGGATTAAGAATCGCTGGGTTACTCAAGCCAGAAGGGGGTGTCCAGAGATAATTTGCTCCTCCTAAGTTGCGGGCCTCAAGTTGCAAGTTTCTATTTTCCACTGCATTCAGTGCTACATAACGCTGATTCGGTGGCGGAGCAACTATAGTAACCGGTTTAGTCAAGCTGGCTGCTAATGATGGACAGGCCAATGGAGTAACGGTCAAGCTGACGTTATATACACCTGGAGTAGTAAAGACATAGGAGGGACTTTGAAGCGTAGAAGTTGCTTGCCCCTGCCCAAAGCTCCAACTATAACTAACGACATTACTATTAGATATGTTGGACTGATTTGCAAAAAGCGTGGGGAAGCCAGCACAATACTTGTCGTAAACAAAATTCACAGTAGGTCTTACTACCAATTGTAGAGTAACCGATCCAGTTGCTGGTGAAACGCAACCGTTTGATGATATTACATTTACTGTGTAGACTCCAGGTTGTGTAGCAGAGTGTGTTGCATTAACCGCTCCAGGTATAGCACCGCTATTGAGATACCACTGATAGGTGTTTCCGCCGGTGGCCGTTAACAATAAAGTACCACCTTCACACAATAAGTTGGTGGCGGGGGTTGAAAGTACACCTGTTGGCATTGGATGAACAGTCACCTGTCGGGAAAGGCTGTCTTTGCAACCCACTGCGCTAACAGACACTAATTTTACAGTGAAGCTTCCTGAGTTTGTATAAGTATAGGTTGGAGAGGCCGCTTGTGATGTTGCACCATTCCCAAAGTCCCATGTATGACTAAGTGTGCCCGCAGTAATACTTGAGTTATTTGTAAATACAAATTGATTAACAGAAAGACACTGTACAGGATTATTGATGCTGAAATCAACCGTTGGCTTTGGATTGACAGTGACTACTCGAGTCGTACTATCTGAACAACCATTATTACTAGTAGCAATCAGCTTAACAACATAAGTACCAGGCAAGGTATAAGTGTATGAGGCATTTGTGGTGGTCGCTGAATTCCCGTCACCAAATCTCCATATGTAATTAATTGTTCCTGTACTAATTGTGCTATTATTAGTAAATACAAAAGAATTACCGTTTACACACTGAGACAGGTTGTTTACAGTAAAATCAACAGTCGGTTTGGGAAAGACAGTTACCGAACGTGTAGTGCTGTCCTTACAGCCTAAGGAACTTGTAACAACAAGCTTGACGGTATAAGTACCTGCAGTTGTATAGGAGTAGGTGGCATTAGAAGTTGTAGCGGTATTTCCGTCACCAAAGCTCCATAAGTAACTGATTGTTCCGGAAGAAATTGAACTAGTATTCGTGAAGTTATACAGATTACCAGATAAACATTGATTGGCAACATTAGTAGTGAAAGCAGCAAGCGGTTTAGGATTTTCTATTACTGTTACAATTCTACTGGTATCCCGACATGCAATGGAATTAGAAAGTGCAACCCGATATTGACCTGCCTGAGTAGCGGTGTATGTTCTTGACGTAGCACCACTAATAGGCACTCCATTTCTAAGCCATTGATATGATAAGCCCAATGCAGCCTGGAGACGTACCTGACCACTTCCGGTACAAATTGATAAAGGATCTAGGACTGCTACAGCCGTATCAACAGTTGCGATAGTTACACGAACACTATCCGTACAACTTGCTATTCCATCTGACGTAGTTAAGTAATAGGTAGTGGACTGTGTTGGGGTGACAGAAATACTACTTGCAGTAGAACCAGTAGACCATGTATAAGTCTCGGCTGGAGACGTGAAGGAAGATATTTCTGAATTAGACAATATCCTATTATGTAGTATCACGTTGTCAATGCTGGCATATGCATATCTCAAATTGCCATAGACCGAACCAATAAAAGAGGGCAGATTTGGTTTTGAAAGTTCCAGATTAGGAATTACTTGCTGGTTTAACAAGTTACCATCGGCAAAAAGTTTCACAAAAGTGCCTTTTTTATATTGGCAAGTAAAATAAGTCCACCTATTAAGATATGTAGTTGTCGCTGCACCAGCACTCCACCAAGTGCCGTCAGACAATTTCACGCTAAAATAAATGGTTGAGTTATCATAGTTTAATCCCCACTCTCCATTGCCACTATAAAATAAATACCGATGATTAGCATCGGGTATAGCCCTTAAATATACCCACATGCCGAGTGTTAGTTCATTAGTAATTGAGTTATTTAAATTAGTAGGCAAAGAAATGTTTGCGTTTGTCCCATTAAAGTCCATTGCACTGCCAGTGTTGCCAAGCCTATCGGTAATAAATGTGGCGCCCGAGTTACTACCATTAAATCCATTTCCGCTAACATCATTTACTGACCCACAGAAAGGATAAAACGCCACGACACCATTTCGTAGACTTGTTGAAAGCTGTGATGTGGCACAAATATTTGCAGCCCCGGAAGTTGAAGATGTAGTTGTTAGTGTTAATGTAGAAGATCTGCAAATTGAGGTGTCATTTTGAGCTATGCCTGTTTTAATAATACTGACATAGACGGAGTCTGATATTACAGTACCCTGGCATGTCAAGAAAGGGCTACCGTATCCAATGACTCTACCATTATTGATAGCGGTATTACCGAACGTCGAAAAGTCAGGTATAGTAGCTGTAATAGTTTGATCAAAATTATAAAACCCAACGCAGCCAGACTCGGTACCAATCATACAATTTTGAAAGTTAGAAATTTCAGCTCCCGTTAGCGAGCGGTTCCAAAATGATAGTTGGTCTACTGAACCAGAAAAGTAATCCCATTCCTGTGCTTTACCAATTATAATCGGGCTTGATGTAACAGGAATTGGATTAGGACTAGCCGCGCGGTCAGCAATTACATTATTAACATACAAGAAAACAGAGTCCGGTGTTTTGACTACTGCAACCCATAACCAATTCCATTGCGAAATTTGAGCATTTAATCCATTTGGTTTGCCTATTCCAGGATAAGTAAATTTCAAAAAAGGCCAGCTAGGTATTGAAAATTGAAATGAGGAACCTTCTCCCTTTTGTAAAACAACGTTTGCACCGTTCGGTACATTTTCAACTCTTAAACGGTAAATAATTGTCATGTTGTTGGTAAACGAATATTGCGAAGCATTAGGAATCGAAGCAGACGGCCGCGGGCTACCAGTTGAAACTGTCGAAAAATAATTTGAGTTATAAACATTGGGGCCGCAGGTAACTTGGACAGAATATTTAGCCGAAGATCCAACACGTATTGTTCTTGTATTAGCACCGTTATTCCATTGATAGTTACTGTAACCAGCCCCTGCATCTAAAGTGACTGAATCTACTCCACAGGCTTTTATGGTATCTTGTTGTATTAATCCTGTAATATTTAAACCTGAAAGGTTAACCATTACCGTATCAGAAAGACTTGAACACGCCCTGTTTGGACTAAAAACTCTAACCCTATAAGCAGCGTTAACAGTTGGCTGATATGTTTGGTTGATGGCACTTTGGATTAAAGTATCGTTTCGGTACCATTCATAAGATGAAGCAACGCTACTTGATAAAAGTAATTGTTGACCTATGCAGTTATTACTGATGTTTTGTCGGGAAACAATCGGAGTGCTTGGAGGTAAATCTACTTGAACGTTTACTGTGTCAGACCAGTAACTCATAAAACCATAAGGAGTTCTAACTTTTACTGAATAAATACCCGTACTACTTACTGTAATGGAACGAGAAGTGCTATTGTTACTCCATAAATATTCAGAATAACCTGGGGGCGCTGTGAGAACTATTGACTGTCCAGCACAAATAGAAGTATCCCTTGAAGGAGAAATTGATGGTCGAAAAGTAATTGCTTTAATACCCCTAAAAGCATTAATCTTACCCCATCCCCAAGTATTACTACCTCCAATTGGAATAACACCAGTGAAATTGTCTCGAATAGAGCTATCCCTAAAAATTTGTTTTATTTGATCGGGGGTAAGTGAATTATTGGCCTGAAGCCAAAGTGCAATTATTCCTGCAACAGCTGGGGAAGCCATCGAAGTACCTTGTTCAAGACCAAAGGGTGAAATATTTTGTCCATGCTGAACATAGTCTACAACATTACTTGTATCAAAATTAGATAGACTAATAAAACTATTAATTGAGGATGCAACTCTATTTCCAGGTGCTGTAATTTCTGGTTTTACTCTACCATCAGCAGTAGGACCCTTACTTGAAAAAAGAGAGATACCTCCAAGCACATTGGGCGATGGATCATGATATGAATTACCCATGAAATTTATCCACTGCAACTTGCTGTTATAAGACCCTACAGTAATTATTGAATTTGCAGTTCCCCCAATCTCCCCAACAGTCAAATTAGTGTTGCCAGATTGAGCTCCTTGTATATTATACGATACAAATTCTGCGGATCGACCTTTGGCTATCCAGGCATTAACAGAAGTACTTACAGCTCTTATCTCGAATAGAATTTTATTATTGTTATCATCTTGTTGTCGCGAGTCAATATATACTGTGATATGTGGTTTGTTATTAAATGGATTAACCTCGGTTTCAATCAAAATATGAATAGGATCAGGTGAAGAATTTATGTCTGAGTCATAGATTGTTGTATCTAAGCTTTGACCAGATACGGCTGAAACATAATTCGTAAATGAAATAAAAGATCCAAGTGTGGTATTATAAACATTTACAGAAATCCTAAAATCTCCAGATGGTAAACCCCAAGCATCAATAAGGGTTTCGCCTCTAGCTTGAATTGAATTATTAAATCTTACGAATGAAAACAAACTAGTATCATTTAGCGAAAACGTTTTATTGAGATGAATCGACTGATTACCTTCATTGCCAGCAGCACCAACAATAATTTTACCAGGTCCAGTCACACTGTCAATATACTGGTCGAAGATGGAAGTGCCATCATGAGGCCCGAAATGGCCTCCGATGCTTATATTTATAACACAGGGTTTGCCGACATTCTGGGCATAATTCATAACATATTCTATACCATCCGCTATTCCTGAACTTTGCATATTTGTACTAACTAAAACAATTTCAGATTGAGGAGCCATCCCTCTGTATGCCAAATTACCCCCGCCTGACCCCACGGCTATACCTGCAACGTGCGTGCCATGCGTACCTGAACTATCATCAGTTTTTGCTTGTAAAATTGAATTTTGTGACACTAATTCCCGACCATAATTAAATCCAATAGGAGGAATGCCAACGCCATTTTGCTCCCAAACACGCTTAATTCTAAATGCTGAAATACCAGAATGATCGTAAAACGTAGCATGAGTATAATCGAATCCCACGTCTATAACTCCTACTACAACACCATCACCCGTAAACGAACTTGGAAGCTGAAAGCCATTATGAACTAAGTTTACTCTAGTTTTAACTCGCGTACTATCAAGTAATTTATATGCAGGCTCACCAATTGACAAATATTTGATTGACGGATTTTGCGACAATTGAGATATTTGATCTACGGGAACTAATCCGGTAATTATATTTCCATCTTTACGACTAGACAAAATTTCATACTGAGCAATGTTACTAAATGAATACCCAGTATTAAATACAATAAACATATTAATATAACTAATCAAGCTGCGATTAATAATACCATATTTTAATACTATACTATTATCAACTATCATCCTTCCACGAATCGCATCTTTTGACTTCGAAATATCTAATAATAAAAGGGCGGTATACGGTGAAATGTTTTTATATTTTTTATTTATAATAGTGGTATTCTTTACATTCTTCTTTTTCGAAATATCTATTATCTGCGAGACAGCTCTTGTTGAAAAGAGTACAATAAATAAGAATAATATTGCAAATATTTTTTTAATACGCATATAACTGCCTTTTGAATATATCATCAATCAGTTCTCAAAATTTGACAAGAAGATCGTTACCTTTCAAAGAATTATGGTAAATAATTGCATCAAAATCAAGTAGTTTCTTTCTTCCCCAATCAGTTGCTTTATTACAGAAAAAATCATATGAAGCCTGGTAATTACCAAATAGAGAATTCGTGCCTGATTCATGAACTGAATAAAATATACCTGTAGTTGTGTATGACATAACTGGTTCACAACCTACAAAAGCTAAAACTCCATTAATTTTTGAAACGCGACAAAAACTTTTCTCTTCTGATGGGTCAGTAAATCTAATAGCCATATCTCTCTCGACTCCCAACTGACAAATAACTGCATCGTATATTCTACCTTGGTTAGCAGCCTCAATGTTAGCATTATTTAAACTCTTTTCTTTAGTTTTAGTTGGATTTGCCAAGTCCTGAAAATCCATGAGATTCGAAAAAGTAAAAACCACTTCATACTTGGCAATTGGAACTGAATTAATAAAAACATATTTACCACCAACAGAAACTAATCTGCCAATATCAACAGAGGATGGTGAATTCTTTAGATCATTTTTTGCAGCCTCCTGTCTTGAACCAGAAGACTCAATAATATTCCCGCCAGGATTAGAAATCACGTTAAAAACATCTTTTGAACCATTTTCATATCGGACCATAAAAACTTCACTTAAGTCAATTGAGTAAATAGGTCCAGATAAATTCTCATATTTCTTATATTTAATCTCTGTTTTTAACACCTCTACGACCTTAGATTTTATTTCATCTCCATTTTTTTTCAAAATTAAATCTTGCGAAAAAGAAGTAACCTTACTTGTAAATGCTATAAAAAAAAGAAGGATAAAATTTCTGAAATAATACTTCATAATAAAGGGTTTATTTTAATCATAATGTGGTTGTTTATACCAATACTCCGCCAGCATACTCACCATCTCCGCTCTTCCTTTCCCAATATACTTCAAAAATGATGATTCTGATTTGTGTCCGGTAGCGGCCATGATGATTGGGGTAGGAATTTTTCCAAAGTGATTGGTAGCAAAAGAACGACGTCCGATATGAGAGCTTACAAGTTTCCACTTAGGAAATACTCCTAGTTTTTTTCGAGTAACATTAACCAAGCGGTCTCCTCTCTTAACGCGAATCACTTCAGCCATAGTTCCTTGCACTTCATCTTCGATTCCGGCAAGCTTGCAGACCTTCTTGATGTAGTCATTATACTTATCATTGGAGATAGCTCTGGGAAATTCACCTCCGCCATCCTTGATAATGCGCATAACAGTAGGATGTAGTGGCAGACTCACGGGAGCCCCGGTCTTTTTCTGTACAAAGTCCAGATATGGAATCCCCTTCACGTACCGAATGTTCTTGACAGTATTTCGTTTAAAGTCAGAAACGCGTTGTGCAGTATAGCAACTGATCAAAAGTGAGTTTCTGGCATTACGCAGATAGTCATGTTCTAATTCAACCGTCTCAATCAATTCGATTTCTTCTTCCGAAAGATATATCGGAGGTATCTCTTTGTTCTTAACGCGGATTGCCTTGAGTTGATAGTTCACCTCTACCCCATTCTGCTGAGCATGATAGCAAACGGTCTTAATGAATTTAATGCTGCGATTCACTGTACCCAAACTGTATTTCTCAGATTGAATCAGGTAGCGGTGATAATCTTTATGAAAAGTCTGGCCTACATCTTTTACTTGGTACTTACGACACATATGTCGCTCAAAACGGAGAATTCGATCTCTATTAGGGGCAATCTTTTCATATAGCTCATCAGATATCACTCCCTTTTGTTGCTCCGCATATAGATCAAAGTAATCTACAAGACCTGTTGGGACTTCGT
>VGFT01000003.1 GCA_016868775.1 Bacteroidota bacterium | reverse complement strand
GCTGAGTAGCTATGTACGGACAGGATAAACGCTGAAAGCATCTAAGCGTGAAACCTTCCTCAAGATGAGTTTACTTTTAAGGGCCGTCAAAGACTATGACGTTGATAGGCTACAGGTGTAAAGGTGGTAACATCAAAGCCGAGTAGTACTAATTGCCCGTATGCTTTAATTTTTTTACTTCGGTAAAAAACAGATCTCTTCAACATACTCCCAATATGACATTATTCGCCGCTTCGCGGCAATCGTCTTATGGTGGTTTTTCCAAGGGTGTTCACCTCTTCCCATACCGAACAGAGAAGTTAAGCCCCTTATGGCCAATGGTACTGCACCACAATGCGGGAGAGTAGGTAGCTGCCATATTCATTCAAGGCCCGTTCGTTTTCGATCGGGCTTTTTTTATGTCTGCTGCGCAGACTGTCCGATGTCGGGTCCGCTATGCGGACCGTCCGATGTCCAATGACCGATGTCCGATATCTCCCAACCATAGAAAGTTTACTATACCGGACTTCGGACACCGGACACCGGACCGAATTGGTCACCGGACCGCAGCTCCCAATCTCTTTTTTGGAGAAACTACTCAACTAACGTACCTTTAACATCCTTAAAAACGTTTTCATGGCTAATCACAGTGCGACCAAAAAAGACGCCCGCCAAGCTGCCAAGCGCCGCGACCGGAACAAATATTACGCAAAAACCACCCGCAACGCCATCCGCGACCTCAAAGCCGCCGGTAGCAAAGAAATGAAGGATACCCTCCCTTCCGTGGCTAGCATGATCGACAAATTGGCCAAACGCGGCGTGATCCACAAAAACAAAGCCGCCAATCTCAAAAGCAAATTGACCAGGAAGGTTAATACCGCTAAATAAGATTCAACCGAATTCTCATACAAAGGCACCGCTACGGTGCCTTTTTTGTTTCTTTGATTCAAAGAAACGTATGCGCCTTGCCATCCTGCTTATATTTCTGACTTGGGTAGTGGCACGCCCGGTCACCGCACAGGTCAGCCAACTAAAAACCGTTTTTGAACTTTCCAACGGCGACCAAACCCCCACCTATCCGCGCATCATCGATTGGTGGAAGTCATTGGATAAGATCACCGCACAAGTTCGAATGGAAACACGCGGACAAACCGATGCCGGATTTCCCCTGCATCTCATCGTAGTATCCGCCGATGGAAAAACAGATTGGCCAAGCATCAAACGATCCGGCAAACGAATCATACTGATCAACAACGGCATTCACCCCGGCGAACCGGACGGCATCGATGCCAGCATGACACTGGTGCGCGATATCGTGACCCGCAAGATCGACCTGCCCACCAATGTCGTCTTGGCAATCATTCCGGTTTACAACATCGGCGGCGCCCTCAACAGAAGCCAATTTTATCGCCCCGATCAAAATGGCCCCACTGCCTTTGGTTCCCGGGGCAATTCACAGAACCTGGACCTGAACCGGGATTTTATCAAGTGCGACAGCAAAGAAGCCTTGTCCTTCGTGCAGTTGTTCCGTGACCTCGATCCGGATGTATTTATCGACAATCACGTAAGCAACGGGGCCGATTATCAGCACGTGATGACCTTGCTCACCACCCAGTACGATAAATTGGGCGGCTCGATGGGAGCGTACTTGCGAGAAAAGTTTGAACCCGCCATCTATGCACGCATGAAAGACAAGGGATACGATTTGGTTCCGTACGTAAACAGTTGGGGCGATAAGCCCGAAGGTGGTTGGTCGATGTACTGGGACGGCCCGCGCTACAGCAGCGGCTATGCAGCCCTTTGGCAATGCTTCTCCTTCGTGCCGGAAACCCACATGTTGAAATCCTACCCCGAACGCGTACAGGCCACCCTTGCCTTGATGCAAAGTTTTATCGCATTCACCACCCAATATGCAGAGGAGATTCGCCAGATCCGCGAAAAACAGCGGGAAGAAGTAAAGGCCTCGGCCGGTTTGTCGGTGGGTTGGTCGGTCGATAAATCACGGCCAGATTCTTTTTTATTCAAGGGCTATCAGGCCGGATACAAGCCCAGTGAGATATCCGGATTGGACCGCTTGTACTACGACCGGGAGAAACCATTTGAAAAAAGAGTACCGGTGCAAACGCATTACCGGGCCGAGCAAGTCATTCCCAAACCCGCGTATTATGTATTGCCACAGGGCTGGCACCGCGTGGTGGAACGGCTGGAAGCCAATCGGGTACAGATGCGTCGGTTAACGCAGGATACGACCTTCCCCTGCGAAGTCTATCGAATTGCCTCTTATAAGTCATCGGCACGTCCCTATGAAGGTCACCATGCAAACACAGAGGTGAAAGTGGAAAGTATGGTGCAGCAAGTGAGTTTTCGGAAGGGGGATTGGCTGATCCCAACCGGGCAGGTGGCGGATCGGTTTTTGATGGAAGTCCTGGAGCCACAGGCAGAGGATTCTTATTTTACGTGGAATTTCTTTGATCCGATCCTCGGACAAAAAGAAGGGTACTCGGCCTATGCTTTTGAAGATAGGGCGGCCAACTATTTGAAAACCGATAACCTGTTGCAGCGGAAATTGGCGGATAAGAAAGCGGCAGATCCGGAGTTTGCCAAGAGCGGTCGAGCTCAGTTGGATTTCGTTTACCAAAACTCGCCCTGGGCAGAACCGGGGTTTATGCGGTATCCGGTTTTTAGAGTAGTCCGGTGACCGGTTTCCAGGACAGTCCAATGTCCAATCTTTAAAACCCAACTTTAAACTGTCCGCGTAGCGGAGCGGACATCGGACATTGGACAGTCTGCGAAGCAGACAGCGGACTTCTCTAATTCCCTCATTTTGAACGCTGTTTTAAGTTTTTTCGTCCGATATTTGCAGCGGTTTTCAGGCCAAACCAATCTCCATTTTCCATGAAGGATTTTTCCTACATCACGAATTCGCATCCCGGTTACATAGAGAACCTCTACCGTAGTTATTTACAAGACCCCGCTTCGGTCGATCCCGATCTGGTTACTTTTTTTCAGGGATTTGATTTTGCCGTTAGTTATGGTGCAGCTGCCGCTTCCCCGGCCGACGCTGCGCTTTCAACTGCCCCTGCATCCAACCTCGACAAAGAGTGGGCCGTTTATCAACTCATCAAGGGCTATCGGAAAAAAGGGCATCTCATCGCTTCTACCAACCCGATCCGTCCGCGTAAAGACCGTGAGGCACGCTTGTCGCTTTCCCAAGCTGGATTGGCTGAGGCCGATCTGAACACCGTATTCCAAGCCGGAAAATGGATCGGACTGGGTCCGGCTACCCTGCAAGACATTCTATCTAAACTCAATCAGATCTATGCCGGTTCCATTGGCGCGGAGTTCAGTTATATGCGTCAACCCGATCGGCTTCAATGGATCCAAGAGGCCGTCGAAAAAGAATTGTTGCAACCCGTTCCGCTGGAGAAAAAAAGACGCATTCTCGAAAAACTGAACCAAGGCGTCATCCTGGAAAAATTCCTGCACACGAAATACGTTGGACAAAAACGATTTTCTCTCGAGGGCGGAGAGAATACCATCGTAGCCCTGGATACCCTGATCAATACCGCCGCCGAACAGGTGCATGAAGTAGTGATCGGTATGGCCCACCGCGGACGACTCAATGTGCTGGCCAATGTCATGGGCAAAACCTATGCGCAGATCTTCAGTGAATTTGAAGGAACCGTGCAGCTCGATCAGACCATGGGCAGCGGCGACGTAAAATATCACATGGGCTATGGCAGTGAAATCAAAACACCCAATGGTAATTCCATCCACGTCAAACTAATGCCCAATCCCTCGCACCTCGAAGCCGTGAACCCCGTGGTCACCGGATTCTCCCGTGCGAAATCCGATCTCCGTCATCAACCCGAATACGATAAAGTTCTTCCGGTGCTCATTCACGGCGATGCATCGGTAGCCGGACAAGGCGTGGTGTACGAAGTGTTGCAAATGAGCGCGCTCAAAGGATATTCCGTCGGCGGAACCATTCACCTGGTCATCAACAACCAGATCGGATTCACTACCGATTTTGATGATGCCCGCACCAGCGATTATTGCACTTCGCTGGCCGCTACCGTGCTGGCGCCCGTCCTGCACGTGAACGGAGATGACGCCGAAGCCGTCTTGAAATGCTTGGAGATCGCCGTTCGATACCGCCAACGGTTTCAAAGTGATATTTTCATCGACCTGCTTTGCTACCGCCGACACGGACACAACGAAGGTGACGATCCCAAATTCACCCAACCACAACTCTACGCCCTCATCGAAAAACATCCTAACCCACGTGAGGTATATGTACAAAAATTAATGGCCGGTGGCGATTCGGCGGTGCAGGACCTCGCTAAGGAAATGGAGAAGAAGTTTTGGTCGGACTTGCAAGAACGGCTCGACGAAGTCAAACAACATCCCCTTCCGTACCAATACCAACCACCCGAGTTGGAATGGAAAAAAATGCGTCGGGCTACCGCGGTCGATTTCGATCGTTCACCAGATACGGCCGTTTCGTCTCAATTGCTGCAAACGGTCTTCCAATCCCTGATGAAATGGCCCGCAGGATTTCAGCCCCTTCGCAAAGTGGAGAAACTGCTCCAGGACAAGATCAAACTCTACGAAACCGATAAGAAGATCGATTGGGCCACCGCCGAGCTGCTCGCCTACGGCACCCTGATCACCGAAGGAAAATCGGTTCGTATCAGCGGACAAGACGTGGCCCGTGGTACCTTCTCGCATCGACATGCCATCCTGCGCGATGAAAAAACTGCCGAGAGCTACAGCCGTCTCTCCCAAATCCCAGACACAAAAGGAACCTTTCAGATCTATAATTCCCTCCTCAGCGAATACGCCGTGCTCGGTTTTGAATACGGATATGCCTTGGCCGATCCCCTCTCGCTGGTGATCTGGGAAGCACAATTCGGTGATTTTGCCAATGGAGCACAAACCATGATCGATCAGTTCATCGCCGCCGGTGAGCAAAAATGGAATCGAATGAACGGCGTAACCCTGCTGTTGCCGCACGGATACGAAGGACAAGGTCCCGAACACAGCAGTGCCCGTCTCGAACGCTTCTTACAACTTGCCGCCGAACTCAATATTATTGTTACGAATATCACTACCGCCGCTAATTTCTTCCATGCTCTTCGGCGCCAGCTCGCGTGGCCCTTCCGAAAACCCTTGATCAATTTCGCACCTAAAGCAAATCTTCGGTTGCCGGCTACCTACTCGCCCCTGGAAGAATTTACACAAGGAGGGTTCCGGGAAGTCATCGACGATGCAGCTGCCAATCCCGCTTCGATTAAAAAAGTTTTATTCTGCTCCGGAAAGATCTACTACGATCTGATGGAACGAAAAGTGAAAGAGCAACGAAGCGATCTGGCACTGGTGCGGGTAGAACAACTCTATCCCTTCCCCCAAAAACAGATCGATGCTCTGCAAAAAAAATATGCAAAGGCCACCTGGTTCTGGGTGCAAGAAGAACCGCTGAATATGGGAGCGGCTTCCTTCCTTCAAATGAACCTGAAGAGCTTCCCGTTTGGGGTCATCAGTCGACAGGCCTCGGCCTCGACGGCGACCGGCTACCAAAAAGTGCATCAGCAAGAACAATCTGAGATCATTCAAATGGCTTTTAGTATTTAACTAAATTCAATTGGCTATGACCGAGATTAAAGTCCCCACCATTGGCGAATCCATCACGGAAGTGACCCTGCTCAAATGGATAAAACCAGCCGGTAGTTATGTGGAGCGCGATGCCGTCATCGCCGAATTGGAAAGCGAGAAAGCCACCTTCGAGGTCAATGCGGAAAAAGCCGGATCCCTTGAATACCTGGCCAAAGAAGGCGATACGCTTGCCATCGGAGACCTGCTGGCCCGGATCGACGAATCCGCTACTAAACCTGCTAATTCCGAAGCAACCGCACCCGCCAAGGAGATCAAAGCCCCAACACCTCCGGTTACCCCAATCACTGCCCCCGCCAGCGACCTCAAGGCATCTCCCGTAGCCTCTGCGATGCTGGCCGATAAGAAAGTCGACCCCAAAAGCGTAAAACCTTCCGGCCCCCAAGGAAAAATCTTGAAAGAAGATGTGCTGGCCGCTCTCGCACAGCCCGGAAAGATTGCATTTCAAGGCGCCGCGCTCAATACCCGTGCGGTTCGAAGCGAGAAAATGAGCAACCTGCGCAAGACCACCTCCCGCCGACTCGTGGATGCCAAGAATACCACGGCCATGCTGACCACCTTTAATGAGGCCGACATGTCCGCCATCCTCTCGATCCGAGCGGCGAATAAGGATAAGTTCAAAGAAGTGCATGGGGTAGGACTCGGTTTCATGTCGTTCTTTGCAAAGGCCTGTTCCATTGCACTTGCCGAATGGCCCTCCGTCAACGCCTTTATCGATGGCGACCAAGTGCTCTACCACGATTATGCCGATGTCAGCATTGCGGTTAGTACGCCGCGCGGACTCACCGTTCCGGTCATTCGCAACGTCGAAAGCCTGAGCATGGCCGATATCGAAAAGAAAGTAGCTGAACTTGCTGCTAAAGCGCGCGACAGTAAACTCACCCAGGAAGAACTCACCGGCGGAACCTTCACCATCACCAACGGTGGCGTATTTGGTTCCTTGATGAGCACTCCCATCATCAACATTCCGCAAAGTGCAATCCTCGGCATGCACAAGATCCAAGAGCGACCGGTGGTGATCGATGGTGCCATCGTCGCACGCCCTATGATGTACCTGGCGCTCAGCTACGATCACCGGATCATCGATGGAAGGGAATCGGTTGGATTTCTCGTGCGCGTAAAAGAACTGCTGGAAAATCCGGCATTGCTTTTAATGGGTAAAGATCCCGTCAAAACCCTGCTGGAAATCTGATTATACTATTGTACTTTAATTCAGTCTAACCAACTTATCATTCGTTATGAAATCTTATAACCTCCCGCTTCTACTGCTCGTAGCGCTCACCACCTTGGTCGGCCTAACGGCCTGTCAAAAAGAGATCGACTGGGGGACCGGCAATCTGGCCAACCAATTGCTGGTTAAAGTAATTGCAAAAACGGGTGCAAACGATTCTACCTTCACCACCTACTCGTATGATGCCCAGCGCCGGTTGATCCGGGAAGTGAATGTGACCGTGACCGGCGGCAACTCCGTGCAAACCGATTTTGTCATCAATCGAAACGCTGCAGGAGTGATTACCAGTTCGGTGCTGAAATCTCCCGATCTGGCGGCTACCGGCATCGACAGTTTAGTCACCCGATACCTGTACAGCAACAATCGATATACCAGCGGTGCCTTTACGCTAAGTTTGGGCGGCATCACCTTTACGGATAGTGCACTGTACACCTATGACGCCAATGAGCGCATCATCAGCGATCAGCACCTGCTGAAATCAACCCTGCTGCCTCTGCCCATTCCCATTCCAATCCTCAAGAACGTCTACACCTATACGGCCGATGGGAAAAACCTGACCAAGCAAGAGCAATCGGCACCGAGTATGCCGGGCGGACCGCTTTCGCCGGTGTCCAATCAGACCTACACCCACGACACCAAGGTCAATCCCCTGATCCTGCTAAACGAAGCCATTATCCTGAACCGTGCGGATTGGTTCAATGCCAACAATGTACTGACGAATCAATTTGCCAGCACGGCCGACCCCACACAGAATTTTACGGTCGATAACAGTTATCGCTACAATTCAGCCAACAAGCCCGATAGTTTGTTCAGCACACGTGCCGGACAGGTTACGACCTCTAAATTCTTTTATCAATAACACGTTGGGCGCTTGAGCCGTTCCCAAAATCAATTGAATACCGCCCGGCGCTTGCTGGAGCGGTATTCGTTTCAAGCCCCCTTTCATCTTTATCTCAAGCAGTATTTTGCGGCCAATCGACAGCATGGATCAACCGATCGTCGAACGCTGCGTGACCTCTGCTATGCATATTTCCGGATCGGACAGTTGTGGAGTGCGTTGGATGTGGAAGAACGAATGCTCAGCGCATATTATATCGTACATCACGATCCGATTGCCTTTCTTCATTCCCTTCGTCCCGATTGGCCCGCTCCCTCAAGTAGCGATCCGCATATTCGGGCCACGGCCATAGGAAAAACCGTATCGGCATCCTCCGTTTTTCCATTGTTAAATGAGCTCTCATCCGAGATTGATCCCTCCGCTTTTTCATTATCTCATCTTACCCAACCCGATCTGTTCATTCGGATCCGTCCGGGTAGGGAAGCGAAAGTCATTCAGCGGTTGGAGGCGGACCAGATTTCGTATCGTCGGATCGGATCAGATGCCCTCGCATTGGAAAATTCTACTTCGTTGGAAAATCGATTTTCGATCGACGTGGAAGTGGTGATACAGGACCTGAGCTCGCAGCGCATCGCCGAAATATTCTCCCTGCTACCGAAGCGATCTAAGTGGAACGTGTGGGATGCTTGTGCGGCCAGTGGCGGGAAATCCATTTTACTTTACGATCACTCAAAGGAGATCGAATTGACCTGCACCGATGTGCGCTCTAAGATCCTGAATAATCTTTCCCGTCGCCTCGGTCGCGCACAGGTCCCGGTGGTTCGGATTCAAACCGATGACCTCACCGTAAAAAAAGATCGTTCTGAGCTGGGCGCATTCGATTTGATCATTGCTGATGTACCCTGCAGCGGCAGCGGTACCTGGGCGCGAACACCCGAACAACTGGTTGCTTTCAAAAAGGATTCGATCAATACCCATCAACAACGTCAGCGGCAGATTTTATCCAATCTTGTCCCGTCTCTTTCTGCCGATGGATTTTTACTGTATCTGACTTGCTCCGTATTTGAAAAAGAAAATGAAGCGCAGGTAGAGTGGCTCACTGAACACTATCCGTTGAAATTGGTTCAGGCAAAACTATTTGCCGGGTATTCACAGCGGGCCGATAATTTATTTGCCGCGTTGTTTCAGTACTCAGCGTAAATGCATCCATCGAAGCGTTCCGATCCATTTGTTGTTTCGGGCCAGTCGCAATTGATATATTCCAAAGGGAAGGTCCTCACCCGGAAGCAGAAAAGATTGTTTGCCGGCCTGTTTGTTAAGGGTGGTTGCCCGCACCCGACCTCCTTTGCTATCGATCCACTCAACGCGAATGCTTCCCAACGCTTCCATGTTTTCGATGACCAGGTAAGTTGGACCTAGCGCTGAAGGATTGGGCGCCAGGTACGCGTTCAGTTCTCCGTTCGGGTTTGTGCCACTGCTGTTGCAGTTTAGTGGAAGATTTACTTGAACGGTGTCAAGGTAGAGGGCTGTATACGTATTGGCAGTCGTATCGATAATCTGTCGGATGCGAAACTGAACGAGTCCGGGTGTGGCCGTGGCAAGGGAATGAGTAAATTGATAGGATTGATTGTTGATGATCGTGCCGGGTTTTGCCGCCAGCTCGCCGATTTTGGTGAAGTTGACTTCTCCCACTAGTTTTTGTTCGATTTCATAACGCATGGCGGCGATGTCTTTGCTGTTCCATTGGATCGTTGCCAGGCAATTGCTAAGTGTAGCGGTGCCTTTTGCATAATCGATCAATAATTTCCCAAAGGCGTTTTTCAGGTTGGGGATGCCATAGCCGCTGCGGTCGTTTGGATTATTAAAACGATCGGAGGATTCGCGGAGCACCTGGATGATACGCATATTATTTACTTCTGGAAATCCTTGCCAGAGGCAAGCGGCGAGTCCGGCCATATTGGGACAGGAAAAAGACGTTCCGTTCGCCGTAGCAATGTTGTTGCTCGATGATTGAACCAGGGCGGCGACGCCTACCGAGGCTACATCGGGTTTGATCTGTCCGTCGCTACTTGGACCATAGCTTGAGAACGATCCGACAACCCCACTTGAATTTACTGCACCCACAGAGAGAATGCTATCGGCGTCCGCGGGGGTGATGATGTATTTCCAGGCATTGCCTCCTTCGTTTCCGGCGGAGTTGAGGATCAGCAATCCTTTTTTAGCGCCGATATCAGCTCCGATGGCAGCGATCGTGGTATTGCCATTCATTTGCGCGTAGGTGTAATTGAATGTGGGGTTATCGAAATCATAATAACCAACGGAGGAGGAGATCAGGTCTGCTCCGGCACTGTCGGCTCGTTCGGCCCCGCAGACCCAGTTGAATTCCTCTATGGGATATTCATTGGCTACATCTTCGGTGCGAAACAAGTGGAAGGAGGCTTTGGGGGCTTTGCCGATGAATTGGCCGGGTATGTTGGCAGCGATGGTCGACAAGCACTGCATGCCGTGCGGATGATCTTCCGTCACGCTGGCATTTCGGGCGACAAAATCCCAGGTGCTCAGCACTTGGTTGTTGGCGTTGATGCTATCAAATGCTTTCAGCGTCGTGTAGTTATAAAATCCGCCGTCGAGCAGGGCGATGTGCATGCCTTGTCCACGCAGTCCAATGTTGTGTAAAAAATCGCCTTGATGCAGCCGGATCTCATTACCGGAGCCGGTTCCGTAATTGAAATAATCGGATTGATTTCGAAGTGAAGGATTCTCGGGTGCGGTTTCTTCTACGGGCTCGAATTTATCTACCGACGGCTCCGGGCGCATGCGAGCGGCGAGTCTTGTTACAGATTGTACAAACGGCAGTGCATTTAGGGTATTAATGGCAGCGGGGTCGGTTGTTTGAATGCTTACGGCATTGAGCCATTTGGATGGATTCAGTATCGTGAGGTTGGGAATGGCTGCGAGCTGGTTGAGCTGCGCGGTACTCACGGGCAGGTCCAGACTGTCGATCGGAATGCTGTAACGGGAGCGTTTGCTCAAGGCGCGGGGAGAGAGGAAGGCGGATGGATTGCTGAACGAATAGGTGGAGCCGCCTTTGTGTTTGAGTCGCACGATGTAGCGGGAAAATTGGCCATTGCTCTTCAGGGGACAAATTCCTATGAGCAGGATCAAGAAGAAAAAAGAATGGCGCGTGGGCATGCGGATTAGTTGTGGTCGATCATCCACTGTGTGATGCCAAATCCGACTTTATAGGGGCCGCCACTGCCACCGGTATTGGTTTGATGTTCCCATAGCTCGTGTTGGCGATATACCAATCCGATGTTCTTGGCAAATTTCTCAACCGAGCGGGAGTAGGAAGCAAATACATTGGTATTGGTAATGGGTACATTGAGTATATCGTTCACCGCTTCAACCGACAATACATTGTTATAGGTCCTTCGGCGGTAGGTGAACGTGGCTGGGGCACCTTCGATCTTAAATTCCCAATTCGCCATGTCGTCGTCGTTGCTAAAGTTGTACAGGGGTTCATGCGTATCCGAGGGAAGAAAGCGATTTCCTTTCCAGGTATTGTCGGCTCGAAGAGGTTGATGCAATTTGAGGACACGAAGATTGTCCTCCACTACTTCGAGTTGATCACTCGAGGGAGTAATATAATAGGTTCCATTGGGTTGCCAAGGTCTGCTGGCGGTGGAATCGGTTTGATAGCGAAGAATTCGGTAGGAGGGTCGTCCCATTCCGTCTGTAAATACGGCATCGATCACATGTTTGATCTGGTATTTGCGGATCTCTATGCTTCTTCCAAAATTGGGGAACACCAACGAATCAACTCGGTAGGTAATGTATTTTCCGACGGTCAGCGGAGCGTAGTCCGTGATTTCGGATAAGGTGAGTATTTCTTTTTTTCCCGAGCAGGAATTTAATGCGGCCAGCAGGCCAACCATCAGAAAGACGGGAATACGAGTGGTTTTCATGGAATCAGGTATCGATCCGTTTACTAAGTTACGGAATGTGTCGGTTTGGGGCGTGCTTATGGATTGTCCATGCGCTGGATGATGCCGCCTCCGATCACATCGGCTTCTTCATAGAACACAGCGCTTTGTCCGGGGGCGATCCCTTTCACGGGGTGAAAGAATCGAACACCCACTTGGTTCGCTTGGGGGGAAATCACCGAGAGGGCTCCCGCATCTTTGTATCGGATTTTGGTGGTGACGATTGCTTGGTCGGGTGCCTCTTCGTATTTGATCCAATTTAATTTGGCTACGGTCATCTCGCTGGCATCCAGATCGGATTCGTCGCCAAGGGTAACGGTATTTTTTTCGGGGTCGATGTGGGTGACAAACATCGGTTTGCCGAGGGCGATCAATCCTTTTCGTTGTCCGATTGTATAGAACGGATAGCCTTGGTGTTTGCCAAGAACGTTTCCGGTTTTGTCAATGAAATTTCCGCCGTCGACCCGCGCTTCCAGTCCGTCTACATTTCTTTTTAAAAAACCTCGGTAATCGTTATCGGGCACAAAGCAAATCTCGTAGCTCTCATTTTTCTTGGCCAGTTCGGGGTAACCAAAATCATGTGCCATCTGACGGATCTCGGTTTTTTTATAGGGCCCGAGGGGAAGCAGGGTTCGGCACAGCAGGTCTTGTTGCAATCCCCACAGCACATAACTCTGGTCTTTCGTATGATCGATCGCTTTGGAGATTCCGAAGCGTCCGTTCTCGTGTTGTTTGATCTTGGCATAGTGGCCGGTGGCGATGAATTCACAACCCAGGGCATCGGCGCGTTTTAGCAGGGCGCGCCATTTGATGTGGGTGTTGCAGAGTACGCAGGGGTTGGGGGTGCGTCCGGCCAGGTACTCATCCACAAAGTTCTCGATCACAAAATCGCCGAATTCTTCCCGGATATCCAGAATGTAATGCGCGAAACCATGCTCCACGGCGGCCTGACGCGCATCGTTGAAGGAGTCGAGGTTGCAACAGCCGGTCTCTTTTTTACTGCCTCCGCTGGAGGCATAGTCCCAGGTCTTCATCGTAATTCCCACCACCTCATAGCCTTGGGCGTGCAGCATCAGGGCGGTGACCGTGCTGTCGATCCCGCCGCTCATGGCGACCAAAACTTTTCCCTGCTTACTCATGTGTGCTGTGTATAACGCGGGGCAAAGATACGAGCGAAGTGCCCTCTAATTGGCTAACTTTCACACTTCAATTATTGCTATGAAATCGATCATATTGCGATTGCTGTTTTGCTTACTGGGCTACTCGTCGGTGGCCCAGGACTTGAGTTATTATTTGCCTGCTGGCGTTACCTATGACCCCGCGGTACCCAAGCCGGCTGATGTCATTTATCATGAGGTAGGAGAGTGGCATGTTACACATGACCGGTTGGTGATGTATATGCAAGCGCTGTCTAAAGCGGTACCGCAACGAATTCAATTGGTGGATATGGGGCGAACCTACGAGAACCGCCCCCAGGTGATGCTGATCATCACGTCGCCTCGCAACCATGCTCGTTTGGAGCAGATCCGGACCCAACATGTGCAGCTCACGGATCCAACTCGTTCCGCCTCGTTGAACATGCGCGAGATGCCGGCTGTTCTTTGGATCGGGCACTCTATTCATGGCAATGAGCCCAGTGGTGCCAATGCCTCGTTGCTGACTGCCTATCATTTGGCGGCTGCGCAGGGGGCGGCAATCGAGACGATGTTGGATAGCTTAGTCATTTTGTTGGATCCATCTTTCAATCCGGATGGGTTGCAACGGTTCTCTACCTGGACCAACCAGCACAAAAGCAAGAACCTAGTTTCCGACCCCAATACCCGCGAGTACAATGAAGTGTGGCCAGGTGGTCGATTCAACCACTATTGGTTTGATTTGAATCGCGATTGGTTGCCCGCTCAGTTGGTCGAGAGTCAGAATCGCTTGCGTTGGTTTCATCAGTGGAAGCCCAACATTCTTACCGATCATCATGAGCAAGGGAGTGATGCCAGTTTCTTTTTTCAGCCGGGGGTTCCTTCCCGGGTCAATCCGCTTACGCCACCCGTGAACCAAGAGCTCACAAATAAATTGGCAACCTTCCATGCCGCTGCGTTGGATCGGATCGGTTCCTTGTATTTCACCAAAGAGAATTACGATGATTTCTACTATGGGAAAGGTTCCACCTATCCCGATATAAATGGTTCGATTGGTATTTTATTTGAACAAGCCTCTTCGCGGGGGAGCGGACAACAAACTTCCAACGGCTTGCTGACCTTTCCCTTCACCATACGCAATCAATTTGTAACAGCGCTTTCTACGCTGCAGGGAGGGTTGCAGCTGCGAACTGAATTGCTCGAGTATCAACGTCGTTTTTATCAGGAGGCGGCGAACAGAGCAGCTGTTTATCCGGTCAAGTCCTATGTATTTGGAGATCCGGAAGACCCGGCCCGGGTACAGATCTTTTTGGAAATGTTGCAACGTCATCAGATCGAGGTGCGTTCATTGAGCGATAACAAAGCATGTCCCGAATTTCCCACACAAACATCTTATGTGGTTTCTCTGAATCAGCCTCAACACAGTTTGATCCGTACGCTCTTCGAGCGGAATCGGAGCTACCGCGATAGTTTGTTCTACGACATCACGGCTTGGACCATGCCCTTGGCATTTGGCATCCCATGTAAAGAGCTCAATGTAATTCCGGCCACCCGGGAGATGAAAGGTTTAAACGCTCCCGTCGGCATCGAGGGCGGTCGTTCGGAGTATGCATATTTAATTCGGTGGACGGATCTGCATGCACCGGCTGCCTTGAACGAGATGCATCGGGCCGGGTGGTTGGTAAAGGCCGCTACGGGCTCGTTCACTGCGGAGGGTCGCACCTATCAGGCGGGTACATTGCTGGTGCCCGTGGGGTTGCAATCGGTTGGAGCCGATAAATTATTTGAGCAATTGAATGTCTGGGTCAAACAGTTTGGAATTTCTGTATTTGCTGTTCGCAGTGGACTTTCTGAAGCCGGATCAGATCTGGGAAGCAGCAGGCTTGTGACTTTGAACAGGCCTTCGGTGGCGCTGTTGGTTGGTACAGGTGTCAATGCCACCGATGCCGGTGAAGTGTGGCACCTGATGGATCAGCGGATGGGAATGCGACTGACCTTATTGGAAATCGCACAGTTCAACCGGGTTGATGTGAGCAAGTACAACACGCTGATCTTAGTCGGCGGTAGCTATGCTGACTTGAACAAGGATAAGATGAGATCTTGGGTACAAGCAGGGGGTACGTTGATCTTGACGGAAGAAGGCAATCAGTGGGCGCAGCAGGCGGGTTTGGCAGAGTTGAAATTTAAACGCTCCCGCTCGGGAGTCGACAGCACCCAATGGTTGTCCTATGCAAGTCGCGAGCAATTGGAAGGGGCACAGCAAATGCGGGGCGCGATCCTGGAGGCCAAGATGGACCCCACCCATCCGTTGAGTTTTGGCTACACGACGCCGACGGTTAGTCTGTTCAAGGCCAACCGGGTGTTTCTGGAAAAAAGCCGCAATCCATTTGGAACGCCTTACCTCTATACGGCCAATCCGCTGCAAAGTGGTTGGATGAGCAGGGAAAATCTGGAGGCTGTACAAGGGGGAGCCGCCGTGCTGGTGACGGCCCTAGGTCAAGGTCGAATGATCCATATGGCCGACAATCCCAATCTACGGGCCTACTGGCTGGGGGGAAGCAAGCTCTTGCTGAATGCGATTTTCTTTGGAAAGCTGATCGAGTTGGGAAGTGCCCGGACAGAAGAATAACGCAAGGGTCTTGCGCTGAAAAGCCCTATATTCGTCGTCCAAAAATTTTATTTACGAATTAAAACAGAGTACTATGATCAAAATGCAAGTCATCGGCAACCTGGGGAAAGACTGTGTGGTGAACACCGTCAACGGAAAAAACGTAATCAATTTCACCGTGGCACACACGGAGCGTTTTCGAGATAGCCAGGGAAATCAACAAGAAAAGACTATTTGGGTAGATTGTGCGTATTGGACCGACCGCACCAACCTCTCCCAGTATCTGACAAAAGGAAAGCAGGTTTATGTAGAGGGACAGCCCGAAGCCCGTTCCTTCCAGCGCAACGACGGTACGCCCGGCGCATCCCTCTCTCTTCGGGTACGCGATGTGCAATTGCTGGGCGGTCGCGGCGATCAATCTGCTTCCAATAGCAACCCGGCAGCAGCCACCTCGCTGAGTGCTGCGCCCGCTTCCTCTGCCAACGATCAGATCGATGATCTTCCGTTCTAAGGAAGATCCATATTGTCCTAAAGCCCCTTCGGGGGCTTTTTTGTTTTTCCTGGTTGAACCTCCGCGCATCCGGTTAATTTTGCGAAATGAGTGATCATCTGATTTCCTATGATCAATTGACGGATTTCACCCGGTCGGTGTTCAGGCACATCGGATGCAACGCCGATGACACAGCCTTGGCCACCCGTGCCTTGCTGGCAGCCGATCTGCGCGGCATTGATTCGCACGGCGTGGCGCGGCTGAGCGGATACATCCGGCTTTGGGAAGTAGGGCGGGTGAATGCCACGCCGGATATACGAGTGATTCATCAAACCCCCTCCACGGCGGTTATTGACGGCGACCGGGGATTGGGGTTGATCGTGGCCTCGCGTGCGATGGACATAGCCCGAGAAAATGCCAAACAAGTTGGTACCGGATGGGTAAGCGTACAAAACAGCAATCATTTTGGCATTGCGGCTTTTCATGCAATGCAGGCATTGGAAGATGACATGATCGGTTGGGCGATGACCAATGCAAGTCCCCTCGTTGCCCCCACCTTTTCGAAAGACCGCTTGCTTGGTACCAATCCCATTTGCGTGGCCGCACCCGCTGGAGAAGAACCGCCTTTTGTGGCAGACCTTGCCACCACTACGGCCGCCAACGGAAAATTGGAGATCCTGCAACGAAAAAATTCAGCCGCACCCACGGGTTGGGTACAAGACGCAGAAGGAAATTCCACCACCGACCCCAATATTTTGAAATCGGGTGGGGCCTTGTTGCCCCTGGGAGGCGATCGGGATCACGGCTCGCACAAGGGCTATGCATTGGGCGCGATCGTGGATCTTTTCTCCGCCTTGTTGAGTGGGGCCAATTATGCACCCTGGGTTCCTCCCTTTCCGGCCTATGTGCCCATGCCCGTTCAACAACCCGGAAAAGGAATCGGTCATTTTATAGGTGCGATGCGCGTAGATGCATTTCGTTCGGTAGAGGAGTATAAATTGCACATGGACCAATGGATCCGTGGGTTTCGCGCGGCTCAGCCCATTCGTCCCGGTCAACATGTTCTGGTACCGGGGGATCCGGAGCGAGAAGCGGAACAGGCTCGTCGCCAAAAGGGCATCCCCTTGTCCACCGGAATCGTTGAGGAGTTAAATGCACTTGCCAGCCGGTTGGGTTTACCGGACTTGCCGTAAGACTGGATCAGCTCAATAAAAAACCCCCGAAAAGTTTCGGGGCTTTTGAAATTTGTTTTTTTAGATGACCAGCATCGCGTCTCCGTAACTGAAGAAGCGATATTTATCCTTGATCGCTTTTTTATACGCTTCCATCGTCAGCTCATACCCGGCAAAGGCGCAGGTCATGATTAGCAGACTGGTTTTGGGCAGGTGGAAATTGGTGACCAGTGCATCTGCTATGTTGAAATCGTAGGGCGGATGGATGAACGTGTTGGTCCATCCCTCGGAAGGCTTCATCATTTTTTGAGCGGTAAAGGAAGATTCCATGGCGCGCATCGTAGTCGTACCGACCGAGCAAATACGGTGTCCGTATTCCTTGGCGCGGTTCACAATGGCGCAGGCGGACTCATCGATGTGATAATACTCTGCATCCATTTTGTGTTTGCTGAGGTCTTCTACTTCGATGGGGCGAAACGTTCCCAATCCCGTGTGTAAGGTAACCTCGGCAAAGCGAATGCCTTTGATCTCGAGTCGTTTAATCAACTCTTTGCTGAAATGCAGTCCGGCCGTCGGCGCAGCCACAGCCCCTTCGTGTTTGGCATAAACGGTTTGATACCGCTCTTTATCTTCTTCGTCCGGTTTGCGCTTGATGTATTTGGGCAGCGGAGTCTCTCCTAACTTTTCCAATTGGGCTCGGAAAGATTCTTCCGAGTCTTCCCAAAGAAAGCGAATGGTTCGTCCCCGGCTGGTGGTGTTGTCGATGACTTCAGCGACCAGGTCCTCGTTGTCGCCAAAATAAAGTTTGTTGCCCACGCGGATCTTACGGGCGGGGTCAACAATCACGTCCCACAAACGATTCGGGCGGTTGAGTTCCCGGAGCAGGAATACTTCAATCTTGGCGCCGGTCTTTTCTTTGCGGCCATACATCCGGGCGGGGAAGACTTTGGTATTGTTGACGACAAAACAGTCTTTGTCATCAAAATATTCCAGGATATCCCGAAAATGTTTGTTTTCGATGACGCCGGTGTGGCGATGGACGACCATCAGGCGAGCATCCTCTCGTTTTTTTGCCGGCGTTTGGGCAATGAGGTTCAGGGGCAGATCGAACCGGAATTGAGATAGTTTCATGGTTTGAGCGTTGAAGCGGGTTCACGACACCTCACGGGCAAACGTCCGGTCCGAGATCCTTCCGGCCTTACGGCGCCGGTGGGGTCTTCGTGAATGAAAAGTGTGCAAAGTTAAGGGATTTGGCTGACTTTCGTCACCTTTTACATCCCTGATTCTAGTTGGGGAATGGCTTGCAGAAGATTCTGGGTATAAGGGTCTTGCGGGGCGGTGCAGACCTGTTCGGTTGGACCGGCCTCTACGAGCTGGCCTTCCTTGAGCACGATCATTCGGTCGCATAAGTAGCGAACCACGCTCAGGTCGTGTGAAATGAATAGGCAAGTAAATCCAAGCGCTCTTCGAAGATCGTTCAGCAGGTTCAGTACTTGAGCTTGAATGCTCACGTCGAGTGCCGAGACCGATTCATCACATACTACGAACGAAGGCTCGAGGGCGAGGGCACGTGCGATCACGATCCGTTGTCTTTGTCCGCCGCTGAACTCATGCGGATATCGGTTGTAGTGTGCTCGATTCAGCTGTACTCTTTCCAGCCAATCCTGTACCTGTTTTTTTTCGTCGGATTTATGTTTGACCTTTCCATGAATGCGCAGGGGTTCTCCGATCGCTTCGCCAATGGTCATTCGGGGATTGAGGGAAGCGTATGGATCCTGAAAAACTAATTGCAACTGATTTCTTTTTAAGGGCCATTTGTTGGCCGCAATCTTGGCCAGATTCGTTTGTTGGTACCAGATCGATCCGCCCAGAGGCTTGATCAGTCCCAGCATCGCCCTTCCCAACGTAGATTTTCCCGAACCGGACTCACCAACCAGTCCCAACATTTCTCCTTTCCGAATATCAAAACTCACCGATCGCACAACGCGGTGAAAAGTAGTCTTTGACGCCCCCCAGTTTTTATGGGTTGCATAGCCAAGATCCAGTGAATCTACTTCAAGAAATTTCTCTTTCGCCAGCGGAAGAGGGGTACTGCTGGGGGTGGGTGTTTGGCTGTTGGTATTGGGAGATAAAAAATCACTGACCAGGGGAAGTCGTTGTCCTTTTCGGTGTGCGGCGGGTCGGCAGGCGATCAGGGCTTGGGTATATGGATGAGCGGGTTTTTGGAAGATCACCGGATTGTTGCCCAGCTCCATCAATTCGCCTTTGTAGAGCACCGCCACTTGATCGGCGTACTGGCTTACCAAGGCGAGATCGTGACTGATGAACAGCACGGCCATGCCGGTTCGTTTCTGTTCTTCACGGATCAGTTCCATGATTTCTTTTTGGACGGTTACGTCGAGTGCGGTGGTGGGTTCATCACAGATCAGGAGGTTGGGACCGCAGCAGATCGCTGCGGCGATCAGGATGCGTTGTTTTTGTCCCCCGCTCAATTGGTGCGGATACCGATGGTACAGGGCGGCGGGATCGGGGAGCTGCACCCGCTCCATCCACTTCAGGGTTTCTTGTTGTGCGGCGCTTCGGGAAATCGATTTATGTTTTTGCAATACCTCTGCGATCTGTTCTCCCGCGGGGAGCAAGGGGTTTAGCGCGGTCATGGGCTCTTGGAAAACCATGCCGATGCGTTTGCCGCGCAGGGTGTTCATGATTGGGTTGGGGAGGGAAAGCAAATCGACCGGATCTTTTTGCCCGTCATAAAAAAAAATCTTCCCTGTAATTTGAACCGCGGCCGATTGGGGAAGCAGTTGCAGAATCGAAAGCGCGGTTACGGATTTGCCCGAACCGGATTCACCCACTAAGCCCAGAAATGCACCCGCTTCGATTGACAGGCTTAGGGAATGAACCGCCGGAACAGAGGAGGATCCCTCGGCGAAGCGAATGCGGAGATTTTCTATGGAAAGCAGGGGAGGCATCAGGGTTCAACGACCTGAATGGTAAGCAGCTTGGGTGGAGTGGGATAATAAGCCAGACACCGTATGCAGTTGCTGGCGCGGGATACGACCCGGAAGGAAAAAGTGTCGCCCACTTGAAATGCGTCCGGAAAATCACAGGGATTTTCCAGTGCAAATGCATCGGTATAGGTAAGGTTGGTTGCGGGGTTGGTCCAACTCGCTGCTACCAGTGTCGTATCCAGTCCGCCATTCAGTTCACGCAAGGTGTAATTGTCGCAAATGCCAATGACCTCTACCTGTCCTTGGTAGATGGGACCACTTTCCGTTTTTTGGCAGCCGATAATGTTTAGCAGCCACAAGGATAATAGCAGGATCAGTGTGGGCATGATTTAGAATTTTAGGTGTCGGACGGTTTGTCCTCCGTGAATCAATTGTTTGAGTGAATCGATTCCTATCTTGAGGTGATTTTCGACGAATTGCGAAGTGATCTGTTTGTCACTTTCCTCGGTCTTGACGCCTTCGGGGATCATCGGTTGGTCGCTGACCAGCAACAGCGCACCGGTCGGAATTTTATTGAAGAATCCGACGGTGAAGATGGAGGCGGTCTCCATATCGATGGCATAGGCGCGGATCTTTTGTAGGTATTCTTTGAAGGGTTCGTCGTGCTCCCAAACGCGGCGGTTGGTGGTGTACACGGTGCCGGTCCAATAATCCACTTCGTAATCGCGTATCGTGGTGGAGACGGCTTTTTGAAGCGCGAAGGCCGGCAGGGCCGGAACTTCAGAGGGAAAATAATCGTTGGAGGTACCTTCTCCGCGGATGGCCGCGATGGGAAGGATCAGATCGCCGAGTTTATTTCTTTTTTTGAGTCCCCCGCACTTTCCCAAAAACAACACCGCCTCCGGTTCGATGGCGGTGAGGAGGTCCATGATCGTGGCAGCCGTAGGCGATCCCATACCGAAATTGATCAGGGTGATGTTGTCGGCGGTGACGCAGGGCATCGGACGATCGGCACCTACGATCGGAACACCATTCCATTTTGAGAACAGGTTCAGGTAGTGGCTAAAGTTGGTCAGCAAGATATACTTGCCAAATTTCTCCAATGGCTGCCCCGTATACCTCGGCAACCAGTTTTTGACGATCTCTTCTTTTGATTTCATGCACCCGAAATTAATCATTTAGTTTTGAAGCATGCTTGCGCTTTATCCTGATCTGTCGGTACCGGCGCTTCGATCGCAACAGGGCCGAGAGGAGATCTTCGATCCTTGCCGCCGTAAATGGGTGGCCCTCACGCCGGAAGAGTGGACCCGCCAGCGACTCCTCCAGCAGTTCATCGAAGTATTGCACGTGCCCGCCGGATGGATCGCAGTGGAAAAAGAGATCGATTTGAACGGTCTGCGCAAACGATACGATATATTGGTTCACGATGCAAGCGGTGCTCCTCAGGTGTTAATCGAATGCAAGGCGCCGGAAGTGCCGCTGCAGGCGGCGGTGATGGAGCAACTGCTGCGGTATCACATTCGCATTCCCGTTCCATATCTGATCATTGCCAACGGAAGCGAGATCCGTTGCTGGGAAAGATTGGCGGAAGGGTTGCAGGAATGTAGCGACTGGCCAAGGTTCCGAAAATAACGTTTCTTTTTCTGTCTTTTTCCCTTGGAACCGACCCGGGTCCAAAGCTATTTTGTGCGCTCAATAATTCTTATGCATTTTTTTCTCGCAATTTGTTTTCTCCTGTTTTTTTCTGCTTGTCAAAAAACAACCTGGTCGCCTTCCGCCCGGCAGCCGGAATTGTTCTCGGTGGAACACATCAATGCGCGGGTGTATTCGGCTTGTAAGCAAAATGGAAAAATGGAGTGGGCAACGACCGATCCGCTTTTTCTTTGGTCGGCTATTGTGCATTCCGATTCATTGGTGGCCGTGGGGTATCAGCCCAGGTATTTTCAGCCGGATTCAGGTTGGTTGGGCAAGATCGATCTGCAAGCAGGCGAATGGCGACATGCCCGGGAGCAGGTGATTCGCGAGGCGTTGTTATCCGGGGCAAAAGAGTTGGAGATCTGGCAAGAGAAATTTTTACCCGTGATTTTGTTGCGCGTATCGAGTCTTGGGGCAGTGCGCAGGCTTCTTTCCTCTCCATATGTTCGGTATGTTGAGCCCTTGAGTTATGATCGAAAACTGGTTGCGGGTATTCCACAGGTCGAATCGAGCAGTGGTTGTGGCAACAATACTCCTAATTGAGATATTCGCGCCGGAATCCATTATGACCCGATTGCTCCGGCAGCCAAGCAGTCCTGGAATTATTCAGCCCATGGAATTCACAAGGCATGGAGTCGATGCAGCGGGAAAGGAGTGAAGGTTTTTGTGATCGATACGGGTTGTTCCTGGGCGCAGGGAAATTTAGGGGTTACGATTAATTCGGGTGAATCCTACGGCCGTTCCTTGGAGCGAATCGTAACGCTGCCTCAAAATATGGTGGTGGGTATTCCGGTGGGATCACCGGAAACATCGAATGATGGATGTGGTTATGGTACCTCCATGGCCGGGGTCGTGGCAGGTCCCAGAGGCGTAGATGGGAACGCTGTGGGGATTGCCTACAATTGTGATTTGGTCACGTGCCGGGCAGCCACTGATGTGTTTTTGGATGAGCCGCGTGAATTGAAGGGGGTGGTTGATGCCTATACCAACGCTGCCAATCGCAGGGATGTTCGAATCATAAGCATGAGTATGGGACGGATCACCAGCAGCGGCTACCTGACCGATGCGATCCGCTATGCGCATGCAAAAGGAAAATTGATCTTTTCTGCGGCGGGTACTTCGTTTGGATGGACGTCGGGTTGGCCCGGTGTCATATTCCCGGCATCCTTGTCGGAGGTTCAGGCGGTGACAGGTGTCAAGAATACGCTTTTCCTGGATGCGTGTAAGGTTTGTCACAAGGGTCCCGAAGTAGATTTTGTCGTAACCATGGAGCATCAGGCTGATGGAATGTATCCGCTCTCGTTGGCTGATGCAGGCGACTGGCCTTCCACGGTGGGTGGCTCGTCGGTTGCTACAGCCAGCATGGCGGGTATGGCCGCATTGGTTTGGTCCAGGTATCCGCGGTTGACAAGAGATCAGCTGGTGAGTCGTTTGCAGCGAAACAGCAGTGGCTATCCGCAAAAATCATCTTCTTACGGATGGGGTCGTTTGAATGTGGAGGCGGCAACACGTTGAGAAAATAAAAAAGGGGCAATGCCCCATTTTGTATTGGTCCTTTACGATGCGATTATGGGAAGATGCCCAGTTCCGCATAACTGGTGCCTACCTTGTTTATGGCTACAACATAAGCGGCCGTACGCATATCTGGAATGGACGGATTGGCTTTCCAGGTGTTCATGATTTCGTGGGTAGCGGTGATCATGGTTTCCTCCAGTCCGCTGTAGACCAAGTCGACTTCATCGGGGCCATGCAGAATAGATTCTCTTTCTGTTTGTCCCACTTTCTTTCCGGATAGGGCCTCCATTTGTCCGAGGATGTGAGCATTTTGATTTTCAGTGAATCGTTTCTCCAGACGGCCATAGCGAACGTGACTAAGATTTTTTAACCATTCGAAATAAGAAACCGTTACCCCACCGGCGTTCAGGTACATATCGGGGATAACGATCGTACCCTTTTTGGCAAGGATCTCGTCGGCTTCGGGGGTAAGGGGACCATTGGCTGCCTCACCGATTAGTTTTGCGTTGATGCGTGGGGCGTTTTCTCCATCGATCACGTTTTCCAGCGCAGCGGGGATCAGGATATCACATTCTTTTTCCAACGCATCCGAGCTTTTTTCAAAATTTTTCGGTCCGGGGAAATTCAGGATCGAGCCGGTAGATTTGCGGTGTTGGAAAACTGCATCCACATCCAATCCGGCATCGGATTGAATGGCCCCCTCGTATTCGGCGAGGGCAACGATCTTGGCGCCTGCTTGTTGAAAGAACTTGGCGGAGTGGTATCCTACGTTTCCGAGCCCTTGTACGATTACGCGCTTCCCTTCCAGTCCGGTTGTCAGACCTAATTTCTGCATTATGTCGGCCATGTTACATACTTCGCGTACGCCATAGAACACACCAAGCCCGGTGGCCTCTCTTCTGCCCCGAACGCCTCCTTGGGTGATGGGCTTACCCGTAACGCAACCGGCTGCATCGATCTCGCCCGGGTGCATGGCCGCGTAGGTATCCAGGATCCAGGCCATTTCTCTTTCGCCGGTTCCGTAGTCGGGGGCGGGCACGTCGGTACCCGGTCCGATGAAATTCTTTTTGATCAGTTCAGCCGTGTAGCGACGTGTGATCTTTTCCAGTTCGTAGGTGGAATATTTTTTGGGATTGATCTTGATGCCTCCCTTGCCTCCGCCGAATGGTACGTTCACAATGGCGCATTTATAGGTCATCAGGGCAGCCAAGGCCATTACTTCATCCTGATTGACTTCGGCGGCAAAACGAATTCCTCCTTTGCAGGGTGTTTTATGATGGGAGTGTTGTACTCGGTATGCCTCGATGACTTCGATGGATCCATCGTCACGTTTGACCGGGAAACGCATTTGATAGACGGCATTGCATTCCTTGATCTGGTTGAGAATTCCTTTGTCCCAGGTAGTAAATGCAGCCGCTTTGTCGAAACTGCGTTCGACGGCGCCAAAAAAGCTGTAGGGTTTGTTCGACATGCGTAGGGTTTTATGGTTGAGCAATCATTAGCAAAGAGATACGAGTAGTTTAGGATTGTTTTTCGAGCCGGCTGATTTTTTTATCCAGGCGCACCAAATAGAAGGTGATCCCTAGTAAAATCGTAAGCATCACTGCAATAACGACGTAGATGCGTCCATCGCTACGCATTTGATCGGCCATGGTTACGACCGGCTTGGCAACGGACTGTAATAAAGAAAGTGTAAGTAAGGAGATCGCGTTCATGAATCGAGTTGTTTTTCTTTTAATTGTTCCATTCGGATTCGTAGGGTTGCGATCCAAACCCCCAGGAGGGTCCACCCGATCACGGCCGGATAGAACACGATGCGCATACTAGAACTAATGTCATTTTTCACATCGAGGGCCGGGTTGCCATCCTGACCCGGATGTAAACTTTCCATCACCCGGGGTAATATCCAGATGGCAGGGAAGAGGATGGCATAGGCAAAAATATTATAGACGGCACTAATGCGGGCGCGCCGGTCGATGTCGGGAATGGAATCGCGTAGCACCAAGTAGGCAACGTATACCAAAAGGGAGACGGCCGCACCGATCAACTTTGGGTCACGAGCGATGGTACTGAAGTTATCCGTGAAGGAAATGTTGGGGTCGGCCCAGGTGAAGGCTGCCCAGATCATACCGGTTGAATAGCCCAGCACACCAAACAACATGCCCGCTCCGGCGTAGTGTCGGCTTGCCAGGTCATACCGACGATCCATTTTTCTCAGGTACCGGATCGCCTGTATCACGGAAACGGTGAAGAGGATCATCATACCAAACCACATACAGACGTGGAAGTACAGGTTTCGGATGGTTTCCTGCAGCAAGGGGAGTTTGGGCACAGGACCAAGCAGGCCAGCCGTGATGGTGTAGGTCAGTAAAACAATTCCGGTGATCTTCCACCAGGAACGATGCATATAGCTAGGTACTGCGGGCATGAACAAAGTCCGATGAAGGACTGCCCTGCAAAAGTAAGGTCTGTCTGCAGAACCTTCTGCGGAAGGGGTGCGAATAATTTCTACTCCTTCCAAATAAAGGGGAAAAGAATAGAGGCAAGCACCACCACCAAGCCATCCAACGCCAACAGCAATGCCACCGGAACCCAATCATTCGCGGCTCCAGCGCTGAATTGAGCGCTGGATATTTGTTGCAACAGGATTAATTGGGGGAGTATGAGCGGAAATCCCAGAATGGCCAAAATGGCAGCATTTTGCTGTGCTTTGGCGGCGATCGCAGCCAAGAAAGTGAAGACCAGACTGAGACTAATTCCTCCTAATAAAACGATCCCCATAAACAGACCGGCATTCAAGTAGGGGGCTCCCAAAAAAAGACGAAACAGCCCCAAGCTGATCACACTCATTGCGGCCATGAGCAGCACGTTGAAAAGAAGTTTGGCCAATACAATGGTAACGGGATGCGCCAATGTGTAATAGTATATCCAACGCCCCCGGCTCTCTTGTAAGAAGCCTTTGGCCACGGCGTTGATGCAGATAAATAATTGAATGATCCAAAAAAGTCCGTTCCAAACGCGGGGTTCCGGAGTGTCCATCGACAAGTACAAAACAAACAGCGTGGAGACCGCGTACAGTAGGATCCCGTAAAAGCTATATTGTTGCCGGATCTCCAGCAGCAGATCTTTTTTGAAAAGTGTCCAGATGGCTCGGGTCATGCGCTAGGAAGGGGATTAGGGTTTATCGTAACAACTCCTGCATCGGGGCTCGTAGGAATCTTTGGCGCCGAGCACCACTTGTTCATCGTTGGCGATCTTTCGGAAGGAATAATTCGCAAGGTGACCACATTGCATACAAATGGCATGCAGCTTGGTTACAAAATCGGCTTTGGCTAGCAGGTTGGGCATTTGTCCAAATGGTTTTCCCAAATAATCCATATCCAGCCCGGCCACGATAACCCGAATTCCTTTTTTGGCCAGTTCGTCGCAGACTTCTGGCAGGTCGCTGTCGAAGAATTGGGCTTCATCGATCCCGATTACGGCGGCTTCACCCGCTTGCTCTAAGATCTGGCGGGAGTGTTCAACCGGCTTGGAGTCAACCGCATTGGTATCGTGCGAAACGATTTGTTGCTTATCGTAGCGTGTATCCAGGGCGGGCTTGAAGATGGCGGCACGCTGGTTGGCAATCTTGACCCGCTTCAAACGTCGAATTAATTCTTCAGTTTTTCCGCTGAACATGGATCCGCAGATCACTTCGATGCTGCCTCGACGGAGTCCGCTGGTGTTTGGTTCTATGAACATATGATTTATTCCTATTTTTAGGTTGCTCGAAGAATTCAAAAATAGCGGAATGGAACGATTCAGGCAGTTAGTGGAGGAATTGAATCAGCAATTAATAACCGGCGCAAGCCCGGAATTGCTGCGCCAAACACTGGCCCTGTTGAATTTGGAATTGGATCGGGACGCCGGCTCTACGACGCGATCACTGGGAACGGCCAAAGTGGCCGTGGTGTTGCCGCAAACACCCCTTCAAGTGGACCGATCGGCTGAACCCGATTCAACACCAGCCATCTCTGAGGGGGCATCCGCAACAGACAACATCCCCAAATTAAATCCGCTGGTACTTTTTGACGAGGAATTTGTGGTGGAGAAATTAATCCCCCCGACCCCTTCCCCCAAAGAAGAAGGAAGCATCACATATAATGTCATGGAAGAGGTGCCCACCTTATACATGCACCGAGATACGGAGCTGAACGAAAAACTCTTATCCGATATTCCATCGCTGAACGACCAATTGAAAACATCTTCCGAAGATCGATACCATACGCTTCAGGAAGGACCTATTGCCGACCTGCGCAGAGCTATCGGGGTAAACGAACGATTTCAATTCATACGAGAGCTCTTTCGAAACGATGAGGCCATGTATGAACGAAGCATCAAAACCATCAATCAATTTCAGGTTCTAAACGAAGCGGATTTTTGGATCAACCGGGAATTGAAAACCAAATTGGGTTGGCCGGTCGATCATCCCTTGGTCACGCTTTTTGATCAATTGGTTAGAAGACGATTTTCTTGAATGTGGCGCAGGACCCGTGCGGTCGCGCCGCTTCGTTCCCGTACGTACCGACCCGCCCGATCACCCATTTCTTGCGCTTGTTGGGGATGCTTCAACCAATTCTCTAAGGTTTCTTGCAAATGCGTCACGGTTTTTTCCTCTTCCAGTGTCTGCGATCCCTTTGCCTCAGCCAGTTCCACGGCCTCGCGGTATTTTTCGATGCGTGGGCCGGTGATTACCGGACGGGCATAGACGGCCGCCTCCAATACGTTGTGCACCCCTCCGCTGGTTAATCCGCCTCCCACGTAATTGATCCATCCATATCGATACAATTCGGCTAACAATCCCACCCGATCTACGATCAGCCCCTCTGAGTGCCATTCCTGCCCTGCTTCCAATTCCGAAAACCGCCGGGCGGTGGGGAATTGTTTTTGCAACGCCTGTAGGTGGTTGCTGCTCACTTCATGGGGTACCAACACGAGTGCAATTCCGCTTTCGTTTAACCAAGGCTGCACGGACAGCCAGAGTGCCTCATCGGCTGGCCAACTGCTGCCTACAACGATGGCACGGCGGTTTGAAAAGATTCGCTGAGCAGTGGGATCGCTTGCCGGCTGTTGCGCAATGGCCAGCACCCGATCGAAACGGGTATCGCCACCGATCTCCACATTCTGCACGATGCCAATCCGCTCCAAGAGCATTTTTGATGTTTCCTCCTGGACAAAAATGTGATGAAAACGAGTCAGCATTTTTCGGGAGAGCTGACCGTACCATTTAAAAAACGACATAGAGGGACGGAAATAGGCCGAAACCAACAACAGCGGTATGTTACGATAGAACAGTTTTTTCAGATAAAAGAACCAGAATTCGTACTTCACGAAAATGACCAGCTTGGGCTCTACGACCTCCAAAAAGCGCTTGGCATTTCGGGGGCCATCCATGGGCAGGTAATCAATGAAATCTGCACCGGTAAAATGTTTTTGCGCTTCATATCCGGACGGAGAGAAAAAAGTCAGCACGATCCGATAAGCAGGATAGTTTTTTCGGACCGACTCCAAAATAGGACGTCCTTGCTCAAATTCGCCCAACGAGGCACAATGGATCCACACCATGGGCCCTTTTCCTCGCAACGCCTCCAGTCGATCGAAAATGCCCTTACGCCCATTTACCCAAGCCCGGGCCTTGGGATTAAACGGGGCTGCCAGCCGAAGTAACAACGGATAGATCCAGCAGAAAAATTGGTAGAAGAGTTGACTCAACCGAATGGATTTGGCGCCAGCGCAAAAGTAATTCAATGCCTGTTACCCCGGGTTTTCAGTTATTTTTGCCCCCGTTAATCTCTTCTATGCGACCCATTCAAATGGTTGACACCCGCACCCAGTACCACCGAATCAAATCGGAGGTAGATCAGGCCGTTCTCGACGTACTGGAAAGCTCCGCATTCATTCAAGGGCAACCCGTAAAACAACTGGCCGCCGAATTGGCCGCTTACTTGAATGTGTCGCATGTCATTCCCTGTGCCAACGGAACCGATGCCCTGCAGATCGCGATGATGGCGTTGGACCTAAGACCCGGCGATGAAGTGATCACGCCCTCGTTCACCTACATTGCTACCACGGAGGTGATCGCTCTGCTTCGGCTCACCCCCGTATTTGTAGAAGTGGATCCCCAAACCTTTTGCATGGATCCGGAATCGCTTCGAAAGGCCATCACGCCCCGAACCAAAGCGATCGTTCCGGTTCATTTATACGGACACGCAGCGCCTATGGAACCCATCTTGCAGATCGCAAAAGAACATGGGTTGTATGTGATCGAGGACAATGCCCAGGCCATAGGTTGTGATTATCGGTTCTCGGACGGCCGAATCGCCAAGACCGGTACGCTGGGCGATATTGGTTGTACGTCCTTTTATCCCTCAAAAAATCTCGGGGCATTTGGTGATGGTGGCGCCATCTTCACGAAAGATGCGACACTGGCGGAAAAGCTGAAAATGATCGCCAATCATGGGCAGCGTACCCGATACTATCATGAGATCGTGGGTTGCAACAGCCGACTGGATTCCATTCAAGCCGCTATTTTGCGCATCAAGTTGAAACACCTGGATGATTACAATCAGTCCCGCCGTAACGTAGCCAGCCATTACGATCGGGTATTTTCGGGATACCCGAAGATTACCACGCCGCATCAGGCGCCCTACTCCAGCCATGTGTTTCATCAATACACCCTGAAATTGGCAACGGGAGTGGATCGTGACGGACTGGTGAAATTTTTATCGGAGCGAAACATTCCCTCGATGATCTATTACCCCGTCCCGGGTCACCGACAAGCCATGTTTGCGGAGTTTGGCACCGCAGGGGTGAACATGCCGCTAACGGATGTGCTGACCAATTGCGTGATTTCCTTACCCATTCATACGGAAATGGATACCGAACAGTTGGATTACATCACAGATGCCGTATTGAAATACCTGAGCTGACCAAATATGTACGACGCGCTGGTAAACAAAGAAAAAATCTGGCTCTGATCGGGCTGGGGTATGTGGGACTGCCCATAGACCTGGCCTTTGCCCGCAAACTTTCTGTCATCGGGTTTGATATCCACCCGCAACGCGTGGCAATGATGAAGCAGGGCGTTGATCCCAGCAAGGAATTGACTGCTGCTGATTTTGAGGGCTGCGCTATTGAGTTTACTGATTCGTTGGAAATTCTGAAGCAGGCCAACTTTTTTATTGTGGCAGTACCCACACCGGTCGATGAGCATCATGTACCGGATCTTCGTCCGCTGCTGAGGGCTTGCGAAACCGTTGGAAAGGTGTTGAAGAAAGGCGATTATGTAGTGTTTGAGTCCACCGTTTACCCCGGTTGTACCGAGGAGGATTGTCTGCCTATCCTGGAAAAGATCTCCGGATTGAAGGTGGGGGTAGATTTTAAATTGGGTTATTCACCCGAGCGGATCAATCCGGGTGATAAGGACCACTCCCTTTCAAGAATCACAAAAGTAGTATCGGGTTGCGATGTGGAATCGCTGGAGCAGATCGCTCAAACTTATGCTTTGGTGGTAGATGCGGGTATTTACCGGGCCTCCAGCATCAAAGTAGCAGAGGCGGCCAAGATCATTGAGAACACGCAGCGCGACCTGAACATTGCATTGATGAATGAACTCTCGATCATTTTTGATCAGATGAACATCAACACCTTTGAGGTATTGGAGGCGGCCGGCACCAAATGGAATTTTCTGAAGTTTCAGCCGGGATTGGTCGGCGGACATTGCATTGGCGTAGATCCCTATTACCTCACGCACAAGGCCCGGGAATTGGGGTATCATTCGGAGGTGATCTTGGCGGGTCGCAACATTAATGATGGGATGGGCCGTTTTGTCGCCAATAAAATCATTCAGCACTTGATCCAACAGGTGGGTGATCTACGCCACGCCCGGGTCTTGGTCAAGGGCGCGACGTTCAAAGAAAATGTAAGTGACATCCGAAATTCCAAGGTCATTGATGTAATCCGTGGGCTGAAGGATTTCTTTGTGCACGTAGATCTGGTCGATCCCCTCGCCGATGGGCAAGAGCTGATGAGGGAATACGGATTCGGACTAGCCGAAAAAACAGGGGAGGGGTATGATGCTGTGATCCTTTCAGTGCCCCACGAGGCATATCGGAAGCTGAATGATGCGTATTTTGCATCCATTACCAAACCGCATGCGCTCATTGCAGACCTGAAAGGGATCTATCGCAATCGAATTACGAGCCGAACCTATTGCTGTTTATAATGCAAATTGAACCTACCTATATCGACGGATTATTCATCGTAATGCCCCGTGTATTTGAGGATGCCCGTGGTTATTTTTTTGAATCGTATAACGAGTCCGTATTCCAGGCAAAAGGATTTTCGTATCGGTGGGTGCAGGACAACCAGTCCGCTTCCACCCGCGGGGTGATACGGGGCTTACATTTTCAAGCACCGCCTTTTGCCCAGACAAAACTGATCCGGGTGCTGCAGGGCTCGATCTTGGACGTAGCGGTAGATATACGAAAAGGATCGGCTACCTATGGTCAGCATGTTGCCCTGGAGCTGTCCGCTGAAAACAAGAAACAGTTCTTGATCCCCCCGGGGTTTGCACATGGATTTTCTGTGCTTTCCCCCAAAGCGGAAGTAATGTACAAATGCGATCAGTTTTACAACAAGGATTCCGAAGGCGGATTGTTGTTTGATGATCCGGCCCTGTGCATCGATTGGAAAATACCGGCGGGTGAGGTCATTCTTTCGGAGAAAGATCGGGTGCTTCCCATACTGGCCAACTTTCATTCCCCTTTTTGATCCCATGAAAAAGATCACGGTAGCGGTCACCGGCGCACAAGGGCAATTGGGAAAATCGATCCACGATCTGGCGGCTTTGTATCCGGATCTTCATTTTGTGTTTTTGTCGCGGTATGACATGCCCATTCATCATTTTGAATTGGTGCGGGAATTTTTACAGGGGATTCATCCCGATGTGGTGATCAACGCCGCTGCGTATACGGCGGTGGACCGTGCCGAACAGGAAAAAGAGCTGGCCTTTCAGGTGAACGGGGAGGCCGTGGGGGTGCTCGCTGCCTGGTGTGCGCAGCATGGATCAAAATTCATACATGTATCTACCGATTACGTTTTCGATGGTGAATCGGGAAAGCCATATGTTGAAACCGATCCGACTGGTCCTCGTTCTGTTTATGGAGCATCCAAGTTGGAGGGGGAGAAGCAGGCCTTGCAGTATTTTGACCAAAGCATCATCATCCGAACTTCCTGGGTCTATGCACCGCATGGGAAGAATTTTGTTCGTACGATGCTATCGCTGTTGAAGGAGAAAGAATCCATTCGCGTTGTCAACGATCAGATCGGTGCGCCCACCTATGCTCCGGATCTGGCCAAGGCCATTTTGGATATTGTTTCATCGGGTAAATGGACCCCTGGAATTTATCATTTCAGCAACAGCGGACGGATCAGCTGGTATGATTTTGCCGTGGCGATCCAACAGCAGATCCGGGCAAGTTGTCGAGTGGAGCCGATCCCTACGTCGGAGTATCCCACGCCGGCCAAGCGACCGGCTTACTCTTTACTGAGCACGGAAAAAATCCGTCAAGTCTATGGGATCGTACCCAGGCCTTGGGAGGAAGCGTTAAAAGAGTGTATGCTAAAATTGGCCTGATTCTTTTATGGGTCGTTGGGGTGTTGAAGCGAGGGCTTTTGACACCGATGCGGGAACAAACATCGGCCGGCATTCGCCGGCCGATGTTTGTTGACCCATAAGGATTCGAACCTTAACAGACAGAACCAAAATCTGTAGTGCTACCGTTACACCATGGGTCAATCCGGAAGGCTGCAAAAATAGTGCGGGGTGGCCTTTCTCCCAAACATTTTGGGGGGATTACCTAGCCTGAACCAGGTAATAGGTCTTTTTCCCTCTTTGAATGAGTATGAATTCGCCCTGAAGTAGCAGGCTTGCGTCGATCCGAAAGTCGATTTCTTCAATTTTGCGGCGGTTGATGCTGATTCCTCCGGCTTGAACCAGTTTACGGGCTTCTCCCTTGCTGGGCAAGACGCCGACCAACGCCAGAAAGCTAACAACATCGATTCCCTGTTCCAGTTGGCTGCGATCGGCGGTGCACGTAACCACTCCCTCAATGGCCAATAGATCGGCTCGGCTCAATGTTTCAATAGGGGTTGTTTGTTGGGCGAATAATTTATCTGTGGTCAACCGGGCAGTTTCCAACGCTTCTGCTCCGTGTACATACTCCGTCAGGCAACCGGCCAGTTTTTTTTGCACGATCCGTTGGGAGGGGTCTTTTACATGATCTTGTTCCAGTTGTTGGATGGTGGGTTGATCCAAGAAGGTAAAAAGTTGAATCCACCGGCGGGCATCGTCGTCGCTCGCATTCAGCCAGAACTGATAGAATTGATAGGGCGATGTTTTTTCGGCCGAGAGCCAGATGTTTCCGGATTCGGTCTTTCCAAATTTACCGCCATCAGCTTTGGTCACCAGCGGTGTCGTAAAAACAAAGGCTTGCCCTCCGGACTTTCGACGAATCAATTCGGTTCCGGTCGTCATGTTGCCCCACTGATCGCTTCCGCCCATCTGCAATTTGCAATTCTTATGCGTATACAGCCAATAAAAATCATATCCCTGCATCAATTGATAAGCAAATTCGGTATAGCTGATGCCGGTCTCCCCTTCCAAACGGTTTTTTACGCTGTCCTTCGCCATCATGTAATTGACGGTGATGTGCTTGCCGGTATCTCGCAAAAATTCAATGAATCCGATCTGCTTGAACCAATCGTAATTGTTGACGAGTTCCGCAGCGTTGGGTTTTTCGGGGGAGAAATCGAGGAATTTTTCCAGTTGCGCCCGCACACCCCGGATGTTTTTTTCGAGCGTTGCCTCATCCAATAAGCTTCGTTCCTCGCTTTTTCCGCTCGGATCACCGACCATTCCGGTGGCTCCCCCGATTAGGGCAATGGGCTTGTGCCCGGCTCGCTGCAAGTGTACCAACAGCAAGATGGGTACGAGGCTGCCGATGTGCAAACTTTCCGCGGTTGGGTCAAAACCCACGTATCCGGTGGTCATTTCCCGATTCAACTGATCTTCCGTACCGGGCATGATGTCCTGAATCATTCCTCTCCAGCGTAATTCTTCGAACAGATTCATGGGGTTAATACGATGATTTACAATTTCCTAGACCGCGCGTAGCGCAAATCTCGTCAAAAGTAGGTTAGTTTGATGATTGAGGCTCAGGATACCGGCGGGGAATCCTAATTTGTAATTAATTTTGAGAAGGAGATTCAGTATCCAACAAATTCTTGTCCGTTGTAAACCAGTGACATGAGCCTGAAAAATCAGTTGTTGCTCATATTTTTTTACCTGTCGATACTTTCTGTACGCGGACAGTTCCGAAAATATTCGAACGAATTTTTAAACATTGGAGCAGGTGCGCGTGGATTGTCCATGGGTGGAGCACAAGTGGCCACGGTAGCAGACGGAACAGCCGGGTACTGGAATCCGGCCGGGTTGATCCAGATCGGCAATGAAGCGCAGTTCAATCTCATGCACGCTTCCTATTTTGCGGGTATCGGCAAATATGATTACCTGAGTTATGCCAAGCGCAGCGAGGATAAAAAACATGCCCTTGGCTTCACGGCGCTTCGGTTTGCAGTCGACGACATTATGAACACCCTTTTCTTGGTGGAACCTGATGGGTCTCTTAACTACAATAATATTCAGGCCTTCTCTTCGGCTGACTATGCCTTCTTGCTAACTTATGCTCGAGAATTAAAGACGAAAAGCGATGAGGGGTATTGGCGATTCGGCGTCAATACCAAAGTGATTCACCGAAGCGTTGGCAAGTTTGCCAAGGCCTGGGGTTTCGGAGCGGATGTTGGCATTCAGTACGAAAGCGAAAAATGGGAATGGGGCATTACGGCCCGCGATGTAACCACCACGTTCAATGCCTGGTCCTTTCGATTCACCGAGCAGGAAAAAGAGGTCTTGAACCTGACCAACAATGAGATTCCGGTTCGTTCTTCTGAACTCACCGCACCCCGGCTGGTACTTGGTGCAGCCCGGCGGTTTAACTTCGGAAAGAGTTCTTCCTTGTTGGCCGAATTGAATACCGATCTCACTTTCGATGGAAAACGCAACACCTTGTTCCGAAGCGATCTTTTTAGCATCGATCCGCGGTTGGGACTGGAGTTGAGTGTCAAGAACCAGTTTTTCCTCCGGGTTGGTGTCAATAATTTCCAACAAGCCCTGGCCGATGGAGATACCCTCAATCAGAAACGCGTCTGGATCTTCCAACCCGGCGCCGGCGTGGGATTCAAAACGCAACAAGTAGCGATCGATTATGCCTTCATAAATCTTGCCAACCAGTCCAATCCTTTGTTTACCCACGTTTTTTCTTTTCGATTAGACATAAAGACCGGCAAGCGAAAAAGGCCATTCGATCAATGATCGGTCTATGAAACGCATCCTATTCATCGCAGTCCTTATCTGGGGCGGATTCACGCATGCCCAACCGTTTAATAACGAATGGATCGACTACAACAAGACCTGTTATAAGTTTTTAGTGGGATCGAACGGATTGTTTCGGATTCAGCAGTCCGTCCTCGCGAGCCAGGGCCTGGCCAACACACCGGCAGAACATTTTCAGCTTTGGCGCAACGGACAACAAGTACCCCTGTATACCTCGGTGGCAAGCGGAACACTGGGCGCTAGCGATTTTATTGAGTTCTGGGGAGCGATGAATGATGGTCGGCCTGATAAACCCCTATACCGAAACCCCGACCACCAGTTAAATGAAACATGGAGCTTAGAAACCGATACCGCCGCTTATTTTCTGACCGTTAACCCGGCGGGTAACAACTTGCGGATCCTGAGCACTCCCAACAACTTGGTTGCCGGGGCCACTCCAGAAACCTTTTTCTATCATACACAAGGCATTTACTATTAGCAACGCATCAATCCCGGCTACGCGGCCATCGTAGGTTCTGCTATCTACTCCTCCAATTACGATGCGGGAGAGGGGTGGACATCCACCGACATTGGATACAATGGAAACCGGACGGAGAACCTGACCGGACTCTTTCCCTGTACCGGACCTGGTGCCAATTCCCCCACCATTCGGGTAGCTGCATTGGGCAATGCCTTGAACCCTCGTCGGTTTTCCATTTTTGTCAACGGTACGCAGTACGACGAGGCGACCATGGATTATTTTGATTACGTGCGCCGGGAGGTGAATTTTCCGATCAGTGTACTTTCTGCCGGCACGGCTTCGGTTGTGGTTCGAAATTTATCTAACGCCAACCCCGATCGAATGGCGCTTGCACAGATGGAGCTGACTTATCCGCGGCTTTTCAATTTCGGGGGCGCTGCCCAATTCCTGTTTTCCTTACCCGCAAGCAGTACCGGCGGGTATTTGGAGATCAGCGGATTTTCACATGGTGGAGTTGCTCCTATTTTGTATGATCTGACCAGTGGTCGCCGCTATGTATGCGACATTTCCAACCCCGCACTGGTGAAAGTACAATTGCTGTCGGCCACCGGCGCTCGAAATTTACTGCTGTGCTCTGTGGCCTCCGGCATCCCCCAATCCATCCCGGCGCTCCAAATGCGCAATTTCATCAACTATGGGGCAACCTCCAATCAAGGGAATTACCTGATCATCTCGCATCCGGCGTTATTCAATGGTCCGGGCGGCAGCAACCCGGTCGAAGATTATCGTTCCTACCGTACGGGAGCGGTTGGCGGCAGACATCAGGCGAAAATTTATGTGATCGATCAACTCATCGATCAGTTTGCGTTTGGGATCCGGCTGCATCCCTTGTCGGTCCGAAATTTTATTCGCTATGCCCGTGCCAATTTTTCCATGCCCGTAAAAAATGTATTGCTCATTGGCAAGGGAGTCGATTATGTGTCGAATCGGGGGAATCTATCCAACCCCGACCTGGATCGCCTTTCATTGATCCCCACTTTTGGTAGTCCGGCTTCTGATATCCTACTGGCCGCCGATCCGGGTATGAACGTGATGCCCCGCGTTTCCATTGGCCGAATATCCGTCATCTATCCGTCAGAGGTTGCGGCGTACATGAATAAGGTGATTCAGTATGAGCGACAATTGGCCATCTTTTCACCCTTGATCCGAGAGAAGGCGTGGACAAAGAATGTGGTGCATGTCAATGGCTCAAGCGACGGAGTTCTGGGAGATATTTTGGCTAATTCATTGAGCGGATTTAGTCGGATCGTTTCCGATACATATTATGGAGGAAAGGTTCATGACTTCAGTAAACTGAGCACCGCACCGGTGGAACAAGTAAGCTCGCTTCGTCTCTACAGTTTATTTGAGGAGGGTATCGGCTTGTTGACCTATTTTGGACACAGTTCTGCTACCACACTCGAATTCAATCTGGATAACCCGGCGAACTACAACAACCCGGGTAAATATCCGATGATCTTTCTTTTAGGATGCAATGCCGGTAATTTCTTTACGTTCAACACCGTTCGGCTCCAAACCAAAGAAACGATTTCCGAAAAATTTGTTCTGGCAGGTGAGCGGGGAGGCATCGGCGTCATGGCCAGCTCGGGATTGGGAATCGTGAATTATCTGGATCTCTACCACAATCGCTTGATGCGGGCAGCCTCCGTTAACAAATATGGTAAAACGATTGGTGAGATTATCCAAGAGTGAATCACACAGGTCTTCGATGCAGTAGGACAGGTAGATTATTTTGCTCGCGTAACCTGTGAACAATCTTCATTGCACGGAGATCCCGCTGTGCGCCTGATTGCCTCTGCCGTAAAACCTGATTATGCAATCGAACAGCCCTACCTAAAAGTTACTGCATCTTTCATCTCTGTTGCTGAAACCACATTTCAAGTGCAAGCCATTACTCATAACCTGGGTCAGGCCATCGCGCCCAAAACGGTTATCGAAATCAAACGAATCTACCCCGATCAATCCTCCGCTGTCATTCTGCGAGACAGCATCGATGGGATTCGGTTTAGCGATACCGTTACTTACAACATTCCCATCGTAGCGGCACGCGATAAAGGACAGAACCGCATCGAGATCTGCATCGACCCCGCCAATGCCATCGATGAGATCTTTGAAACCAACAATTGCACCGGACAGGATTTTGTCATCTATGAGGACGAAGCGCGACCTGTGTGGCCAACCAACTATTCGATCGTTACCTCCCAAAACATTCGCCTTACGGCCTCCACCGCCAACCCCTTGGCTTCTAGCCGACAGTATCGAATGAAACTCGATACGACCGCGCTGTTCAATTCGCCATTGAAGTATACCCAGTCCATCACCAGCACCGGTGGGCTCCTTGAGTTTATGCCCGGCGTGACCTTTCAAGACAGTCTCGTTTACTATTGGAGGGTAGCACCGGTTTCCACAGACGGATCGATGAGTTGGAGCACCTCTTCCTTCGTCTTCATCCGCAATGGCCCCACGGGTTTTCAGCAAAGTCATTTCTATCAGCATACACAGTCTACCCCCGCAAAAATGAAACTGGATTCGGCGGGTCGGGCGTTTCATTTTGATCGCTTGCCCAGACTCTTCTTTGCACAAAATGGGATATACCCATATGCCTCCTCTCAGGGAGGATACTACTATGCTTCGATTGACAATCGCATCATCGGTGGAGCCGGGTGTGCCTATGACGAGATCATTTTTAATGTCGTACATCCCTTTACCCTCAAACCCTGGGTGAATAACGGCGGAGCCGGTGGTCAATACGGTAGCGGTGGCAATTGTGGTGCAGGCTTTAACCGCGAGACCAATTTCCGATTCCCCCTGGGTACTGCATTGGGAAGAAAAGCGGCGATGGATTTTATTGATCTGATCCCCGTCGGTTATTTCGTAGTGGCTCGTACCAATGCGAACGGAGCCGTTGCGGGAAATACCTACGCCAGCCGATGGATGGCCGATACCACTTTGTATGGCCCGGGTAATTCCCTCTACCACAAATTGAAAAATCAGGGATTTGCAGAAGTGGACTCCTTCAATGCCCCCAAGGCATTCAACCTGTTCTTTTCAAAAGATCGCCAATCCGTCTTTCCCGCTGCATGGGGATTCTCTACCAGCATATACGAAGGATATTACACCACTGCCGTCTACGCCACGCCCGATACGGCGGGTACGTTGTCTTCCCCTTGGTTTGGTCCCATGCGCAGCTGAAGCCAGGCCTTCTGGGACGGCCAGGCGCAAGAAACAAACAACCCCACCGAGGTGATTCGCTTCTCCATCATCGGGAAAAATGCACAGACACAAGCACTCGATACCCTGGTCAACAACATCAGTCAACTGGGTACGCGCGATATCAGCTCCATCAACGCCCAACAGTATCCTTACCTGCGAGTATCGCTTCGCACCATCGATACCGCGCGCGGCACACCGTGGAATTTACGGTCTTGGCGGTTAACGGGACAACCCGTTCCCGAGGGAGCTATTGCGCCAAATCTACTTTGGTTGTTCACCGATACGGTTACTCAGGGAGAGCCACAGCAAAACCGCGTAGCCTTCAAGAACGTCTCGGCACAGCCATTCGATAGTTTATTGGCCACGCGCTGGGTGATCGATCGAAACAATGTTCGTCACGTCATTCCCACCCCGCGCCGCCGTCCCCTTCCTGCCGGCGACACCTTGCAATTCAGTAGCTCGATCGATACACGGCAACTTTCCGGAAACAATCAATTCTGGTTGGAAGTCAATCCCAACAACGACCAACCCAAACAATTCCATTTCAATAATCTCGTCACGCGACCCTTCTTCGTTCGTGCCGATAGCCTGGCACCTACCCTTGATGTGACCTTCGACGGCATACACATACTGGACAACGACATTGTATCCGCTACACCCTTGATTAAAGCCCGGCTGCGCGATCAGTCGAGTTGGATATTGCTTACCGACACGGCCGTGATGCAAGTGCAGGTTCGTTTTCCGAACGGACAAATCCGGCGTTTCTACTTTGCCGGCGACACGTTGAAATTCTATCCCCCGGCCGCTTCCGCTCCCACGAACAACAATGAGGCCGTGGTGGATTTCCTGCCCGATTTCCGGCAAGACGGAACCTATGAGCTGATCATCCAAGGCAAAGACCAGTCCGACAATCCCGCCGGAAAATTGAGCTACCGCGTAAGTTTTCGGGTGATCAACGCCGCACAGGTCTCCGAATTACTGAATTACCCCAATCCGTTTACCACCTCCACCGCCTTTGTTTTCACCCTCACCGGTCGAGAGCTTCCCGATTATTTCAAAATTGAGATCCTCACCGTTACCGGAAAGATCATTCGCGAGATCGGACTCACCGAGTTGGGGCCGATCCGGATCGGCAGAAACATCACCCAATTCAAATGGGATGGAACCGATCAATACGGACAGCCCGTGGCCAACGGCGTTTACCTCTACCGCGCGGTGATCAGCAAACGGGGAACTAAGGTTGCTACCAATACAGACCTCAATGGCGGTTCGTCCTGGCAGAACAAAGGCTATGGCACGATTTATCTGATGCGCTGATCGGGCAGATTGATTTACTTTTGCGGACTGGCAAAGATCAACATCGATATCAAATCGGGTTCGCTGTTTCAAGCGGGACTGGCCGTGGGCATCGACCTGGGAACAACCAATAGCCTGATCGCTTGGGTCGATCCGCAAACCCATTCCGCCGAGGTTATTCCCATAGCCGAAGGGGCAAACTTGTTTCCCTCCCTTGTATACCTCTCGAAAAGCGGAGAGATCCTGACCGGGCCCGCTGCACAAACCGCTTTGTCAACCGAAGGCGACCGGGTGATATACTCGGTCAAACGACTCATCGGCATCTCCGCAACAGATTACGAGACCATTCGCGCGCGCTACTCCTATTTGCAACGAGCAGCCTACACCCAAGAGGGCGTGATGATCCAGGGTGCTGAGGATCGTTGGTATAGTGCGGTTGACCTTTCTTCCTTTATACTGTCCGACCTGAAAAAAATCGGTGCTGCAAAAAAACAAGCTGCCATTACAAAAGCAGTGATCACCGTACCGGCTTATTTTGATGAATCGCAACGCGCCGCAACCAAACAGGCCGGCGAGCGGGCCGGATTGGAGGTGCTGCGGATCATCAATGAACCAACAGCTGCCTGTCTTGCCTACGGGTATGGCGATCCCGCTACATCTCCCCGCCACATTGTTGTATTCGATCTCGGTGGCGGAACCTTCGATGTATCTGTCGTGCGTGTGGAATCCGGTGTGTTCGAAGTGCTCTCCACCCACGGCGATACTCAATTGGGGGGCGACGACATCGATCGTTCCGTGATGCAACACTGGAGTGGTCAACACCCCAATGCCACCACAAATCAAGCCGCTGCCTTGCGGCTACTGTCAAAAGAAGCCAAGGAAGTGTTGAGTGCCGCCGATGCGTTTTCGAAGGAATGGATGGGGGTTGACTATCGGCTTACAAAAAAGGAATTGGAACAACTGTCCGCACCTTGGGTTGACCGGACCATCGATTCCTGTACTCAAGCGTTGGCCGATGCCGGTCTGCAACGAAAAGATATACAAGACGTGATCCTGGTTGGCGGATCGACCCGGATGCCCTATGTAAAAAAACGGGTTTCCGATTTCTTTGGATTAGCCGTCAACGATCGAATCAATCCCGATGAAGTAGTGGCCATCGGAGCGGCGCTGCAAGCGGCACAGCTGAATGGAACCGAGCTGGGGCATCTATTATTGGATGTTACGCCCCTTTCCTTGGGCATCGAGACGGCCGGCGGGTTGATGGACGTACTTCTTCCGCGCAACTCAAAGATTCCCCTCAGCATCAGTCGGCAATACACAACGCAACGAGACGGCCAAACCTCCATCCAAATCTCCGTCTATCAAGGAGAGCGGGACCTTATTGAATTCAATCGCAAACTGGCCAGCTTTCAGGTATCCGGCATTCCGGCTATGCCAGCCGGACTTCCCAAGCTCACGATCCGCTTTCAGATCGATGCCAATGGACTGCTAAAAGTAGAAGCCCATGAATCGCGTAGCGGGGTCCGACAAGAAGTGGTGGTGAATCCTGCCGAAGCACTTACCAAAGATCAGATCGATCAACAATTGCAGGAGGCGTTTACCCATGCCGAAGCAGATAAAGAAGCCCGTACTCGAATCTCTTTGATGGAAGAAGCCCAGACCATGGTCCTCAATCTGCATAAACTTTTACGCACCAACCAAGCGTGGATCACCCCCCAAGACAAAGAGGCACTCACGGCACATTGCCAGGCAATGGAAATCGCCATCAAACAAGGAAATTCCGATCAATTGTCAGCCTTGATGAAAGAAGCGGAAGAAAAAGCCAGACCAATAACGGAAGAAGTGATGAACAGAGCTGTGGGCGATCGGCTTCGGGATACCTCTATTTAGTGTACGGGTCCTTTTGGCCATACAATCGCCGAAACATCCATTAAAAATTTAGTCGGTAGCAGAGGTAAGCAAGTGCCGTTGCCAGCAAACCAAGCTCAAGTACTCGGATCCATACACGTGATGGTTCATCGGTTGCAGACGCCAGGTTTGCTTGTTTTTTCGGCAGATAAAAATACAACAACCAGGGAGCCAGTAGAAGGACGAGCCAAATCGGATCGCGGGCGCCTGAAAGAACCAAAAAATACAACCGACCGATATGGTTAGCAGAAATAACCAGAAAGTAGCTGGAGCCAGAAGTATTTTTTTACGATAACCGATCGCTCCGATGAGTCCGATCAAAAAAACAAGTGCTTGGATCTTTTCGTCGATCGGTAAAAAAATTGACAGTCCGTTTGCAAACATGCCGACCGTTCCCAACCCTACCAGTAGCATGGTTTCCAGCGGCGGATCGATTATTGAAAAAATCCTTCGCAGAATCCAATGTCCGATACCCAACAGCAGGATTGCTTGAAGCAAGAGCAGGAGGGCAACCGTCAACATATGGTCCACAATAATTTCATACGTATTTCATATCCCCTTATCTTTGCACTCCCAAAAGGAGGTATACTATGCTGATCATTGATTCAAAAGACTGCGAAAACATCGACAAAGCGCTGAAAAAGTACAAAAAGAAGTTCGAGAAGTCGAAAACTCTTATCCAACTTCGTGAGCGTCAGAGCTTTACTAAGCCTTCCGTAAAGCGTCGGGGAGAGGTCTTGAAGGCTGTTTACAAACAGCAGATCGCCAGCGGTAAGATCGACGTGAAATAATTGATTTCCAATTCATTGAAATAGAAGCCACCTCTCGGGTGGCTTTTTTATTTTCTCGCTAACTTGTGGCATGCAGGTTTCGGATTATGGTTCCGTGTTTCAGCCTTTTTTGGATCATTTACGGTTTCAAAAAAGATTTTCGGCTCATACCGTTTTGGCCTATGCCACCGATTTGCAGCAGGGATTCGCTTATTTCCGATTGGCCTATGGGGTGGAGCGTCCCGAGGAGGTGTTACCGGCGATGATCCGTTCTTGGTTGGCGGAAGGGAAGTCGGAGGGACTTACGGCGCGCACGGTGAAGCGGAAGATCTCCACGTTCAAATCGTATTACAAATTTTTGGTTCGTCAGGGATCGTTGTCGGCTAGTCCGATGGCTTCCATTCTCTCTCCCAAATTATCCAAGCGGTTACCGGAGTTTATCAAAGAGGAAGAGGTATTGAATTTATTGAAAGCGTTGGAGGCGGGTGCGGAGGATGGTCGCTCATTGCTGGCCCGGACCTTATTGGTTTTGTTTTATTCAACCGGGATGCGGCTCAGTGAGTTGATCGGACTGAGATCGGATCAGGTCGATTATGGCCGGGCAACGCTCAAGGTATTGGGGAAAGGAAACAAGGAACGGGTGTTGCCGCTGAGTCCTTTTTTGATCGCCACCCTGCAACGATATGCGCAGTGGAGGGAGGAGAACGCTGCGGGGGCCGGGCCTAATTTTTTGTTGACGGAGAAGGGGAAGCCCTTGTATGCGCGATACGTTTGGAAGCTGGTGAACGAGTATTTGACGGGTGCTACGACGCTTGACAAGCGGAGCCCGCACGTGCTGCGGCATAGTTTCGCCACCCACCTGATGAATCAGGGGGCCGATCTGAATGCGGTAAAGGAATTACTGGGACACAGCAGCCTAGCGGCCACGCAGGTCTACACCCACAATACCATTGGAAAGCTCCAGGAAATTCACCGAAAGGCTCATCCAAAATCCTGATCTTTTTGCTTGGAGGAAGGGGTTATTTTCCGTATATTGTACGTCCGCTGACCCATTGAATCCATTCCTAAAAAATTCTTGTCATGAATCGTTCCATTCAGACCGTGCATTTTCAGGCGGACAAAAAACTCATTGAGCACATCGACCGGAAGTTGGAGAAATTGAGTCAGCAACACGACCGGATCAGTCAGGTGACGGTGTTTCTGAAACTCGACAACATCGTGCACCACATCAAGGACAAGGTAGCGGAGATCCGGGTGCATGTGCCGGGGCGGGACTTATTCGTAAAGTCTGTTAGTAAATCTTTCGAGGAATCCTTTGATTCGGCCCTGGATTCAATGGTGAACCTGATACGAAAGCAGAAGGAAAAGCAATCGGCCTGACCCTCTTTGGGTAATGGGTTTAACCCTCGGGCGTTGTGGTGGAAAATTCCCCCTCCCAAAATTTTTCTGGTATCCATTTTCCCTTACCTTTGCCTTCCCAAAAATTGGGGGTAGTTCTTTATTGGCACAACGGGCCGTTCCAAGCCGCGTCGGAATGGATAAACCGAAGGATCCAGCGTCGGTTTTCAGAATATTGCCACCTTAGCTCAGCTGGTAGAGCAACTGATTTGTAATCAGTAGGTCGCCAGTTCGATTCTGGCAGGTGGCTCAGCGGGCAAGTAGCCAAGTGGCCAACGGCAACAGACTGTAAATCTGTCCTCTTCGGAGTTCGGTGGTTCGAATCCATCCTTGCCCACAACCCATTCGCGCTTCGAACGGCCAGACATAGAAAATTATCAGCGGGAGTAGCTCATTTGGTAGAGCGGTAGCCTTCCAAGCTTCAGGTGGCCGGTTCGAGCCCGGTCTCCCGCTCCAGGAGTCTGATTCGGAGATTGAGCCACGGCTTAATACCTGATGCGCCGGACACCAAAAGCCGTTGTAGCTCAGGGGTAGAGCACTTCCTTGGTAAGGAAGAGGTCGTGAGTTCAATTCTCATCAACGGCTCCAAAAATTGTAGAATTTAAAACAAACATAAAACACACAAAAACCGATAACAATGTCAAAAGAGACCTTTAAGCGGGACAAACCCCACGTCAACGTAGGTACCATCGGCCACATTGACCACGGAAAAACCACTCTGACGGCGGCGATCACGACGATCCTGTCAAAGAAGGGTATGGCGGAAGCCAAGAAATACGATGAGATCGATGCGGCTCCGGAAGAAAAAGAGCGCGGTATCACCATCAACACCGCACACGTCGAGTATCAGACGGAAAACCGTCACTATGCGCACGTGGATTGCCCCGGTCACGCTGACTATGTTAAGAACATGATCACCGGTGCTGCCCAGATGGACGGCGCGATCCTGGTGGTGGCTGCGACCGATGGTCCTATGCCCCAAACCAAGGAGCACATCCTGCTGGCTCGCCAGGTAGGTGTACCCAAGATCGTTGTATTCATGAACAAAGTTGACCTGGTAGACGACGCCGAGTTGTTGGACCTGGTTGAAATGGAAATCCGCGACCTGCTGACCTTCTACGGATTCGATGGTGCCAACACGCCCATCATCAAAGGTTCTGCCATCAAGGCCCTCGAAGGAGATGCCGATGGCGTGAAGCAAGTAGAAGAGTTGATGAATGCGGTAGATACGTACATTCCGCTGCCTCCCCGTCCCGTCGATCAACCCTTCCTGATGTCGGTTGAAGACGTGTTCTCGATCACCGGCCGGGGTACTGTTGCCACCGGACGTATCGAGCGCGGACGCATTAAAGTTGGTGAAGGTGTAGAGGTCGTTGGATTGATCGAAGCACCGCTGACTTCTACCGTAACCGGAGTGGAAATGTTCCGCAAGCTCCTCGATGAGGGACAAGCCGGAGACAATGCCGGTCTGCTGCTGCGCGGTATTGAAAAAACTCAAATCCGTCGCGGTATGGTAATCGTGAAACCCGGTTCCATCACCCCGCACACCGAGTTCAAAGCAGAGGTATACGTACTGAGCAAAGAAGAAGGTGGACGTCACACGCCGTTCTTCAACAAGTACCGTCCTCAATTCTACTTCCGTACCACCGACGTGACCGGAGAAGTAGAACTGGCTGCCGGAACCGAAATGATCATGCCGGGCGACAATACCCAGCTGACCGTTAAACTGATCCAGCCCATCGCCATGGAAAAAGGTCTGAAATTCGCGATCCGCGAAGGAGGCCGTACCGTGGGTGCCGGACAGGTTACCGAGATTATCAAGTAAGCCTGCGTGAGTGGTTAATTCACTCAATAAATTGTAAATCAATAATATACAAAGTCCTTGGGCTTATCTCCAGGTACTTTGTTGTTCATAAAAGCGAACGGGAACGGGCATAGTTCAATGGCAGAATAGCGGTCTCCAAAACCGTTGATGGGAGTTCGAATCTCTCTGCCCGTGCGAAACGAAAAACATGAAAAAGATAACCAACCATTTTCAGGAGAGCCTGCGCGAACTGACCGAGAAAGTCAGCTGGCCCACCTGGACTCAATTGCAGCAGTCCACCATGATCGTACTCGCCGCAACCCTGCTGATCACCTTAGTCGTGCTATTGATGGATTCCGGCATCGGCAATGGATTCAAGTTCATCTACAAACAACTTTTCTAATGGACGCGCCTGTACAACAAAACGACGCTGTCGCTCAAGCAGATGCCAACACTAAATGGTATGTGTTGCGGGTGATCAGCGGCAAAGAGAAAAAAGTAAAAGAGTACCTCGACAAGGAAATCGCACGCAGTGGTTGGAGCGAGGCCGTGAAGCAAGTATTCCTGCCCGTGGAAAAAGTATATAAAGTGGCCAGCGGAAAGAAGGTCGTGCGCGAACGCAATTACTATCCGGGCTATGTAATGATCGAGATCAGTTCCGGAAAGCTGAGTGATGATCTGCGGGACCTCATCAAGAACACAACCAATGTGATTCATTTTCTTGGGAAGGATGACCCCATTGCCCTGCGCAAAGCCGAGGTGAATAAGATGCTGGGTAAAATGGATGAGATGGCCGAGGCAGGTGGTGTAGCCATGGTGGAACCCTTTATCGTGGGCGAAACCATCAAGATCATCGAAGGGCCGTTCAACGATTTCAATGGCGTGATCGAAGAAGTGAACGACGAAAAGAAAAAACTGAAGGTCACCGTAAAGATCTTCGGCCGGGCAACGCCCGTCGAGCTCAGCTACATGCAGGTAGAAAAGATCAGTTGATCAGGTAGCTGACTGTCAGCCTATTAAAGCCTGTTTCCACCAGGAGGCGGGCTTTTAGATTTGGCCTCGAAAAAATCTCAGATTTCCCTTTGGCGACTGCCTCGTATCCATTATCTTTGCAATTAGCTCTTTTCTACCGCTTCGGCGGTCTTGAGGAATTTGGAAGATCCGGTACCGCTCCCAAGGCGCGAAAGATCGTTTGAACCAATAAATCAAAAAAGATGGCAAAAGAAATCAGCGGCTTCGTGAAGCTGCAATGCAAGGGCGGTCAGGCCAATCCGGCTCCGCCCATCGGTCCGGCTCTGGGTTCTAAGGGTATTAATATAATGGAATTCTGCAAGCAGTTCAATGCCAGGACCCAGGACAAGCAAGGGAAAGTACTCCCCGTTCTCATCACCGTTTACTCCGACAAGAGTTTTGATTTTATCATCAAAACCCCGCCCGCAGCTGTACAGCTGATGGAAGCGGCCAAGATTCAGAAAGGTTCCAAGGAAAGCAACCGCGACAAAGTGGGCAAAGTAACCTGGGACCAGATCAAATTGATCGCGGAGGATAAGATGCCCGACCTCAACTGTTTCACCGTCGAAAGTGCCATGAAGATGGTGGCCGGTACGGCGCGCAGCATGGGACTCAATGTTGTTGGACAAGCCCCCTGGGAAAATTAATTGATGACCGATCCGGCTTCGGCCGGTGACAAAACGAATCCACATGGCATTCATTAGCAAAAAACGCAAGCAGGCCGAAACGAAAGTAGACGCCAACAAATCATATTTGCTGAAAGAAGCATCGGCACTGGTCAAACAAGTGACCACCTGCAAATTCGATGCTTCGGTCGACCTCCACATCCGACTGGGTGTTGATCCCAAAAAAGCCGACCAGGCCATTCGCGGAACCGTAACCCTTCCGCATGGAACCGGTAAAACCAAACGCGTACTCGTTCTCTGTACGCCCGACAAAGAGGCCGAGGCCAAAGCAGCCGGTGCCGATCATGTTGGACTGGACGAGTTCGTAACCAAGATCGAAGGAGGATGGGTAGATGTGGACGTGATCATCGCCACCCCGGCCGTGATGCCCAAGATCGGTAAGCTCGGTAAAGTACTGGGACCGCGGAACCTCATGCCCAACCCCAAGACCGGAACCGTTACCAACGACGTGGCCGCGGCCATCAACGACGTAAAGGGCGGTAAGATCGCCTTCAAGGTTGATAAAGTGGGTATCGTACACGCTTCCATCGGTCGCGTTAGCTTCACCCCCGAGAAAATCGAGCAAAACAGCCAGGAACTCCTGAATGCCATCATCAAGGCCAAACCCTCCTCGTCTAAAGGCACCTACCTCCGAGGCATCAGCATGGCCAGCTCCATGAGCCCGGGTATCGCCATCGACACCAAAGCATTTGTTCACTAATCGCCTGCAAAGACGACATAAATAACTGTCATGACAAAAGACCAAAAAAACGAAGTGATCGAATTGCTGAAAGGCAAATTCTCACAATACAATAATTTCTACGTGACCGATACCAAGTCGCTTTCCGTAGAGCAAGTGGGCAAATTGCGCCGCGCCTGCTTCAGCAAGAACGTGGAAATGAAGGTGGCCAAGAACACCCTCATTAAAAAAGCGTTGGAGTCGCTCGACCACGAGCGCTACGCCGGGGTATACGATTCGTTGAATCAGGTAACGGCCCTGATGTTCTCCGACAATCCCAAGGAGCCCGCTTTGATCCTGAGCTCTTTCCGCAAGGAGAGCAACGGCGATCGGCCGGTGCTCAAAGCCGCTTTCATCAACGGCGATGTGTACACAGGCGACAAAAATCTGGTTACCCTTACCAAGATCAAGACGAAGAACGAATTGATCGGCGAGGTGATCGGATTGCTGCAATCGCCCGCCAAACGCGTCCTGGCCGCCCTGCTGCATCATCACGAGAAGCAAGGAGCCGCTGCCGCGGAATAACTCGATTTGGTTTGATCCAAATAAATACGCTCATGTGTCGGATGAGCCAAAAGAACCGACGAAACAATTTTTTTAAACACGCCGTCGGAGCGTACGCTGTGAAGACGGTAAAAATGAAAAAACAATGGCAGATGTAAAAGCCCTCGCGGAAAGCCTAGTAGGCCTTACCGTGAAAGAAGTCCAAGAACTGGCAGATTTCCTGAAAACTGAATACGGCATCGAGCCCGCAGCCGCAGCCGTCGTTATGGCCGGAGGTGGAGAAGGTGGCGGAGCCGCCGCTGCAGAAGAGAAAACCGCTTTCAACGTTATTTTGAAGAGCGGTGGTGCTTCCAAACTGAACGTAGTAAAGGTGGTAAAAGACCTGACCGGCCTCGGACTCAAAGAAGCCAAAGACCTGGTAGACGGTGCCCCCAAGCCCGTGAAAGAAGGTGTCTCCAAGGCAGAAGCCGAAGACATCGCCGCCAAGCTCAAAGAAGCCGGCGCCGAAGTGGAGATCGCTTAATTCGATTTTCTTACTTGATCATAAGCCCCGATTCTTTCGGGGCTTTTTTTATCTACAATTTCAAATAGAACTGCACACGCTCCATCCAACTGCGATCAAACGTTTCAATATCGAGTAGTTGTTCCAATTCCGTAAATGATCCGTGCTGCTCTCGGTACCGAACGATCAACCGCGCTCTTGAGTAACCGATATACGGATGCCGGCCCAATGAATCAATCGACCCCGCGTTCAGCGAGATCCGCCGAATCGGTTCCGAAGAAGCCATCTTCAAATACGGCCGTATTCGCTGAAACACGGAATCCGGTAATTGATAGGTTTCTCCGATCTGATCGGGATGAACGAATCCACCCAGTCGATCGCGGTACCGAAGAATGCGGCGGGCATAACCCGGACCGATCCCGGGCAATGCTTCCCACTGCACCGAATCGGAACGGTTGATGTCTACCGTCGTTGGCACCCGTGCACCAGAGGTAAAAGGTTTCCACGTCGATTTTTTTTGAGACCAATCGGGCGGCACACCTGCCCGCTTTTTCATCTCCTCCGCTTCCCCAATCCGTACATAAGGTCTTAAACGTTCATAATCTACCTGGTCCAATCCCCATTTCTTTTTCAAATCTTCCGCCCGTCGAAACCGGCCCCCCCTTCGATAAATAATTCCGAATGGTGTGGGCCGTCCGCTCCGAGATCCCCCTTTCCACCCACCCCTGCTCCGAAATTTCATGGGGGTCGAAAGGCTCCATTGTCAAGGGGGTATTGGGACTATCAATTTTTTTAACATGTTGATTTTCATTTTTATAGATTTCTATTGTGCCAGCTTCAACCGCCGGGCGTTCGGACAGTGAACGGGCAGGAAAAAAATGAGTTAGTCCGTATAACGCCCCCAATCCCCCGAGTAGGAAAATCATTCCCCAGCGCTCCCTCCGGTAAAAAGAAAAAGCCTTTCTTAACGTTTTGTGGAACATACCGCAAGATCAACCCAGCCTGGTACCGTAACCAACCCACGAACCGGGCTGTATTCCAAGATTTTGTGACCAAACTTTTCTTGTTGAATCAGGTGATTTCCCTACCTTTGCCATCCTTTATTTTGGCCAAATCTATTTTGACATTCTTTTCTCGTTGTAAGTAATTGAATTACAGGGAATTCTGTTCTGTTTAGTCCGGAAGCCCCAACGAGCGAACTATGTCCAAAACGTTGTAAAAAATTGGTTCCGACTATGTCAGCAGCGAAAATGAACACCCGCATCGATTTCGGAAAGATCAAACATCTCGCGGAGACCCCCGATTTGTTGGAAGTGCAGATCCAATCCTTCAAGGAATTTTTCCAATTGGAGACCACGCCCGACAAACGCAACATTGAGGGACTTTTCCGCGTGTTCAAAGACAACTTTCCCATTACCGACACCCGCAACATCTTCGTGTTGGAGTTTTTGGATTATTTCATCGACCCGCCCCGCTACACCATCGAGGAGTGTATGGAGCGCGGACTCACGTATGCCGTTCCGTTGAAGGCCAAGTTGCGCCTCAGCTGTAACGACGAAGAGCACGTCGATTTCCAAACCATTGTGCAGGACGTATTCCTGGGCAACATCCCCTACATGACTCCGCGGGGTACGTTTGTGATCAACGGTGCCGAGCGCGTAGTGGTTTCACAGCTGCACCGTTCGCCCGGTGTATTCTTCGGTCAGTCCATTCACCCCAACGGAACCAAGATCTACTCCGCCCGCGTGATTCCCTTCAAGGGCGCGTGGATGGAATTTGCGACCGACATCAACAACGTGATGTATGCCTACATCGATCGCAAGAAAAAATTCCCCGTTACAACCCTGCTTCGTTCGATCGGATACGAAACCGATAAAGACATTCTGGAACTCTTCGGCATGGCCGATGAAGTGAAGGCCGAAAAGAAAGCACTGGCCAAGCATGTTGGCAAGCGCCTGGCCGCCCGTGTGCTGCGCACCTGGGTGGAGGATTTCGTGGACGAGGATACCGGTGAAGTGGTTTCCATTGAGCGCAACGAAGTGGTGATGGAACGCGATACCGTGCTCGACGAAGCCGCCATCGAAACCATCTCCGAGATGGAAGTAGCCAGCGTGTTCATCCAGCGCGAAGACGTTGGAGGCGATTATGCGATCATCTACAACACGCTAAACAAAGACACCTCCAACAGCGAACTGGAAGCGGTGAAATTCATCTACCGCCAACTTCGCGGAGCCGATGCACCCGACAATGAAACCGCACGGGGCATCATCGATAAATTATTTTTCAGCGACAAGCGCTACGACCTCGGGGAAGTAGGTCGCTACAAGATCAACCGCAAGCTGAACATCGATCAGCCCCTGGAGAAAAAAACGCTGACCCGAGAGGACATCATACTCATCATCAAATACCTGGTTCGTCTTACCAATGGCAAAGCCGAGATCGATGACATCGACCACCTCAGCAACCGCCGGGTACGTACAGTAGGGGAGCAGTTGTATGCACAATTCGGAGTGGGACTGGCCCGTATGGCCCGCACCATCCGCGAGCGGATGAACGTGCGCGACAACGAAGTGTTTACCCCGGTTGACCTGATCAACGCCCGCACCCTTTCTTCGGTGATCAATTCGTTCTTCGGAACTTCTCAATTGTCGCAGTTCCTCGACCAGACCAACCCGCTGTCCGAGATCACGCACAAGCGCCGTATTTCTGCGCTGGGGCCAGGCGGACTCAGCCGCGAGCGTGCAGGTTTCGAGGTGCGTGACGTACACTATTCGCACTATGGACGTCTTTGTACCATCGAGACGCCGGAAGGTCCGAACATCGGACTGATCTCCACGCTTTGCGTGCACGCCAAGATCAACGACATGGGCTTTATCGAAACGCCTTATCGCAAAGTGCAGGAAGGAAAAGTGAACATGCGTGAGCTTACCTTCCTCAGCGCCGAGGAAGAAGACTTGGCCAAGATCGCACAGGCCAACACACCACTCGATGAGAAAGGGGTCCTCAATGCAGATAAAGTGGTTAGCCGCGAAACCGGAGACTTCCCCATCCTCGATAAAAAAGAAGTGGAATTCATCGACGTGGCGCCCAACCAGATCGTTGGACTTAGCGCTTCGCTGATCCCCTTCCTGGAGCACGACGATGCCAACCGTGCCCTCATGGGATCCAACATGCAACGGCAAGCCGTGCCGCTGCTTCGTCCCGATGTGCCCGTCGTGGGTACCGGTCTGGAAGGCAAAGCCGCCCGCGATGCCCGTATTCAAGTCCACGCCGAAGGAAACGGCATCGTGGAATTTGTGGATGCCAATGAGATCCATGTACGCTACGACCGCGATGCATCGGAAAAACTGGTGAGCTTCGAGGACGATCTTAAGATCTATCGACTGACCAAATTCATCAAGACCAACCAAGAGACCTGCATCAACCTGCGCCCCGCCGTTAAAAAGGGACAGAAAGTAAAACGCGGCGACTTCCTCACGGAAGGATACGCTACCCAAGGTGGTGAACTGGCACTCGGTAAAAACCTTAAAGTGGCCTTCATGCCCTGGAAAGGATACAACTTCGAGGATGCCATCGTGATCAGCGAGCGCGTGGTCAAAGAAGATTTGTTCTCTTCCGTACACATTTCCGAATACGAACTGGAAGTACGCGATACCAAGCTGGGGGAAGAAGAATTGACACCCGATATTCCGAACGTTTCCGAAGAGGCCACCAAAGAACTCGATGAGAACGGAATCATCCGCATCGGTGCCCACGTGAAAGAAGGCGATATCCTCATCGGAAAGATCACGCCCAAAGGCGAAAGCGATCCGACCCCCGAAGAGAAACTGCTGCGTGCGATCTTCGGCGACAAGGCTGGCGATGCCAAAGACGCTTCGCTCAAAGCCCCCAACGGGGTGGAAGGCGTGGTGATCGGAAAGAAACTCTTCCAACGTGCAAAAAAAGACAAGAACGGCAAACTCCGCGAGAAGGCCGCCTTGGAGAAGTTGGAAAAAATGCACGAGAAGAATGAGAACGACCTGAAGGACGTACTCATCGAGAAATTGAGCACCCTGCTGAAAGATCACAATTCGGCCGGTGTCAGCAATAATTTCGGAGAAGTACAGATCGCCAAGGGCGCTAAGTTTACCGATCGGCAGTTACGGGGACTGGACATTGTCAACGTAAACCCATTGGGTTGGACCGGCGACGCCAAAACCGATGACCGCATCAATACCCTGCTCCACAACTACAACATCAAATTCAACGAAGAGCTGGGTCGTTATAAGCGCGAGAAATTCAACATCAGCATCGGCGACGAATTACCCGCCGGTGTATTGAAACTCGCCAAGGTTTATCTGGCCGTGAAGCGGAAATTGAAAGTGGGAGATAAGATGGCCGGTCGCCACGGAAACAAAGGCATCGTAGCCAAGATCGTTCGTGCGGAGGACATGCCCTTCATGGAAGACGGAACACCGGTAGATGTAGTACTGAACCCGCTGGGGGTACCCAGCCGGATGAACCTGGGACAGATCTATGAAACCATTCTGGGTTGGGCCGGACAGCGCTTGGGACTGAAATTTTCCACACCCATTTTCGATGGGGCTTCTGTGGATGAGATCGGTTCCTATTGCCAACAAGCCAATATCCCGATGTTCGGACATACTTACTTGTACGACGGAGAAACCGGCGAACGCTTCCATCAGAAAGCCACCGTGGGCGTGATCTATATGATCAAACTGCACCACATGGTTGATGATAAGATGCATGCCCGTTCGATCGGACCGTATAGCCTCATTACCCAACAACCATTGGGTGGTAAGGCGCAGTTCGGGGGACAGCGTTTCGGGGAGATGGAAGTTTGGGCACTCGAGGCCTATGGGGCTTCCAACATCCTGCAGGAATTGCTCACCATCAAGTCGGACGACATCATCGGAAGGGCGAAGACCTACGAGGCCATCGTCAAAGGCGACAATGTGCCGCGACCGGGTGTACCGGAATCCTTCAACGTGCTGCTCCACGAGTTGCGCGGGTTGGGACTGGATCTCCAATTCGATTAAGGAAAGAAAGACAGATAAATCAAACATCAGCGAACTTCAAAATACTCAATACGACATGGCAATCCGAAAAGAAAATCGCCCCAAGTCTAGTTTTAGCAAAATCACCATTGGACTGGCCGAGCCCGATTTGATCCTTGAGCGCAGCTTTGGTGAGATCCTGAAGCCTGAAACCATCAACTATCGTACCTACAAACCGGAACGAGATGGTTTGTTCTGCGAGCGCATCTTTGGTCCGGTGAAGGACTTCGAATGCGCCTGTGGTAAGTACAAGCGGATTCGTTACAAGGGCATTGTCTGCGACCGTTGCGGCGTGGAGGTGACCGAGAAGAAAGTACGTCGTGAACGCATGGGCCACATCAAATTGGTGGTGCCGGTGGTGCACATCTGGTATTTTAAATCTCTCCCCAACAAGATCGGCTACATGCTGGGCATGAGCTCCAAAAAACTGGAGTCGATCGTTTACTACGAGCGCTATGTGGTGATCCAGTGGGGCACCCTGAACGCCGAAGGAAAAAGTACCGGCGACTTGCTCACGGAGGAAGAATACCTGGATATCCTCGATACGCTGCCGAAGGAAAATCAATACCTCCCGGATGACGATCCCAATAAGTTCATCGCCAAGATGGGTGCCGAGGCCGTACATGATTTGCTGGCCCGCATCGACCTCGATAAACTCGCGGCCAGTTTGCGCAACTCCGCTGCCAATGAAACGTCGCAACAACGGAAAGCAGATGCCCTGAAACGCCTGAGTGTGGTGATGTCTTTCCGCGATGCGAACACGCGTATCAAGAACCGTCCCGAATGGATGGTGATGCAATACATTCCCGTGATTCCGCCCGAACTGCGTCCCTTGGTGCCGCTGGACGGCGGACGCTTCGCTTCCTCCGATCTGAACGACCTCTATCGTCGGGTGATCATCCGCAACAACCGTCTCAAGCGTTTGCTGGAGATCAAGGCACCGGAAGTGATCTTGCGCAATGAAAAGCGGATGCTGCAGGAAGCCGTGGATTCACTGTTCGACAACAGCCGTAAATCCAACGCCGTAAAAGCCGAAGGCGGACGAGCCCTGAAATCCCTCAGCGACGTACTGAAAGGAAAGCAAGGACGTTTCCGTCAGAACCTCTTGGGTAAACGTGTGGATTACTCCGGTCGTTCCGTAATTGTGGTGGGTCCTGAATTGAAACTCCATGAATGCGGATTGCCCAAAGACATGGCAGCCGAGCTTTTCAAACCCTTCATCATTCGTAAGCTCATCGAACGTGGTATTGTGAAGACGGTAAAGTCGGCCCGCAAACTGGTCGATAAAAAAGAAGCCGTGATCTGGGACATCCTCGAAAATATTTTGAAAGGTCATCCTGTTCTGCTGAACCGTGCCCCTACGCTCCACCGTCTGTCGATTCAGGCCTTCCAGCCTAAACTCATCGAAGGAAAAGCGATCCAATTGCATCCGCTGGTGACCACGGCCTTCAACGCCGACTTTGACGGTGACCAAATGGCCGTACACGTTCCGCTCAGCCATGCCGCCATCCTGGAGGCACAATTGCTGATGCTGGCCTCGCACAACATCCTCAATCCGCAAAACGGAACGCCCATCACCCTGCCTTCGCAGGACATGGTACTCGGACTCTATTACCTCACCAAAGGCAAGAAGACCACTCCGGCTGAACCCGTAAAGGGAGAAGGCAAGATCTTCTACTCGGCCGAAGAAGTGATCATCGCTCACAATGAAGGGTGCGTCGACCTCCATGCCTGGGTCAAGGTGAAAGGAAACATCCGCAATGCCGACGGATTGCTGGAACATAAACTGATCGAGACCACAGTGGGACGTGTTTTCTTCAATCAACATGTACCCGTCGAGGTGGGCTTTGTGAATGCCCTGTTGACCAAGAAAAATCTGCGCGAGATCATTGGTGATATCATCAAGATCACCAATGTGCCCAAGACGGCAAAATTCCTGGACGACATCAAGCAACTCGGATTCCGTACGGCCTTCCGCGGCGGACTCTCCTTCAACATCAATGACCTGATCATCCCGGATACCAAAGAACAATTGCTGGACAACGCCAAGGTAGAAGTAGACGAGGTGTGGGATAGCTACAACATGGGATTGATCACCAACAACGAACGCTACAACCAGATCGTTGACATCTGGAGCCGGGTGGATACCCGCATCACTGAAACCCTGATCCGCGAACTCAGCAACGACCGCCAGGGATTCAATTCGGTATACATGATGCTGGATTCCGGAGCCCGTGGTTCCAAACAACAGATCAAGCAGTTGGCCGGTATCCGCGGATTGATGGCCAAGCCGCGTAAATCTGGTTCTACCGGCAGCGAGATCATCGAAAATCCGATCCTCTCTAACTTCAAAGGCGGATTGAACGTACTCGATTATTTCATCTCTACCCACGGTGCCCGGAAAGGTCTGGCCGATACGGCCCTCAAAACCGCCGATGCAGGTTACCTGACCCGTCGTCTGGTAGACGTGGCACAAGACGTCGTGATCACCGAAGAAGATTGTGGTACACTGCGCGGTATTGCCACCACAGCACTGAAAGACAATGAGGATGTGATCGAGCCGTTGAGCGATCGTATTATTGGTCGTACTTCCTTGCACGATGTATATGATCCGATCAGCGACAATCGTCTGGTTTCCGCTGGTGACGAGATCACGGTTGATATTGCCAAGCGATTGGAGGATGCAGGAATTGAATCCGTCGAGATTCGTTCTGTGCTGACCTGCGAAAGCAAGCGAGGTGTCTGCTCCAAATGTTATGGCAAGAACCTGGCAACAGGTGCCATGACGCAAAAAGGAGACGCCGTGGGAATCATCGCGGCTCAGTCCATCGGAGAACCCGGTACCCAGCTGACCTTGCGTACCTTCCACGTAGGGGGGGTGGCCGGATCGGCGTCTGTGGAATCTACGTTGGTTGCCAAGTTCGATGGAACCATCCAGTTCGATGGCTTGCGCACGGTTACCATGACCAACAACGAAGGTGCCAAGAGCCAAGTAGTCATCGGACGTACCGGTGAGGTTCGGATCGTGGATCTGAAAAACGACCGCCTGCTCATCACCAACAATATTCCGTACGGTGCCACACTCGCCGTGAAAGACGGACAAAAGATCAACAAAGGGGATGTGATCTGCTCCTGGGATCCATTCAACAACGTGATCATGGCCGAGATCAACGGTAAGATCCGTTTTGAAAATGTGATCGATGGGGTAACCTACCGCGAAGAAGCCGACGAACAAACCGGACACCGCGAGAAGGTGGTGATCGAAACCCGCGACAAAACCAAGATCCCCTCGATTTCGGTGGAAGGAAAAGAGAAGAAATCATACAACCTTCCTACCGGAAGCCACATCATCATTGACGAGGCCGAGGCCGTCAATGCCGGACAGGTACTGGTCAAGATCCCCCGCGTGTTGGGCAAGCTGCGCGACATCACCGGAGGTCTTCCCCGCGTAACCGAGCTGTTCGAGGCGCGTAACCCCAGCAACCCGGCTGTGGTCGCCGAGATCGATGGCGTAGTTACCATGGGTAATATCAAACGCGGTAACCGCGAGATCGTTATCGAGTCCAAAGACGGTGTACAGAAAAAATACCTGGTGCCACTGACGCGTCAGATCCTGGCACAGGACGGCGATTTTGTAAAAGCCGGAACGCCGCTCAGCGACGGTCAAATTGCCCCCGTGGACATTCTGGCCATCAAAGGACCCTTCGCCGTACAAGAGTATGTGGTCAATGAGATCCAGGAAGTGTATCGCTTGCAAGGGGTGAAGATCAACGACAAGCACATCGAAGTGATTGTGCGTCAAATGATGCGTAAGGTGAACATTGTGGATCCGGGAGATACCCGCTTCCTGCAAGATGATCTGGTGGATAAATTCGAGTTCGTAGATCAGAACGATTATATCTACGACAAGAAGATCGTAACCGATCCAGGAGACAGTACCCGATTGCTCAAAGGGCAAACCGTTACCCACCGCGAAGTGCGCGAAGAAAATTCCGTGCTCCGCCGCAACGACCAAAATCCGGTCGAATACCGCGACGCCATGCCCGCTACCTCCTCACCAATGTTACTGGGTATCACCAAGGCCTCCCTTGGTGTACAGAGCTGGATCTCTGCGGCTTCCTTCCAGGAAACCACCAAAGTGCTCTCCTCCGCGGCCATCAACGGCAAGGCGGATGAGATGTTGGGACTCAAGGAGAACGTCATCACGGGTCACCCGATCCCGGCCGGTACCGGCTTGCGAGAGTTCGACCAGATGATCGTCGGAAACAAGGAAGAATACGAGTTGCTGCAAGTCACCCGCGAAGCCATGGTCTTCGATGAGGAGGAATAATCATTCAATGATCCTAAAAAGAGCAGGCCACGCCTGCTCTTTTTGCTGTTAAGCCTTTCCTAAACCGAGTCCGCTCGATGTAGAATTGGCTGTAACAGTATTAATTTGTAAAAAAATAAACATGAATCGCGCGCTTGTGATCTGGAATGTTGGACTAACACTTTTGGTAGGTTACCTGCTGTTTAACTCTTTTTCAACCACGAGGTCGGCATCCCCGGCTGCCTCCATCGATAAAAATAATGTGGTGAACGGTCCGTTTCGTATGGCCTATTTTGAGATGGATTCCGTGGCCGCCAATACGGAGATGGTGAAGGAGCTGAAGGCGGAAATGAGTAAGCGAGAAGACGCGATAAAATCTGAGTTGGATCGGCTGGGAAAAAACATGCAGCAGAAATTGAGTTTTTATCAGCAGCAAGCCAACAGCGGATCTCTTACCCAAGAGCAAAGTGATGCCGCCAGTTTGGAAATGCAAAACTTGGATAACAACCTTAAAAATCGTCAACAAACCCTGGAGTCAGAGTATAGTGATTATGTGCTGCGGCGTCAAAATGAAATCAAAGCACGAATCGAGGAATTCCTGAAAGAATACAATAAGAATACTGCTTACAGCTACATCATTTCATACGAGCCCGGACTCTTTTACTACAAAGACTCAGCTCATAACATTACCCGCGAGTTGATCGATGGACTAAATCGTAAGTTTAAGTCCGCGAAAAAATAATGAATTCCTACTCCGACTTCTTTGCGAAACTGCCCGCCCTGCGCGTGGCCGTCGTCGGAGACCTCATGCTGGATACTTATTTCTTTGGTCAGATCGATCGCATCTCCCCCGAAGCCCCCGTTCCCGTGGTGGCCCACCAACACCAGGAAGAACGAATTGGCGGTGCCGGAAACGTGGCGAGGAATCTGCGCGCCCTCGGTTCACAAGTGGAGTTGATTTCGTTGGTTGGACAAGACGAAGCCGCCTCCATCCTCCAAGATCTTTTGAACCAAGCCGGCATCGGCACCAAGTTGCTGGAAGTAGACCCAAGCCGACCCACCACCCGAAAAACCCGGGTGCTCGATCAACAGAAACAATTGCTGCGACTCGACAAAGAGTCAACCGAAGAACTTGATCCCGAATCCGAACGCCGCTGGCTCGCCAAGATCGAGCAGTCCTTTCGGGATCAACGCCCCGATCTGGTCATCCTCGAAGATTACAACAAAGGCGTGCTCTCGCATTCCCTGATTCAAGCCCTGATTCAGCACTGTCAAGCCATGAACATCGTTACCGCCGTCGATCCCAAGAAAAAAAACTTCCTCGCCTACCAACACGTCGATCTGTTCAAACCCAATTGGCGTGAAGTATCCGAAGCCCTGGACGTTCAAGCACCACCCGATCCTGAGCGCTTACGCGTAGTACATGAGTCCCTCACCAAACACCTCCACCATCAGGTTACCCTGATCACCCTTTCAGAAAAAGGAGTCTACTATCAACATAATGATCAGGCAGCGTGGCTTAACAGTCACCCTCGCACCATCGTGGATGTATCCGGAGCCGGTGATACCGTGATCGCCGTGGCCGCCGCCGCCTATGCAATCACCCGGGATTCGGCCTGTATGGCCAATCTGGCGAATCTGGCAGGCGGGTTGGTTTGCGAGCAGGTCGGAACAGCGCCCATTTCCACCGATGCCTTGCGAGCGGAATGCGGTCGTCTGGGTTGGCTCGGATAACGCTCACCAATACCTTTGCATCTACACCCACCCGATCTCACAATGAGCCACGTGCATACATGGGACCTCTCCACCAACCCGACTAAAGTAGCGGTGATCGTAGCCGGTGGCAGGGGACTTCGAATGGGCGTCGATACCCCAAAACAATTTTTGGAACTCAAGGGTCGCCCCATTCTGATACACACGCTGGAAACGTTTCTGCTCAGCTATCCCGATATGCAAATCGTGCTGGTACTTCCTGCCGATCATTTGGATCAAGGGAAAAAAATGACGGCCGATTTACCCGGAAAGGAACGCATCCGTTTCACTACGGGCGGAGAAACGCGTTTTCATTCGGTGCAAAACGGACTTCGTACCCTCACACAACCCGCGATCGTTTTTGTGCATGATGCGGTTCGCTGCTTGCTAACCGTTTCCCTGATCCGTCGTTGCTTCGAACAGGCCTGTTTACTGGGTTCTGCCATTCCGGTGATTCCTGCTACCGACAGCATTCGGTTGATGGAAGGGGAGCAAAGTCGCGCCCTGCCGCGCGCCCAGATCCGAATCGTACAAACCCCGCAAACGTTTCGTAGCGATATTCTTCTGCCGGCGTATGAAACGCCGTATCGGACCGATTTCACCGATGAAGCCAGTGTGGTTGAACACCGCGGCATACCTGTTCGCTTGATTGAAGGAGAAGAACGAAATCGAAAGATCACCGAGCCCATCGATCTGCTGATTGCTGCCGAGTATTTACATACTAGCTGAACCAGATTTGATCCACCGAACCCACCACGGTAATCGGTTCCATTGCAACCAGGCATAGGGCTCCGTTTTTGACCCAAATCCTGCATAAAAAAAGGCAAGCGAAGGCAGGTCCGACCCCTCAAAATCAAGAATCCGATCCGTGCCGGCATTTGCTTGTATGAACGCATCGATCAATGCATGCGAAGCACCCAGGGTTTTTCCATTTGGATGATTGCCAGCCAGCAAATAATACGCGCGGTTTCGATCCAGTAAAAACAAGGCGCCCGCTTGTAATGTTCCATTTACACGCACGCCATAGGTCTGTGCCCTTCCGCTTTGCATCCAATTTTCCATCAGCAGCAAAAACGATTTTTTTGTTGAATCGGATAAGCTGGGACGCGGAATGACATAGTTCTGCACCAACTGAAAAATCTCCCGCACGTCGATCGTTGTATTGACCGTACAACCTGCTTTTTGTGCCCGTTGAAGGTTTCTTCGGTGGTTCTCGCGGTAGCGACTTCGCAATGTGTCGTACTCATCTACCAGCGACAAAATATAATTGGTGCGCATGCGGATGGGGAAGTCGGGGTGTTCGACTCGATTTGACGGATTCAGCGTAGCATCGATCCATCGAATGTTTTTGGGGATGGATTGCAGAAAGGAGATTAGTTGCTCGCTATCGATTGATTTTCCGTACACACCAAGGTGTGGAACCAGGGTAGGTTGATAGAGATAGCGGATCCCGAATTTTCTTTTGACCGGCAGGGGCATGACTAGTTGGTAGTCGCCCTGAACAAGTGCTTCCCAACCCGGACAAAGCGCATCGAGGTAATCGGCGCGGGCGTAGGGACTTTCATTGTTGGCCTGCTCGATACAATCATTCCACCGCGTTGTATCGATTTGCGTACGTGTCAGGTGTTTTATGGATGATGAGCTGGGCATGTTGTCCCGGTTTCGCCAGTGCGAATTTACTTTCCATTTCCTTTGCACATGATTCGGGCAGTATGTATCAGGATCTTGACATCGAATATCAGGGAAAGATGTTGCAGGTAGTCGAGGTCGAATTGACTTCGCTCGATCATTTCAGAAATGTTCTCGGCATATCCGAATTGAACCATGCCCCAGCTGGTGAGTCCGGGTTTTACATTCAGCAGCTGCCGATAGTTGGGATGGATCGCCTGGATTTGATTGATGTAGTGTTGCCGCTCGGGTCGAGGACCCACAAAACTCATTTCTCCCCGTAAAATATTCCACAGTTGAGGGATTTCGTCGAGCCGCCATTTGCGAATGGTTTTTCCAAAGGATGTTATGCGTGGGTCGTTTTCGGTGGAAAGGGCCGGTCCTTCGGGTTCTGCTTGTTCGATCATGGAGCGGAACTTGAAAAGTGTGAAGGGTTTTCCGTTTCTGCCGATGCGTTCTTGGCGGAAAAGGATGGGACCGGGTCCGCTTCTTTTCACTTGCCAGGCGATCCAGAGCAATAGGGGGGCGAGAACTAGTCCGATGCCAAGAGAGAATACAAGGTCCATTCCGCGTTTCAAGTGGGCTTGCCAGCCGGGTAGGGGAAGCGACTGACTCATTCGTGCAATCCGTTTTGGGCGATCTTTTCCAAAATGCGGTGCGCCACGTCCAGGGCAAGTAGGCCGTCAGTTTCATTGACGACAGGGCGTGTATTTTGCTCGATGCACTGTTTGAAGGCGAGTAGTTCTTGTCCGATTGCGTTGTGATCGGATACGACAGGATTTCGTATAGCGATCGTTTTTTGTCCACCGGGCGTTGGAATATCAAACGTAAAGGCTTTGGGATCTTCTCCCTGATCCATTTGAATCACCTCCGATTTTTTTTCCAGGAAGTCGATTCCGATGTACGCGTCTTTTTGGAACAGGCGCATCTTTCTCATTTTTTTCATGGAGATGCGGCTGCTGGTGAGGTTGGCTACGCAACCGTTGTGAAATTCGATGCGGGCGTTGGCAATATCGGGGGTGTCGGTCAGCACGGCTACACCGCTGGCGGAGATGGAGCGAACGTCACTGTTCACCAGGCTGAGGATGATGTCGATGTCGTGGATCATCAGGTCGAGGATCACGCTGACTTCGGTGCCGCGGGGATTGAACTGGGCCAGTCGGTGTACTTCGATGAACAGGGGTTGGAGTCCCAGGTCTTTAACGGCGGTGAACGCGGGGTTGAATCGTTCTACATGTCCCACTTGAAATTTCACCCCCGATTCCTGCGCAAGCTTGACCAGGGTGCGGGCCTGCTCCAGAGTTTCCGAGATGGGTTTTTCTACAAACACGTGTTTGCCGGCGCGCACGACGCGCTCGCACAGATCGAAGTGATGATCGGTGGGGGCCACGATGTCGATGGCATCGGCTGCGGCGATCAATGCCTCGGGATCGGGGAAACGATCAATCCCGAAAGACTTTTTTACCACTTGAGCTTGTTCATCGCTGGGGTCATAGAAACCGACGAGTTCCACCCCCGGGATCTCTTTCCAGTTTTGCACGTGAAACTTCCCCAGATGCCCAACGCCGAATACGCCGATTTTTAACATTGGGGCAAAGGTAGTGTCCGGCGTTCGCTTTGCGAACGGCCGGGCGGTCCAATGACCAATGTCCAATGACCGACTTGCCCGCTGAAGCCTTGGCGAAGGCTGGCGTTCGCTGCGCGGACCACATACCAAACAAAAAAGCCCCAATAATTTGGAGCTTTCTTGCGGACCGGACGGTTTTAAAGATTTGAATAATAACGTATTAACATTTAACTTTTGACTCATTTCTCAGTTTAAAAATATAAAAAAGGTATGATAGTGTATCAAAAATATTAGTTTAAATCAGTTTGACTTGTTACCCTTTTTGTTACCCCCTTTAAGAACTTAGAAACCTTAAGTGTTGTATTCACGCTTTTATTTGTAATCCTTGAGACCTCACGAATTGAGAGACCCTTACTCAAATATTTTATCACATCAGGGTATTTTTCTAAAACTCTTTCTCTACTATCAGTTGAGTTCTTTGGCCGACCCAAAACAACACCTTTTTCTTTTAAGTTCTTAAGTGCAACTTTTACCCTATTTTTTAGAGTTACTGTCTCCATTTTAGAAATTTCAGCCATTAGTGATAAGATAAGTGTAAATCGTCAGCATAAATTGGACAAAATATAGTCTAAATTAGTAGAGTGTTTCCATCATTAATAATTAAACCAATAATGACATGGAACAGAAGCCAAAACAATCTACAGAGAACTTCATTAAAGAGATCCGCCGCAAGACAAGGAGACTCTTTTCCTCAGAACAAAAGTTAGTAATCGTAATGGAAGCTCAACGAGGGGAATACTCCATTGCAGAGCTTTGTCGCAAACATGGTATATCCCAAGCCACCTTTTATAAGTGGAACAAAGAGTTTATGGAAGCGGGTAAAAAGCGTCTATCTGGCGATACTACAAGGGAGGCTACCAGTGATGAAGTAGCTGATCTACGAAATAAAAATAAAGAGCTTAAGGAACTTGTAGCTGATTTACTGCTTGAAAACAACATACTAAAAAAAAGTATCGACAGGCTGGCTTAAACGAAAAGTATGTTAAGTATATGAAACTAACAGCACAGGAGAAGCAGGAAGTAATTAAACTAGTGGAGGGCTCTGAACTAGGGGTTCATCAAACGCTACAGAAGCTGGGTATTGCTAAAAGCACTTTTTACAAATGGTATAAGGTTTATTTAGACCAAGGAATGGTGGGGCTAGAACCAAAGCCACCAGGTAATCGTAGGCAGTGGAATACCATCCCTGAAGGGGAAAGAACACTTGTAGTGGAACTGGCGTTAGAATACAGTGATTTATCTCCTAGGGAACTAGCTTGTAAGCTCAGTGACACAAGGGGTGTATTCATCTCTGAGTCAAGTGTTTATAGGATATTAAAGTCAAGGGGATTGATCACCACACCTAACCATATCTTGCTATCTGCGAGTGACTCCTTTGAAAAGAAAACCCAGTTTGTACATGAGATGTGGCAAACAGATTTTACTTACTTTAAAATCATTGGTTGGGGATGGTATTACCTAAGCACCATTATAGATGATTACAGCAGGTACATAGTCCACTGGGAATTATGCAGCACGATGAAAGCTGAAAATGTTCAATTTACTATCGCGCAGGCTTTAATCAAAGCGGAACTTAAAACGAGTCAAAGGCCTGTTTTATTAAGTGACAATGGGGCTTGTTATGTGTCCTCCGAGCTGAAAGACTACTTATCAACCGTGAATATTAAATCCATCCACGGAAAGGTAATGCATCCGCAAACACAAGGGAAAATCGAAAGGTATCACCGCTCCATGAAAAATGTAGTGAAACTTGAAAACTATTATCATCCAGAGCAATTAATAGATGCTATCCAGGATTTTGTAGAATACTATAATCATGAACGTTACCATGAATCACTACAAAATGTCACCCCTTCGGATGTTTATTATGGAAGGCAAGAACAAATCCTACAGAAAAGAGCACTCATTAAACAACAGTCCCTAAAAAGACGAAAACAACTATTTTTAAAAGAAAAAATCCTACATTTAAACAACGAAACCCTCTACAACTAAACCGTCCACTTTCTTTGACGACATACAGTGAAATACAAGGCTTTGATGATCCGGAATTTAAATATATTTTTAAGAACGCAGCGCCTCTTGATGCCGGTATCGCCTGCGCAAGAAGCTGAACCTGCAAAGCGGAGAAAATCTGTTCGACCACCTGATCCAATTGCACAGACCTGCGTAAATAAATACAGTATAAAATAAGGCAGCAACAACGCGTGTCGTTCGATCAATAATTCCGTGCCATCATGAAATGATGTCATCTTTGAACATACATGCGAGATTAGTAACTTCATCAAATGGGATTGCTTCCCGTCCATTGAAACAAAATGAAGTATGATGATATTTGAAAAAGAACTGAACGATACGTACGACGAGATCGGTAAATTAAAATTGGAATACACGCTGGAGTCCAGAGAAACGGCTTTGCTGGTACACAAGCTGAGGATGTATTGGAAGCCGGATAATATAAAAACGGTCCTGCTGGCCGAATCACATGTTTTCACCAGCAACGAGGATCGCATCAAAACATACAAAGCTGGCTTCCAAAATTCCAACAAGCTCACCAATTACCCCGCGGAATACTGCCGATTTGTGTACTGTATAGGATATGGAGAACGATCTCTATACGACGCATCCGATCAAATCGAGAATAATTTAGGGACACCGCAATACTGGAAACTTTTGAATGAAGCGGCCGAAAATAAATTCAAGGTGACAAGGGCTAAAAGTGCATCCGAGCGAATTGCACAAAAACTAGAGCTGCTACACTACTTGAAAGAAAATGGAATTTGGCTGCTTGATTCAAGCATCATCGGAATATATCTGGTAGGCAAAAAGCCAAATCCCGAGGATTATAGATCGATCCTGGATACATCCCTGACAAACTATGGGGTCCCCATTTTAAAAAGCGTGAATCCGGCAAATATTATTGTGATCGGTAAAAGCGTCTACAACACCGTTGAGCAGGCCATTTCAAAACACCTGCCGAATTCAAAAAAAGCTTGGATCCACCAGCCGAATGCAAGGGTCACGAATGATCAGCGAATAAGTCTACACCACATAACGATCTAATTAATGAGTTTAGTCACGGTTCAACTGAATCACCCGGGTCGTGAAAAAGCATTTCCGGATAATACTGCATTTTCGAACATCAATAATAAGATCGTTCGACACTGGAATTCGGATAAGGAACATTACAGAAAGTTTCTCAATACCCCGGGTCGGTTTATAAAGTCAATTGGCGGACCCGTACAAAGTGATACGCTGTTTTTTTGGGGCGAATGGGAAGGATATTCAATCTTTCATCCCTTTGAAAATTTGAAAGAGCCCATAGGCTTACATACGCCGTTTTTTTGTCTGGACCGGATGGATGACAATAAACAATATCAAAATACAGATCCCTATGTGTATGGTGATCGGTTCAAATACGCAATATGCAGTCAAAATGGGATCATGCTGAGACTAGACGAGGGGTCATTGATCCTGTTCGGAAGTAAAAAAAAGGAAGGATTTGTCCTGGACACGGTATTTGTCGTGAAAACAAATATTGACTCGAAGGAGGTCCAGACATCCGGCGATACCCTCTTTTCTCACATCTACGATAATGCAACGCTGTGTCGGCTAAAAGACGTTTATAAGACCGAACGTAGGAACAAACATAAAGTCTACCTGGGTCAGATGCACACCGACGATCCCAACTATTTCAGCTATGTTCCCTGCGCCACGTCAACGAACCTAAAAAAACAGAAGGCGGTATTGCGCTTTCATTGGATCGCAAAGCAACAACAAGGTCATCCATATAGCCATCTAAATAACAGAGCACCCATCGATATTTGGAACGAGGTGACAACTTACCTGTTGGACCAGGGATTTTACTTAGCCACCTCCATGGACGAGCCGGCTATTTATACGTCGCTGGAAGCAATCCAGTAGCGATACCAAAACCAATAGATACAATTGAGCAGAATCAACGCTACGCAATGGGCATACCTATAACACCGGTGCCCGTCGATGCCGGGTAGCCTGCTCAAACGCATACGCTAAGCCGATCATCATACCTCAATAATTTAAACCGAATATAATTGAATAAAAATCTGAGTATAGTCTCTGAGATGCGCGATCTGAGAAACCGCGAAATTGGGTTGGTGACACGTGCGGATGATTTCATTATTGGCGATAATATCATCAGCTTGATGTTATCTCAACTTTCTGAAAATAGGGAATTGAAAAAAGTATTCAATGTGCTGTTTGAATCAGAAGGCTCCGAAATATATTTAAAGCCAATTCAGCGTTATATTAAAACGAATGTGCCCGTTGATTTCTACACCTTAATTGAAAGGGCATCGATGATGAACGAAACAGCTATTGGCTATCGAATTCATGCGAAGAAGGATATATCCGAAGACAATTTTGGAATTAAAATTAATCCGAAGAAGTCTAATGAACAGACATTTTCAGCAGAAGACTTTTTGATCGTTTTAAGTGAGCGTTCATGGTTCTTTTTGCCTTACCGGACTATCGCATATGAAAATTACTGGACAGTATAATTTATTGATCCACCTATTTTTCGCGGAGGCATCGAATGGGTATCACCAATACAGCCAGCCTTGCCGCTTCGGATGCGCTTCGCTCAGCGATCCATTGAGGGCTCAACGAACAGAAAATAGCGGGCCAATGTCCCTTTCTTTTTCTATTCAGTTCGCTTGCATAAGCAAGCTTATGCCGCTTCCAGAATAAAAAAAGACTCCGCTGGGGGCGGGGCTGTATAATTTCAGCACGCAATGCCAGCGCCAATACCATACCAATCAAAATCAAAAAAACTTTTTCATAAAACATCAATTATTAATCGAAATGAAAACTGCAAAGCATCTTATGAATATACAATATTCATTTTGGTATTAATACATATTATAATTAAATAGGTATTCTTTAACTGATAATCACCTTAGAGACATAATTTAGAGAATCATAACATTCGCATTCAAATTTCACCAAAAAACAGATCAATCAAATATTAAAACGAAATAAATGGACCCGTCTGAGATAAAAAAGCTAGGATTACAAATGAGTTATTACGATTGCTTTTACATACCGGAAAATGTATCGAGCGTCTCATATAAAGTACAATCCCAGTATGATGGTGAAATATGCGAAAAAGTGTATATTTACTGTAAATATTTTTATGACGCGATTTAGTGGCCTTAAGAAAGTATTCGCAATAATCATCATTGTTCTGCCCAGTTTCTTGTCCGCTCAGTCGGGTATACCCGAGCTAAAAAAGGTTCAAACGATTGATTTGGGTAACGGGTCCGTAATGGAAGCGTCCTATGCGATTGAAAATTTCAAAACAATCCCGGTCGTCGTTAAAGACCTAATTGGCGATTATTGGAACTATGAAACAGATGCCCTTAGATATCAGTTTTTCGAGCAAGTGAATCCGACTGATAAAAAGAAATATTTAACCATACGAACATTAGCGTACCCAGGATATAAGGAAACAAAGTATGCAGTAAGAACCCTCGCAGGGAGTCGCATTACAACCGATAAGGGTGTTTTTGTATACGTAGAAGGTGTATTGCCCGGAGACGATGCCCCAATCAAAGGGTTTTTCTTAATCAAAAACAGTCCGGCCCTAACAATAAAATTTATCTGGGACAGCGATAAACCACTGGTGGCAAAAGTTAGTAACGAAAACAGCAACGAGATGCAGGGCGAGGGAGAATTACAAGAATGGGAAACAACAAGTGGTGAATATGTATATAATGTTCCGAGTTTAATCCCCGATGGCTACAAGAGAAATGAAGAACAAGTCATTACCGAATGTGATTTAGATGGAGATGATATTTTGGATGAGGTAGTATTAGCAGAAGGAGAAAAAAACGCAATCCTAGTCTATTTAAGCGAAATGCTTGGAGAGAATAAATCATACTACTTGCTGGACTGGGAGCACATGGTAAATACATTGGAACATAGTAACTGTAAAATTACCGTATCAGGAATTGACATGGGCAGATATCTTACAACCCTATCTTTCAAGTATGACGCACCAACAAAACGTCTAAAAGTATTAACCTACCAGGAAGACGATAAAGTTGTAAAGTTCACCGGCGCATTCAAAGTGATTCGAGCAAAGCGAAATAATTAATGCAAAAATGGATAGTGTTTAGCATGATGAATAGATTTATTCGGTATTGAAATAGCTCACATGAAACGTTCATTCATCACCAAAGCAATGACTGTCATGCCGGCTTTAAGTTCAAATTTAATATTGGACTAAGCAGTTAACAACTATATAAAGGAGACCCGAACAAATAAAGCTGAACGAGCGGCGTTTGCCGGAGACGTATGGTGGTCGTGTATATCTAATAGACATCCCATTGCTCCGAAAGGAATTTTTGATGAATCGGGGAATGCCTGTCACTAAAGGCGAAGCATAAAAGATGTCTACTATTTTATATTTTGGTGACAGGGTTTTGCCTTAGGCAAAATATTTGTCGAGACAATTTGCTGTTTTAGAAAATTTCACCTGCAGTGGAATATCTTATTTTTTGGGTTAGGGTTAAAGAATTTGTATTAACTTCAATTATTAAAACTCACTTTATGAAAAAGATTTTTGCACTTTTATTTATCATTATTTGTTGTAACGCTTCGTTTGCTCAGGTCAAATCTACGGGCAGCCAATCATTTAGCCTTTTTTGGTCAACATTTCAAAAGAATTTGAAAGTAAAAACTTATTTACTTTCAAATATCAGTTTTCCTTACTTCTATAGTTGTAACTATTTAGATCCCGGGAAAATTACAAAAAAGGAATTCGAGGAACAAGGCATTGAAATATTTGTAAATGGTAATGCGTTCATTTCATATTCACTTGACCTACCCCTAGGCAGCCTCAGCATCAAGACTTATACTAATCTATATATGGATGAATACCTTAAAAACAACTTTCTAAAAACCTATGGAAATTTGAGTGATGTTTATGTAATTTCAGAAAAAGGAAATGAAAATGATCCGATCGGCTATAAGGCGTATTTTAAACTAATAAATGGTGAATTTAAATTTATAGGTTTTGAAGGCCAGGAGCAAGGAGATTAATGCACACCAATATATTCTACTTCAAGAATCCATCAGGGCCGACAAATCGGCCCTAACTTCGTTAGAACCAAAGGTAGTAAAGCCTACTTGTTATTTCATAAAATAATAATGGTCTTTAAGAATAACATTTAGACCATTAAAATTCGATTAGGGCAGTCAAATCACTCCTAACTTCGTTAGAACCAACGGTTATCAAGTCTACTGAAAAATCCCACCGCAGGTGGGATTTTTAGTTTGGGAGTTTGGGAGTTTGGAAGTTTGGGAGTTTGGGGAGTTTGGAGAGTTTTAGGTTGGTTATTTGATTAATCCCGAAGCATTTGTGGCAAATACTTTAACGGCAATGGCGAGGAGGATAACGCCAAAGAACTTGCGGACCGCCATCAACCCCGATTTTCCGAGTACTTTCTCAATCCATTTTAAAGATCGGATTACAAGAAAAATCACAAGTAAATTCACCAAGATCGCCAGCAAGATCATATACTCGTTTTTGTCCTGGCGTTCAAACGTCGCTTTCAACGACATGATCGTAGTTAATGTGCCACTGCCGGCGATCAACGGAAAAGCAATGGGTACTACGGTTCCGGATGGGGTATCCTTGTCCGGTTTGAAAAATTCAATACCCAAGACCATCTCCAACCCCAGGATAAAAATTACGATCGATCCCGCAACCGCAAACGAACGTATATCCACTCCCAGCATGTTCAAGAAGGGCTTGCCCATGAAAAAGAACAACACCATCAATACCCCCGAAGTCAACGTCACCTTCGCGGCATTGATGTGCTCCATCCGCTGACGCATACTCACCAGCAACGGAACCGAACCGATTACGTCGATTACGGCGAATAACGTGAAAGTGAGGGTGAGGAATTCTTGGAGGTTGAAGGAAAACATGCAGTATGTTTAGGGTTTAGTGTTTCGCGTTTAGATCGTAAAGGTACAATTCCGTACCCCATCAACTGCAAATACTAAACGCTGTTCCCTAAACGCTAACCCCTGTTCCCTAAACGCTCTACTCCAAACTAAACCTAAATCCAACCACGAAATTCCGTCTCCTCGTATTATACCCGCGGATATCCTCATATACGACGTCGGTGACATTTTTGAGGTCAAGGAAGAGCCGAGCTTTGTCATTAAGTTTATATTCACCGTACAGATCGACCAAGGCATATCCATTCAGTATGGCCGGTTTGTCGCCATAAATAAATTCCTCCCGTTCACCCATGTAACGAAGTTGCGTCTGCACGAAAATTGATTTGCTGAGCCGATACCCCAGTTCCCCAAACCAGGCATGTTTGGGGATGCGATACAAATTAAAATAGCTCGTATCTTTTCCGATCGGCGCACCCGTACCATCATAGGCAGCACGGATGCTGCCATTGGTGTAGGTGTAATTCGTCTGCAGGTTCCATTTTCCCCATTGATAACTCAGCTCCATCTCGACCCCATAATTGGTTTGACGACTGACGTTCTTGTAGGCTGCAATGAAGGTAGTAGGACTAAACGTGTATACGATCGCATCTTCCGTATTCCGGTAAAAGCCAACAATTCGAGTAAGCAGTCCGTTTGCCTTTCTCCACTCCACTCCCGCCTCTGCCACGAGCGACTGCTCCGGCTGCAACGCGGAATTCCCGGCAAAGGCATCAAACAACTGATACAAAGTGGGTGTTTTGAATGCCGTATAAAGATTCACAAAACTTCTTAGCGATTCATTCATCCGGTACGCGGGATTGAAGGTGAAACTGAAATTCGATCCGTACTCCGAATGCAGATTCACCCGTGCACCCAATTCACCGTTCCATTTCCCTTTTCGCATAAGCAGCGATGCATACGGACTCAATTGCTTCATCGAAGCTTCCAACGGAGCAGGTGCATACGGACCAAAAGGTCCCGTGCTCCAATACCATTGATCGGTTTGATTGATCCGCACATCCGCTCCGGTCAGTAGTTCAACCCCTTTTAATTTCCACTGACCATACCCTTCGATAAAATGGGTGTTTCCTACGTAGCGACTCTCAATGCGGTCGATCCAGGGACTGCTCTTGTACATCGAATCATCCAAGTAATCCCTTCGCGCCCGGTTGAACAAATAGTTCAGCCGAATTTGCCCGAAGCGATGTCTGCGAGACAGCCCAATCCCGTATTGGCTGTTGTAGTTGTCAGACGTATAATCCCGCTCGTCCGTAAATCCGGCGGCATCCAAATCCACCTGGTAGCGGCTATATCGATGTTGTAGTTGCAGCTCCCAACCGGGCGCTAACTGAAATTGAAATTGACTGTTGAGGACGTGTTGATCAAATCCGTTGTTTCCAAATGCTAGCGTGCCACTCGAATCCCGCGCGCTGGAAAATCCTTCGCTGTTGGTATGTGCGTACTGTATATTGTAATTGAAGCCACGGGTACGTCCGCCAACTCCGATTTGTTGACTGAGTGTCTCCCAGCTGCCGTAGCTGAATAAGCCATTCACCCCTATCTTTTTTTCGCCGGGTTTTCGGGATATAATATTTATTACACCGGCAACGGCATCGGATCCATATAAGGTAGACTGACCCCCTTTCAGAATTTCGATCCGTTCGATCTGATCCATGGGAATAAAATTGATATCGAAATAGTTGGTGATCACGGAAGGATCATTGACCGGTATCCCATCCAACAAAATAAGTGTGTTGCCGGCAGCGGCTCCGCGGATGGTGACCAGGTTGTTGGTACCCGGATTGTTGTTGGCGCCGATGATCTGAACGCCGGCAACTGTATTTAGCATTTCTCCAAGCGTTTTACCTCCGTTGCGTTCAAGCGTGGCACGATCGATTACGGAGAGGACTTTACCTGTCTCGGATTGCTTGCGCTCGAATTTGGTGGCGGTGACCACGGCGGTTTCGAGCGTGGTCGTATCGATTTGAGCAAAAAGTAGGTGAGTGCCGACAAGCGCAGCTAAGAACAGAAAATATTTTTTCATTAGAAAAAGGGTTTAGGTTGACTGCCTTCAAGTTGGAAAGAAAAAGTTGTAATAAACATCGTGCGAATGTATGGGTTGTTTGGTGTTTGGTTGGGGGGCGGGAGGGGAAGTTATCCACAGGAGCAGTCCGATGTCCGGTGCAGGAAGAAGTCCGGTGTCCGGTGTCGGATGTCCGGTGTAGTAATTTTCTATGGTTTGTAGACATCGGTCACCGGTCATCGGACAGTTTGCGCAGCGAACGACGGAAATCGGACTTCTTCCACCCCCAATCCGTATCTTGGCACCATGCAATCCCCCAACCGGCTCAATCTCTTTTCCTTCACCATGATCGTGATTGGTCTGGTGATTGGTATGGGGATCTTTCGGACAGCAGCCACCAGTGCCAAGGATGCCATCGCCCCTTCGGTGTATTTTTCGGCTTGGCTGGTGGGCGGACTCGTTGCGCTCTGCGGCGCACTCACCTATGCCGAGATCGGAAGCCGCTACCCCGTAACCGGCGGCTACTATAAAATATTCGCACAGGCCTATCACCCCAGCATCGCCTTTGCCATCAATTGTTTGATCCTGGTAAGCAATGCGGCCAGTTTAAGTGGCGTGGCCCTGATCGGCAGTGGGTATGTATTGAAATTATTTCCAGGGGTGTGGACCGACATCGACAAGGCACTGTTGAGTTATGTGGCCATCATCATCTTCTACTTTATCAATTTGCAAGGATTGCGCATGAGTTCCCGGGTACAAAACATTCTCATGACCATCAAGATCACCATGATTTTGGTGATCATCGCCGCCTTGTTTTTTCCTCATGAAAGCAGTCAACTCCCACCGGCAGCAGCGATCACGGAATTTTCTACGATGGATTGGATCAAGAGTTTGGGCGTGAGTCTGATTGCGGTATCCTTCACGTATGGCGGGTATCAGCAGACCATCAATTTCGGCAATGAAGTGGATAAGCCAGCCCGTAACATTCCTCGTGGTATTTTGATCGGGATCCTGATCATCATTGCGCTGTATCTGCTGGCCAATTTCAGTTATTATCAAATTGTGGGGTTTGAACAGATGAAAGAGGAAAGGGAGATCGCCTTTGTGGTCGTTGATAAAATTTTTGGTCGACAAGGTGCCATAATCTTCTCCGGATTTCTTTTTCTCGGGGTACTGGCTTATGTGAACGGCTTATTGATGAGCAACCCGCGTGTGATGTATGCGATGGGTGCGGATGGCAGTCTGCCCAAACCGTTTGCACAACAAGATGGAAAGACCGGCGTCTTGAAGTTTTCCCTCACTGTATTCACGGTCGTTTGCCTGATCATCTTATTTTTTTCACAGCAATTCGACGAAATCCTGGCCTTCACGATGTTTTTGGATTGTTTTGGAATGATTCTCAGCAGTGCAACCATTTTCTGGTTCCGTCGAAAGACCAAGCACCTGAATGGAACGGGAATCTATCAAATGCGCTTTTTCCCTTTGTTCCCACTTATTTTTATTGCCGCCTATTTGTTTGTTGGCACCAGCATCGCGTTGGACGATCCCAAAACGGCGCTTACCGGCGTGGGCGTATTGATCGGATTTCTGCTGATTTTTCTTTTTGCCAAACGGGTACAATCCAAGCCCCAAGATTCATCACCCATAAACTAAACCTCGAACAGTGGATTCGTTCGGATTCCGGCAGTGACAGGTTGACCAGGGTCAGTCCCCCTGCCACGGATGCTTTCGCAAAGGCGGCCAAGGTCTCACTTTAACAGTTTTTCGGTCCAAAAAAAGGGTGTTTCGGGTATTGGTACTGAGTTTGTGTAGCTAATTTTACGGCCTATGAGACGATTCGCCCTGCTTTTGGGTTTAGCGTTGTTTACCCAACAGCTTTTTTCGCAAGAGGTCTGGGATTTGCGCCGTTGCGTGGACCACGCCGTTCAAAACAATATTTCTGTTCGTCAGGCCGATCTCCAGGCCCGCTTCTCTCAATTGTCGTACACGCAAGTCAAGAATGGTCAGTTGCCCAGCGTCAATTTTGGCGGAAGCACGGGTTACCGCTTGGGTCGTTCAGAGAACCCTACGACGGGCGTGTTGGAGGATAACAACTTTATAAATGTTGGGATGCAGCTGCAATCGAGTGTTACGCTGTTCAATTGGTTTTCCCGTAAATACAACACCGAGGCCAGTAAGCTTACTTGGGATGCCGATCGCGAACAGACTCAGAAAACAAAGAATGATATTTCTTTAAATGTTGCGGTTGGTTACCTGCAGGCTTTGTTGGGCATGGAGCAGGTTCGGTTGGCGGAGGTACAACTTGAACTGACTCGCACTCAATACACAACCACTCGTCGTCGCGTAGAGGCAGGTGCGCTGCCCGAATTGAGTGCGGCCGAGTTGGAAGCACAGGTGGCCCGAGACAGTGCCTCACTGATCAACGCAAAGGGTTCCGTGCAATTGCTGTTGTTGCAGCTCAAGGCCCTGTTGAATTTGGATGCCGGCTTGCCCTTTCAAATTGCTACGCCCCCGGTAGCGTCGATTCCCTTATTGCCCTTATCTGATTTGCAACCAGAGGCCGTTTACGCTACCGCCGTAACCTTGTTGCCACAGCAAAAAGTCAATGAATTGCGGTTGCAGGCTGCCAGAAAACAGACGCAAGCAGCCCGATCGGCCTTGTATCCATCCATTACTGCATTTGGGAGTTTAGCTACCAATACGATCTCCTTTAAGAAAGCCATTTACGAGCAGGTGCTAACGGGGTATTCGCCTACGGCGCTGCGGGTGAACGCCGGCGGCGGAACGTTTTATCCGGTGGAGCTTCCGAATTACATCGATGGGTCCAACGTGGTTGGATATTTTCGTCCGGGTTCCATCACGAATCAATTCAGTAAGAACTTTGGACAGAGCATCGGGATTGGTTTGAACGTGCCGATCTTCAACGGACAATCCGCCCGGATCAACTGGCAGCGATCCCAATACACCATCAAGCAATGGGAATTGCAAAAAGAACAAGGACAATTACAATTGAAGCAAGATATTTACAAGGCGTATACCGATGCCGTGACTGCTTTGCAACAGTACACGGCACGTCAGCGCGCGGTTGAAACGGCCGAAAAAGCATATGAGTTTGCCAGCAAACGCTTCGATTTGAATCTCCTCTCTGCCTTTGATCTAATTAATAGTCGCAATAACCTGCTTAGCGCTCGATCACAGTTGTTGTCTTCCCAATACGACTACGTCTTCAAGATGAAGTTGTTGGAATTTTATCGCGGACAGGGGCTCAAACTCTAACCTACATACAATTTCATAATTTATGTTTAAGAAGTTGAAGAAAAAATGGTACCTCGTCTTGATCGTAGCCGGACTGTTGATTTGGGTCGGCATGAAATTTTCTCGCAATCAGGATGGTGCGGAGAAAGTAGCCGTTGGAAAGGCGATTACTCGAACCATCATCGAATCGGTCAATGCCAGTGGAAAGATCTATCCGGAGGTAGAGGTAAAGATCAGTCCTGATATTTCCGGTGAAATAACGGAACTGAATGTGGAAGAGGGAGACAGTGTGGTCAAGGGCCAGGTGTTGGCGCGTATTTATGCCGACATTTACGCGTTGCAGCGCGACGAGGCTAGCTCTCGCGTAGAACAAACATCTGCTTCGGTACGCAATACACAGGAAGGTATGGAGGCATTGCGGGCCAACTTGGAGCAAGCTGAGTTGAATTACGACCGAAATAAAAAATTGTACGAAGACAAGGTTATTTCAAAATCCGAATTGGAGCAAATTGAAACATCGGTACGATCGGCCCGGGCCAATCTTCGGGCGGCAGAACAAACACTTAAATCTCAGCAGGCTTCGGTAACCGGCACGCAGGTAGGCTTGAGCCGGGCGAACAAAGACTTGGGACGAACCACCCTTACGGCTCCGATGAGTGGGGTGATCTCTTCGCTCAAAGTAAAGAAGGGGGAGCGGGTTGCCGGTAACAGTTTCAATATTGGAACCGAGATGATGACGGTGGCCGACATGTCGATAATTGAAGTCCGGGTAGATGTGGGCGAAAACGACATTGTAAAAATCCACATTGGCGATTCTGCCGACGTGGAAGTGGATGCATACAGCAAGCGAAAATTCAACGGAACGGTTACCAAGATCGCCAGCAGCACTAAATCGGGTAACGCCTTGGCTTCCGCGAATGACGTCACCAACTACGAGGTTCGGATCCGTCTGGACCCGGCTTCCTATCAAGATCTCCTGGGACAAAAATTTCCCTTTCGGCCCGGGATGAATGCCAGTGCAGACATCAAAACGCGTCGCGTTGAGAATGTACTGGCTGTGCCAATCGCGGCCGTCAGTGCCCGTGTAAAAGGTGGCGATGAAACCATGGCTGATAAAAAGAAGGAACAATCGGATGCAAAGGGAATGGACCAGAGTGCAGAAATGGAATTGACCGGTACCGACCTGGAAGAAGTGGTGTTTGTGGTGCAGCCCGACGGCAAAGTGAAGAAAGTGGTGGTTACAACGGGGGTGCAAGACATTAACTACATCCAGGTGCTATCCGGATTGAAAGGAAACGAGGAAGTGGTTGTGGCTCCCTTTACTGCGTTGAGTAAGACCTTGAAAGATGGTGGAAAGGTAACCGTGGTGCCAAAGGAGAAACTCTTCGAGAAAAAATAATTTATCGGCATGTCGGATACAGTCATGCGTCTTGGGGTGGTCGGAAGCGGCAGTTGGGCTACCGCCCTTGCGAAGGTCTTACTGGATAACGGGCATGCCATCCATTGGTGGGTACGGGAATCCTCCATCATCGATTCGTTTCAGCGAAAGCGCCACAATCCTCGTCACCTCACTTCCACTTGGTTTCCCATTGAACGAATTGAATTTTCTACCAATCTCGATACGGTGTTGCGTGCTGTGGACGTTGTGCTGATCGCTGTGCCGGCTGCGTACCTCGAAGCTGCCTTGGGCGGATCGGATCCTGCTTCCTGGAGTGGAAAGAATGTGATCTCTGCGGTGAAGGGATTGCTACCCGGAAGCAATTTGTTGTTGAACGATTATTTGCTCCAGCATGCCGAATTGCCGCTCCCCGATTATTTCGCACTGTTGGGACCCAGCCATGCGGAAGAAGTGGCCGCCGAAAAACTTTCTTATCTCACTTTCTCCGGAATGGATACGTCGATGGCCGAACAGATCGCTGCTCATTTTTCCAACGAGTACATCAATACTTTGGTGAACGATGACATACTCGGGGTGCAATATGCAGCCATCCTGAAAAATGTATATGCCTTGGGCGCGGGTATTGCCAATGGGTTGGACTATGGCGATAATTTTTTGAGTGTGCTCATCTCCAATGCCGCCGATGAAATGGCGGGATTTCTGAAGAAACTCGGTGCCTATCACATCATTGTGGGCGAGCAGGAGTCAGAAGATCCGGTGACACATCGGATGATGCCAAATTATGCGGCATCGGTTTATTTAGGGGATCTATTGGTTACTTGTTATTCTCTGCACAGCCGAAATCGTCGACTTGGCGGCATGATCGGAAAGGGCTATTCCGTGCAAGTAGCCACCGGTGAGATGAACATGGTGGCAGAAGGATTACCGGCTTCCAATTGCATTCATCAGGTCAATGAATCCCGGGTGCGGGCCGAGATGCCCATTGCCGAAGCGGTGTACCGGATCTGTTGGGGCGGTGCCGATCCAAAAGAAACATTCAAAGTGCTGGAGACTCAGTTGATCTGATCAGCTTTGTCAACAGTGAGCGCAGCGGCAATACCATCTGCTTGCAATTTTCCAGCGGTTGTTAACCAGATCCGGTCGGCTGAACGACCCACCCATCCTGCGGTTTCATATTGTTGTAAAAGCGGTTCCCATGCATTTTGTATGTAGGGTGGAATTTGGCTCAGGGGGAGTCCCTCGAGTGTTCGTAGCGCGATCATCACCGTTTCATTCAGTTGTTGTGCTTGGGTAAGGGTTTCGGATTCGTGTATAAAGACCTGTTTTCGGATCTGCTCGATGTATTGACGGTTGTTGGCTACTTGCCAGCTGCGTACGGGGGGTTGGTAGGAGTGAGCAGAGGGACCAATTCCCAAGTAGGCGATCCCTTTCCAGTAGCTGCTGTTGTGTCGGCTTCTAAATCCGGGTTTGGCGAAATTGGAGATCTCATAATGCTCATATCCGGCAGTTGCTAATTTTTCGGTGAGCAAAAGAAATTGCCGCGCTTGTTGTTCCGGGTCGGTTTCCGGTTTTTGTTTCAACCGTATTTGTTTTTCCAACGGCGTTTGGGGTTCAACGGTGAGCGCGTAGGCGGAAATGTGGGGAACGCCCAGATCGGTCAGGGTTTGGATGTTTTGGATCCATTGGTCATCGGTGAGTCCGGGTGTACCATAGATCAAATCGGCCGTGAGGTTTGGGAAATAGTTGATCGCTCTTATCAGGGCCTGTTTTGCCTGATCGGCATCATGGGCCCGGTTCATCCAGGTCAGATCGTTTTGGGCAAAGCTTTGAATACCTAAACTCAATCGGGTGATGCCAACTTGTTGCCAGGAAAAAAGATTTTCTTCGGTGCAATCGTCGGGGTTTGCTTCCAGGGTGATCTCGGCAGTTGAATCCAGACGATACCCTTGGCGGATGGAGGCGAGCAGGGATTCGATCTCAGTACTTTTCAACAGAGAAGGGGTGCCGCCGCCGAAGTATACGGTTTCAAAAGTTTCGGATTGCCAGTTTTGAGCTCTTCCGATAAGTTCAAGTTGCATGGCCTCGAGGAGTTCGGACTTGTGTTGCAGCGAGGTGGCGAAATGAAAATTGCAGTAATGGCAGGCTTGTTTGCAAAAGGGGATATGTAGATAAAGGCCGGCCATGCGGGGAGATTTATGAATAATTTAGCAGATGGTGCGCAGGTTCATTCAAATACAAATATCGGTGCTTGGCTGTTGGGGGTTGATTTTCTCCGCGGTGGCCCAGTCGGAATATGTTTTACAAGTACGATTGGTTGATACGAGCTCTGCGGCGCAGACGCAGCTTCGAATGTTGCCCACACGGCATGCGAATCGAGTGGAGGCGGAGCGTGCCTTTGATCGCTGGCTGGAGAGGGCGCAACAGTTGGGTTATATGGGGATGTCGGTGGATAGTTCGGTGTGGGGGGAGCGCGCTGCTCGTGTGGTGATGTATTTGGGTTCGTGTTACCGGTGGGGGCGGATCGATTTGTCCGGCGTGGATCCGGCGTGGTTGAAGTCGACCGACTGGGAGGGACGATTTGAGCAAGGTAAGTTGATGGATTGGTCAGACTGGTCCGATTGGCAACGACGCTGTTTGGATCGGCTGGAGAACAATGGTTATCCGTTTGCGCGGGTGGGATTGACCGATATACGGTTTGAGGGCGATACGGTTCGGGGACGATTGGTCTTGGATAAAGGGATCTTGTATCGGATCGATAGCATTCGGATCTATGGTGGTTTGCGGATCGATCCGTTATTCTTGAATCGCTATTTGATGATCGCACCCGGGGGGCTGTATTCGAAGGAAAAACTATCGAGGGTAGATGGGTTGTTGCGCAATTTGCCCTATGCGGAGTGGGAGAAGCCGGCGGACCTAAGTTGGTTGGCAACCGGATCCGTTTTGAACGTCTATTTACGTCCGCGCAGAAGCAGCCAGATCAATGCGTTGATCGGGTTTTTGCCGGACAACACGCAAACCGTGAACCGAAAACTGTTGATCACCGGCGAAGCCAATGTGTTATTGCGCAATTCCTTTGGCAGGGGAGAAACCATCGGGCTGAATTGGCAGCAGATACAGGTGCGTTCTCCCCGGCTATCCCTTTTATATCGCAATCCCTTTGTCTTTGGAACCGGCATGGGGTTGGATCTGTCGTTCGATCTGTTTCGGAAGGACAGCAGTTTTTTGAACCTGCAGGCTCGGATGGGGATGCAATATATTTCTGGGCCGGGTGAAACAGGCCGTTTGTTTTTTCAATGGAATCAGTCGGTCGTTACCCCGGGGGGCATCAATACAAATCGCATCATTCAGGAGCGCAGGTTGCCCGAGACGGTGGATCTGACCAACGTGAACATGGGGTTAGAGTATGAATGGGAGCGAACCGATTATCGGTTTAATCCCCGTTCCGGCTGGGAGGCTCGCGTCCAGGCCACCGGGGGTACCAAGCGGATACGTCCAAACAACGACATCTTGAAATTGAAAGATCCGCTGGATCCTTCTTTTGATTTTGCCCGGTTATACGATTCTGTTTCATGGAAGACCTATTTGGTTCGATTGCGCATGCAGGGGGCTCGTTATATTCCGTTGCGGGGGGGTCGGTCGACTTTAAAATTGGGGGCACAGGTTGGTCATATTCAAAGCGGCTCGGTGTTTCGCAATGAACAGTTTCAGATCGGAGGGTTTCGGACCTTGCGCGGGTTTGATGAGGAAAGTCAGTACCTCACTTCTTACGCATTGGGAACGGTAGAGTGGCGGTTGCTAGCGGGACAGAATTCCTATTTCTATGTCTTTTCTGACGGCGGTTGGGGAGAGAGCCGGGTAACGAGCCAGCCCATTTTTCGGTATACGTATTTGGGAGCGGGGTTGGGGTTGAATGTGGAGACAAAGGCTGGGTTGATCAATTTGGCCTGGGCTTTGGGAAGACGCAGTGATGCGGATTGGAATGTTCGTCAGTCGAAGATTCATCTGGGTTGGGTGAATTATTTCTAAGGGGGGGAGGGGTTTATTATTTTTACACCGATGTATCGGCGCCTGTTCTTCCTGATTTTTCTATTTCTATTCATTCGTGTGTCAGATTTGTCGGCACAATTGTCTGTTGATTCAGAGGCATCATCTTCGCCTGACACCAATTCCGGCACCTTGCTGGGAGGGGATACCATGGTGTTGAGCCCTGCACAAATACCACTTGACCACCCCGATACGGTGCAGCCACAAGTGGACCAAACAGTCTTTCGTCCCCAGCAGATTTGGGATTCCATCTTTGCCGTACCACCTGGTTCGATTCAGGTGCAGGCGGATGATCGGGTGGAGGGTGAAAAACATCACTCCGTTCAGAAGGAAGGATTGTTTTATGCGCTATTGGGCATGTTGATGGGCTTGGCTTTTTTCAGACGGTTTTTTCCAAAATACTGGAACGATCTATTTCGATTATTTTTTCGTACCACGCTCCGTCAGCGGCATTTGCGTGATCAATTGGAATTGGCATCCTTGCCGTCTATGTTTTTAAATGCTTTCTTTTTTCTGTGTTTGTCATTCTATTTGAGTTTATTTTTTACGCATCGGGGGTGGAATCCGATGTCGGGATTCTGGATGCTCTGGTTGCTGGTGTTGGCCGGATTGATGGGGATGTATTTGATAAAGTGGGTGGGACTACAATTTGCTTCCTGGATATTTGGACAGCCCGACCTTGGCGAGGATTATACTTTTCTTGTTTTTACCGTTAATAAGATGATGGGATTGCTGCTGCTTCCCCCGGTGATTTTTTTGGCATTTGGAGAAGGCCGGGTTTGGGAGTGGTCTCTTGGGCTGTCCTGGTTTTTGATCGGAGGTTTGCTGCTTTACCGGGGATTCTTAACGTATCGGGTGGTTCGACGGCAGGCGGTGGTTAGTCCGTTTCATTTCTTTTTGTATTGGGTCGGATTTGAGCTGGCTCCGCTGCTGGTTCTTTACCGTTTTCTCCAGGGCTTTTTTGGTGAAATGACGTAGTTTTGCAATCAAGTTAACGCGACGAATGAGCAAAACCGGGGCCAAAAAGTCGGAAGCCGCGATCCAGCGTATCCTAATTACCCAACCCAGACCGGAGACCGATAAGTCTCCCTATTTTGATTTGGAGCGCAAGTATCCGGTCAAATTGGATTTTTGTCCCTTTATCAAATTAGAAGGGATTCCCGCCAAAGATTTTCGCAAACAAAAGGTGGAAATTGCCCTCCACAGCGGCATCATTTTTACCAGCCGCAATGCGATCGATCATTTCTTTCGCATGGTAGAGGAAGTGAAGGCGGTGATCTCTGCCGACACCAAATATTTCTGCATAACGGAGGCGGTGGCGCTTTACCTTCAGAAATTCATTCTTTACCGGAAACGCAAAGTTTTTTTTGGGGCAGATGGAACCAACAAGAGCATGATCGAGGTGATTCAAAAGCAAAAAGCAAATGTGAAGTTCCTTTATGTTTGCTCGGAGAATCAGCAAGACAACGAAATCGTTAATGGGTTGAAGACCATTGGCTGTGATTTTAACTTGGCCTTCATGTATCGAAGTGTTCCGGCGGATGTCAAATTGCTATTGACTCAAACGGCATACGATGGAATTTGTTTTTTTACGCCCAGCGGTGTTAAGAGCTTAATCGAGAACATTCCTGATTTTAAGCAAAACGGTTTGATCCTGGGTGCTTTTGGAAGCAATACCATTAAAGCCATGGAAGAAAGGGGTTTGCAATTGCAGATCAAAGCGCCGCAGCCACAGGCCCCCAGTATGGTGGCGGCACTCGAACAATACCTTGCTTTGCAGCGTTGATCATGGCTCAACGGTGGTTTAGCAATTGCTCATCAATCGTTCAATCACTGTTCAACCGCTGTTCCTTAGTTCTCATCCCCTCATCTCCCCTTCATGAATCGTTTATCCCACGAATCCAGCCCTTACCTCCGGCAGCACGCGCACAATCCGGTTGATTGGTATGCGTGGGGTGAGGAGGCGTTGAACAAAGCGCGGGTGGAGGATAAGCCGTTGTTGGTTAGCATCGGGTATTCTACTTGTCACTGGTGTCATGTGATGGAGCGCGAGAGCTTTGAGGATACGGAAGTCGCGGCTTTCATGAATGCGCATTTCATAAACGTCAAGATCGATCGCGAGGAGCGGCCGGATTTGGATGCTATTTACATGGACGCGGTGCAGGCCATGACCGGTCAGGGGGGCTGGCCGCTGCATGTTTTCTTGTTGCCGGACGCAAAACCGTTCTATGGAGGTACTTATTTTCCACCTCGACCGGTGCAGGGAAGAGCGTCGTGGAAAGAGGTGCTCACCGGGGTGGCGAAAGCGTATCGAGAGCGATGCACGGAAATGGATGCGCAAGCGGAGAATCTGACCACACATTTAATTGAATCGAATCGCTTTGGCGAAAAATTAAAACCGGAGGAGGGTTTGTTTTCGGAGGAACGGTTGATCGCCATGGGGCAGACGCTCCTGCAACAAGCCGATCCTCAGCACGGCGGCTTCGGTCGTCCACCTAAATTTCCTCAATCCTTTTCCATTCGGTTTTTGTTGTTGTTGGGAGAGCAGTATGCGCAATCGGCCGCCCGATCGCATGCATTGTTTTCGTTGGATCGAATGATCGATGGGGGTATTTACGATCAGGTGGGAGGAGGATTTGCACGCTATGCTACAGACACCGAGTGGCTGGCACCCCATTTTGAAAAAATGCTATACGACAATGCCTTGTTGGTGGAAGCACTTGCCGAGGCCTATCAGGTGTCGGGTCGAGAAAAATATCGTAGAACCCTGGAAGCGATTCGCATTTTCTTGGAGCGTGAATTGTTGCATCCGGATGGCGGATTTTATTCGGCTCTGGATGCCGATACCGAGGGGGAGGAAGGAAAATTTTATGTTTGGACGATGCAGGAATTGCAGCAGCTGCTGGAAGCGGATTTTTCTATTTTTTCATCTTACTACGAAGTGTTGGCCGAGGGAAACTGGAAAGGGGTGAACATTCTGCGGGTGGTGGGGGAAGTCGATTCGATTGCCTTGGCGAACAACCTTTCCGTGGGGGAGGTGGAGGCGATCTTGGCGCGTTGTCGATCGACCTTACTCCATCATCGCGCGCAACGGGTGCGACCGGGACTTGATCACAAGATCCTCTTGGGATGGAATGCCCTCATGCAGGCTGCCTGCTCGTTGGCGTATCAATCTACCGGGGAGGAATCCTGGAAGCTGCTGGGCGAACGCAACATGCATTTCATGGTGCAACATTTTCGCTCGGAGTCGGGCGAATGGTTTCATGGCTGCACCGACGGGAAGAAATTCGGAGATGCATTTTTGGATGACCGTGCTTATTTGATCCGCGCCTGGATCGCTTGGCATGCGGCTACCGGTGAATGGAAGTGGTTGGAGCAGGCCCGGGATTTATTGGAGGATACGGTCCGCCACTTCGAAGATGCTTCTTCTCCATTTTTTTATTTTACATCGGCTATCCAAACCGATCTAATCCTGCGCAAAAAAGAGATTTATGACGGAGCTCTTCCCTCCGCCAATGCGGTAATGGCCGAAAATTTGTTGCGCCTGGGAACACTCTTTGATCGGTCGGATTGGGTGATGCGATCCAAAAAAATGGTCAGCAGCTTGGGTCAGGCCCTCCTGCGTTATTCGGGATCCTTTGGCTACTGGTGCCGGGTTCTTTCCATTCATCAGGCAGGGCTTACGGAGGTTGCTTTGATGGGACCCGAATCGCTGGGCTGGATGAAGAGGGTGGGTAAATTGTATCTGCCAGAGGTTCTTTTTCTGGTTTTGCCGAAGCCACAACCCCCAATACCCCGTTTTTCGGATACATCTCAATTTGAACGAACAAGTGTTCAGGTTTGTCGGGAAAGTACTTGCCTGCCCCCCGTATTTTCCCCTAAAGACTTGTTAATCAACCTAAAAAAAAGGTGATTTCCTGCCTAATTCGGTAACATGCACAATAAAAAATCAGGGTACTCGTTTGTCCTTAGGTTAACCCCTCTTCCTAGGCCCTGATTTTCAAAAAAACTAAACACCCTTTACCCCCTTATAAAACTTGTTAAATCATATATTTGTCCTTTATCAATAACTGAATGAAAATGAAGAACCTCGGACCTGTACTACTCTCGCTTTCAGCTGCCGTTTTGGTAAGCAGCTGCGGTATTTTGGGAGGAAAAAAATCCAAAGGAGGCGCTGGCCTACCCAACGATGGCCAGGTGCACGGTGTAGCTCCCGGCGGCAAATATGAAATGCCAAAGCCCCCGGGCATGGTTTATGTACCGCAGGGATCGTTTCACATGGGGCCTAGTGATGAAGACCCGACTTACTCATTCAGTGCTCGTAACCGGGTGGTTTCTGTTAGCGGATTTTGGATGGATGCCACCGAGGTCACCAATAATGAATATCGCCAGTTTGTATACTGGGTGCGGGACTCCGTTGTGGCCCGTAAGTTAGGCTACGTGAAGGCCGATAAAGAAGGCATTGAACGCGTGGATTGGGCTAAGATGAAGACGATCAAATGGGGTGATCCCAAAGTGATCGAGCAGCTCAGTACCACCGATATCATTTTGCAGCCCGATGATCGGATTTTTGGAAAAAAAGAGATCGACCCCTCCAAGATCATCTTTCACTCCGAAGTTTTTGATCTGAAGGCAGCGGCAAAAGCCCCTAAAAATGCGGATGGAACTACACCTGCACGTTCCAAATTCATTGTGAAATCCGACTTGCCAATTTATCCCGATACGTTGGTATGGATTCGTGATTATACCTATTCCTACAATGAGCCGATGGCCAAGCGTTATTTTTCACACCCGGCCTTTGGGAATTACCCGGTGGTAGGGGTCAGCTGGAAACAGGCGACTGCATTTTGTGAGTGGCGTTCCCATTTTTTGAATGCTTATCTCAATGGGAAAAAGCGTCCGCAAGAATCCGATTTCCGTTTGCCCACCGAGGCGCAGTGGGAATATGCAGCAAGGGGTGGTCGTTCACAAACCATGTACCCCTGGGGCAACTACTACCTACGTAACAAAAAAGGTTGTCTGCTGGCAAACTTCAAACCCGGTCGTGGAAATTATCCGGAGGATGGAGGTTTTTACACCGTTCGCGCCGATTCCTACTGGCCCAACGACTATGGATTGTATTGCATGTCGGGCAACGTAGCGGAATGGACCTCTTCGATCTACTACGAAGGACGAAACAACTTTCAGCACGATATGAACCCCGATGTTCGCTGGAATGCGGGTAAAGACGATCCCCCGCTTATGAAACGGAAGGTAGTACGGGGAGGAAGTTGGAAGGATGTAGGTTTTTACCTGCAGAATGGTACCAGTACGTACGAGTACCAAGACACCGCCAAATCTTACATCGGCTTCCGCTGCGTGATCGATCTTCCCGCTGCTCCGCCCAAAGGTGGTGGCCGCCAATAATTATCCATTTTTATTTTTCATCTCAACTCTACAACAATCATCAACTATGGCAGCAAAAATTCCTCCTAAAGTCAGTAAATGGGTAGACGTGGGTGTATCCTTCGGCGCCGCATTAGTAATTTGGGGTGCACTTCGCAAGATTACGCACGCCGCCGATGCCGATATCTGGCTCTGGATTGGTTTGACCACCGAGGCCGTGATCTTCGCACTCTATGGTGTCCTTTACATTGTTTTCCCAGCAGAGGATGCACCCGGCCATGATGAGGAATTGTTGTCCGTTTCAGGTGTTGCCAAAGCAGCAGGCGGGCCGCAAACCATGCAGGCACTGCAACAAAGTTTCGAGCAGCTCAACGCTACTGTTGCCGGCTTGAAAGATGTGACCGATATGGCGGCTGCTTCCCAAGACTTTACTAAAAAGACCCGCGAGGTTACTACCCAACTCGATGCCGTGAAATCTGCTTATTCCGATGCGGCTGCTTCCGTAGGAGCCTTTGCACAAGCAACCTCCGGCGCCCAACAATTCCATGAGCAGATTCAAGTACTTACTAAAAATCTCTCTTCGCTCAATACCATCTATGAGTTGGAATTGCAAGACAGCAACAATCACCTGAAAGCGTTGAATAGTTTCTATTTTAAGCTCACCGAAGTTTCCAACACGATGATGGGAAGCGTGGAGGATGCCAAGCGAGTACAAGAGCAGGTAGGTCAGTTGGCGGGCAACCTGGGTCGTCTTAATAGTATTTACGGCAATATGCTGACCGCAATGCAAGGACGCTCCTAAAACAGGTGGTTCCGGACCGAAATGTGATTATTCAACTGAATTAAACGTAACGAAACATGGCTTTACCAAAAGAGCCCCGACAGAAAATGATCAACATCATGTATTTGGTGTTGACTGCCCTGTTGGCCATCAATATATCCGCCGAAATTCTGAACGCTTTCAAGACAATCAACGACAGTCTGGAGAAAACGAACGGAACAGTTAAAGTTTCCTCCACTCAAATATTCGAATCGTTGACGGAAAAAATGAGTGAGGATGCTACCCGGGAGAAAGCTAGCATTTGGCAGCCCAAGGCCAAAGACGTTATGGATCAATCTACTTCCGCCTTTACTTTTATCGAGAACCTAAAAAAAGACCTGATCAAACAAGCGGGTGGCGATCCCAATGATCCCTCCAAAAAGTACCGCGAGGATGATCAGAACATGGTAACACGCGTAATGATCAAGGAAGGAAAGGCTAAAGAACTCTACAAGATATTGGGTGATTTCAAGATCAATGTGCTGAAAGACTCCGCTATTCGAGCCTGGGAACTCGAGAATCCCATCCCGATCTCTTTGGAAATGCCCAAGAGCATGAACTCCAGTAAAAAGTCATGGGAAGAAGCCTATTTCTATATGGCTCCCACCGTTGGGGCCCTCAGCATCTTGAGTAAATTTCAAAATGACATTCGCAATGCGGAGAACAAGATCGTGACCTATTGCCACGAACAAGTTGGTAAAGTAGAGTTGCGCTTCGACGCCTTTGAGGCCATTGTAGGACAGAGTTCACGATACCTGATGCCCGGTCAGGAATTGGAGATCACAGCCGGATTGGGTGCCTTCAGCCGCTCCAAATTACCTACGGTCAACATAGGAGGTGCGAACGTACCGCTTAACGAGAAAGGCATGGCTATTTACAAGACCACCGCGAGTGGAACGGGTAGCCGAACGGTAAACGTTACCGTCTCCTTTACCGACCAGGATGGCAAGCCTCAAACACGTACCATTCCGATTGAATACACCGTAGGTTCAGCCAATGCTTCCATTGCCCTGGATAAGATGAATGTATTATACATTGGTGTAGACAATCCCGTTAGCATTGCCGCCAGTGGCGGAGGCGATGACAAGATTCGTGCTGAAATCTCCGGAGGCGGTGGTCAATTGTCGCGTGTTGGAAACGGAAAGTATAATTGCCGCGTCAGCCAGATCACAGATAAATGTATTATCAGTGTATACGTTGATAATAAACTGGCAGGTGCCTCTGAATTCCGTGTGCAGGCCTTGCCTCCGGCACAAGCGTACGTGGGCGGAAAACAAAGTGGAGAACCCGTCACGGCCGGTGAATTTCGGTCTCAGGCGGGGGTAGGCGCCGGCATCATTAATTTCCCCTTTAAACTGGAATACAGTGTAGTGAGCTACACCTTTACATGCGACACCGATGATGATATTATTTCTATCCCGGTGCAAGGTGCTGCCTTCTCCCAAGCTGTTCGCACTGCCATTGGTCAACACGTACGGCCAGGTAGGATGGTAACCATCGAGGATATACGGGTGAAAGGGCCCGATGGGCGTGTAAATAAAGCAGGTGCCTTGGTTTACTATATACAATAAAAAGTTAGATCATGAAAGGAAAATTGATTGTACTCGGATTGTTGACTGTTTGTCTGCTGCAGGTGAATTCAGTGGACGCACAGCGTCGCCGTCGTACCGGTGGTGGTGGTGGAGGAGGAGGAGAAACACCTCCCCCCACAGCAGATACCACCCGTAATCCCGAGAATAATAACAATAACGGACAGCCCCCGGGGTATGACCCGTATGCCAACCTGCCGATCACATACGATACGGTGAGTGCCTCCACCGGACCAACTATTTCCTTGCGCAACGATAATGCGTTTGAAAAAGGCATGGTTCGGGAAAGAAAACCGCTCGACTATGAACACCTGCGTTGGGACGATGCCATGTACGCGGAGAAAGTATGGAGAGAGTTGGATTTCAGAGAGAAAATCAACAAAATCTTCACCTTCAAAGGGGTGGAGGATGATGGCAGCCAGATGTTCGTTTCCATGCTGATGAACGCTGTCACTTCCGGTTCAATTACCGCCTTTGCCGATGATCGCTTCACCACGCCCTTAAGTGTTGCGGATGTATATCAAAAGACAGCAGGGGGCTTGGATACTTCGCTTGTGCGCGACTTATACGATATCAATAAAATTGTGGGGCGTACGGTTACCCGTAAGAGCTTCAATCCGGATGACGTCGTGAAAATGCGTTTAAAGGAAGAGTGGGTATTCGATCGTGAATCTAGCCGAATGTATGTTCGGATACTCGGAATCGGATTGCTGAAGACCGAATATGTTCCGAACACCAAAAAGGAGCGGGGAACCTCTTCCTTGTTCTGGGTTTATTATCCCGATGCTCGACCTATGCTTTCAAAGTCGGAAGTGTATAATCCCAAGAATTTGGGACAAAACCGAATGACCTGGGAAGAACTCTTCGAAAGTCGAATGTTCAGCAGCTACATCGTCAAATCTACCCTCGATAACCCCTCCAATAGTTATATCCGCAACCTGGTCGACAACGATATTTTGCGGCTTTTGGAAGGTGAGAATATCAAGGAAAAGATCTTCAATTTCGAACAAGACCTTTGGTCTTATTGATCTCTCCATAAAATTCTATTCCTGGAAAATCCTGCCCTCGGGCGGGTTTTTTTTATCAAAGGGGATAAGTTTAGATAGTTTGGATGGTTTGGCTAGTTTGGGAGTTTGGAAGTTTGGGGGTCAGGGTTTTATAATGCGCTGATAGACACATGTTTGTGTATCAAAAAAAAGTTCGAGCAAATTAGGTTAACTCAAAAAAAAATGTATTTTCGAATTGGTTTTTCATAGGATATTGGATTTTAACGGGGCTGAATGTCTATTCAGGCCCCTTTTTTTATTCTGTTTGTTTAAAACTGCTCAATCATTCTTTCGAAAATAGTCAACAATCTTTCGGGCCTTGGCTGGTCCGACTACCTCTGCCAACGCACCGATCTCTTGTTCCTGGATATTCCGTACCGAGCGAAAACGGGTGAGAAGCTCCTCTGTGGTTTGTTTTCCGATGCCTGGAATATTTTCTAGTTCGTTTCGGATCGCGCCTTTGCTGCGGAGTAGCTGATGAAAACTGAGCCCGTGTTGATGCACGGCGTCGCGGATGCGGCGAATCAGCAACAGAGACGGATTTCGGTAATCCAGCTTCAGCGATTCACTGTCGCCCGTAAAAAAGATTTCCTCCACATTTTTGGCCAGTCCGATCAGGGTCATCTGACCGGCCAGCCCCAACTCTTGTATCGCTTCCTGGGCTGCATTCAATTGTCCTTTTCCGCCATCGATGATCACCAGTTGGGGAAAAGGTCCGCCCTCGCGCAAAAGCCGTTGGTAACGGCGCGAGACGGCCTCTTGCATCGAGGCAAAATCATTGATGCCCACCACCGATCGGATGTGAAATTGACGGTAATCTTTTCGGCTGGGTTTTCCATTCTTATAACAAACCATGGCCGATACGGGGTAGCTTCCCTGAAAATTGGAATTGTCGAAGCACTCGATGTGTCGGGGTACCGTCGGCAGTTGTAAATCCTCCTGCACTTGCTCCAGCAGTTCCTCGTTTGAAAGTGTATCCAGTTCCGTCTGTTTCCATTTGGTCGATATCCAATGCTGGATGTGGTGCAAGAGGTTCTTGTGTGCCAATTCCAACAACACTTTTTTATCACCGGCTCTTGGCAAGGTGATCCGAACCGACGTATCGGGGTAGTTGATCCGCTCGGAAGCCACGATCTCCAGAGCCGTGGAAGCCAGCCGTTCTCGCAACTGCGCGATCCCGGCAGCAAGCAGCTCCTCGGAGCAAGAGCCCAATGGGTCCTCCACCCGCGTGGCGTGGGTTTGGACGATCGCTCCGTTTCGAACCATTAAGTAGCTGATAAAATAATGCCCCTGTTGCTCCTTGCCTGCAAATACATCAACCTCTTTCACTCGGGCATTGGCTACTACCGACCGCCCTCGATAATTCTCCAGAAATTTTAATTTTTGACGGCATCGCTCGGCTTCCTCGTAACGCCACTCGGCGGCAGCGACTTTCATTTGTCCCCGGACCGCCTCCATCACCGGTTTCAGGTTCCCTTTGAGCAAGTCGCGGATCTGTTGAATACCGGATGCATAGGCTGCAGCCGTTTGATGCCCGGCACAGGGTCCCAAACAATTGCCCAAATGATACTCGAGGCAAACCTTGAATTTTCCTTTTTCAATCGCTTTGGGGTTCAAAGCGAGGGAGCAGGTGCGCAGGGGCACGATTTGTTTGACGAATTCGAGTAACTCGCGCACTTGTTGTGAATGGGTGAACGGACCCAGATACTCTGACCCGTCGTCGAATTTTTTTCGCGTGAGAAAGATCCGTGGAAAGGGCTCTTTTTTGATGACGATCCAAGGGTAGGTCTTGTCATCCTTCAGTCGAATATTATAGCGGGGCTGATATTCCTTGATCAGCGTGTTCTCCAGATGAAAGGCATCTTCCTCGGAATAGACCGTCGTAAATTGAATGCGACGGATCCGTTTTACCAACTCTCGGGTTTTGTTTGACTCCAATTCTTTTTGAAAATACGAACGAACCCGATTGCGCAAGTTCTTGGCTTTGCCTACATAGATCAGTTCACCTTGCTCATCAAAGTATTGATAAACACCGGGACCAGTAGGCAATCCCGCTATAACCGCGGTAAGAGAATCCGAATTCATAGGATTATTCGTTCCAGCTCCATTTGGTGGTGTGTACTTCCTCTTGCCCTCCCGGTTTACGGGTTATTCGTGTACGACTACAACTCTTACCTACCTGCCAGGTCATTTTCAGTTCCTCTGAACCCGTTCGATCGCTTTGCAGTCTGACGATCCATATCGTCCGAACCTGATCCCCAGTAGCTAGATTTGGCTCCACAAAGAGCTCAATGGTCCGATAGGGTTGTTTGTTCGGGTCCTTGGCCGTGTAGGCAATGATCGCCCGGTTGATCAACGTATCAAATTGTGATGCTTCTCCGTAAAGGGTTGCTTGGCGCGGATCGCTGAGATCCGGCACCTGTAAAAAATCAGCTACCTCAGAGCGGAAACGCTCCCGGGTGATGAAAGAGGTGTCGGTCGGAAAGGTATCTATCGTTGTATACCGTTTGATCGAATAAAGGGATGTATCTATATGTTTCACTTCTTGTTTGATCAGCGAAACGGCAGAAATAAATTTCGGTTGGGGTTCTTTTTGCTTACAGGCAGAAAAAGTTACCAGGAAGATGAGTGGAATCAATATGCGCATTTCCAAAAATACCGCATCCGGTGACTTGCGGATGTTAAAGTCCAATACCCAGCTTTATCCCCACATCAAATAAGTGTTCTCGTACCGGATATGCTTTCTCGTAGCTCGAAAGGATCTGATACCGTGCCTGAGGGCCCAGCGTCCACCTTGTTTTTCCGTTCTGAAAACCAATAAACGACTCCACCTGGCCATTCAAATTCCACCGACGAACCAAGGAGGGAACCTCCAGGTAGTTTTTATAGTCGGTCGATAAAACATAGGCCTGATTGCTCAAAAGGTAGGTAGGCTGTATGGAAGAGCCAATGCTCCAACTCCATTTTTTATTTCCGGCTACGCGGTATTGAAATCCGACTGGAGCAGATACCGAGAAGTAAAAATTTGCCAACCAATTGGCCCAAATACCTCCCGAACTACGATAATTGGTGTACGAGGAAACCGAACCGGCGCCAACGCCATTGCTGAGTCCAACTGTTGCCACTTCCTGCCCGCCCCGGTAGACCTGTATATCGTATTTGTTGATGTTGAATTGTAGTCCACCGACAAAATCGATCCGTTTGGTCAATGCGCGATTCGCCAACAAACCGAACTGTAATCCCAGATCGGGTTTGTGGTTCACAACCGTTTCCAGTTCCGGGGCAGCCAGGGCGGGGGCCGGACTCATGACCGAACGAGCTGCTTGTAAGGCTTCTTTATTTTCGATGAGTTGACGGTAACTGATCGTGGGACTCATACTCAGCTGCACCTTCCAACTCTTTCTTGTGCGCTTGCCCTTATAATTACTGATCACACTTTCAATCGTCTGGTACTGCTCTGGGATTAGTGTTACGGGGGAAGCCTCTTTTTGTTTCTCCACTTCAGGCTGACTGCTCAACGACTGATCCCCTTCCGTACGTGCAAGAGTTAAATCAGTAGTAGGAATTGTTGGGGTAGAGTAAACGGTGGGAGAGACAACGATCGCCTTCAATGGAACCGCCCGGATCAGACCCTTGGCCTCCAGTAGCAATATTTCGGCAGATTCCGTAGTCCTCGGAATCTCGGCCGTATACGCACTCGGGTGAATGGTCGAGGGTTGCTCCGCTACGCCCGGCATCAGGAAGGAGGGTGCAGATGTTTCTTGTTTAAGGAGAGAAGCCTTGTAAGGAGTGGCGATTTTCAATGGATCCTTTTCCGTTCTGACCGATGGAGTTTGCGAAACGGATCGCTCCACGGGCAGGAAATTATTATTGGATGCATAATTGATGGGCAAATCGGGCTGATCGATCATCACCCAGGTAACACTTGCACTGATGATCCCCAAAGCGGATAAAACAAAAGGAAGCCAACGCCGCCGCCGAAGCCGATTTTGGATGCGCTCCCAAACCGATTCATCGGCATAGAGCCGGTGCCGATCGGTTTCCTCCCGGAGCCAGTGTTCAAATTCGGTATGGTGGTGTTCGTTCGACATGCACTTAACGGGTAGCAACCAGCCACTCGGTTTTTTGTTTGTGAGGCGGTAAGATATTTCGCTGGATCAGCAGGGTCTCTAAAAGATTTTTTGCCCGGGTATACTGACTTCGACTGGTGCTTTCCTCAATATTCAAAATAGCTCCGATCTCGCGGTGGCTGTATCCCTCAATCGCAAATAGATTCAGTACGGTCCGATATCCCACGGGTAACAACCGAACGCATTCCGTGATCTGTTTGGCCTGAATGATGGACGGAATCGCTTCCGAGCGTGTGGTCATTCCCTGCGCATGGATGAGCTCAATATTTTCTTGGAACTTTTTGTTCTTCTTAAGGTGATTGATGCAGGTGTGAACGATGATGCGGCGAATCCACCCTTCAAATGACCCTCTTCCTTCATAAGAGCCGATCTGCAAAAAAATCTTTACAAACCCTTCCTGTAGCATGTCCTCCGCATCTTCCCGGTTTATGGCGTAACGGTGGCAAACAGCCAACATCTTCGGGCTATATCGATCATACAATTCCCGCTGTGCCGTCAGGTTTTTGTGCAAACAACCTTGTATCAGTTCCTGGTCGTTCATTTCACCCTCAATGTAAGAAAATTTTGCAGGAAAAATTATGACCTTTCCTAGAAATTGGATCTGACCCCAATCATCCAACTCCGCCCTGGGGCCGAGAGCCCGGAGGCAAAAACCCGGTAGTTCCGATCCAATAAATTCTCCACGCCCCCCTGGATCTGAATCGTCTTGGAAACATCCACCTGAAACCGCCAGTTCAAGGTCATCCAACCGGGCATCCCATCCGGCGTGGCATATTGAAGGTTATCCTCCCCCTCCAAATTATAGTCCATTAGCCGTTTCCACCCATTGAATTGGATGAAAATCTCCGATTGGATCTTTTTCTGCCGGTATTGGAGTCCAGAGCGGCCAAAAACGGGAGGGATGTGGTCCAGCGGGATCTCTCCCCCTGCGGTTTGATAACGCCCCTGGGTTTGCGAAACGGTATTGTCGAGCGACCATCCCCCGCCCAATTCACAGTAAAGCCGGGCCTGTATTCCCATCAGATATCCTTTTCGGGCATTTTGATTGGCATAAATGGCCGAACGGACACCGTTGTAGTCGACCGAATCAGCCCCGTTGAGTCGATAGGGTGCTAGCGCAATTGCGTTTCGATACAACGTATAAAAAAAAGCTCCCTCAAATCGGATCCGATCCGCCATGCGGTATATCCAATTCAGGTCGACGTTATACGTGCGCTCCGGACGAATATCTGGGTTGGGCAGGATGAGTCGACGTTGAGACGTACTCGATTCAAAAACACGGGCTGCATCATCGATGTTGGGTGTACGAAAGCCGTTGCTCAGATTCAAAGCCACCCGTAGCGCAGCATCGGGGTTGTATACGAGTCCAATGTTTCCGGTAAGGGCAATATTGTCTTGTTGAATCTGGCTGAAGGGGAAATTGAAAAAAGAATTGTTGAGCAGCGAAGACCGAATCGATACGTGTTGTATCCGTATGCCGTCATTCAACACCCACCTGCTTTTCTTTATTTTTCTTAGGTGCTGACCATAAAGTCCCAAAAACAGCATTCGGTTCCGTCCGTCCGGATAACGCGTATCGATCGGCGTTTTGACACCGGTACGCAAGTTTGTCCGGTCTGCCTCCGAATGCAAATCGTTCCACTGACCATCTATTCCGTAGGTAAATTCATCTTCGCTCTTTTTCATACGAGCATCCAAATTCACCCCCCATACCTGAATCTGCTCCCGCCGGCTGTCGAATCGCTCATACTGTAGATACTCGCGGGTTTGCCGGCTCTCTCGTACGAGTTGATGATGGATCTGAAATTTGAATTCATTCCCGGTATTCGGTGTCCATTGTGCTTGATAGGCTGCCAGGCTACGCAACTGCGGTCCGTAATACCATTCGGCAAAGCGCAAGGTCCGTCCGATCGTCCCCCCAAAATCTTTTGTGTCCTGCAGCCGGTCGTACCGGGGAACATCCGAAGAGTTCGATAATTGCAGGTTAAGGCTGTGGGAAATCTTTTCGGATGGCTTAAACAGCATTTTTTGCAGAACATCCCACTGCTGATAACCGGAAAATTTCTGCATTCGTTCGTCTGGATTGTTTACGATCCGATCATTGCCTTCTACGGTCTCAATATATTTCGAACGACGTCCAAAATTTGGATATCTGCTCGGAAAACGACTGCCCATTTTCAGTTCGCCGAATTTGCTAAAGGTGTACGATTGTAGCCAGCCGAATTTCTGGGTGCCGATATTGACATCCAAGTGCCCGCTCACCTCTCGGTTTACGGTTCGATAGCGAAGAAATTGATTTCCGCTTGCCGTAGTTTTATTGTGTTCAGAAAGCTTGACCGGCTTGGTTCGAAAATGGATCGCGCCGCCCAGCGCATCGCTTCCGTGCAGGGTGGAGGCAGGTCCCATTAGCACTTCGACCGACTCCAATATATTTTGATCCACCGTGATGGCATTGTGCAAATGCCCGGCCCGGTAGATTGCATGATTCATCCGGATGCCATCAACCAGCAGCAACACGCGACTGGCTTCGAAACCACGGAGAACCGGACTGCCGCCGCCTTGTTGACTTTTCTGTACAAAAATCTTTCCGCCATCCTGCAACAGATCAGCGGTATTGGCTGCATTTGTGCTGGAAATAGATTTTTTATTAATTACCAGCACTTGCTGCGCCGTGTGCTTGGCTTTTTCCGGAAACTTATTTGAGTAAATGACTGCTTCCTCCAAAACTCCGATTTTGGTAGTATCCAACTGTGCGAAGGCGGATGTACAAAAAAAGAATGTGAAAGCAGGAATGAAACGACAGAAATGCTTCGGCATCCGGAAAGGGTTATTTTTTGCGAATCAAGCTGTCAATCGGATGATTTGCCTTCATGGTATCCATCACTTGTTGTGCCCAGCCGGTTATAAGAGCTCTTTCATCTTTGTTTAGTTTGGCCTCCCCATGAATCCAAGTGTAGGAATTCAGGGGCATCTCTCCTTCTTTTACTTCTTCGATCACCTCTTCCATCTTGTGGAATTGGAAGCGTAACCGTTTGTTGGTGTACTCATCGAAATTCAGGTGGCTTTTTCCTTCCTCAATATGATCGTTCAGCCACCAGTATACGGGTTGGATGTTGGAATACCAGGGGTAGTGCGTGTTGTTGCTGTGGCAGTCGTAGCAGGCTTTTTTTAAGATGGCGGATACGTTCTCGGGCACCGGATATTTGGTTTGGATCGCGTTTGGTTGAGCAGAAAGGGTTTGATTTTTCGCTGGTCGAATGAATTGAATCAATAGGAGTGCGGTCAGTAAGGTCCAGCCGATATTTTTTAGCATAGCCGTTGATTTAAGGGTGATCGATGAGAATGTTCCCGGTCATTTCATTCGGAATGGGAATACCCATCAGCGTTAAAATCGTGGGTGCAATATCTCCTAATTTTCCGGAATCGATGGTGCCATTCCATTCTTTATCGATGATGAAAAAGGGAACCGGATTCAGGGTATGTGCGGTGTTGGGAGATCCGTCGGGGTTGATCATATAATCGGCGTTGCCATGATCGGCCGTCAGAAAGATCGTGTATCCATTTTGTAAACCGGTCTGCACCACTTGTGCCACACAATCATCTACCGCTTCCACGGCGCGAATGGCCGCTTGCCAGACGCCGGTATGTCCGACCATATCGGCATTGGCATAATTGAGGCAGATAAAATCGGTCTTTGCTTTTTTGATCTCTTCCAGGATGGCGGTGGTCACTTCTTTGGCGCTCATTTCCGGTTGCAGGTCGTAGGTAGCTACTTTGGGGGAGGGGATCATGATCCGGCTTTCCCCTTCGAAAGGTTTTTCGCGTCCGCCGCTGAAGAAGAAACTGACGTGCGGATATTTTTCCGTTTCGGCGATTCGGATCTGGGTGCGTCCGTTGTTGGCCAGAACTTCGCCCAAGGTGTTGTTGAGGTTATCGGTAGAAAAAACGACTTGTATGCCTTGATAACTTTTATCGTATTCCGTGAATGTGGTGTAATGAAGAACGAGTTTTTTCATCTCTTGCTTCGGCAGATCCATTTGAGTGAGCACTTGGGTGATCTCGCGGCAGCGATCGGTCCGAAAATTGAAACAGATCACGGCATCTTCCAGGTGTAGGGTGGCTACAGGTTCTCCATTCTCCTGTACGATCACGGTGGGCAGGATGAATTCATCCGTGCGGTTGTTTTGGTAGGAAGATTCGATGGCGGTAATTGCATTGGGAGCCGTTATTCCTTTTCCTTCAACGAGTGTTTGATAGGCGAGTTTGATTCGTTCCCATCGTTTATCGCGATCCATCGCATAATACCTTCCGCTGACTGAGGCGATTTGGGCTTTCCCCTCGATGGCAGTTTCCAATTGCGCAATAAATTTTTTTCCGCTTTTGGGATCGGTATCTCGTCCGTCGGTAAAGGCATGGATGAAGAGTTGTTTCACGCCGGCTTGATGGGCGGAATTGACCAGTGCGATCAGGTGGTCGATATGGGCGTGTACACCGCCGTCGCTGACCAGTCCCATCAGGTGCAGCGGTTTGTTTTTTTCGATGGCGTATTGAAAACTGCCCAGTAGTGCCGGATTACGTGCCATTTCTCCGTCGCGGATGGCGATGTTGATGCGTTGCAGTTCTTGGTATACGATTCGTCCGGCTCCGAGGTTCAGGTGACCCACTTCGGAGTTTCCCATTTGTCCGGCTGGGAGTCCGACTGCCTCTCCGCAGGTTGTCAATGTGGTATGCGGATAGCGTTGATAGAGACTATCCGTAAACGGTACGCGGGCATGTTGTATGGCGTCGGCGGCGGGTACTTTTCCGAGTCCCCAGCCGTCCATTATCACCAATATCACCTTGCGTTTTGTATCGGACATGTCTTTTCACCCCAAGTGCGACTCAAAGTTACGAAACCGCGGATGGGTGCGGGGGAAATGGGGCTATTTTTGTGTCATGGCAACAAACAATCGGGTGCATTCTTTTCGGAATTGGTTGGCTGAGGATTTGGGCGAAGGTGATCACACCACGCTGGCTACGGTAGCTTCTTCCGTACGCGGAACGGCTTCTTTATTGGCAAAATCGGAGGGCTTGTTGGCCGGGGTGCAGGTGGCGTTGGATTTTTTTTCTTTTGTGGATGCTTCCTTAACAGCAACGGTCCATATGCGTGATGGCGAAAGGATCCGGCCGGGCGATCGGGTATTTGAATTGAGTGGATCGGCCCGTTCGTTGTTGATCGGGGAGCGGGTGGCCTTGAATCTGATGCAGCGGATGTCGGGTATTGCCACGTTAACGGATAAATATGTGCAGGCATTGAAAGGTACTTCGGCTGTTTTATTGGATACGCGAAAGACCACGCCGGGATTTCGCTGGGCAGAGAAGGAAGCGGTTCGGATTGGTGGCGGGCAGAATCATCGTTTTGGGTTGTATGATCGGATTTTGATCAAGGACAATCACATTGATCATGGGGGCGGGATTGGTCCGGTTTTGGATGCCACCCGTCGGTATGTGGCCAATAAAAATTTGACGATTCCGGTAGAGATCGAGGTTCGCAACCGAGCTGAATTACAGCAGGTGCTGGACTTGGGTGTTGGGTGTGTGCATCGGATTTTGTTGGATAATTTTTCGGTGGATCAGGTTCGTGAGGCGGTGGAATGGATCGCGGGAAAGTTCGAGACGGAAGTGAGTGGGGGGATTCATTTGGGGAATATTCGTGCCTACGCTGAGGCGGGTGTGCAATTCATAAGCGTGGGGGCTCTTACGCACCAGGCGGTGAGTTTGGATTTGAGTTTAAAAACGGTGATGGAATAATATGTCAAAAAAGAACAAAGCCGATCAACGGGGATTTGTATTCAGTACGGATCCGAATTTTTCCTTTGAAGAGGAGACAGGTGAAACCGAGACCTTGCCACCGGATAAACAACGCTTGTTGCTTCGGCTCGACACCAAACAGCGCGCCGGCAAAGCGGTGACGCTTGTGGAGCGCTTTGTGGGAACCACACCCGATCTCGAAGAACTCGGAAAAAAATTGAAATCACACTGCGGTACCGGCGGCTCCGTAAAAGACGGCCTTATACTCATACAAGGCGACCACCGCCAAAAACTAAAAGGCTACCTCCAATCACTCGGCTATAAACTAACTAACTAGCAACTACTGTCCGCCGACCGCTGTCCGCCGACTGTGGACTGCAGACTGCGGACGTCCGCGTAGCGGACCACTCCAAACTAACTCCCAAACTCCCAAACTTCCCAAACTAACCGCGCGAAGCGCGGTTATTGTCCTTGCGCCAAACTATACCCCTTCTTCTCTCCCCACATATTCAGCAATTCGATCGAGCAAACCTTGAACACTTTCATCATGTGTTGATAGAGTTGCAGGATCTCTTCTTGCGAGCAGGGTTCTGTGCCTTTGCTTTCGATCCGGCAACGGTATTGGTTCACCAAGTTGGTAAAGACAGATCCTTTGGGCCATACTTGTGTGCCTCGGTTGCTGATGGTTACCAGATCAAACTTTGTATTTAGTCCGGCTAAGATCTTATCAGCCACGAGTTGGGGTTGTTCTTCGCTTTCCACGAAGAAATCGGCACCCACGATCTTTTCCTGCATAAGTTCTTCGGACATGATCAGGGGGTTTTTCTCGAGTTTGTACTGGGTGGGGGTGATGGGTTTGTCTTCCAGAAGGGGACGCGCACCATGTGCCGGGGTTTTGCCCAAGTTGTCAATGATGGTTTTAATAAACTCGGTGGTATTGAGGGCGGGTTTATTTTTATCACCAAAATCGCCGGTGCGGGCACCACTTTCCAGTGTGTATAGAAGAGCATTTTTGATCCGGGCGGCGTGGCCCATTAGTCCCACGTGGCGTAACAGGGCCAATCCGCTCAGAAGCAAGGCAGTGGGATTGGCGATATTTTTTCCCATGATATCCGGTGCAGTTCCGTGTACGGCTTCGAAGATGCAAATGTGATCGCCGATGTTGGCGGAGGGGGCAAAGCCCAATCCGCCCACCAAACCGGCACAAAGATCACTCACGATATCGCCTTGCAGGTTGGTCAGCACCACTACATCAAACAGGTCGGGGCGGGTCACCAATTTCATCCAGAGGTCATCAACGATCACATCATCTGCCTTGAGGTCCGGGTATTCTTTGGCCACTTCATAGAAGACTTCGAGAAAAAGTCCGTCGGTGATCTTCATGATATTGGCCTTATGTCCGCAGGTAATGCGGTGCGATCCTTTTTTCTGTGCCATTTCAAAGGCATAGCGGATCACTTGTTCGCTCCCGGGGCGGGTGATAAAGCGACGGCTGAGGGCAACATCGTGCGTGAGCATGTGTTCGATGCCTCCATAAGTGTCTTCAATGTTTTCGCGTACGATGGTGAGGTCGATCGGGATGCCCGCTTTGGAAAATACGGTTTCTACCCCATGAAGGGTTTTGAAAACGCGTTTGTTGGCATAGGTGTTCCAGGTCTTGCGGGCCGTTACGTTTACACTTTTTACGCCTTTGCCTTTAGGGGTTTCCATGGGACCTTTAAAAAGGATTCCCAGTGATTCGATGGTTTGTTGCGCTTCGGGGGTCATGCCATTGTTAAATCCTTTGTCAAATACCCATTTCCCCCATATCAACGGGTACGTATTCCAACGGAACACCGGCGGCATCGAAAAGGGAGAGAACGGCTGTCATGATCTCGGGACCGATTCCGTCCCCTTGGGCAATGGCGATCTTCATGGTAATAATTTGGGTGCAAAAGTAAGCCTACTGAGTTCAATCAATTTATGCACAAGGGAATTTTTATTGTTTCCTTTCCCTACTTTTAATTATGGTCAGTCAAGTTACTTCCGGGGTAGAAGTCAGTGTAGAAACCTTTTACCAAGCCGATGCCAACCAGCCTGAATTTATTTTCGCCTATCGCGTAATAATTGAAAACCAAAATGTTTTTCCGGTTCAACTGTTGCGTCGTCATTGGGACATATTCGATAGCAACGGGGCTTATCGGGAAGTGGATGGGGATGGTGTCGTTGGACAACAGCCAATTTTGGAACCTGGGGCTCGCCATCAGTATATCAGTGGCTGTAACCTCAATACCGAAATGGGTCGGATGTCGGGTTATTACGAAATGGTGAACCTAAATACCAATCAGCCCTTTAAAGTGACCATTCCGGCATTTGAACTGGTCATGCCGGCAAAGCTCAATTGATCAGCGAGGTTTATACGCCGCTCCTTCCAAAATTTTTGCCGGCTCCAGTTGAATCAACGCGGCTGGAGAGATGGTTGGATTTTTTCGGACATACGCCCGCACGATTTGTCGCCCTACCCAGGTGCCCAGGTTTCCGGGGGAGTTTTCTTGATCCAGCCCGGCCGTAAAGGGACCTTCTCCCAGAAAAGTCTGTATGATGTCTTTTTCGGTAGTGTGTAAATCAACATTTTTCAAAAAATAACTCCAGATGAGTGATTCGTTGGCCTGACACCACCGAAGTTGATCTTTTGTGAAACCCATGCGCAGAGAGTCGGCCGTGTACGGAAGGAATCGTTCCAGCAACCAGGCTTCTCGTCCGCGCCGAACAATCTGATCGATCAAGGAGCCGGAGGTGTTAGGGCAAAGTTCCTTAATGACACCTTGTAGGCAGTTAGCCACAATATAATCTCGCTCAAAACGGCGGCTGATATAGTTCGGGAAAAGTGAAATCCCTTGTTGCGATTGATAAAAGGGGAAGTTTTTGCCCGCATAGAGCTGTAGTCCCACCGCTATACCCTCTTCGGTTATAATCACTCCGGGAGCATCAAAGGGTCCAACGAAAAAAATTAATTTTTGATTGGCTGGATATTTGGGAAAGTAATGCCGTACGAACTGCAATCCTTGTTTGAGTGATTTTTGAATGTCATCCACCTGTTTGTATGTACTCATTAATGTATCATACAGGGGGCGATATCCCCTGTAAAAAAACAATAGATTGTTCAACGCAAGGGTGGAACGGTCGTTGGTGGGGATTCCCATTATCCCTTCCATGAATTCGGTATAAAAAATGGGATGTTTGGCTTGTGTTTGCGATAAATCAGCGACCAACCGGCTGGTATCTATCGAAAAAAATGAATGGTCAAATCGATCTACCGGCACCTCCATTTCTACTGCCGAAACATCCGGCGCAACGATCTTTTCCCCACAAGCGAAAAAAACGAATACGGGTAGCCAAAGGGCGATGAACTTTTTCATGGTATGATAACGCAACGGGGGGGTTAACTATTGCCCTCGAGAGCGCGGGGGAGTCAGTACCTTTGTGCCATGCGAATTGCGTTGGCCCAGCAAAATTACCGGATCGGCGACATTGCCGGAAATACGGCTAAGATCCTGGCAGCCATACAGCAGGCCAAGGCCGCTGGTGCGGAGTTGATCCTGTTTTCCGAGCTGGCGGTTTGTGGCTATCCGCCCCGCGACCTGCTCGAGTTCCCTGAATTCATCCATGCTTGCGACGATTCACTCGATCAAATCCGTCAATCAGCCCATGGCATTGGTATTCTGATCGGAGCCCCGCAGCGAAATCCAAATAAACACGGCAAGCGGCTTTTTAATGCGGCCTACTTGTTTGACGATCAGGCGCTGGTGGGCGTTGCGCAAAAGACTTGTTTGCCTACCTATGATATTTTTGATGAGTACCGATATTTTGAGCCGGCCAGGAATTGGTCGGTCTTGAATTTTCGAGGAAAAAAATTGGCGATCACCATTTGTGAGGATATCTGGAACCTGGGCGATCATCCGTTGTATCCAACCTGTCCGCTCGACCAACTGTTGCCTCAGCAACCCGACCTGATCCTCAATCTTTCTGCTTCGCCCTTTGATTATACGCATCTGGAAGACCGGAAGGCCATCCTCAAGCAAAATATTCGGAAGTACAAATGTCCCATGTTGTATTGTAATGCCGTGGGAAGTCAGACTGAGATCGTATTCGACGGTGGTTCGCTGGTCATGGATGCGGAGGCCAATTTGATTCAACAACTTCCACTTTTTGAGGAATGTGTGGCGTATGTGGATTGGAACGAAAACGGAAGCTTTGACCGACCGATTCAAGCAGTTGCTGCCGAATTACCCGAAGCTGAATACAATCCCGATTCGCTGCAGGCGCAGGAAGGTATCCGGGAAATACATCAGGCACTTGTCATGGGCATTCGTGATTATTTCGGGAAGATGGGGTTTCGTCAGGCCATTCTGGGCAGTAGCGGCGGGATCGATAGTGCGGTCACCCTGGCGCTGGCCGTAGAAGCACTGGGGAAGGAAAATGTACGTGCTCTTTTATTGCCTTCGCCGTTTTCTTCTTCGCATAGTGTTACGGATGCCAAACTGCTGAGCGAGCGGTTGGGAAATCCGTATGACGTGCTGCCGATCGATCGGGTCTTTGATGCGTTCTTGACCGAGCTGAAACCAGTGTTCGCCGATCGGCCATTTGGCCTCGCGGAAGAAAATATGCAGTCGCGCATCCGGGGTAATTTCCTGATGTCGGTCGCCAATAAGTTTGGATACATATTGCTCAATACATCCAACAAAAGCGAACTGGCTACCGGATATGGAACCTTGTACGGCGATATGGCTGGTGGACTTGCCGTATTGGGCGATTGTTACAAGCTTCAGGTTTATGCCCTGGCTCGTTATATAAACCGGGATAAGGAAGTGATTCCGTTCTCCATCCTCGACAAGGCTCCTTCGGCCGAGTTGAGACCCAACCAAAAAGATTCGGATTCCTTACCTGATTATTCCTTGCTGGATCCGATTCTCTATCAATACATCGAATTGCGCAACGGACCTGAGTCGATCATTTCGCAAGGTTTCGATCGGGATACGGTTGCCCGCGTGATCCGGTTGGTAAACATCAATGAATATAAGCGCAATCAGTTCTGCCCCATCATACGTATTTCGCCCAAGTCCTTTGGCATGGGACGCCGAATGCCCATCGTTGCGCATTATCTCACGGAGAAGCCGAATTCCTGATCCATGCGCGGACTTGTCTACAAATCAACCGGAAGCTGGTACATCGTTCGCGATGAACAAGGAAAGAATTGGAATGCCCGTATCAAAGGCGTAATGAAATTAGATGCGATCACCAGCACCAATCCCGTTGCTGTGGGCGATTGGGTCAATCTGGAAGTGGAAGAGGAATTGGCCGGAACGGCGATGATTGTGGAGATCGAGCCCAGGCGAAATTACCTGCATCGGCAAAGTCCGAGACACAAACACCAGCATCACATCGTAGCCGCCAACCTGGATCTGTCGATGCTGATCGTTACGGTAAAAAATCCCAAAACCTCTACCGGCTTCATCGATCGTTGTTTGATCGCCTCGGAAATGTATCATGTGCCTTCGCTGATCGTTTGCAACAAAGCCGATCAGCATTCCCCAAAGGAAAATGCCACGTTTGAGGAGTGGAAACGTGTTTATTCCGGGGTCGGATACCCCGTGTTGTTGGTCAGTGCCGAAACGGGCATTGGTATGGAGGACCTTTTGCAGCGATTGAATGGGAAGACCACGCTGGTGACGGGCCACAGTGGTGTAGGCAAATCGAGTTTGCTGAATCGGTGGTTACCCGGACTCAACCGCCGTACCCAAGATGTCAGTGGATGGAGTGGAAAAGGATTACATACCACCACCTTTGCTGAAATGTTTGACCTCCCCGGAGGAGGAAGGATCATTGATACGCCCGGGATGCGGGAGTTTGGCTTGGTCAATCTCGAACGGGCGGAGTTATCACATTATTTCCCTGAGATGCGCCGGGTCTTGGAGCATTGTCAATTCAATAACTGTTTACATCTTAATGAGCCGGATTGTGCCGTGAAGGAAGCGGTACGGGAAGGGGTGATCGATGAGCGGCGTTATTTGAGTTATGTAAATCTGCTCGAGTCGATCGACGAGCGGAATTACTGATCAATTTTTAAATTTTTTTGCCCGTTTGGCACTTTGTATGGCCTTGGGGTCTCCGCTGGCGATCCGTTCGGCCCCAATGTTTTTTCCGTTACTCGGACAACCTGATTTGCGGCGAAACATATTTCGGAGCATCCCGCAGGAACTAAGCGTGAAACTTGCCAGCACCAAAATCCAAATCCATTTATTCAGGCGCATAGTCATTTATTTGTTTTCGGACGCATCTTTGAACCAGCCGGCGTATTTGATGTAGTTGTTGGCGATGCGTTCGATCTCCCCGCGTACCAATTCGGGCGTGATGTCCTTTACTTTTTTGGCCGGAACACCGGCATAAATGCTCCCGCTTTCACAGATCATGCCTTCGAGCACGACCGCTCCGGCAGCAATGATGGTATTGGAGTGTACCACGGCTTGGTCCATCACGATGGCGTCCATTCCTACCAATACATGATCGTGCAGGGTACACCCATGCACGATGGCATGGTGACCGATCGATACCGAGTTTCCAATGGTGGTTCCGCATTTTTCATAGGTGCCGTGAATGCAGGCGCCGTCCTGTATGTTGACACGATCACCGACTCGGATAAAATTCACATCTCCGCGAACGACCGCTTGAAACCAGATGCTGCAGTCTTTTCCCATGGTTACATCGCCCACCACAGTAGCGTTCGGGGCCAGAAAGGTGTTTTCCCCGAATTGCGGTCGTTTTCCTTCAACGGGTAAGATCAGTGCCATGCAGTTAATTGAGATACAAATATCCTGTTTTCTTTCCGACCTTTAGCGCGTGAATGCGCGGGAATTGTTTTTACGGCATGTGGCACAGACCTCTCCGGCTTCCATGGCCTTTGCCATCGAGCGGGCGGAGTGTGCCACGTTGTTCGATCATAAAGGAAGAAGTTATGTCGATCTGATCGGTGGAATTTCCGTAGCTAATCTGGGTCATGGTCATCCCAAAGTATTGTCCACCATTCGGGAGCAACTCGACAAATACTTGCATGTGATGGTGTATGGTGAATTCGTGGAATCGCCACAGGTTCGATATGCGACCCGCCTCTCTTCGTTGTTGCCCGCATCTTTGAATTCGGTTTATTTTACGAATTCAGGTGCCGAAGCCGTGGAAGGCGCCATGAAACTCGCCAAGCGTGTTACCAATCGCAGCCGCATCATTTGTTTTACCGGTTCCTATCACGGCAGTACACAAGGGGCCTTGAGTGCGATTGGTGATGAGTATTGGCGTCAGGCGTTTCGTCCCCTGCTCCCCGATGTTTGGCACCTGCCCTACAACGACCCCGCCGCCCTCGAGGCAATCAACGATTCTACCGCATGTGTATTGATGGAAACCGTTCAGGCGGAAACCGGAATTACGGTGCCGGAATCGGGTTGGTTAAAAGCAGTAGAAAAGAAATGCAGGGAGACGGGCGCGTTGTTGATGTTGGATGAGATACAAGCCGGATTTGGCCGAACCGGAAAACTTTGGGCCTTTGAATGGTTTGAGGTGGTGCCGGATGTATTGTTATTGGGAAAAGCACTGGGCGGCGGAATGCCCTTGGGTGCGTTCATTGCAGATAAACGATTGATGGATCAGTTGACGGAGGCGCCTGTGCTCGGGCACATCACAACGTTTGGCGGGCATCCGTTGAGTTGTGCAGCGGGACTTGCCTCGCTGGATGCCTTATTGGAAGAAGGCTGGATCGATACGGTCAAATCCAAAGAGGCTCTATTCCTTGATCGGCTGGTACATCCGAAGATCCAATCGGTCCGTTCGTTCGGACTGTGGATGGGTGTTGCATTTTCGGATGCCCAGATGTGTAAGCGAGTGATCAATCGGTGTTTGGAGACCGATAAAAAAGATTCAGTCGGAATAATGACGGATTGGTTTTTGTTCGCGCCAAATTGTTTGCGCATCGCTCCACCGTTGATCTTGTCGGAGAAACAGATCGAATGGGCTTGTGATCGGATCCTGAAAGCGATCGATCAAAGTAATCCGTAGATCCAAAATCCCAATAAGGCGCCGAGGAGCGGACCGATCACCGGGATCCAACTATAACTCCAGTCGGATTTTCCTTTTCCCTGAATCGGAAGAATGAAGTGTGCGATACGAGGACCGAGGTCGCGCGCCGGATTGATGGCATAACCGGTGGGACCACCCAGACACAATCCGATCGCCAGTACTACCAGGGCGATCGGCAGCGCATCGATCGTCACAAACGGGGTTTGGGGCTGGGACATCCCCAAAGCGGCGATGACCAAGATTGCCGTTGCAATGATCTCCGTGATCAGATTCGGGATCGTTTTCCGAATGGCCGGAGCCGTGGAGAAGACGGCCAGTTTGAGCGAAGCATCCGTTGTTTTTTCGAAATGTGAATAGTACAACAGCCAGGTAAGTATTGAACCCATGATCGCCCCTCCGAATTGGGCGAGCAGATAGGGCAAGACCTGTGCTTTATCAAAATCCGTAAACAGTGCCGCCCCGATGGTGAAAGCGGGATTGAGATGACCGCTACCACCCAGTTTGACGCAAACATAATTTCCGATGAAAACGGCCATGGCCCAACCGAGTGTGATTACGATCCATCCGCTGTTTTGTCCTTTTGATTCGGAAAGCAGGACGTTGGCCACGACCCCGGTTCCCAAGGTGATCAACAGAATGGTGCCAATAAATTCTCCGATTGCAGGTGTCATATCTTTACAGTTTCGTGTGCGGTTGATTCGGCCCAAGCGATGCTCGCTCGGACGGCGCGGTGCCAGCCCGATAGGGCAGCGGATCGTTGCGCTTCGGTACAGGCAGGTTCAAACTGACTATCTTTTTGCCAGTTCGATTGAAGGGCAGTCAGGTCTTTCCAGAACCCAACGGCGAGTCCGGCTAAATACGCCGCACCGAGGGCGGTTGTCTCCGTTATTTTAGGACGGATCACCCTGCAATTCAACAGGTCGGATTGAAATTGCATCAGCGCATTGTTGATGGTAGCACCTCCATCCACCCGCAATTCTTTAATGGGGATCCCCGCATCGGCATTCATAGCCTGCAATACATCGGCAGTTTGAAAGGCGATGCTGTCCAACGCTGCTCGGGCGATGTGCGATTGGTTACTTCCGCGGGTTAATCCGAAAATGGATCCGCGGGCATGCGGATTCCAATGCGGAGCACCCAATCCGGCAAAGGCAGGTACGAGGTAAACACCGTTTGAATCGGCAACTTGTGCGGCAAGTGCTTCCACTTCGGAGGAGTTTCGGATGATTTTAAGTTCATCGCGCAGCCATTGTACTACGGCCCCTGCGATGAACACGCTTCCTTCCAGAGCATAATGAGTTTTCCCGTTGATCTGCCAGGCGATGGTGGTCAGTAATTTGTTTTTAGAAGTGATGGCTTTTTCACCGGTGTTCATCATCATAAAGCAACCCGTACCATAGGTATTCTTCGCCATTCCGGGCTCGGTGCAGAGTTGTCCGAATAACGCAGCTTGTTGGTCGCCTACCAATCCTGCAATCGGAATGCCACTCGAAGGATCGACTCCATTGAGAATGGCTTTTCCGTAGATCTCGCTGCTGGAGCGAACCGCGGGCAGAATGGCGGCCGGAATATCGAAAAGTGCTAAAAGATCGGCATCCCAACAAAGTTCATGGATGTTATAAAGCATTGTACGGGATGCGTTGCTCACATCGGTGGCATGTACTTTTCCTTTGGTAAGGTTCCAGATCAGCCAACTGTCGATCGTGCCGAAGGCTAGGTCGCCTTTTTCGGCTTTGGCTCTGGCGCCCGGTACCTGATCCAAAATCCATTTGAGCTTGGTGGCGGAGAAGTACGCATCAATCAGCAAACCGGTTTTTTGTTGGATCATCTCCTCCCTGCCTTGTTTTTTTAACTGATCGCAGTAATCGGCCGTCCGTCGGTCTTGCCAGACGATGGCTGGGTGAATGGGGTGACCACTCTGGCGGTCCCACACCACAGTTGTTTCTCGCTGATTGGTGATACCAATGGCCGCGATCTGATCGGGATGGAGTTTGGCTTTGGCCAATGCTTCGGAGATGGTACCGGATTGAGTGCTCCAGATCTCATCGGCATCATGTTCTACCCAACCGGGTTGCGGGTAATGTTGTTTGAATTCTTTTTGGGCGATGCTGATGATCTGTCCGCCGGCATCGACGATCAGGGATCGGCTGCTGGTGGTTCCCTGATCCAGTGCGAGGATGTATTGGTTGGACATGACAGTCGGAATGGTCTTGTAAGATAAATGATTTGTGCAACCGGGTATAAAAAATCCCGACAGGTTTTGTCGGGATTGGTGGCGAGGTAAGGACCTGATCAGAAATCAAGTCCCATTGCCAAATACCATTTCGGTTTCCCCTTGAAGAAACCATCCATTTGCCAGGCGGCATCGACTCGTAGGAAATAGCCCAGTACGGTGCTGCGGGCGCCGAAACCATAGCCGCCTGCAAAGGGACCAATGCCGCCGGCCTTGACTTTTACGGTAACGGGCGGGGCGCGGTAGTACAGGGCCGGGCGTTCAATCTTGTCGTAGGCGCCGTTCCAGGCAGTACCGAGGTCAATGAATTGCACCAGTTGGAAATTCCGCAACAGGGCGTTGTTGATGGGTTTGTTGATAAAGGAGGTGAATACGGGAATACGCACTTCGCTGTTCAGCACGACTGCATTGTTTCCGTTGGCGATGTTTTGTTTGAATCCGCGCAGGTTCACCGCCAGTGATTGGTATGCGTAATCATTATCCGGATCGATCGGATGGGCCGGATCAAAATAGCGATAGGTGCCGTCTGCTTTTTGGTTGTTCGCAAACATGAGCCAGTTGTCTACTCCCCCCAGATAATAAATGATCTTTTGGGTGCCAAAGGAGAAGTCGGCGGCGGCGCGAACCGACCAGCTGATGTTTTGGTAGATCGGCAAGTAATGACGAAGATCGAATCCGGCATTCATTACAAATGGGAAATCGCCTTTGCCTTGAAGGGTATTTTTTCCGATCTGGGCGTTGTAATCAAAATAGATCTTCCAGCGCAGTCCCTCCCAAATATTCAGTGCGGGGGAGATTGCATCGTCGTGTACAAATTCGATCCGGGCCAGTGCATAGCTCAACCGATCGTCCGGTGCAAACAACGAGCGGTCGGGGAAGAATTCATTGGCAAGCTTTACGTACCGATCGCTTCTGTAGGCTAAGTTGAAGCGAAGGCTACGTACTTTGCTAAACGGATAGCTGATGGTGGCTTGGTAAAGGTTGGAGAGTAGTTTGGTGTTGTACCAGGTAGAGTCGGTATAGAGCGGCGGATTGTTGATCGAGTTGCGGTAGTACGTAACGCCAAAATCCACTCGCTTTTTCAGGTATTGTGAGGTGAAAACGTATTCGTTGTTACTGAGGTTGGGACTGATCCGGTAGCCTCCTGCGATCTTCCAGTCTTCCATCAGATCAGAGGTTCCCACGCGTACGATTCCATTGAGCGGATCGTTGTTGCTCAACTGAACGGGTCCATATCCGCCCTGGAAGGGTTGATATCGGGTTACCAGTACGTTGTTGTTGAAGCCGCTGACCAGATAGTCATTGAAGAATTTCGGGGGACGGTATGTGTAGCGCTTCAGCTTGAGTGGTTCTATTTGTTTCGATGGAATTTTATTACCTACCCCAAGGGTGCTGTCGCCTTCGTCTTCAAATCCGCTGGTAAACTCACCTGCTTTGTTGATGATGGTGTCTTGGATGGGGGGGGCACCCGACAGTGTTTTCTTGGATGCTTTTTTTGCTTCTTCGATGGTTTTCCGTCGGTATTGCGTAGGCGGTGTACTCACGTTGCGTCGACGAAGTGTATTTTCATCTACGCGCAGGCGATAAAGAAGTTTTACATCTCCCAGGCGGACCACTTCGCTGACTTGTTGGTTATCGCCAGCGGTACGGGTCTCCAGCATGCTGCTCTGGTAGTTGGTTAGGGGAAAAACATAAGCAGAGTCGTTGGTAAGGGACACAAAACCGATCGAATCCACATCCTCTTTTTTATATTCCCGCAATAAGCTATCTACTTCTTTTTGAGGAGGGTTGCGAAGCACCTCTTCCCCAATAAAAACCAGTGTGTCGATCCCGGCTCTTTCGGTGGAGAAGAATCCGGCATAGCGGTTGTTCACTCCGTTTTCGTCGCTGATAAAGGTGAAATGGGAGGTGTTGTATTGGGAGGGGAAACGGGCATTGCCCCATTGTAGATTTGTAAGTTTGGATAGTTGTCGCTCGGTCGACTTATTCCAGTTATCTACCAGGTAAATGTTGAAGCGGGGGGCGGGAAGTGAATCCATCGTTGGCCGCACGTTGGGGTGGGGGCGATTGGAAGCGTAAAGAATTCCGGTTTTGTTGGGGAAAGCTACGAAAGAAGGATCCAAGTCATCAAACGGGTCGTTGGTGATCTGCTCGTAGGTTTGTTTCTCAATATTGTACGTGTAGATGTCGGATTGACCGTTTCGGACAGCACTCAGAATGAGATTGTTTTCATTGAGCATAAACTTCATGTCCTGCACCTGATCAAATCCCTTAATTTCCTGCTTATTGATCTTCACCCGGCGGATGACATCATAAATGAAAAATTTGATTTGTCCCTTTTCCCAATACATGACGGCCAAGCGCGTACCTTTTGGATCCCAGGCTAGGAGGGGATAGTGCGGGTTTTGGTCATCTTCCCGGGAGCGTACACCCAATTTCAACAGTACGCGGCGCTGTGCAAAATTTTCCATCAACACTACTTGGTAGCGCCCTTGTCTAAATTCCACCACGCCGTAGGTGAAACTGCGTGGGATGGGATTGGCATTGAACCGGATATAATCGGTTTTTCCGAAGTACTCGCTGACTGCCAATTGTCCTTTGGGCGTGTTTCGGCGGCCTCGGATGTCCTTATAGTAAGTTTCCGTGTTTTCATTCATGAAATCCTTCAGGAGGTCCTTAAATTTTTTCTTGGCAATCTTATAGGAGGCCTGATTTAGATTACGGTAAATCCGAGCCAAGTATAAAAAATACGTAGGCTTGGTTTTTCCGTACCGATCGGCTATGTACTTCCAGAAAGCGTGTCCGGCCAGCAGGGGTTTGTCGAATGCGAAATGGTAAAAAGTTTTATAGGAGGAGGCCAGTAGAATACCGCGTAGCTGATCGTCCAGGTCCGGATTCCAATTTTCGGCTGTATAGGCGATGTATCCATCTGTTAGCCAATTGGGCAGGTCCAGCAATGCTTGGTTGGCGGCAAATTCCCCCAGGTTGTCTCCAAACAGGAGGTTCTCTACCAGGTTGCGGGCAATGCCTTGGCGGATCTGGATGCGGAGATGTTCCCGATTGCCGTTGTAGTAAACGACCATTTTATTATTGACCAGCTTGGTGACCCCCCCAGTGTTTTGCCAGTCGATGCCGATTCCGATATTGGACTGTTGCATGGCGTCGTAATGATTGTACACCACGATGTTGATCCGCCGTTGCAACGCATATTCCACAAATGCTTCGATCGAGGGAAGTTCATTTTCGGCTACCTGTGATACGTACCGGCCTAGCCCTAAGGCGTCTTCGGTAAAGTATACGTTGAAGTTCTCCGACTGGTTGTATTCCCAACGAAATTTCTGGTATTGAACTCGGTTCTTCCCAAATTCGACTGTATTGACCTGTGCCATCACGCTCCCGGTGGTCAGTGCTAACAACAGGCTTAAGAATGACTGCGTAAGGATTCTCATGCGATGGAGTGGGATAGGCCTTTCATTACCTTTGTCCCAAGTGTATAAAATTACGAAAAAGGCCCATGCTCCATGTTAAATCCTTTTGTTTCAATCCCTTTGCGGAGAACACCTATGTGGTTTCCGCAGCCGACGGTACTTGTGCCATCATCGACCCGGGTTGTCGGTCGAGGGCCGAACAAGCTACCCTGGAGGCACACATCCTGCAAAATGGCTTGATTCCCACCATTTTTTTGAATACACACTGTCACCTCGACCATGTGTTCGGCAACAATTTTGTGCATCAGACCTGGAACCTTCCCCTTCGGATGCACCGGGCCGAGCAACCTGTGTTGGATTTTTCAGCCAAGGCCGGGGATCTCTATCAGGTGCCCTGTGAGCCCTATGCAGGGAAGATCGAATATTTGGAGTCGGGCGATCAATGCACCCTTGGAGGGAAATCGATACAATGTCTTTTTACTCCAGGCCACTCACCCGGCAGCCTTTCTTTTTATTGTGCTACCAGCGGTTGGGTGATCAGCGGGGACGTCCTGTTTCAAGGCAGCGTTGGACGAACCGATTTGCCGGGGGGCGACATGGATCAACTGCTGAAAAGTATACGCGAACAACTTTACCCCTTGCCTGAGTCGACCATCGTTTACTCCGGTCATGGTCCGGCTACCACCATCGGCGCTGAAAAAACATCCAACCCATTTGTTCGGACGACGAAAGGTTAAGCTGCTTGTTTTCTTCCTCGTTGTATCTCGCTCCAGCCATATCCTAGAAATCCGGTCAGAAAAACTGTGGCAACACCCAAATTCATCCAAGCCGATTGGGTGTTATTTGCGATCCATCGATGAACAATGACCAGGGCAATACTGATCGCCAAATAGGACAGGATCTTTTTTATGGGGTAGGGGACGGGATAGAATTTTTGCCCCCCCCCATAACTCAAGACCATCATCACTACATAGCAGCTAACGGTTGCAAGGGCAGCTCCCAAATAATGATAGGTTGGGATCAGCCAAATATTCAAGCCAATTGTGATCAATGCACCAATCAGGGTGATCCAGGCGCCCCAGCCGTTCCGATCGGTCAGCTTATACCAGGTGCTCAGATTATAGTAAATACCCAGAAAAACATTGCCAATCGCAAAAAGCGGTACGATGTACAATCCTTCTACCCACTCCCCTCGGTCAATCGCTTCAAAAAACCATCCGACCAGGTCGATATACAGACTGATCAGCAGAAACAAGGCACATCCGGCAAGTACGAAGTACCGCATGATGCGCGCATAGGTTTGCGGGGCATTCGCTTCGCTGCTTTCCCGAAAGAAAAAAGGCTCAGCCGCCAACCGAAACGCCTGGATGGCGATCGTGATGGCGATGGAAAGTCGGATGATGTTTCCAAAAACACCCAGTTCATGTCGGGCCTGTTCGGCTGGAAGGTCGACCACGTGTTGATAGATCAACCGACTCATCATGTCATTGGCAATCCCACCCAATCCAACCACGATCAACGGCAAACTGTAGCGTATGACCCGATTCCAGAGCTGCCGGTCGATCGATGCTTTCCATCCCCGGAATTGTTTGGTCAGCAGCAGTAAGGTTACGCCGCTTCCCAATGCATTTCCGATCAGGTAGTATACGATCCCGCTCTCTTCCTTTGGATGAATTTGTCGGATCCAGTGAATGGTGTCTATCCCGGCATAATGCGGTAGCACACCCAGAAAAAGGGTGACCACCAGTACATTGACCAGAATGCCCGATAAGCGGGCAAAAGCATATCGACGGGGACGATTTTCCAAGCGCAGCCGGGCAAAAGCAAGCGAAGCGATCGTATCCAGTGCCAGGATCCCGATCATCCAGCGGATATATTCCGGATGCAACGGCATGCCCAACAGGGAAGCCAGAGGGGTGGTTACCAGCCAGAGCCCCACACTCAGAAAAAAAGTGCTGATAAGTAGTGAAGTCGAAAGCGTGTTGTACAAAGTAGATCGGTCCGTTTGCTGCGCGAAACGGAAATAAGCTGTCTCCAATCCATAGGTGAACAGGATATTCAGAAATGGGATGAGTGCATACAGCTGTGTGAGGTCGGCCGTGGTGGCGGGCTGTGCAAAGATCAGCGGCAGCGAGAGGTTCATCAGGTAGCCGAGAAACCGACTTGCGATGGTGGGGAGGCCGTACCACAGGGTCTGTCCGGCCAATTTCTTCACACGGCTCAAGGAAAAAGGTTTAGACAAATGTAAATCAATCTTGGTGGAGCGCGACGGTGCGCTGTATTCTATTTGACTGGGTGTCTCGCCTTCATTCCGCGTATAAATTTTATATTTGGAAAAATATCCTCCCATGCGGACCTCTATTTTAGTTGTACTTAGCCTTCTTTCGTCTGTCGTTGTATCGGCTCAACCCTATGAAGGCAAGGTGGAGTATGATAAAAAGCGCCAAGATGCCTTTTTGTGCGACTATGCAGCTTCCGCAGAGGCGGTCGAGTTAGCCATGGTGAAGTATTTTCAAAATTTAGGCTACAAGCCGGTAGAAGAAAAAGGGTTATTCAACAAGGACAAGGGGTTTAAAATTTTCAAAGATGCTTATGTGAGTGAGCTGAATGCAGACAAATTTGATTACCTCATCAAAGTGGAGGCCCGTACAAAAAAGACAGCCGAGTCGGCCACGCTTAATTTTCTGATCATGAAGAGCGGGGTTAATCAAAAGACCGATATGAAAGAGGATGCGATAAAGAAGGTCAAGCGTTTCTTGTCCTCGCTTGAGCCGGCGGTGGAAAAAGAATTTCTGGAGTTGCAGATTCAGGCCCAGGAGGCAGAGGTTACAAAGTCTCAGAAAAAATTATCTGCACTCAAAGCAGAGCAGGTGGAACTGGAGAAGAAATTACAAACCAACCTGACCACGCAGCAGGAGACCGAGAAAGAGATCTCGGCCAAGCAATTCGCACTCGACGCCCTGAAAGCGAAACGTGTGCAGCAATGATCAGAAAGGTCGGGCCAAACGCGTCTCCTGTAAAAAACTGGAATCCGTCAGACATTTTAGGAATTGCATCAGGTTGTACTCGTCTGCATCGCTCATGCTTAGTCCATTTTGCAGCAATGGATCCAATGTAGTCGACCTTCGTACGCCGTAACGATAATGACGGATCACTTGTTGTACGGTGGCAAACCGCCCATCGTGCATATAATTTGCAGAAGCGGCCACATTGCGTAAACTAGGCACTTTGAATTTCATGGAATCGGTTGCGTTTCGAGAAACCAGAAATCTTCCCAAATCATTAAGCGAGGGATCGAGCGGCAGGCCGATGTTTCGAAAACTATGGTCGGTGAACAATGGTTCGGAATGACAACTTGCACACCGCTGTTGAAATAATTGATACCCGGCTTGTTCATACGCGTCAAATTGTGCCCTCCCTTGTTTTACCCGGTCATATTTGCTGTTGGCTGATATAAATGTGGCGGTGAACTGGCTGAGGGCGTTTGTAACCAACTCGGGACGGATAAACCAGGTGCCGTAAACTTTTTTGAACGATTCCCGATAGCTCGGATCGTCTTGTAGGTATTGCTTGATTCGATCAAAAGACATTCCCATCTCGGTAGCACCGGTAATAGGTTGAACCGCTTCCTCGGTCAGGCTGCGGTAGGCGCCGTCCCAATGAAACGTTTTTTGCCAAAGCAAATTGAACAGCGGTGGTGCATTGCGCAAGGTGTGGGAGTTGAACACTCCGTGACTCCGGTCGTGCTCAAACGTCCCAAAAGCCGCTCGTTGCTCGTGACAGGTTCCACAGGAAACCGAAACATCGGCGGACAGTTGCTTGTCGTAAAAAAGCCTTCGCCCCAGTGCGATGCCCTCCACCGTAAGGTTGAGAGCGGAGAGCGATTGTTCCATTGCCGGAAACCCGTCGGGTGTACGTAAGCTGACCGAATGCAGCTGAGCGGATTCTTTCTTGCAGCCGGTTCCCAGCCCCGCGGCAAGTAATACGAAAAGGACAAAGCATAACCTACGGCTCATTCGGAATCGGGTCTGAATTTTCTTCGGTTGAATTTGCGTTCCGATTGTATCTTCTTTGACTGATATCTTTTTGCCCGAGATGCCAGACTGGCTTGCGTAGCGATGCGCGGCCGTTTTTTTTCCAGGGCCCGCTGCACAAGTCGACAGAGCACTTCGATCGCTTCTTCTTTGTTGGCCTGCTGCGATCGATGCACTTGGGATTTTACCTGCAATTCATTTTCGGAATTGATCCGGCTGGCAAGTTTTTGCAACAGCAACTGCCGCTGTTCCTCTGTAAACAGTACAACTGCCATTATATTCAATGAAGCAATTACCGCTGTTTCAACCTTGTTGACGTTTTGTCCCCCTTTCCCACCGCTGCGGGTGGTCTGAAAACGAATGTGCGGAAGAAGAAGGACGGTTTGCATGGCAGGGTTCGGCACGATCGGTACCTTTATCCCTCAAAGTTACATCCTTCATGCGCGCCTTGATCCAACGTGTCACCCAGGCCTCTGTCCAGGCCAACGGAATCCTTAACGGCTCCATCCAAAAAGGGTTTCTCGTTTTTCTGGGAATCGAGGAGTCTGATACCGAAGAGGATCTCGGCTGGCTCAGTCGCAAGATCGTAGGACTTCGGTTGTTTGACGACGATCAGGGACTGATGAATCTTGGACTGACCGAAGTGGGCGGCGATCTGCTGCTGGTGAGCCAGTTCACGCTACACGCTGCCACGAAAAAAGGCAACCGACCTTCTTTTATTCGGGCGGCCCGCCCCGAGTTTGCTCAGCCGATGTACGAAAAAATGATCCGACAACTGACGGCCGACCTGGGCAAGCCCATCGCCACCGGCGTCTTTGGCGCGCACATGGAGGTTGAGTTGGTCAATGACGGTCCAGTGACCATCTGGATCGATACCCAAAACAAAGAATAAAACATGACGATCAAACAAGCACAGCAGCAGGTCGACCACTGGATCCAAACCGTGGGCGTCCGTTATTTCAGTGAACTAACCAACATGGCTATTCTCACGGAGGAAGTTGGCGAACTGGCCCGGATCATGGCTCGTCAGTACGGCGATCAAAGTTTCAAAACAGGTGAATCGCCCGAGTCCCTTCCCGATGAAATGGCCGATGTACTGTGGGTGCTTCTGTGCATGGCCAATCAAACCGGTGTTGATCTGACAGAGGCCTTTGAAAAAAATCTGCATAAGAAAACGCAGCGGGACAGCGATCGACACCGCAACAATCCCAAGCTGCCCTGAATCGACTTATCTTTGCGCCCATGGCCAACGAGACCAACCAACTGCCCGCTATCATCTCTCATTGCAAGGAATATGGATTCATTTTTCCCAGCAGCGAGATCTATGATGGCCTACAAGCCGTATACGATTACGGACAGATGGGCAGCGATCTGAAAAAGAACATCAAGGACCATTGGTGGCGCAGCATGACGCAGCTGCAGGATAATATCGTGGGATTGGACGCGGCCATCTTCATGCATCCTACTACCTGGAAGGCCAGTGGGCACGTCGATAATTTCAACGACCCGATGATCGACAATAAGGATAGCAACAAGCGCTATCGCGTCGATCACCTCATCGAAGCCCAAGTCGAAAAATGGAATGAAGAAGGAAAGGAAAAAGAAGCCAAGCAACTGCTTGAACAAATGGATGCCTTGTTGGCTAAAGATGATTTCGACGGATTGAAATTGCTCATCGAATCCAATAAAATCTCCTGCTCGATCAGTGGTACTTGTAACTGGACCGACATCCGTCAGTTCAATCTGATGTTTGCCACTGAATTTGGCTCTACCGATGGGGAGGACAACCGCGTATACCTCCGGCCGGAAACGGCACAAGGGATCTTCGTGAATTTTCTGAATGTGCAGAAGACCGGACGCATGAAGGTTCCCTTCGGGATCGCCCAGATTGGAAAGGCGTTCCGAAATGAAATCGTCGCCCGGCAATTTATTTTTCGGATGCGTGAATTCGAACAAATGGAGATGCAATTCTTCGTTCGACCCGGATCCCAAAAAGAGTGGTACGCGTTTTGGAAAGCCGAACGAATGAAATGGCACTTGGCGCTGGGGATTCCCGCTGAGAAATATCGCTTTCACGATCACGTCAAACTGGCTCATTATGCCGATGCCGCCTGCGACATCGAGTTTGCTTTTCCAATGGGATTCAAGGAACTGGAAGGCATTCACAGCCGCACCGATTTCGACCTCAAGCAACATCAGGAGTTCAGCATGAAAAAGCAACAATATTTTGATAACGATCTAGATCCGGCTACCGGAAAGCCTTACGGCAATTATATTCCTTATGTGATCGAGACCTCCATCGGGTTGGATCGAATGTTCTTGGTGGTAATCAGTCACGCTTACGAAGAGCAGGACCTGAGCACGGCCGATAAACAAGACAGCCGCGTAGTGTTGAAATTACCACCGGTATTGGCACCGATCAAAATGGCGGTATTGCCGCTGAATAAAAAAGATGGTTTGCCGGAGATCGCGGAATCGATCCTGGCCGAATGCCGTCCCCATTTCCGTTGTTTTTACGAGGAGAAGGATTCGATCGGTAAACGGTATCGTCGAATGGACGCATTGGGAACACCTTTTTGCGTAACCGTAGATTATCAGACCAAAGAAGATAATACCGTTACGATTCGGCACCGCGATTCCATGGAGCAAGAGCGAATTCCAATCGCTGAATTGAAATCGATGGTGCAGCGATCGCTGTCGATCTGATCACCCATACAATTCCAGGTGTATCGATTTTTTATCATATCCCAGCTGAACGATGCGTTGTTTGGCCTCGTCGATCATGTTTCGCCATCCGCATAAATAAAAATAGGCGGGTTTAACGACCTGCTGATTCGGATCCTCTGGAGAAGGCATCATGCCTTGTTTGCAAAGATCCTCATAGGCTTGATGTACATATCCTTTTTTTGTTTGGGCATCTTCCTGTGCAAGGTCTTCCCGCGAATAGGTAGTGATATAATGAAAGCTGGGTACCCGGCGCGCGAGTTCTTTTAATTCGGCGGCGTACAATGAATCTTCAAATTTTCGGCAACCGAAGATCAGATAGATGTTTTGATAGGGGATTTGATGGTTTATCAGGTGGTGCGACATAGACCGGAAAGGAGCGATGCCCGTACCGGTGCAAATAAGAAACAGGTCCCGGTCGATAGGGTCGGGTAAGGTAAACACTCCTTGCGGACCGCGAAGGGTAAGCGTAGAGCCTACTTCTACGTTTTGAAACAACCAAGTGGTGCCGGCACCTCCATCCAACAGTACGATTACCAACTCAAATACGTTTGTGCCATCGGGCCAACTGGCAATCGAGTAGCTGCGCCAGCGTTTGTTGGGTTTTTCGTGAATGGGGAGATCGAGGGTGACGAACTGACCGGGTTCAAAATCGAATGCGTCTAACTCATCTACCCGGATCCAGAATCGACGGGTATTGGCTGTTTCGTTTTCTATTCGAATGACCGTACCGGTCCGCCAGGGTTGTGGAGGCATGGGACTTGCTTTGCAGAAAGATACGACGAAACAAAATAACGGGAGAAGGCCGGTTCGCGGTGGCGGGTCCGTATCTTTGCGGCGCTCATGGCGCTGGCTGAACTGGTGAATCGATACGCGGCGCACCCCCGGTTAAACGAATTGGGGGCAGGGATTTTATTGCCACAACCCGAACAGATCCGACTGAGCGGACTCCAAGGCAGTTCACCAGTTTTTTTGCTGGCTGCACTTTATCAACAAGCCGATTATTCTCCTTTTAATCATGTAGTGGTACTGGATTCCCCCGAATCGGCCGCCTATTTTCATAATGCGCTGGAGAGCCTGACCGGGGCGCTGGATTTATTTTATTTCCCCGCGTCATATAAATCGCCCCGCGATTTCGTTCGCCTCAGTTCCTCGCACGTCATGTTGCGTACCGAAGCGCTGATGCGATTTAGCAAAGCTGGGAATCGTAAGATACTCATCACCTATTCTCAGGCGTTGCTGGAGAAAGTGGAATCTCCCTCGAAATATGCCGATCATGTCATCTCCATTAAAACAGGCGATACCTTTGATGTGCCTGGTTTGTTGATACAGTTGGACAAGCATCAATTCACCCGAACGGATTTTGTTTACGAACCCGGGCAGTTTGCCATCCGCGGGGGCATACTCGATATCTATTCATTCGGGAACGACAAGCCTTATCGGATCGAGTTGTTTGGCTCCGAGGTCGATTCCATTCGGATCGTGGATCCGGAGACGCAACTCAGCGAGCGAAAGATCCTGCAGGTCAGCATCATTCCGCATGTGGAGGCGCTCAGCTCCGATGCCCCGCAAATTTCGTTGTTTGACTTTCTTCCCGCCAATACGCTCTTTTGGATGGAAGATGAGCATACTTCCACCGAACAAGCCAAGGAATGGTTGCTCGATCTGGAAGCATATCTCGAACGCGCACAACCGGCTCAATCCGATGTGGAGGAAGAAAAAGGAATGGTTCGCCTTCCCAGCACAAAGGACCTGCTAACGCAGGAAGATTTGTCGGCGGGACTTGCACGCTTTCATCGGTTGGGATTTGGCCACGCTTCTCCGGTTGGAGATCGGGAAATCACGTTCACTACCCGATCACAGCCCTCGTTCAACTGGCAATTCGAATTGTTGTTGCAAGACCTGAAGGCCCACGCCGCACAGGGATATTCAGTTTATATTGCTTCGGAAAATCCCCGTCAGCTCGAGCGGCTACAGCAGATCTTCGATGACTTGCAGGCCGAATTGGTTTTTGAGCCGCTGATCGCATCGATCCATCAGGGATTCATCGATTCCGATCTTAAGATCCTATGTTATACCGATCATCAGATCTTTCAGCGCTACCACAAATACAAGGTCAAACAAGCCTATAATAAAAATAAGGCACTGACAATCCGCACGCTGCGCGATCTACAGCCGGGTGATTACGTTACCCACATCGATCACGGAGTGGGGGTGTTCAGTGGATTGCAAAAGATCGACGTGAATGGTCGCCTGCAAGAGGCCGTTCGGTTGATCTATAAGGACTCCGATATTTTATACGTCAACATTAATAGCCTGCATAAGATCGCCAAGTTCACCGGCAAGGAAGGCACGATGCCTAAGATCAATAAATTGGGTTCGGATGCATGGAGTCGACTGAAAGAAAAAACCAAGACCAAGGTAAAAGAGATTGCCTTCGACCTGATCACGCTTTATGCCAAGCGAAAGGCGATGAATGGATTTATGCATGCGCCGGACAATTACCTGCAAACCGAGTTGGAGTCTTCCTTTATGTACGAGGATACGCCGGACCAAAGCAAGGCTACAGCGGATGTGAAAAAGGATATGGAGTCGGCTTCGCCGATGGACCGATTGATCTGCGGCGACGTGGGATTTGGAAAAACAGAAGTGGCCATCCGTGCGGCATTCAAGACCTGTGTTGAGGGAAAACAAGCGGCCATCCTGGTACCCACTACCATTTTGGCCTTTCAACATTACAAAACCTTTCAAGAGCGGTTGAAGGATTTTCCAGTTACGGTTGATTACATCAACCGGTTCAAATCAAGCAAGGAGAAAAAAGAGACTTTGCAGCGCGTTAAGGAAGGAAAGATCGATATCATTATTGGGACGCACGGATTGCTGGGAAAGGAGGTGGTGTTCAAAGACCTGGGTTTGCTGGTGGTGGATGAGGAGCAGAAATTTGGAGTAGCACATAAGGAAAAGATCAAAACGCTTCGCACGGCAGTGGATTGTTTGACGTTGACCGCCACCCCCATCCCGCGCACCTTGCAGTTTTCACTGATGGGGGCACGCGACCTGAGTATCATCAATACGCCGCCTCCCAATCGGCAACCCATTCAGACCGAAGTGCAGGTATTTCAGGAAGATGCGATTCGGGACGCGATCTATTATGAAACGGAAAGAGGCGGGCAGGTATTTTTTATTTACAACCGGATAGCCGGGTTGGGCGAGATGAGTCAGCTGATCCAAGCGCTTTGCCCAGACCTCAGTATTGGTTTTGCACATGGACAAATGGAGGGACATGTATTGGAGGAGCGAATCCTGGATTTCATCGATCGAAAATACGATGTACTGGTGTGTACCAATATTGTGGAGAGTGGAGTAGACATACCGAATGTGAATACGATCCTGGTGAACAATGCGCATCAGTTTGGGTTGAGTGACCTGCATCAGTTACGAGGGCGGGTTGGAAGAAGCAACCGCAAGGCTTTTTGTTATTTGTTGGCTCCGCCGATCAGCACTTTGCCGGCCGACAGCCGGAAGCGTTTGCAGACCTTGGAGCAGCACAGTGATTTGGGAAGCGGATTTCAGATCGCCATGCGCGACCTCGACATCCGGGGTGCCGGCAACCTGCTCGGCGGTGAGCAAAGTGGATTCATGGCGGAGATCGGGTTTGAGACGTATCAAAAAATATTGGAGGAGGCCATACGGGAGCTGAAGCGTTCGAAATTTCAGGAGTTGTTTAGGGAGGAGATCACCAAACAAGATGATTTTGTTCAGGATTGTACGATCGATACAGATCTGGAGATCTTGTTACCGGATACCTACGTGGAGAATATCGCAGAGCGCTTGTCGCTTTATCAGCGGTTAGATGAATGTACCGATGAAACGGAGTTGAGTGTGATGGAAAAGGAGTTGTCGGACCGGTTTGGTCCCTTGCCCGAACCGGTCATCGCCTTGTTGGATACCGTTCGGTGCCGCAAGCTGGCGGTAGAACTTGGATTTGAGAAAATGAGTTTGAAGGATAAGACCTTACGTTGTTTTTTTATCAATCGTCCCGATTCGCCTTATTTCGAATCGGAAACCTTCCGACACATACTGGCCTATCTCCAGATCGGAACGAACCGTGCCCAGCTCAAGCAAACGGGTCGATTGTTTTTATTGGTGGTGGAGAACATCGGGGGCATGGCTGATCTCCATCATTTTTTGAGTCGGCTGCATGTGCAAGTTTTCAGTGAACACCGCTCAAACGCATATTAAAAATAAAAATATATAGCTTGACTACCTTAATTTTAGGGCGTCTTTGATATGAATAGAATCGTCGTCCTATTTTTAATTTTGACGGGTTGGCCGCTGCTGTTGACCGCCCAGCGTACCCCTTCATATATTTTACATTTAAGAAATGCCACAATCGCACCGGAAAAAAATATCGATGCGGTTGGTTGGCCAGCATTTTTCCAAGCGCAGCCAACAGTGTATGGAGGAGTGAATTGCTTGTTGCAGTTCGACTCGATGCCTGTTTCTGCGCAACTAAAGGAGCTGAGTTCCTTAGGCGTGGTATTGGGTGAATTTGTGAGTGGCTTATCGTACCGGGCCCGATTGGCCACGGATCCGGGTCGGGAAAAATTAAAGGCACAAGGCGTGCGGGCGGCTTTCACGTTGGGAGCAGCTGAAAAATTATCGCCCGAATTGTTTGCTAAGGAATATCCCGCTTGGGCGGTGCGATCGGCCGGTACGGTGAATGTTTGGTTGCAGTATGGATCTTATTTCAACCTGGATCAAATCCAATCCTTATTATCTGCTTCCGGATTCTTGGTCGTAAATACTCGTTTTCATCGACAGCAAGTTGTGGAGGTATCGGTTTCCGCGGACCGATTGATGGCTTTGGCATCGCTTTCGTATGTGGACTATGTACAGTCCATTCCCGCACCGGATCAGGAGATCAATTATCGAAGTCGCACGGGTGCGCGTGCCAATTTGGCGAATGCTCCGCTTGGTGTGGGGGGACGTGCCCTTTTGGGTGAGGGGTTGGTGATCGGTGTGGGTGATAATGGCGATGCGCTTACGCATATTGATTTCAATGAACGCGTGATCAGTCGATATGGCTTTGGTACCGGACAGCACGGCGTTCACGTTTCGGGTACGGTTGGCGGTGGCGGAATCATATCCGATACCCTGGCCGGATATGCCCCTCGCGCTAAAATCATTTCTCAATACTTCAATTATATTTTTGATTTTTCTCCGCAGTATGTTAGGGATGAGGGAATGGTATTGTCCAACAACTCGTACGGCGCAGTTGTCAACCAATGCGATTATAACGGCCTCTATGATCTTTACTCAAGGCTATGGGATCAACAAGCGTTCGATCTTCCGCAATTATTACACGTCTTTGCGGCCGGCAATAGTGGAACGCTTACTTGTGTACCCTATGCAACAGGTTTTAAGACGGTGTTGGGCAGTTATCAGTCGGCCAAAAATGTACTCACCGTTGGTGCTACTCAGTTCAACGGACAGATCGCGGGTTTTTCCAGCCGGGGGCCGGTGATCGATGGACGGATAAAACCGGAGATCACGACACAGGGTGCAGCGGTGGTATCAACGGGATTTGGAGGGTATTATACGAACAATGGGACCAGCATGGCTTGTCCGGCAGCTACCGGTGGCGCGGCCTTATTGATTCAGCGCTTTCGTCAGCTAAATGGCGGATCAAATCCGGCAAACGCCTTGGTTAAAAATTTACTCTGTAACGGGGCAACCGATAAAGGGAATGAGGGACCGGATTATACCTACGGTTTTGGATGGATGAACCTGGATCGGTCGCTTAGTATTCTGGAGAACACTCGGTATGCATCCGATTCGGTGATAGCCGGCGGGGTCATATCCCGGACCGTTTCAGTACCCGTTGGACAATCCGTTTTGAAAGTCATGTTGAATTGGAATGATCCCGCGGCTCCGATGGTGGCGTATCGCACTTTGGTCAATAACCTAGATTTGGAATTGGTAACGCCCAGCGGAACGGTTTTACTTCCGCGGATCTTGGATACGCTCGCTGCACGGGTAAACGAGGTGGCCGGCACCGGTGTAGATCGGATCAACAATATTGAGCAGATTACTTTATACAATCCACCTGCAGGAAATTATACCGTTCGGGTGCGGGGAACATCCGTTACGACTTCCAGGCAAACTTATTTTATCAGCTGGGACTTGATCCCAACCACTCCCAAGCTAACCTTTCCGGTTGGTGGAGAGTCGTTTCGTCCGGGTCAATCCATCAACATTCAATGGGATGCTACTGCCACCTCGGGCGGATACGACTTGGAATACTCGATCGATAATGGTGCGAGTTGGACATCGATCGTAACCGGGCTAGTGGCTACGACCGATCAGTTTCTTTGGATCACACCTTCGATTACGTCCGATCAGGTACGGGTGCGATTGATCAGTCGTGCCAACAATGCGATGCAGGCATCCCAATCTTTTTTGTTGATCGGATTATCTGTTGCCTCGTTATCGGCTGTTCAGTGCGAGACCTATGTTTCGATGGATTGGACGGCGGTGCCGGGTGCAACCGATTATGAGGTCATGCGCCTGATCGGTTCGGAGATGCAATCGATAGCGATCGTGCCGGCAGGTACCACGCGTTATGTGTTCAGCGGACTTTCCCGTGACTCGGTTTATTGGGTGGGGGTTCGTCCTCGGCTGAATGGAAAGCCTGGCCGACGATCTACTTCGATCTCTCATCAACCCAACAGCGGTACCTGTGCGGGTTCCATCTCCAACAACGATCTGCGAATGGAAGCATTGATCAGTCCTGCTTCTTCAGGGAGACTGAATACGTCTCAATTCCTTCCCGCCAACCAAGTCATTTCCGTTCGGATCAAAAATCTGGATGATGTGGCGTATACAGGACCGGCTACCCTCACCTACCAGATCAATGGCGGATCGATCGTTACTGAAAACACGACCTTGAACAACTTGGCTCCGGGCGCGAGCATCGGGTTTGATTTTGCCACTCCTGCGAATTTATCTGCGGCAGGCACGTATACTCTTCAAGTAACGGTGTTGCGTCCGAATGATCCCGTTGCGGCCAATAACGTGATGACACAGACGGTCCGACAATTGAATAATCAACCGTTGAATCTGACTACACCTTGGCTTGATGGCTTCGATGCGCTTCCGAAGCAAGAGCTAGTGCAGGCACAGATGGGATTAAATGGTTCGGATCGATATGATTTTTCGTTTTTGAATGCACAAGGGCGGTTGCGCACGTTTATTAATTCGGGGATGTCTTTTTCGGGTGAGCGGACTCTGACGATGGATGTTCGTCTGCCGGTAGGTGGAGGAAATACCAATTACCTCACGGGTACTTACAATCTTTCCAATTATACGTTATCTAATGATGTTCGGCTCGATTTTCGGTATAAACATCATGGACAAGTTTCAAATGCGAACAACCGGGTATGGATTCGGGGAAATGATGCCGCACCCTGGATCCAGGCCTATGATCTATTTGCCAACCAAGCTGAATTGGGAACATATCAATCGGTAACCGCTATTGAACTTTCCGATCTGCTGGCGGCCAATGGACAAACCTTCAGCAGCAGTTTTCAAATCCGATGGGGGCAGTGGGGGCAATATTCGGCAGCCGACGAGTGGAGTGGCGCGGGCTATAGTTTAGATGACATTCGATTATATATGGTAGGCGACGACATTCAACTCCTGCGGATCGAGGAACCCCTCGTACAAATCTGTGCGCCAGGCCAAGGGCTTGCAGTAAAGGTTATGGTACAAAACAGCGGCACACAGCTGCGCACCAATGTTCCCATTCGCCTGCAGGTAAACAACGGTTCGGTCGTTTCAGAAGCCATTCCTTCCTTGGCTCCCAACGCAACTGTTTCGTACATATTTACGCAATTGTTGAACCTCACGGGAACAGTGAATCCTGTTTTGAAAGTATGGGTTGATCTTTCAGGCGACTCGTATCGCGCGAACGATAGCTTACAGACAACGATTCGGGTGTTGCCAGTCGTATCGGCTTATCCGTATGTGCAGGATTTTGAATCGGGATCGGATTGGTATCCGGCCGGCAATTTGTCGACCTGGGAGCTCGGAATTCCGGAGTCGTATCGGATCATGGGGACGGGCAGCGGCGTGAAGTCTTGGAAAACAAGATTAAAGGGGCAATACAACGATAATGAATGGTCGTATTTGTATTCGCCTTGTTTCAATCTGAGTGGGTTGACTTCCCCCATGCTGAGTTTTTTGGTGGCGTTGGATCTGGAGGATTGCGGAAATGGTTTTTGTGACGGTGCGTACGTTGAATATTCGGCGGATGGGCAGACGTGGATGCGGTTGGGTGGGGTTGGACAAGGAGTGAATTGGTACAATAAAAATTATCCCGGGAATCCGTTGTGGAGTACACAAACATATGCTCGTTGGCACGTTGCCACGATTCCCTTGCCGACCGGCATACCCTCGCTGCGTTTGCGGTTTGTGCTGCGCGGCGATGCATCGGTCAGCCGGGATGGCATTGCAGTGGATGACATTCATATATACGAGAATGGGTTGCCGATCTATAGTGGTCCAACCCTCACCACCCCCGTAAATCTTACTTATACCTCGACCGGTGCCTGGCAGCCGGCGATCGCCAACAATCAGCTGGTGGCATCGGTGCAAACGATCGGACAGTCGGGTACCGCCGGGGTGCAGGCATTTCTACACAGTGGTTCGGACCGCTTTACGAATGGTCAGTATTATTTGGATCGCAATTGGGTGATGAATGGTTCAACGGCGCTCACCGATACGGCGCGGTTGCGCTTATATTTTTTGGACCGTGAGGCGGATTCACTGGTATTTGCCACCGGTTGCTCCGCTTGTGAGCGGGTAGGTTCGGTAGGGGAGCTGGGGGTAACGCGTTATCGAGATGGAACGGGCACTACACAGAATTTGTTGCTCTCCGATAATGGTCCGGGTCAATGGTCTTACCTGACCCGACAGCAGGTTCGCCGCGTTCCCTATCAGAACGGTTACTATATGGAGTTGCCCGTTCGGGAGTGGTCGGAGTTTTGGGCCAATTCCGGCTGGCGCGATCGGATACGTGGTTTGCCGGTGGATATTCTTTCTTTCCGGTTGGAGCGGCTCGGAACTTTTTCGGCACGGTTGAGTTGGTCGACCGCTCATGAATACGAGGTCGTCAGCCACGAGGTGCAAGTTGCCAAAGGCAATGCTGCCTGGCAGCAGCAGCAGTACGTTACACTGGCCACACTGAGTTCTGCAGGCAATGCAGGTGTACTGCGTTCGTATCAGAACGAGGACAACAGTTCGGGCAAATCGGATGTTTGGTATTACCGGGTCAAGATCACGCATCGCGACGGATGGTATGTGTATACGACTGCTCAGCCGATTGTATTCGATGCAACCTCGGTTTTGCGTTTCTATCCCAATCCATCAAGCGGAATGTTCAAAGGAGTATTTCAGGCAAATGCAGGAGAATCCTTGCGTGTAACCGTATTCGATGCCACCGGTCGTTCGATCCGTTCGCAACAAGTAATGGGAACCGGATTTCAGCAATCGTTCTGGTTGGATCTGTCGAGTCCGTCGATCGCTACCGGAATCTATCTGGTTCAGGTGGAGTTGCGGGGACAAGTCACGACCCAGCGCGTAATCAAGCAATAGTGCATCTACTCAGCAAAAAAAAGATCGGCCGCTGGGCCGATCTTTTTTTATGTGCGGGGAAGAAATTACCAGCCCTGTTTGGCATGTCCTTCCTTGATGGCAGCCAGGGCTTTGGCCTCACCCAACAAGGTGGTGAGTTTGTTGCCTTTTCCGTCGTGTCCTTGTGCCATATAAGCACCTTTGGCCGTTTTGGTAATGACGGCGTCATGCATGACAACACCTTTTTCTTTCGTCTTCACGTTGTAAGCAGTGAGGGGTCCGTTCGACATGTGTTTTATTTTAATCGTTAGGAAAGGACAAAAATACGGAATTTCTACGCCGGCCTAAAAAAAATACAATCGGTCAGGTACTCGCTCCTTTCGTTGTTTTCCCCTAACTCGGTGAGAATATTCTCCCATTTTTCAGAGGATTATCACTTGGATACATTTCTGTTTGCCGTCAGTTTTACGGACAGTATTCATCATAAAAAAATTTCATCATGAAAATTTTGTGTATGTTATCCATTTTATCCTTTTTGTGGTCAGGTTTGTCTGCACAGCAACTGCTCGACCGACAAGATCGTTTTGATGCCTGTTTGACTGCTCACGGCAGCTTGCAAGAGCAACTCCGATCTGCTCGAGATCAGTACATGAACGCTTTGTCGGATGTACGTGCGGAGGTCGATCGTTTGATTGCTCGTTATTCGGTTGTTCGCGTCGGGCATGTTTTACAAGTTGAGAATCTGCTGGCGGCTGTTGAATTGTCTATGCACCTGCGCGATCAGAATGCGGAGTGCGACAGTAATTATTTTTTATTCCGCGAGAAATTATTGAATGAGGCTTGGGCGGAGGGGATCTGTACGGAGGAGTTGAATTATGACCAATATCAGGAGTTGTTCGATAATTATTTGGAGGACGCGGTGTTGCACCCGGTTGAGCATTACGCCTCTACCTATTTTGCCAGTCAGTTGGGATTTCGGTCGATGCTGCAACTTCAGCTGCAGGCGGAGGAAGAGTGGTTAGCGCGGCAGGGGTTGGATTGGCGTGCTCCCCATCCCTTCGAGGACCTTCCCATCAAGGAGGAAATGTATTGGTCGGTTTTGAATGGGGATTGGATGATAGATTTTCGTCATCCCGAGCCGCAGCTCGAATCGATGCAGGTTGCTTCCAAGATGAAATTTAAAGAACTCCTCATTTCCATTTTTGATAATTGGGATGAGATCAAGGATCTGCTGACCTGGTTGGAGGAATTGGTACTGACGGATTGTAGTCCCACTGTCACAGCCCGAATCAACAGCGATACCCGGGATGTGAATCTGATGCAGGAGTTGAGTCCGGAAATCGAGCGTCGTATTTATTACCAGGTTGGTCAGCGGGGGGTGCGTGCCGATTTTCGTTCTACGCGAACCCGGATCTGGGGGAAGGCAAAATTATACAAGCGAAAGCGAAATCGTTTTGTGAGAGACAAGATGCAAGTGGTTGGGATCGCGTATTGTACACAGCAATGGAATGTATGCGACGATCGTCCCTGGCCGGCGAATCGTCAGCCTTTTCAATTTGCTGGTGTTCATCGTCGGGGAAAGGCTAAATTTTCAGAGCGTCATCCATATACATTGGCCATTCAAGATCTGAATACGGAGTTCATCAATTTTCCGCTTTTTTACAATCGTTGCCTGGTGGATCAGATCCACCTGCTGGGCAATGGAGGGTGTTTCTAATGACAAGAATGATCTGCATGATAGGGTTGGTGTTGTGGGCGGATCCCCTGTGGGCGCAAGTCCACTGGTATGCGGGCGGAGCTTTTCGCTCCGCTCCGCGGATCCGGTCCGAACGTGGGCAATTGGCGTTGGTAACGACTGTGGATCGCGAGGTTTCCGTTGGTCTTTCGAAGCCCTTGAAATCCGGTTCCAATGCTGGATGGGGATTTCTTTCTTCGATGCAATTCCGATCTCCCTTTTATGAGATCGATGCGGCCCTTCCGTATTTTCCAATGAAAAAGCCGATACCGACCTATCGAATCGAGACGATACAAGTGAATCCATTTTTGTGTTTTGCGTGATCCGTCGCTGGATCGAAGCGGCTTGAGGCGTGGGTACGTGGAGGACCCGTGTTTGCCTTTCATGGCGGGAATTATTTGTCGACCACAACTGCTCGTACGCTACCGGGGCAAATACCTTTTATTTTGTATCGCTTGGCTGTGCAAAGACAGTCGATGGGTATTCCGTTTGCACGGGTGCAGGCTGGTTTTTCCATTCGAATACGGAGTCGATCAAGTATGAGCTGGATGCTTAATCCTTTTGTTCAAGCGGAATTCGGAGAACGTTCTGTAACGGAGTATGAGATTTTACCCAATGACCCGTTGTTTGAGTCGGCCGGTAGGATGCGAAACGGAAACTGGTCATTCGGTTTGCTATGCGGGGTTGGGAAAAAACGTTGAAGAGATGGATGCTGATTGGGTTGGTCTTCCCCTGGTTCTTATCGGCACAATCGTTGAAGCCGACTGCTCCGGGTAGTAAGCGCGACACCCTGCAACGAACGCTCACGGAACCCCCCGATTGGTTGAGTGCCGGCATGATGGAGTGGGGTCAAGGGGGGCAATTGCAAGCGTCGGCCCCGGTGGTGCGGTTGTTGATCGGGGAACCGGGGAAATGGCAATTGCCTTTGTCTGTTTATAGTGGCGTAACCCAGCCGGGATCAAATGCAGTTATGGGCATGGTGAATGGATCTCGTTCCAATGAGTCCATCACCTGGCAATTGTATTCGCCTTGGAGCGGGATGATGAATGTGGGGTTTGAGGGTCAGAAACTTTGTTCGAATTGGGGAAGCTATTCTGCACTTAGAATGGTGTTTCAAGCAGGCGAGCGGGTGCTTAGTGGCTATCGAGTTGGGGCATTGAACGATCCGTTGACGGGAAAGCAGCAATTTTTATGGAACCATTATGCTGTCTTCGGTTGGGTGATCCACACGGGCGCATGGGAAAGATCGAATCCAAAAAATTTGGGGAGGGGATGGCTGATGGTACGTGGACATTTGAGTTATTCTGCTCCCGAGCAGTTGCGGGGATTGTTTTCGTTGCGGGATTTCCGGGGACTATACGGCGGGGCTTCCTTGGGCTTGGGTATTGAGGTGAGTCGCGTAGTGCATCTTCGTGCAGGTGTGTGCTGGCCCGTGCATGGACCGGAATGGTCGCCCCTTCGCAGTTTAGCGCAATTCAGCTTTCAATACAATTGGAAATCGTAAGGGGCCGATCGCTTACCCGATCAGATATCGAGTTTGGCGTATTTGGCATGTGACTCGATGAAGGAGCGGCGCGGCGCTACTTCATCTCCCATCAACATGCTGAAGATCCGGTCGGCTTCTGCGGCGCTTTCGATGGTGACCTGTTTCAATGTACGGGTAGCCGGATTCATGGTGGTATCCCACAATTGATCGGCATTCATTTCTCCCAATCCCTTATAGCGCTGAATGGTAACAGAATCTTCTTTGCCACCGCCCATCCGGTCGACCAGTGCCTTTCGTTGTTCTTCATTGTAGGCGTAGGCCTGTTCTTTTCCTTTTTTGACCAAATAAAGCGGAGGTTGCGCGATGTACACATATCCCTGTTCCACCATTGCTTTCATATAGCGATAGATGAACGTAAGAATCAGGGTAGCAATGTGGGAGCCGTCCACATCGGCATCCGTCATGATGATCAACTTGTGGTAGCGGAGTTTGCTGAGGTCAAGCGCTTTTGGATCTTCGGGGGTTCCGATCTTCACGCAGAGTGCGGTGAACATGTTTCGGATCTCCTCGTTGTCGTAGATCTTATGTTCCATCGCTTTTTCTACGTTGAGGATCTTACCGCGTAAGGGTAAGATGGCCTGTATGCTTCGGTCGCGTCCTTGCTTAGCGGTGCCACCGGCCGAGTCTCCCTCAACAAGGAACAACTCACAGCGGTTGGCATCTCGTTCGGAGCAGTCGGCCAATTTTCCGGGGAGTCCGCCTCCGGAAAGAACCGATTTGCGTTGCACCAGTTCGCGGGCTTTGCGGGCAGCCGCGCGGGCTTGGGCGGCTAGGATCACTTTGGCGACGATGTTTTTTGCTTCGCGTGGATTTTCTTCGAGGTAGGCCTCTAATACTTTGGAGACGGTGGTGTCAACCACGCCTATTACTTCGTTGTTTCCGAGTTTGGTTTTGGTTTGCCCTTCAAACTGCGGCTCGGGTACTTTTACGGAGATGATGGCACTTAGTCCCTCTCGAAAATCATCTCCTTCTATTTCCACTTTGGCTTTTTCAAAAAGTCCGTTTTTGTCGCCATAGCTCTTGAATACCCGTGTCAGGGCGCGACGAAATCCCGATACGTGTGTACCGCCTTCGATGGTGTTGATGTTGTTGACGTAGGAATAGATGTGTTCGCTGTAGCTGTCGTTGTAATTCAGGGCAACTTCTACGGCCACGTTGGTGGATTCGTCGCGGCCTTCTACCGAAATGATGTTCGGGATCAACGCATTTCTTCCGGCGTGCGTATCCAGCATCGAAACAAATTCCACGATGCCGCCTTCGCTGAAAAAAGTATTGGTGTAGGGGTTTCCGGACTCATCGAGTTCGCGTTGATCGGTGAGGGTAATGCGAATGCCACGGTTCAGGTATGCCAGCTCGCGCAGACGTCCTTCTAAAATTTCCTTGTTATAGGTCGTTACATGGAAGATGGTGTGATCGGGCCAAAAATGCACCCGGGTTCCGGTGGTATCGCTGTTGCCGATCTCGCGAACCGCATATTGCGGCACCCCGATCTGGTAGGCCTGTTCGAAGATCTTTCCTTCTCGGCGAACGGTTACTTGCAATTTGGTGCTCAGCGCATTCACGCAACTCACGCCCACGCCGTGCAATCCCCCAGAAACCTTGTAAGAGTCTTTATCAAATTTTCCGCCCGCGTGCAACACCGTCATTACAACTTCCAGGGCAGAGCGTTTTTCCTTGCTGTGCATGGCAGTAGGGATACCCCGTCCGTCGTCCTCCACCGAAACGGAATTGTCGGTATGGATGTTGACGGTGATGTTCTTGCAGTACCCGGCCAGTGCTTCATCGATTGAGTTGTCGACTACCTCATACACCAAGTGGTGCAGGCCCTTGACGCCCACATCGCCGATGTACATCGCAGGCCGTTTGCGGACTGCTTCGAGGCCTTCTAGGACTTGTATGCTGTCGGCTCCGTATTGAGGTGTTTGCGAAGGGTTCTTTTCGGGGTTCATAGGCGTTGAAAAAATGGCCGTTTTCCGAGGGAAAATGGGGGTTGAAATTCAATAGGCGAATCTACGAAAAAGGGGGGTGGAAAAGGGGTAAAAAACAGGGGTATTTTTACCCAAATTTGTGGGGGGTGTGGACAAAAAAACAGCCGCCGGTCAGTCGTTTCTTTTCACGATCTGGGCAACCAAAATACCCTCGGAACAGACCTTGCCTCCGCAGTAAACCGTGCCTTTCATTTCACAGATCCCCCGCCGGATGGGCGCGATCAGTTCCATTTTCAGCAAGAGGGTGTCGCCGGGGCGGACCATTTGCTTGAATTTGCACTGGTCGATCTTCAAAAAATACGTGTCGTATTGTCCCTCGCCACTCAGGTTGATAGCCAGGATGCCCCCGCACTGGGCCAGTGCCTCGATCTGCAGGACACCGGGCATTACGGGATTACCGGGGAAATGTCCCTGAAAAAACCATTCGTTGAAGGTGACGTTCTTCACCCCCACGATGTGCGTGTCGCTGAGTTCAATGATCTTGTCGACCAACGCAAACGGATAGCGGTGGGGCAATTTGTTTTCGATGTATTGCTGGTCGTACACCGGTGGCTGACTTGGATCGTACGTAGGTACGTCGCGGGTATGTTTATTCTTTTTGATGTATTGTTTGATTTTTTTGGCGAAGGCCACGTTGGAGCTGTGACCGGGACGGTTGGCAATGATACGCGCTTTGATCGGATAGCCGATCAGGGCCAGGTCGCCCACCACATCCAACAGCTTATGCCGGGCGGGTTCATTGGGAAAACGGAGCTCCAGGTTGTCGAGATAGCCTTCGCTTTTTACCTCGATGTGATCGCGATTGAATACTTTTTTGAGGCGTTCCAGTTGAATTTTCTCCACCGGCTTATCGACGATTACGATGGCATTGCTTACATCTCCGCCTTTGATCAAGTTGTTTTCTAAGAGCATTTCAAGCTCGTGCAAAAAACAAAACGTACGACAAGGGGCGATCTCTTTTTTGAACTCTCGTAAATTTTTTAATCCCGCATGCTGGGTGCCCAGTACCGGCGAATTGAAATCGATCAGGGTGGTCACTTGGTAGTCGGTGGCGGGCATGGCCACCATTTCCACGCGTTTCTCTTCGTCGTAATGAAAAATATTCTCATCGATGCTGTACCAGATCTTCGCTGCATCCTGTTCTTCGATGCCGGCTTTCTCGATCAATTCCAGGTATGGCTGGGAGCTTCCATCCATGATGGGCACTTCCGGTCCGTTGATCTGCAACAAACAATTGTCGATGCCCATTCCCACCAAAGCGGCCAGTACGTGTTCGATGGTACTGATTTTGACGCCATTGCTTTCCAAAGTTGTTCCGCGGCTGACATCGGTGACCAGGTCGCAATCGGCTTTGATTATGGGCTGACCCTCCAGGTCGGTTCGTTGAAACTGAAGCCCAAAACCGGGATTGGCCGATTGCATGGTGAGCGTGGCCAAGATCCCTGTATGCAGGCCCGTTCCCTCAATGGAGGCGGAACGCTGAAGGGTATGCTGTTTATCGGGATTGAAACGGCTGGCCATGCGTTGATTGTTGGATGGCCAAAGATAACAAAAAGGGCGGGGTCAGTCTGGTTTCGCGGCTAACAACTGTTCCAGGATTCGTATACGTCTCTCCATCTCAGGGAGTTGTCGGATCAAAGCCAACTGCCGGAAGGAACTGGCAAGGTCGGTAGCCGGACTTCCATTGAGTAGCTTGCCATCCGGAGCGTCTTTGGAAACCCCACTTTGTGCACCCACTTTTACTTTGTTTCCAAGGTGAATGTGTCCGGCAATTCCTGCTTGTCCCCCGATCATCACTTGTTCGCCGATTTGCGTACTTCCGCTGATGCCCGTCTGAGCGGCAATGACCGTATGTGCGCCGATCTCTACGTTGTGGGCCACCTGGATCAGGTTGTCGAGTTTGACGCCACGCCGAATAATGGTGGATCCGATGGTGGCGCGATCGATCGTGGTATTGGCGCCGATCTCTACGCCATCTTCAATGATCACATTCCCCAATTGAGGAACTTTTGAATAGGCGCCGTCGTTTTTGGGCGCAAATCCAAATCCGTCGCTTCCGATCACGGTGCCGGCATGGATCACAACATCATCTCCGATTACGCAATTCGAATAAATCTTTACGCCGGGATGCAGAACGCAACGCTTTCCGATGTGTACCCGATCACCGATGTATACTTGCGGGTGAATCTCGCTTCCGTCCCCGATTGTCGTTTGTTCCCCCACATAGGCAAAGGCGCCTATAAAGAGGTCTTTTCCGAATTGGGCAGTGGGATCGATGTACACAGGCGATTGAATACCCGCTCTGGATCTCTTTTGTTTTTCTTCATACAGCGAGAGCAATTGGGCAAACGCTGCGTAGGCGTCCGGTACGCGGATCAGGGTAGCCGTAACCGGTTTTCGAAGGGTCAGTTGCTGGTTGACGATCACGACCGATGCCTGAGAGGAATAGAGATATTCTTCGTATTTGGGGTTGGCCAAGAAGCTCAGTTGGCCTTTTACGGCTGATTCAATTTTTCCAAATCCTCCTATGGAGATTTCCGGATCTCCTTCGACTTGGCCACCGAGAAGTTGGGCGAGGGCAGAGGCCTTGTATTGCATAAGCACGAGATTAGAGATCGGGAAAACAAATGTAGTGTTTTTTGACCCGGCCACTCAGCGATCGGTGGATCAGCGCATGGTCAACTTCCGAGATGTCTTTTACCGAACCGTCTTTGAATAAGATGCGGATCCGTTCGTCGCCCGGATTATACAACGTATTGCTGGCCTCTCCTGTGAAAGCCAGGTAGTGGGCCAACTCGGGCGGAAGCTTATAATGTTGACAAACCTGCTGTTGTTTTTGGCCCAGAACTTCAGGATCGAACGGATCGGCCTGCAAGCGGATCTTCAGCAAGCGTCGCTCGAGGAGACGGGAGGAGAGTTCGGATAGGACCGGGTCGGGATGCTGCATCCAATTTTTGACGGTGCTCATGATGTCGTGGTCGTCGAGCTGACAAAACCGCTGCAAATCCCCATCGGCATGAAAGGCTTGATTGGGTCGTTGCAAAAAGAAATCCAACGGGGTTGAACTGGCGGGCACCGACATCCCCGAGGCGATCAACTCTTTGGCCCGACGAATGATGTGCACCAGGGTCATCTCGGCACTGACGACCGTTTTATGCAGGTACACTTGCCAATACATGAGTCTGCGGCTGAGCAGAAATTTCTCAATGCTGTAGATTGCTTTTTCCTCTACCATCAATTCTCCGTCTTTCACGGCCAGCATTTTCAGGATTCGGTCGTATCCAATCACACCCTCCGAAACGCCTGTGAAGAAACTGTCGCGGTTCAGGTAATCCATTCGGTCCACATCCAATTGTCCGGATACCAACTGATGCAGAAATCGCTTGGGATGTTGATCGGTGAATATCTCCAAGGCTGTTTGCAGGGCGCCATCGAATTGCCGGTTCATGTCCTGCATGATAATGAGTGAGAGTGTTTCATGGTGGGCACCGGGGATCAATTCATTTTCCAGCGCGTGGGAAAAGGGACCATGACCCATATCATGCAGCAAGATCGCGATCCGTGCGCCTTGTTCTTCGGCCGGTGAAAGGTCGACTCCTTTTCGTTTCAGTTCACTCAATGCCTCGGTCATCAAGTGATAGGCGCCCAATGCATGATGTAGGCGGGTATGTACGGCGCCGGGATAAACCAGGTGGGCAAATGCCATTTGGTGAATATGGCGCAGTCGCTGAAAATACGGATGGCAAAAGATCCGCCAGATCAAGGGATCATCGATGGTGATAAACCCATATACGGGATCGTTGATGATTTTACGCACTGGCGACATCGTGAAAAATTGGTTAAATAGAAGCGATCGGGTGCCTGCAAATCTACGGGCTGCCACCGGAAAATCGGTAAATTTGAGATTCGTTATAAATCCTTCCAAATGGCCATTGCAAACTTGATCTGGGTCGATGATGAGATGGAGAGCCTGCACTCGCAGATCCTCTTTCTTGAGGGGAAGGGTTATGCAGTGAAAGCCTTTTCCAACGGATTCGATGCGATCGACCACATCCGGACCCAGCCAGTTGATGTGGTGTTGATGGATGAGAGCATGCCGGGGATCAGCGGACTGGAAACGTTGGCCAAGATCAAGGAATACGATCCCGGGCTGCCGGTGGTTCTGATCACCAAAAATGAAACGGAGAACTTGATGGATGATGCCATCGGTTCCCAGATTGCCGATTACCTGATCAAACCGGTCAATCCCAATCAAGTCTTGCTCAGTCTGAAAAAGATCATTGACAACAAGCGGCTGGTCGCTGAAAAAACCACTTCGGCCTATCAGCAGCAATTCCGTCATCTTTTTACGGCGCTGAACAGCGATCCCGATCACCAGGAATGGATGGATATCTACAAGAAATTGGTTTATTGGGAATTGGAGATGCAAAAATCCGACAGTCCGGAGATGCAGGAAGTGTTGCAAAATCAAAAGCAGGAGGCCAACACCGAATTTTTTAAATTCATCCGTCGCTCCTATGCCGGCTGGATGAAGGCGCCGGATAGTGAAGGTCCCATTTTGAGTCACGAGCTCGTCAAGCGTAAAGTCTTGCCCCAACTCGAAGCTGATCGGCCTTTATTCTTCGTGTTGATCGACAACTTGCGTTTCGATCAATGGCGGGCCATTCAGCCCATTTTGGCCGAAAGTTTTCGGGTGGTGACCGAAGATAGTTTTTACTCGATCCTTCCCACCGCTACCCAATATGCCCGCAATGCGATCTTCTCGGGACTTCGTCCGATCGATCTGGCGGCCCAGTATCCGCAGACCTGGATAAACGATGAAGAGGAGGGAGGAAAAAATCTGGAAGAGGAAATGTATCTGCGCGATCAGTTGAAGCGATTGGGAAAAGGATCGATCAAATTTTCCTACACAAAAGTGGTGAACAATCAGGCCGGTTTGGAACTGATCAGCCACATACACAACCTGCTCGACAACGACCTCAACGTCATCGTTTACAATTTCGTGGACATGCTCAGTCATGCCCGCACCGAAATGGAGGTATTGAAAGAATTGGCCGGCGATGAGATCAGCTACCGCAGCATCACGGCCTCTTGGTTCGAGCACTCTCCCCTGTATCAGGCGTTGCGGCGGTTGGCAGATAAAAAGATCCGTATTGTACTGGCTACCGATCACGGCAGCATTCGCGTGAAAACCCCTTGTAAGGTATTGGGCGATCGCCAAACCAGCACCAACATCCGTTACAAACACGGACGCAACCTGCAATACGAAGCAAAGGATGTGCTCGACTTTCGGGATCCGCGGCAGGCCGGGTTGCCGGTGCCCACGATCAACTCGTCGTATATTTTTGCGCGGGAGGATCGCTACCTCTGCTACCCGAATAACTACAATCACTTTGCCCAGTACTACCGCAATACGTTTCAGCACGGCGGCGTGAGCCTGGAAGAAATGATCGTTCCGTTTGTGGTGCTGGAGAGCCGGGATTGATGTGGAAAATCGGATTGGGCTCGCATTCCTCATTCATTACCTTAGCGTTTCCGATCGTTATGAAATACACGCAAACCACCCTCGACAAATTGCAATCCATTCCCGAACAGGCCGGGTACATTTTACGCTATGAGCGTGGAAATTTTCAAAGTGGATATTGCATCCTAGAATCCAAAAAAGTGATCGTCCTCAATAAATTCCCTCAAATCGAAGGGCGCATCAATACTTTATTGGAATTGATCCCTCAATTGGCCATCGATCCGTTGCACTTGCCAGAGGACCTTCGTAAATTGTACGAAGCGGCCCGTAGCCAAGCGGCACCCAACCCGGCCGTTTGATCGCATGTCGATTGCTCCCCCTCTTTCCATAACCTTTCTGGGTACCGGTACTAGCAGCGGCGTACCGATGATCGGATGTACCTGTGCCGTCTGCACCTCTGCCGATCCGCGTGACAACCGGCTTCGCTCCAGCATCTGGATACGATCGGCGCAAACCTCGTTGGTTGTGGACGCGGGACCGGATTTCCGAACCCAGATGCTGCGCCGATCCGTTCAATCACTGGATGCCATTTTGTTGACGCATGCGCATAAGGACCACATCGCCGGGTTGGATGATGTGCGCGCTTACAATCATTTTCAGCATCGCCCCATGGCCGTATATGCCGATCCGCGTACGGAAGAAGCAATTCGCCGCGATTTCTATTATGCCTTTTCCGATACCAAATACCCGGGTACCCCCAGTATCGAACTGGTTTCTATTGAGGACGAACCCTTCACCGTTGGCGATATTCCGGTTCTGCCCATCCGGGTGATGCACCTGCGAATGCCGGTGCTGGGATTTCGCTTCGGCGATTTCACGTATATCACCGACGCGAACTTCATTGAAGAAAGTGAATTGGATAAGATCCGCGGCAGCCGGGTGCTGGTGCTCAATGCCCTTCGAAAGGAAAAACATCTGTCTCATTTTACGCTCTCGGAAGCGGTTGAACTGGCCCGAGCCCTCGAAGTGCCACAGGTCTATTTAACCCATATCTCCCACCAATTGGGTCTACACGAGGCGATCGAAGCCGAACTTCCCACGGGAATTCAGTTGGGATACGACGGACTCCAGTTTGAATTGAAATAAATCCCTAACATCTGTTCGTGCAATCGATATTATTGCCGATTTTTACCCAATGCAGTTTCAACCCGGTGAATTGACCCTTCAGGTGGCACAAATGACCCGTGATTTTGCGGAGCGGGAGATCCGTCCCCACGTTATGGAATGGGATGAGTCGCAGTATTTTCCGAGGGAGATCTTTCGTCGCCTTGGCGAGCTGGGGTTGATGGGCGTGTTGGTTCCGGAGGCATATGGTGGTTCGGGCATGGGCTATCATGAGTACAAGGCTGCGATCGTAGAGATTGCCAAGGTTTGTGGTTCGGTCGGATTGAGTATGGCCGCGCACAATTCACTTTGTACCGGACACATACTTGCGTTTGGCAACGAAGAGCAAAAGAAAAAATGGTTGCCTCGCTTGGCCTCGGGCGAAGCGATCGGGGCTTGGGGACTAACCGAAGCCAATACCGGCAGCGATGCCAGCAACATGCGGTGCACGGCGGTACGCGACGGCAACGATTGGATCTTGAACGGAACAAAGAATTGGATCACGCATGGCATCAGCGGTGAGATCGCGGTTGTCATTACCCGGACCGGTGAGCCGCGCACCAAGAACAATGCCACTGCCTTTGTGGTGGAGCGTGGCACCAGTGGATTTTTAGCCGGCAAAAAAGAAAACAAACTCGGGATGCGTTGCAGCGAAACCGCTGAAATGATCTTCGATCAATGTCGCATACCGGATGCCAATCGGTTGGGAGAAGTGGGCGACGGCTTTCATCAATCGATGAAAATATTGGATGGAGGACGGATCTCTATCGCGGCCCTTTCGTTGGGCATTGCCCGAGGTGCTTACGAAGCGGCCCTCGCGTATTCCCAACAACGCGAGCAATTCGGAAAACCCATCGCACAGTTTCAGGCCATCGGATTCAAGTTGGCCGACATGTACACCGAAATCGAAGCGGCCGATCTGCTAACCGATCAGGCCGCCTATAAAAAGCAACAGCACTTACCGATGACGCAGGATGCGGCCATGGCCAAGTACTATGCCAGTGAAGTGGCCGTTAAAGTGGCCAATGAAGCGGTTCAGATCTTCGGTGGCTATGGATATACCAAGGATTTTCCAGTGGAGAAATTTTATCGGGATGCCAAACTTTGTACCATTGGCGAGGGCACTTCCGAGATACAGAAACTGGTGATCGCGCGTTCGATCCAACGCTGATCACTGCAATTCCTGCAGGTCAACCAATTTTTTGTAATACCCGTTCTGATCGATCAGGCTCTCGTGGGTTCCTCTTTCCACGATGGCTCCTTCTTGGATGACCAAGATCTCGTCGGCATGTCGAATGGTGGAGAGCCGATGGGCAATGACCAGGCTGGTACGATCTTTCATGACGTTGTTGATCGCTTCCTGCACCAAGCGTTCGCTTTCCGTATCAAGGGAAGAAGTGGCTTCATCCAAAATCAGAATGGATGGATTTTTCAGCAAGGCCCGGGCAATGGTGAGCCGTTGCCGTTCGCCACCGCTGAGTTTGCTGCCGCGGTCGCCTACGTTCGATCGGTATTGGCCCTGTTTTTGGTTGATGAAGCCCGCTGCATTGGCGAGCTCAGCGGCTTGTTCGATCTGTGTCAACGACGCATGCGGGATACCGAGCGATATATTGTTAGCGATGGTATCGTTGAAGAGAATGGGTTCTTGGGTAACCAAACTCATGTGTTCCCGAATGGAGGCAAGGGAATAGTCTCTTATGTCGATGCCATCGATGAGTACTTGTCCGTCGCTCACATCATGAAAACGCGCCAGTAGATCGGCCAGCGTAGATTTTCCGGATCCGGAGGAACCCACCAGCGCAATGGTCTTGCCTTTGGGCAAAGTGAATTGGATGTTGTGCAGCACTTGCTTTTCACCGTATGCGAACCGGACGTTTCGAAACTCGATTTGATGCTTGAATGCTGATAGGATTTTGCCGCCCGGGTTCTCGTCGATTGTTTGGGGTGTTCCAAGGAGTTCTTCGATGCGGGCGATGGCTGCCGAACCCTTTCGCATGTTGCTGAAGGAGGTGGAAAGGGCTTTGACGGGGTTGATGATGTTGTAAAAGAGGGCGAGGTAGGCCAGAAAAGTAGAAGGTGCCAGTGAGATCTCGTTGTTTAGTACACTTTGTCCACCAAACCAAAGGATCCCCACGAATACGCCAATGCCAAGAAATTCAGAGACGGGCGAGGCCAGGTCGCGGCGGCGACTGATGCGGTTGCGGGCGTGCAAGAGTTCATCATTGGTTTGATCAAAACGGTTTCGGATCCAGTCTTGCGCGTTAAAGGATTTGATGATGCGCAGTCCCTGCAACGTTTCATCTAAAATGCTGAGCGACTCCCCTTGTTTCTCTGCTGCTTCCTGCGATGTTTTTTTGAGTTGACGGGAGATGCGTCCTAATATAAACCCAATGGCCGGGATGCAGACGAGGATGGCGAGGGTCAGGGTGGGACTAATATAAAACAACACAAGAAAGTTGATCAGAATGGTCAGTGGATCGCGTACCCATCCTTCGAGGGCTCCAACGAGCGAGTTTTCGACTTCGTACACGTCGTTGGTGAGCCGACTCATCAGGTCACCTTTTCGTTGTTCGGTGAAGTAGCCAATGGGCAGGGTGAGCACCTTTTGATAGATGTCTGACCGCAACCGATGAATGATGCGATTTTTCATCGGGTTCAGGATATAGAAGGACAGGTAGAGGAACAGGTTTTTGAATCCGATCGAAAGCAGGATGATCAGACAGATGATGCCCAGTGTGGCAACGGGTGTCAGGGCGTCAACTTGTGTTAGAAGCAGCTGACGAATGGTTTCCATTACGGCATTGTCGGCCGGTTGGGCGAGTCGGCTATTGTCTCCATTGAAGATCAAGTCAAAAAAAGGGGCCAGCATTCCAAAGGAGACAATGGAAAATAAGATGGACAGCAGGATGCTGATCAGATAACCCAGGATGGATCCTGTCTGGTGTTGTAAGTAATGAAAGATGCGGGTGTAGGTTCGCATGCGTCGGGGATCGCCACAAAGTAACTAATTTTAGGCCAGCGATCGCGGGTTGGTCGCGGTCATTAAACGCAATTGAAATTGATATGGAGGAAGGAAAACGTCAGCGGCAGATCGCCGGGTTGTTGAATGAGGAGATGAACCGAATCTTTCAATTATTGGGATTGTCGATGATGGACGGCGGCATGGTCTCCATCTCATCGGTTAAAGTAACCCCGGATTTGCTGGAGGCTCGTTTCTATTTGAGTTTGTTTCAGGTCAAGGATCCCGATGCGGCGTTGAAGAAAGTGGTGGACCGAACCAATGAGATCAAGCGCGAGTTGGCCCACCGCGTGCGCCATCAACTGCGCAATATGCCGGTGCTGAAGTTTTTCCGCGACGATACGCTGGATCATGTATTCAAGATGGAAGAGTTGTTCAAACGGATCGGCGAAGAAGGAAACGCGACGGATGGATCGCCGAATCCTACCCCCGAGTCTTAAACACATTTGATTTGTATTTACGATTTGCCTGGCGCTATTTTCGTTCCCCGAAATCAACTACGGCGATTTCCGTGATCGCGTGGACCAGTGTGGTGGCCATTGCGGTGGGCACGGCCGCCTTACTACTTGTGTTAAGTGTATTCAATGGTTTTGAGGGACTGGTCAAATCTCTTTATTCCGATTTTTATCCTGAGATCCGCGTGGTACCCGCGCAGGGCAAATTCATTGAAGTATCGGACAGTATGGGCAACCGATTGGCCTCTTGGCCGGGGGTGGCAACCGTATCGCGAACGGTGGAGGAGAAGACCATCCTGCAAAACGGCGAGAATCAGTCCGTCATTCAATTGAAGGGGGTGGATGATCGCTATGCCGCCGTATCGGGTTTGCTCTCCAGAATTTATCATGGTTCTTTTTCGTTGGGAACGAAGGAATCGCCCGCCATCGTGTTGGGTGCCGGTGTAGAAGATGCGTTGGGCATTCTGGCGGGCCGCGAGGTGAGTTTGCTTCGTGCATATGTGCCGCGCCGGGGTGGGGGTAAGTCGTTGTCTGCTGAAAACATTCAGTCCGCCGATCTCTACGCTTCCGGATCCTTTATCATTCAGCAGGATTTTGATGAGCAGTATGGGTTGACGCGTTATGATTTTTTAAGGGATGCGCTGGGTTTGTCGGCCCAAACCGTTTCGTCGCTCGAATTGAAAGTATCCGACCCCGGTCGCGTAGAAAAGATCAAGATGGAGCTTCGAGAATTTTTAGGAGCGTCCTTTCGTGTGGAGGACCGCTACGAGCAAAACCGTAGCTTGTATGGTGTGATGAATGCCGAGCGGTGGATTGTTTATGGAGTACTCTCGTTGATTTTGATTGTGGGGGCGTTCACAATGATCGGTTCATTGACGATGCTGATCCTGGAGAAACAAACTGATATCCAGATCTTGCGCGCCATGGGTGCAGAGCGCGCCGTAATTCGTCGTATTTTTCTAACAGAGGGATTATTGTTAGCGGGTGTGGGCGCCGGACTGGGGTTATCCTTGGCAGGTTTGTTGATCTGGGCGCAGCAGACTTTTCATGTCATTCCGCTGGGAGGCGGAAGTTTTTTGATCGATTATTACCCGGTTGAATGGAGGGCGATGGATGGGTTGTTGATTGGGGGCACCGTGTTTATCATCGCCGCGATTGCTTCGTGGTTGCCCGCGGCTCGGGCGGCGGGCAGTGCACAGTCGCTGCGCACTCAATAATCTCCGATCGTTTCCGGAAGTTGTGTCAATGCTCGTGCCAGTTGCTCATCGTTGGGGGCAATGCCATGCCACTCGTGGGTGCCTTCCATAAAATCGACGCCTTTGCCCATGGCCGTACGCATCAAAATCACAATGGGCCTTCCTTTTCCGGTTTGAGTTTTGGCTTTTAAGAGGGTGCTGACGACTTCATCCATATCGTTGCCATTCATTTCGAGGACAGTCCACCCAAACGCCTCAAACTTTGCCCGCAGGTCGCCCAGGGCCATGACTTTTTCGGTGGGACCATCGATCTGTTGTCCGTTCCAGTCGATCGTCGCAATCAGGTTATCGATCTTGTGATGGGCGGCAAATAGGACGGCCTCCCAGATCTGCCCTTCATCTAATTCTCCATCGCCGTGCAGGGAAAAGACCAGGTGGGAATCGCCGTTCATTTTTTTAGTCAGCGCTGCGCCTGTGGCCACGCTGAGGCCTTGCCCCAACGACCCGGAGGCAATTCGAATACCCGGAAGATGTTCATGGGTAGCGGGGTGTCCTTGTAACCGGCTATTTAGCTTTCGAAAACTGCCGAGTTCCTCTGGCGGGAAATATCCGGCTCTTGATAGGGTAGCATAGAATACAGGGGAGATATGACCGTTGGATAAAAAGAACACGTCCTCTTCCCTGCCATCCATCTGGAAGGCGGGATTGTGTTTCATTACCTTGAAATACAGCGCGGTAAAAAAATCTGCGCATCCCAGCGATCCACCGGGGTGACCACTGTTTACGCCGTGTACCATCCGCAGTATATCGCGGCGGATCTGGGTGGCGAGGGCGGCAAGTTCAGGCATGATTCAGGTTTTTACAAAAATGAACCGAATCGCCGAACCCAGCTAATTGTCAGTGAAATTCCTACTCACTATTTTTCAACAGGCAGATAATCAGCGTTTAAGATAATTGCAGTCAGTTTTTGTCGAATTTATTTCGAATACCTTAATTTTAAAATATTTTTAATATGATATTAGAAGTTTTTGTACTATCTGGATGTTCCTTTTTGCTGACTTTTCTGGTTATGCCGGCAATATCGGATGTAGTGGCCCGGAACCGAATCTTTGATCGTCCCAGCCAGCGAAAAATTCACCCCCGACGCGTTTCCTCTCTGGGAGGCGTTGCCATTTTACTTGGATTTCTGATATCATGTTTGTTTTTTATTCATTTTTCATCCAATCCAGAGATTCGCATATACCTGGCCGCCGCGTTGGTGGTGTTTTTATTGGGACTAAAAGATGATATTAGCGACCTGAGCGCTAAAAATAAACTGATTGGTCAGCTTGTTATCGCTTCTCTCATTATACATGGCGGGTGTCTGCGGCTGGGGAGCATGTATGGATTTATGGGGATACAAGAAATTCCTTTATTGTCTTCATATGTTCTCACTTATATGACCATTGTAGTGGTGATGAATTCGTTCAATCTCATTGATGGGGTGGACGGATTGGCTTCTGGTCTGGCGATTTTTAGCTTGTCTGCATTTGGTCTCTATTTCTTCTACGCCGCTCAACCGGCCTATGCCTTCCTGGCTTTCTCACTGGTTGGAAGTATTTTGGCTTTTCTTACATTTAATTTTCCACCCGCCCGTATTTTCATGGGTGATTCGGGGTCTTTATTGGTCGGAACCGTAAATGCAATTTTAGTCATTCGCTTCATTCATACCGCCGGTATGCCCGGAGCCGTTCTGCCCATACCCGGAGCCGTGGCAGTAGGTTTTGCGGTGTTGTTTGTCCCCCTATTCGACACCTTTCGGGTCTTCTTGATGCGGTTGTTGATGGGACGTTCTCCGTTTCAGCCCGATCGTAAACATGTGCATCACCTGTTGTTAAACCGTGGGTATAGTCACTTTTGGACTTGTTTGATCTGCGTACTATTTATTGTACTTCTTGTTGTTATTGCCTGGCAGTTTAAATACTTGGGTTCAACTTGGGTGTGGCTGGCCGAGATGATCGTTGGATTCTTGTCGATGGGTGTACTCTACTACGGCCTGTTGCCGGTCAACAAAGGGAATGCCGAGGCACAGGTTCCCGTCATTCAGATGATAAAAAAGTGAGAAGTCAAGGCCGAGTAGCTCCTTTTTTCCGTACCATCGTCTTTCGTTAGATTTGCCTTTCTACTAAGAAATCTACGCACATGTCGGATGAATTGATCGCCATTGAACAGCACGCGGCAGATGCCATGCGCAAAGCCATCCAATTCTTGGAAACCGAGTTGGTAAAGATCCGGGCCGGAAAGTCCAATCCCCAGATGTTGGACGGATTATCTGTTGATTACTATGGTTCGCCCATGCCCGTCAACCAAGTGGCCAACATCAGTGTTCTTGATGCCCGTACCCTGAGCATTCAGCCATGGGAGAAAAACATGCTGCAGCCCATCGAACGGGCCATCATTGCCGCCAACATGGGCTTTACTCCCCAAAACGATGGTTCCCTGATCCGGATCTTCATGCCGCCGCTTACGGAAGAGCGCCGAAAAGAGTTGGTCAAGAAATGTCAGTCGGAAGGTGAGCAATCCAAAGTAGCCATTCGCAACATCCGTCGCGATTCCATCGAACAGGTAAAAAAATTACGGAGGAACGGGCTCAGCGAAGACGTTGCCAAAGGGGGAGAAACGGCCATTCAGGAAATTACCGACAAGCACATAGCGCTGGTGGATAAACATCTTGCCAGCAAGGAAAAAGAGATCATGTCCGTTTAATCGGCCTTGACCCCCGCTTCGTATTTCTTCTCTACTTTATTCGCCAGGTACACGCCAGAAAGAATGATCGTCAAACAAAGGATCTGCAGGGGATCAATTTTTATGTGATCGATCCATCCCACGATCACGGCAACAACCGGAATCCCGTAGGTAACCAGCGAGGCAAACAATCCCCCTGCCAGTTGAAGCAACATGTAAAATAGGATGGTGGCGACCGCACTTCCAACGATGCCAAGGGCCGCCCCTTTCCAAATAGCAGTTTGAATCGCTGTATCCGCGAAGGAAAGAGAAAGAAAATCAAAATACCAAAGTAAAAAAGTAGTGGGGATGATCATCAGGGCAATGGAAACCGAAGCCAGATGCAGCGGTTTTATTCCCTGCAGCCTGTGGCCGACCAGATTTACATTGAAACCGTAAAGAATGGTACCGGTGAGAATAGCCAGGGTTGGCAAGAGACGCGCCAAGGTAAGTTCCGTTTCTTCACGAATCACGGGAACCAAGGTGAGTAGGATCAGTCCGGCTAAACCGATCCCAATCCCAAATAATTTGTGCGGCGCCACCCGGTCCTTGAAAAACAAGATGGCAATGGTGGCCACGCAAAGCGGGGTGAGGGCATTGAGGATGCCGCCCATTGGACCGGTGATGGCTGGATCGTTCAAGGCAAATGCAAACAGGAAGGCCGGGAGCAGGTTTCCGATGGTTCCGTTTAGTGCCACCAGCCCCAATTTTTTACGCGGGATGCCTTTGAAATGAGAAAGAGCAAAGGGGAGAAAAAATGTCGCCGCCGTAAAAATTCGCAGGGCAGCCAGCCGTTTGGGATTGATGACGCTGGCACTTTCTTCCATAAGCTTGAAGGAGCTGCCCCAAATGAGGCAGAGCGCGCCGAACAATATCCACTTCCAAAGGGGGCTTGATTTCATGGCGCAAAGTTGCACATTCTCATGGGTTGTGTAGCGTTTTTTATTTTCTTTACTGAAATTTCATTTTATGGGAATGCTCAAAGAATTACGGGATTTTGCCATGAAGGGCAATATCGTTGACCTCGCCGTTGCGGTGATCATCGGCGGTGCCTTTGGTGCCATCGTATCCTCGCTGGTGGAGGATGTGATCACCCCGCTCCTGTTGGCACCTGCGCTGGAAGCAGTGCACGCGACCGATTTGGATAAGTTGGTCTGGAACGGGGTCAAGTATGGCAAGTTTCTGGCCGCTACGATAAAATTCATTTTTATTGCCTTTGTTATGTTTGGATTGGTCAAAGCCATGAACAAAGTGGTAAAAAAAGAAGCAGCTAAGCCTGCTTCCACTCCCGAGGATATTGTGTTGTTGCGGGAGATTCGCGATGCCTTGAAAAAGTGATCGGGAAGACCCTTCACAAACCTTAATTTTGCCTGCTACCCATGGCTGCACATCCCGCTTACCAGATTCGCCTGCCTCAATTTGAGGGGCCCTTTGATTTGTTGTTGTTCTTCATCGAACGCGATGAATTGGACGTCTACAACATACCCATTAATCGGATCATAAATGATTTTCTGGACTACATCCGCCAGAGTGAAGAATTGAACATTGAGCTCAGCAGCGAATTCATTCTTTTTATTTCCACCTTAATGCGCATCAAGGCAAAGATGCTGCTGCCCCGCAAAGAGCTGGATGCAGAAGGACAAGAGATCGATCCCCGCCAAGAGCTCATCAACAAGATTCTCGAGTACAAGCGATTCAAAGAAGCCTCTGCTCAACTGGCGGATATGGAAGCGCTGCGCATGCTGATGGTGAAGCGTGGAAACATCCAACGGGAAATGATGAACGTGGGGGAGACGGCTGCCGAAGGCACGGAGATCCAAACCCTCACGTTATTCAAGCTGATGAAGGCCTTTGAAAAAACCCTGCAGCGATACAGCGACCGGGTGAATCGTCCGGTACACACCGTTGTTCAATACAATTATACCATGGAGGAAACCCGCGAACGGATGTTGAATCTGGCGGCACAAGATCGCACGTTATCCTTCGAGCGCATCATCGACCGTTGCGAAAATCGGGTTCATGCGATCTTTACGTTTCTCTCCCTCCTGGAATTGATCCAGCAAAAATTCCTCCGGATCCTGATCGGGGAAGGGCGCAACAATTTCATTATTGAATACATCGATCCGTCGGAACGGGAAGTGGAAGCCCCTTTGGTAGAATTACCGGTGAACTGATCGCGTAGCCGTGGTGCCGTTGACCAGTCGCGCGGTCATGATTTCCCGAACCGTTTCCATAATGGCCTCCGTATCGTAAGCGCACTCGCGGTGTAATTCTTTCGGAGTGCCGTGCTCCACGATCCGATCGGGTATGCCAAGTATGCGGACTTCGTTCTTGTATCCTTCTTTTGCCATGAATTCCAGAATAGCCGAACCGAAACCTCCTTGTACGGACGCGTCTTCCACGGTGATCAAAACCGGATAACGTTGACAGGCTTCGTGCAGCAGCGCTTCATCCAACGGTTTTGCAAACCGCATATCGTAATGCGCCGGATCGTATCCCTCCAACCGAAGTTGTTTGATGGCTTTGTCGGCAAAGTTCCCGGGATGTCCGAAGGTGAGTAGGGCGAGGTCGCGACCATCCTTCAGCTTTCTGCCCTTGCCGATTTCGATCGGTTCGAACGGGGTTCGCCACTCCGGCATAACGCCTTCTCCACGGGGATAACGGATTACCAGGGGGTATTGGGTCGATTCCAATTGGGCCGTGTACATCAGATTGCGCAGTTCCTGCTCGTTCATGGGCGCGCTGATGATCATATTCGGGATGCAACGGAAATACGCAATGTCGTAGCAGCCGTGGTGGGTGGGACCATCATCTCCAACCACACCGGCGCGGTCTAGGCAAAACACCACCGGTAATTTCTGCAACGCCACATCATGCACCACCTGGTCGTAGGCGCGTTGCATAAAAGAGGAATAGATATTGCAAAACACCCGCAGGCCTTGTGTGGCCATGCCGGCACTGACGGTGACGGCATGTTGCTCAGCGATCCCTACATCAAATGCGCGACCGGGCATTTTTTCCATCATGAATTTGAGCGAAGAGCCGGAAGGCATGGCCGGGGTAATGCCAAATATCTTTTCATTCTTTTCCGCCAGCTCAATAATCGTGTGGCCAAATACATCCTGGTATTTGGGCGGTTGGGGTTTGTCAAATGTCTTTTTGACGATCTCTCCGGTTACTTTATCAAACAAACCCGGGGCATGCCACTTGGTTTGGTCTTTCTCGGCCAAGGCGTACCCTTTTCCTTTGGTGGTAATGATGTGCAGGATCTTGGGGCCGGGAATGTCACGTAGGTCGCGCAAGGTATCAACCAATTTGGCGATGTTGTGTCCGTCGATCGGACCAAAATACCGAAGCTTAAGGGCTTCAAATAAATTGGAGCTGCTGCTGATCATGCCTTTTAGTCCCTCCGTAAGCTTATGTCCCATTGAGCGGGAAAACGTTTTGCCCACGGGGAGTTTGCCTAGCAGTGACCAAACATCATCTTTCACTTTGTTGTAGGTAGGAGAGGTGGTGATGTCGGTGAGGTATTCTTTGAGGGCACCTACGTTCGGATCGATGCCCATGCAATTGTCGTTCAGAATGATCAGCAGATCGCTGTCGGCTACGCCGGCATGGTTCATGCCCTCGAAGGCCAATCCCGCCGTCATGGCACCGTCACCGATCACGGCCACGACTTTGCGGTCGTTCTCGCCTTTGTATTTGGCGGCCATGGCCATTCCGAGTGCGGCAGAGATGGAAGTGGAGGAGTGTCCGACACCAAACGTGTCGTATTCGCTCTCGCTTCGTTTAGGAAAGCCGCTGAGTCCTTTGTATTTGCGGTTGGTGACGAAATTGTCGCGTCTACCCGTCAGGATCTTATGTCCATATGCCTGATGGCCTACGTCCCACACGAGTTGATCATACGGCGTATTGTAAACGTAATGAAGGGCAGTGGTGAGTTCCACTACACCCAGACTGGCTCCAAAATGACCGCCATGTACACTAACTACGTCAATGATGTATTGACGTAGTTCGTTGCAGACTAGATGTAATTTCTCCCGGGAAAGTTTCTTAAGATCGTCCGGGGAATCGATGGTTCGTAAAAGGGGTCCGGGTAAAATATCCATGGCAGGTGTTCCTTTCGTAAAGATAGGCGAAGCAGGGGGATTCACCCGATAAAACAACCCAAGGGGCATCGGGTTCGGAAGGACTCAGTATTTGCTGATGCGGTACCATCGGGTAAATGCTCCGTTGGATACCGACAACTGAATGAGATAGATGCCTTTGGGCAAATCGCGCAGGTCGATCGAAAGGCGATTCGCCCCTTTTTGGATGGGGAGTTTATGGGTGCGCACCATTCCCCCGCCCAAGTGCAGGATCTTGATTTCCCCGATTCCGGAAACCGGGACCTCCGTTACCAGGGTGAGGTTTCCACTCGTGGGATTGGGATAGAGCCGATCGGTATTTGCGGAAATCGAGCTACCCAGCAATAGGATGGGCGAGAAGTGTTGTTCTTGCAAGCGGGAGATCATTTTTAAACGCACAAAACGGATCTCATCGGGAACCGGTGTAAAAAGCTCGTTGGACCAGATTGCAGACCCATCGGAGGGGGCCGATGATAAATGCAGTGCTTGAAAATTTTCTCCGTCAACACTTCCTTCTTGAATCACTTGCTCGAGTTGGGATGATTCTTCGATCGTCCAGCTAAACCACACCGCCGTTTTTTGCCGCAACGCTTGAAAGGAAATAAGTTTCAGGGTCAGGGCGACCACCTAGCAGCCGGCAATGGTAAAAGGGAAGGTATGCAGGTTACAACCTTGTACGGAGGCAAGGGTGACTCGGTAGCTGCCCGGTGGAAGACTATCGAAAGTCAACGTATTGGGGGTGCTTACCGTTCCGGTAAGGTATTGATCATTCAGATCAAATTGTCCGTTTCGGTTGCTGTCCACCGCCAGAATATAGCTCATCGGAAACACATTCGTATAATCGGCTGCCGTTACGGTAACAACTACTTTTCCATCGCGTGCACAACTGGTTGCCTTTACATAGTAGAAATTATATTGTGTGCTGCTTGTCTCTCCGTCGCGGTTGTTGGTGGCACCGGCGCTTTGTTGAGGATCTTTTACCCAGCCACAGTCGCCATCCAAAATTCTGGCAAAGGAGTTTCCCCTGCCAGCGGATTGTCCGATCGTTTCATAGTCCGGGTTCATCAAATTCAAGTTGAAGGTTTGGTCAACACACCCGCTTCCCGCGGTCGACCGGCTGGTTAGCGTGCTGTTTGGTTCCACCGGCAAGGATCTGGCCACGGCATCTACCACCTTTAGTAGGGGATCTAGCAATACCACCTGTTCATTGGCCGAACCGCCATCGGTGAGAAATCCATCGCCTGTGGTGGGAATCGGACTACTGGTGCATTCGCAGGTATTCCAATTGAGGTTGACGCGTATGGTGCTGTCGAGATTGGCACAGGGGACTTCAATAGTGTCTCCTCCACCAATCACATAAAACGCTCCGGGCTGAAGAATGGTTCCTTTCGGAAGGGTGATGGTGTAATCGCCATCGGTTAGGATGTAGCAGCTGACATCGATGGGACCAGGACCAAAATTTAACAGCTCCACGAACTCGGCAGTGGTGCCGCAGCTGCTACCCGGCAAGGGCATGTATTCGTTGATCACTACCCGTCCCTGTCCGATGCTCAAAGCAGGCAATACCCCAATCGACAGAAGAAGCAGTACGCTCCGAATGGTGTTGTAGGGTCGGAGGGGTCGGATTTTCATGGTTTGTGCAGTTCAGCATCAAACCTATCCAGGGGCAGGGCTGGATATTTTATTACCACAAAAAATATTGCCCAACTAAGGGTTTACTTTTTGTTGAATGGAAAGATTACGAGGGAATTTTACGAGCGGGAGGCAGCGTGAACAGCCTCGCTGATCGAGCGCATCAGGTCGATGTCTTTTTCAATGGCATTGCCCACCACGATGAGGTCGGCGCCGTTTTGACAATTTTCTATTGCCTTTTGAGGCGTGGTGATGCCGCCGCCTACGATCAGGGGCACATCGATCTGTTCGGATACGGCTTTTATCATCGATGCAGGAACCGGATTCAAGGCGCCGCTTCCGGCATCGAGGTAGATCAGTTTTAGTCCCAACATCTCACCCGCCATTGCGGTGCAAACCGCGATCTCGTTTTTATTGGAGGGCAGGGGATTGGCGTGACTGATATAAGAAACGGTAGTGGCTACTCCGCCATCTACCACCATATATCCGGTAGGAATGATCTCCAGTCCGCTTTTTTTTACGGCCGGGGCGGAGATCACATGTTGACCAATGAGCAACTCCGGGTTTCGTCCCGAGATCAGCGATAAATAAAGCAAGGCATCGGCCGCTGGTGAAACCTGAATTGGACTTCCCGGGAAGAGAATGACCGGAATCTTCGTTGTTTTTTTAAGCTGTGTGATCAGTTCGTCCAGGTGTGTGCTAACGACCAGGCTGCCACCGACCAAAAAGAAATCCACGGTTGCCTTCTCCGCTTTTTCGACCAAGCTGGCAACCTGTTTGGGTGCGGTCTTGTCCGGGTCTACCAGTACGGCAAATGATTTTTGTCCGGTTGCTTTACGGCGAACCAACTCCTCATAAATCGGATAAACGGGTGGCATGGGGGATAAAGGTCCGAAAAAATTATCATATGTTAATCCGGACGAAAATAAAATGCCAGCTGCCACGTATCGAGTTTGTTTACCCGGGTAGTCGATTGAACATCGCGACGCATGTACCCTGTTTCGATATCCCAGATTTTGTTTATTCGGTAACCCAGCGCCAGGTAAAATCGATTTTGATCAAAGGTTTTTCCGGTCAGCCGATCCCCGCCGGTCAAATGCAGGAAGACCTCGTTTTGAAGGGTTGTAAAAAAACCTTTTTCAAAGGATTCCTTCGGATGCCAGGGGAGGATGATCCGGTTAAAGTATCGAAACCGGGTCGAGTAGATGGAAGAGGTCGGTATCCCAACGCCTTCCACATATCGCGTCGATCCAATAAAGCGCTCCTCGATCCGAAAGCGGTGTTGGAGGGTTTGGCGGCGGATGGGTTGAAAATAGATCCACTGTTGCCAAAGGCGGTGTTCGGGGGTAATTGCTTTTATACCGGGACTGTTGATCCGTCCTTCTACATAGGCATAGCCCAGGGTGAGTAAATTTCGTTTGTTCAATTTGTACTGAAGTCCCGGTCGAAACAGCCAGGCCCTCAATTGATCCATCCCGGGCGTGCTTCTAACTTGTGCATCGAGGTGCAAGCCCCATTTTCCGTGATAAGGTCCATTGAAAAAGAGTGTCCCCCACGCATCGGGTTTTGTTTGAGCCTTTGTGTTTGGCGGAACAGCGAGCAGCAATAGCAGCATCCATGCCGCCGGTCGATACAAGGAATGCTTCATTTCGTTAAAAGTACTCAATTCGGATTTGCTTCCCGGATGATCATTGGCAGGGCTTTCACAGGGCGCGTTACAGAACTTGGGAAATGTATCAAAAAGGGGATTTTCCGAGTAAAAACAAAAGATGTCGAATTTACCAAAAAATTTTTTTCCATCTTTTGAGCAGGTCTGTGTAAAAATGATGAAATGCCTGCCCATCAGGCGTTTCACGATGGTACACACCCTTTTCCACACAATGTTGAAATTTCGGGTATGGAATTTTAAAGGGCAAAAAATACTTTCGTTAAACACCTCCCCCGCGGAGGTGTTTTGATCCAATATCTGACCAAAACCCATTAAAGTCTTTTCATAGTATGGCAACCAAAAAACAAGCATCCACCGCGCGCGGTTTGCAGTTCCCGCGTCGGTACACACGGGATGACATCTCTGTATTCGATCAGTTTGAATACGACTATCGAACCTCTGTCATTCGAAACCCTTCTGGGGAGGTCGTTTTTGAAATGAACGACGTGGAAGTTCCCAAACAGTGGAGTCAGATTGCTACCGACATCCTGGCGCAAAAGTATTTTCGAAAAGCCGGAGTGCCTCAACCCGACAAAACATTGGGACGGGAGCGTTCGGCCAAACAAGTAGCACACCGCATGGCGAATTGCTGGCGGGTCTGGGGCGAGCGGTATGGTTATTTTGCCAGCGCCGAGGATGCGCAGGTATTCTATGATGAGTTGGTGTATTCCATCCTCAACCAGATGTGCGTGCCCAATAGTCCCCAATGGTTCAACACCGGCCTGTATGAGAGTTACGGCATTGCCGGAAAACCTCAAGGACACTATTACGTGGATCCCGTCGATGGTCAATTAAAGAAATCACAGAATGCTTATGAGCGTCCCCAGCCCCATGCCTGTTTCATCCTCAGTGTAGATGATGATCTGGTGAATGAGGGCGGCATTATGGACCTCTGGGTGCGGGAGGCGCGCATTTTTAAATACGGCTCTGGAGTGGGTACTAACTATTCCAACCTTCGGGGCGAAGGTGAAAAACTCAGTGGTGGCGGAAGCTCTTCCGGTCTGATGAGTTTTCTGAAGATCGGCGACCGCGCCGCCGGGGCCATTAAATCCGGAGGAACCACGCGTCGAGCCGCCAAGATGGTTTGTCTCGATCTGGATCATCCCGAGATCGTTGAATTCATCAACTGGAAAGTAGAGGAAGAGAAAAAAGTGGGGGCCTTGATCGCCGCGGGCTATTCTTCCGGTTATGAGGATGAGGCGTATCGCACGGTCAGCGGGCAAAACTCCAACAACTCGATCCGTATCCCCAATTCATTTTTCGAAAAATTGGAGAACAACGAAGATTGGGAGTTGGTCGGACGAATGGACGGACGGGTAATGAAAAAAGTTCCTGCCCGCGAACTCTGGAACCAGATCGCGTATGCGGCCTGGCGTTGTGCCGATCCGGGAACACAGTACAATACCACCATCAATGAGTGGCATACTTGTCCCGAAGGAGGCCCCATCCGCGCTTCCAACCCTTGTTCGGAGTACATGTTCCTCGACAATACCGCTTGTAACCTGGCATCGGCCAACCTGATGAAATTTTACAACTCCGAGAACAACACCTTTGATGTGGAAGGGTATGAATACAATTGTCGCCTGTGGACCGTTGTGCTCGAGCTCTCTGTACTCATGGCACAATTCCCTTCCAAGGAAGTGGCGCAACTCAGCTATGAGTATCGGACGTTGGGATTGGGTTATGCGAACCTTGGTACCATGCTGATGGTGAGTGGTATTCCGTATGACAGCGAGGAGGCCCGTGCCATTGCCGGTGCCCTTACCGCGATCATGACCGGTATCTCGTACAAGACCTCCGCCGAAATGGCCAAGGTATTAGGTGCTTTCCCCCGCTACGAGGAGAACAAGAAGCATATGTTGAAGGTCATGCGCAACCACCGCCTGGCTGCTTACGATGCCGACGAGTATGAGAACCTGAGTATAAAGCCTCAGGGCATAAAGGCCAAATACTGCCCCAATTATTTACTGAAAGCAGCGTGCAAGGCATGGGATGATGCCTGTGAGCTCGGTGAAAAATACGGGTATCGCAATGCCCAAGCAACGGTGATCGCTCCGACCGGAACGATCGGATTGGTGATGGACTGCGACACCACGGGCGTAGAACCCGATTTTGCCTTGGTGAAGTTCAAGAAGCTTTCCGGTGGTGGTTATTTCAAGATCATCAATCAATCGGTACCCACGGCCCTTCGCAATTTGGGATACACAGAAAAAGAGACCGACGCGATCATCAAGTATGCTGTTGGATCAGCCAGTTTTGCCGGCGCTCCCTTCATCAATCATCAAACCCTAAGCGAAAAAGGGTTTATCGCCGAAGAGATCAAGCGCCTGGATGCGGCGGCCCTCACGGCATTTGAGATTGGATTTGTGTTCAACAAATACACCTTGGGCGAGGAGTGTTTACAGCGTCTGGGCTTTAGTCCCGAGCGGTACAACGATTTTGAGTGGAGTTTGCTGGAAGCCCTTGAATTCACCGATGAGCAGATCGAAGCTGCCAACGATTATGTATGCGGTACGATGATGCTGGAAGGCGCACCCGGTCTCAAAGAGGAGCACTTGCCGGTGTTCGATTGTGCCAATAAATGCGGACAAAAAGGACAGCGATACATCTATGCACACGGACACATTCGCATGATGGGCGCCACCCAGCCTTTCATCAGTGGGGCTATTTCCAAGACCATCAACCTGCCACACGAGGCATCGGTAGATGAGATCGGGGATGCCTATTACCTCAGCTGGAAACTCGGACTCAAAGCCAATGCCCTTTATCGCGATGGCTCCAAACTCTCTCAGCCACTCAGCAACAAATCCGACAAGAAAAAGAAAACCGATGCCGGTGCGGTCGCTGCCGAAGCGTCCGCTACTTCAGAGTCGAATATCGTAGACCTGGGTCAGCTGACCGTGGAGGAATTGCTGGAAGAAGTGCAAAAGCGCGTTCAAGCTTCTCCGGATACAAAACTGAAGCGCAAGCTTGCTAGCATCGTGGAGCGACGCACCCTGCCCGCCAAGCGTCGAGGCTTTACACAGAAAGCCAAGATCAGCGGACAAGCCGTTTTCCTCCGCACGGGTGAATATGCCGACGGAACGCTGGGCGAGATCTTCGTTGACATGGCCAAGGAAGGGGCTACCATGCGCAGCATGATGAACTGTTTTGCCATTTCCGTTTCGATTGGTCTGCAGTACGGGGTACCGCTGGAGGAGTTCGTCGATAAGTTTGCGTTCACGCGTTTCGATCCTTCCGGATTCGTCGAGCATCCCAATATCAAAACGACTACTTCCATAGTCGACTTTATTTTCCGAGTGCTGGGGTATGAATATCTGGGTCGAACCGACCTGGTGCATGTACTCGACAAACCCGAGGTGATGAATACGGGCAGCGATGAGTGGGATGAGGTTCCCTCAAACGGATTGGAGTATGCAAAAGACCCTGAGTTATCAAGCGTACGCGTGGCGCCCGGTGCCACGGCACAGCCGACCAAATCCGCGGTGAAAGCTCCCCAGTCCGTAAAAGCCGAATCGGCCCTCGATGCCATGAACGCAGCGGCCAAGAATATGCAAAGCGATGCACCCGCCTGTAACGTGTGCGGCAACATCATGATGCGCAGCGGGGCCTGCTATAAATGTTTGAATTGCGGCAACCAAGGGGGTTGCGGTTAATAGGTCATCCTGAAAAACCGGATGGGTAATTTTATCCCGGCTCTTTAGAGCCGGGATTTTTTATGCTTCGCCAAATAATTTATTGGCAGCCGATTCCAGCATGGGAAATTTTTCGACCACAAAATTCTTCATGGTCTGAATGGCTTGTTTGGCCTGCGCTTCGGTCAGACCGGCTTCTTGCTGAAGCTTCTGAATGAGTTCTTGCATGTAGGGGGAATTGAAAATCGGTTAGGCAACTTTGAGTAGACTCATCTTGCTCTTTTCGAATTTACGCTGTGCGTATTCCAGGTTCAGCGTGAAGGATTTGATGTCCGAGCTGGGCAGTTTGTACATCGCGTCGGTAAGAATGCTCTCGCAAATGCTGCGTAGACCCCGGGCGCCCAATTTGTATTCCATAGCTTTTTCGACCATGAAATCCAGTGCGGGTTCTTCGATGGATAGGGAAATTCCCTCCAATTCGAACAGACGTTTGTATTGTTTGACCAGTGCGTTCTTGGGCTCGGTGAGGATGCACTTGAGGGCGGGACCGTCCAGCGGATCCAGATGGGTTACTACCGGTAAGCGTCCCAGCAGTTCGGGAATCAATCCAAATTGCTTCAGGTCGCTTGCATTCACAAACTGCAAGAGATTCTTTTGTCGCAGGGCTTGTTCCTCTTTGTCGACCTGAAACCCAATGGTATTCGACTGTACGCGTCGGCCAATGATCTTTTGAATGCCATCGAATGCCCCTCCGCAAATGAACAAGATGTGTTGGGTATTGATCTTGACCAATTTTTGTTCGGGATGTTTGCGTCCGCCCTGCGGAGGCACCAATACATCACTGCCTTCGAGTAATTTCAGGAGCCCTTGTTGAACGCCTTCCCCGCTTACATCTCGGGTAATGGAGGGATTATCGCCTTTGCGGGCGATCTTGTCGATCTCATCAATGTAAACGATTCCGCGCTCGGCGGCGGCAACATCGTAATTGCATACCTGAAGCAGGCGGGTTAAAATGCTCTCCACGTCTTCGCCCACATAGCCGGCTTCTGTGAAAACGGTGGCATCCACAATGGCGAACGGAACGTTGAGCATCCGGGCGATGCTTTTGGCCAGAAGCGTTTTGCCGGTTCCGGTCTCACCAACCATCACGATGTTGCTCTTGTCGATCTCCACGTCGGATGGGGCGTCGGCTTGTTTTTGGGAAAGGCGTTTGTAATGATTGTATACGGCCACGGCCAATACTTTCTTGGCATCGTCTTGGCCGATCACGTATTCATCCAAAAATTTCTTGATCTCAGCGGGCTTTTTTACCTGGAGTTTAAAGCCGGTACCGGCTTTGTCTTGTCGAACCGAAAGCTCCTGGTCGATGATCTCCTGGGCATGGTCCACACAGTTTTCGCAAATGTGACCTTCCTGTCCGGCTATGAGGATCTTCACCTCATCGCGGTTGCGACCACAAAAGGAACAATGCAGCGGAGTCTTTGCCATGGTTTAAAAAATCGGATGGTAAAATTAAGATATGCATCCGGAAAACCCGCAAGTGGAATCGGTGTCCCTGCTCAAGGTCTTGATTGACTGATGATTAAAGTTTCTCAATCAACTGGTCGGCGATGCCATATTCTATGGCTTGCTGTGCATTCATCCAATAATCGCGGTCGAAATCGCGCATGATCTGCTCAACCGTTTTGCCGCAATTTTTGGCGAGGATACCGGCGCCGATCTCTTTTACGCGACGGGTTTGCTCGGCCTGAATTTCGAGATCTGCACTCACGCCTTGAATGTATCCACCCAAAGAGGGTTGGTGGATCATAACTTCTCCGTGGGGATAGATGTAACGATGTCCCTTAACACCCCCGCTCAGCAAGATGCTGCCCATGGAGGCGGCCAGTCCCATACAGATCGTACTAACTGGACTTTTGATCATCTGCATGGTGTCGTACATGACCATGCCGCTGGTGACAACGCCCCCTGGACTATTGATATAAAACTTGATCTCTTCACCGGGTTTATCGGCATCGAGCAGTAGCAGTTTGCTGACTACGTCGCGGGCACTTTTATCATCGACTACGCCCCATAGATAAACCGAACGTTTTTCAAAAAAATAGCGCTCGAGTTTTTTGTTCAGCATGTTCAGGTCGGAGGCCGGTCGTTCTTCTTTTTCGTCTTCGTCTTCGCTCAGCCAGCGGGGGTTGGAAAAAATATCGTTCGTTTTCATACGTCGGGGTTATACCTTATCAGGACTTATTTTTTTTGGGATTGGTGATCAGTACTTCGTCGATCAAACCATATTCCTTGGCTTCCGGGGCGGTCATCCAGTTATCGCGGTCGAAATCCTTTTGGATCTGTTCCACCGGTTTTCCGGTATGAAGCTGCACCACTTCGTACAATTCTTTTTTGAGTTTACGGATCTCGTTGACGGTGATCTCGATGTCGCTTGCTTGTCCGCCAATCGCCCCGCTGGGCTGGTGCATCATGATGCGGGAGTGCTTGAGGGCAGCACGTTTTCCCTTGGTGCCGGCACCTAATAATACGCAGGCCATGGAGGCAGCGACGCCAATGCAGATGGTTGCGATATCGGGACCAACATACTGCATCGTATCGTACACACCCAGACCGGCATAGACGCTGCCCCCCGGACTATTGATATACATGTTGATGTCGCGTTGCCGATCGGTCGAATCCAGAAACAGCAATTGGGCAGTTACGATGTTGGCGATCTCGTCGTTGATCGGATATCCGAGGAAGATGATGCGGTCCATCATCAGTCGGCTATACACATCCATTACGGCTACGTTCAGGGAACGTTCTTCAATGATGTTGGGTGTCATGGCCGTGACCAGGTGAGAGGCATAGCTGTGCAGGGTATTGCTGGAAATGCCTTGATGCTTGACGGCAAATTTTTCGAATTCGGAGTTGAATCCCATGGAGTTTGATTGTGCAGGTGCGTTCTATCAAATATCCGTCCATTCGACGGATTGGCAAAATCGGTGACAGTTTGTCGGCGTAGCACGATTTCCATCATCTCAACGGCTGACCGGAGGTCAGCTGCTTCGATCAATGGTGATGGTGCCGGTATTCCTCGACGAGTTGAGTAAACTTCTCGGCTTCAATGGAGGTATCGGTTGGGTTGATCTGCGTGGCACCCCATTCCATCACTTTTTGGGATTGAATGCGGTGGTAGGCATCCTCCACGTATTTCCGATCCTTCATCATTCTTTCGGTGTATTCGCTGACCCAGGGTTGGTCCATTCCCAAGTTGGCCCCGCCCATGTTACTGAAGAGTTGTTGCTGGGCAAAGGCGCGGATCTCGTCGGGGTTTACCTGCAGGGCCTGATCTTTTACGATCTTTTCCGAGATGAGGGTCCATTTCAGCTGATTGCAAAACGTGGGGAATTCCTTTTCAACCTCTTCGGCCGATTTGGGATTTTCTCCTTGCGTTTGCAACCATTTTTTCAAAAACCCTTCCGGAAAGGGGATGGTGGTATGATCCACCAGAGCATGAAAGACCTGATCCTGGATCTGGTTGTTGGATTGAGCCGTCCAATACGCACCGATTTCTTCGCGAATCTTGTTTCTGAAATCTGCTTCGGTTTTTACTTCTTGGTTGGGGTATAGTTGCTCGAACAGGGATTCATCGAGTGCTCTTTTCTCCAACAAACCAATTTTGGTGAGGGTGATGCGAAAGTTCTTGTCCAACGCGGAGGCATCGTCTGCCGGAAGTCCCAGGTCGCTTACGATCCAGCTGCGTTCTTTTTCCTCGAAGGCAGAGGCGAGGGTATTTACCAGTGAGTCTCCCACTTTCTTTCCCATCCATTGATCTCTGAAGGAAGAAGCAAAATATTTAACCAGCAGGGAATTGTCTTTTTGCGTTCCGTTTTCGATCGGTTCGCCCTGGGCGTCGGTTTCGGTGAATTGTACGTTGAGGACTTGCTCTTCGTTGTCCACCACCTCTTGATCCTTCATATTCCCGTAGCGGTTTTGCAGACGGGTGATCTCTTGGTCGATCATTTCATCCGTGACCTCGATCACATACCGGGTTATTTTGGCTTTGCCCAGATCGGTCAATTGAAAATCGGGCTTGCGGCCGATCTCGAAATGAAAAGTATAGTCAAGCGGATTGTTCACGTCGAGTTGACGCATGTCGGTTTCGAGTGGCAAGGGCTGGGCGAAGATCTCCAGTTTCTCCGTTTGCAGGTAGCCGATCAGTTCGCGGTCGACCGTCCGCAGCACCTCGTCGGTGAATACAGAGGGTCCGTACATTTTTTTGATCAGTCCGACCGGCACCATGCCTTTGCGGAATCCGGGGATATTGGCCTTTTTGCCGTAATCTTTCAACGAACGCTCAAAGGCGGGCAAATAATCTGATTTTTCGAGGCGCAGGGTAACTTTTTCGTGCAATTCGCCAATGGGTTCGCGGGTAATAGTGGCCATAGGTTGATTTGATCAAGTGGTCCGGATGGAGGGACTCGAACCCCCACACCTTGCGGCATCAGATCCTAAGTCTGACGTGTCTACCAATTTCACCACATCCGGGATACCGGCCGAGGCCGGATTTTGGGAGGGCAAAGGTAGGGAAAAGCATCGGTCGGCTCGCCGGAAATCGGTAAATTCGTAGGTCATGGAAACGGCCGTTCTCACCCCTAAATACAACCTGTCGCCGGAAGAGGAAAAAAAGCTCATTCTGCGTGAATATCGGTCCCTCTTGCGGGTACTGAAGAATAAAATGAAGCCCGGCGACAAGCTACTCCTCCGCACGGCGTTTGAGATGTCGGCCGACGCGCACAAGACCATGCGGCGAAAAAGCGGCGAGCCTTATGTATTGCATCCCATTGCCGTGGCCAAGATTTGTGCCGAGGAGATCGGCTTGGGGATCCGCTCCGCGATCTGTTGTTTGCTGCACGATACGGTGGAGGATACCGATATCACACTCGATGACATCAAACGGGAATTCGGCCCAGAGATCACCAAGATCGTAGATGGACTTACCAAGATCGCGAACGTGGTTGACGTGAATGCCTCCAAGCAGGCCGAGAATTTCAAGAAGATCTTGCTGACCTTGACCGACGACCCACGCGTGATCCTGATCAAATTGGCCGATCGTTTGCACAACATGCGTACGCTGGATTGCATGAAGCACGACAAGCAGCTCAAGGTCTCCTCCGAGACCGTCTATCTCTATGCGCCCCTGGCGCATCGTATGGGCTTGTACAACATCAAGATCGAAATGGAGGATCTGGCGATGAAGTACATGGAGACCGATACGTACAAGGAGATCGCACGCAAACTCGCAGAGACCAAAAAGGAACGAACCAAATACATCAACGAATTCATCAAGCCCATCCGCGATAAAATTGAGGAGGCAGACATTTCTGCAGAGATCTTTGGCCGACCCAAAAGCATCCACTCCATCTGGAACAAGATGAAAAAAAAGGGCGTGGCCTTTGAAGAGGTGTACGATTTGTTTGCGATCCGGATCATTCTGGAAGTGGATCCGGAAAATGAAAAAGCTGATTGCTGGAAAGTGTATTCCCTGATCACCGATCAATACTCCCCCGCACCCGAGCGTTTGCGCGATTGGTTGAGCAATCCCAAATCGAATGGCTACGAGGCCTTGCACACCACGGTAATGGGACCGCAAGGTCGATGGGTGGAAGTTCAGATCCGTACGCGACGAATGAATGAGATTGCCGAGAAAGGTTTGGCGGCGCATTGGAAATACAAGGAGGGGGCGGGAGATGAAAGCCGGTTCGACCAATGGTTTCAGCAGATCCGGGAAGTGATCGCCAACCAGGAAACCGATTCGATCGATTTCTTGCAGGACTTCAAAACCAGTTTTCTGGCCGAAGAGATTTATGTGTATACACCCAAGGGCGATGTAAAAATGCTGCCGGTTGGTTCCACGGCACTTGATTTTGCGTTCTCCATCCACAGTGCCATCGGGGTAAAGACCATTGGGGCAAAGGTTAATCATAAGCTCGTTCCCATCAGCCACAAACTGCATAGCGGCGACCAGGTGGAGATCATCACCAGCAGCAAACAAAAAGCTTCGGAAGACTGGCTGAATTTTGTTGTCACCTCCAAGGCCAAAGGTCGCATCCGCGATTCGTTAAGAGAAGAAAAGCGCCAAATCGCAGAAGAGGGAAAATACACGCTGCAACGAAAATTGGAAGGGCTGGGGGTCTCTGTTTCTCCACATAATTTGGATGAATTACTGCGTTGGTACAAGCTCGACAATACGCTTGAATTATACTATCAGATCGCTGTCAAGCGCATTGATCTAAAGGAATTGAAAGAGTTTCAAGTGGTGGGGGACAAACTAGAGGCTCCGAAACCGATCAAGCCTCCCTTGGTTGAGAAACCGGAATTCATCTCGGGATTGGGGAAACGAGATGCCGAGCTGATCATCTTTGGAGAACGGAGTGACAAGATCGTATATCAACTGGCCAATTGCTGCAAACCCATTCCGGGCGATGATGTATTTGGTTTCGTGACCACCGGAAAGGGATTGACGATTCATCGTACCAACTGCCCCAATGCGGCCAGGCTTCTGGCCAGCTATGCGCACCGCGTTGTCAAGACCCGCTGGGCTAAGAACAAGGAGATCGCCTTCCTGACGGGCATCAAGATCATTGGAATGGATGACGTAGGGGTGGTCAGCAAGATCACCAACCTGATCTCCGGCGAGATGCGGATCAACATCGGGGCTCTGACCATCGAGGCTCGGGAAGGGGTCTTTGAGGGGAATATCAAGGTCTATGTACACGACCGGGAAGAATTGGACGAACTCGTGCGCCGCCTAATGCAATTACCTGGCATCGAAACGGTTAATCGCTACGATGTCGAAGATCTTTCGGTTTCCCCTTGAGTCATCCCAAGATTTTTTTTATCTTGTTGGCTCCCGCTTTCGAGCAGGCGCCAAACGCTTATGAGATATCTTGTTTTTTCGATTTTTTTGATTGCTTGTTCGTTGGGTCTTTACGCTCAAAATCCGGCTACCACCTTTGAGATCGCCAACCGGACGATCAACCTTCCCTGCGGTACCAACTGCACCAACATCACGGCGGCCGTCCCCCACATCAAAAACAGCTCCGATTACGTAATAACAACGCCAGCCCATCAGCCCTTTCCCTGGGTAACCGCTGCGGGCATTGATGTTACCTCCCTCATCAACTCTTTTGGGAATGATGATCAGTGGACCTCTGCGATCACCACTCCTTTCCCCATTTGTTATTACGGAACCTCTTACTCTTCCCTGATCATTGGAACCAACTCGGCCATCAGTTTTGATATTTCCCGCGCCTCTACCGGAAGCGGCTATTCCATTGCAGCGGGTGGTACCATTCCCAGTACTACCTATGCGCCAAATATGATCTTTGGTCCTTACCACGACATCGACATCGATCAACCCGGATCCAACAAGCGGATCGAATACCGTATTGAAGGAACCGCACCCAAACGCCGGTTGGTTGCCAGCTTTAATGAGGTTCCCTATTTCTCCAGCTCCTGCTCCCAGTTTTTTGCTACGCATCAAATGGTGTTGTACGAAGGCACCGGAATTGTGGAAATTTATATCAAGGATAAGCCCTCTTGTTCTGGTTGGAATGGCGGACGAGCCATACTCGGGATGCAAGACGGCACCCGTACCAAGGCCATAACCGTCAATGGCCGAAATGCAACCGTTTGGGGCAACAACGCGATGAACGAATGCTGGCGTTTCATTCCCAGCGGCGGATCACCGACGTTCAAATCAGCCAGTTTGATCCTGAATGGGAACGTGGTGGCCAGCTCTGCCCCCGGAGGCGGATTGGATACCGCCACCACCGCACCGGGCAAGCTTGGTCTGACGATCAATAATGTTTGTCCGCCTACTCCCAACACCAAGTATTACCTCGAGGTTCGGTACCGCGATTGCAACAATCCCAACAACGACATCGTGTTTACGGACTCCGTCAATGTTGTGAAGCTTCCTTCTTCGTTGTTAGGTACGGCTGCGGTTCAGCCTGCTTCCTGCGGAACCAATAACGGTTCCATCACGATCAATGGTGTTTCCGGTGGATCCACTCCGTATCAATACTCCATCGATGGCGGTACTACCTGGCAGACGTCGAACACGTTCACCGGTCTGGCCCAGGGGGCATATACCATCAACGTAAAAGATGCCTCTGGCGTTTGTACGCTAACCCTCACGGCCTCCGTAACGTTGGCCGGAGCGCTTCCGGCCACCACAACCAATCAGGCAACCGCTTGTACGGGCGTGAGCAATGGTTCTATTACGGTTACCTCGGTTGGAGGAACCGGTCCGTATACCTTCAGTTTGAACAATGGTGCCCCGGTGGCAGGTACAATCCCCCATACCTTTTCGAACCTCGCCGCAGGCGGTTATACGATTTTGGTCAAAGACCTTAGCAACGGGTGCACAACGAATTTGCTCAATGTAATCGTAAATGTGGGTACCGGGGCCGATGGAACCGCTTCTGCAACGGCTACTTCTTGTCCCACGGTTAACAATGGTACCGTGACGGTCACCACCACGGCCGGCATTGCTCCTTTTACATTCGGGATCGATGGCGGGGCTTTACAAGCCGGCACCTCTCCGTTTACCTTCTCCAATCTTGCGCCGGGTAATCGTGTGGTCACCATTCGCGATGCCTTGGGTTGTACGCGAACGTTGAATGTACCGGTCGCTGCGGGTCCTCCGCTTTCTGCCGGGCTCACCAGTGCAGCAACCGGATGTCAGGGAGCTACAAACGGTACCCTAACGATCAACACCGTTACCGGAAGCGGTCCTTATACTTTCTCCCTCGATAACGGCGCCTTTGTATCTGGATCGATTCCCTACACATTCACCAATCTTTCTGCCGGTGCACATATCGTCGTGGTTCGCGATGCCGCCGGCTGTGCTACCAACGTTCAGAACATAAACGTTGCCGTCGGACCGCCATTGGCCACTACCGCTACCAAAACCGATGCGCTTTGTTTTGGCGGGAATACCGGAACCATCACGGTTACTCAACCAACGGTGGGAAGCGCGCCGTATCAATATTCGTTGGACAACACCAATTGGCAATCCAGTAATCAATTCACCGGGTTAGCCGCCGGGAATTACACGGTTTATTTCCGGGAGTCGAATGGTTGTTTTGGCAACCTAACCATTACCGTGGGGCAACCCACGGCCCTTGCCGGGGTCGCAACCACCGTTGCGGTCGTCTGCAATGGGCAATCCAATGGAATCATCCGCGTTACGGGAAATGGCGGCACGAGTCCCTACCAATATTCACTGAACGGTACCACTTGGCAAAGCATCGATAGTTTTCTGGTGGCAGCCGGATCGTACACCGTGCACATTCGCGATAACAACGGCTGTTTAACCACCACTCCGATTTCCGTTACACAACCCAACGCCTTGAATGCCGTTTCGGCTAATACCAACGCCACTTGTAACGGGGGTAACGACGGACAGATCGTGGTTACGGCCACCGGCGGCAACGGAAACTATCAGTATTCGATCGATGGCGGTGCTACCTGGCAGTCGACCACCACCTTCAACGTGGCACCGGGCAACTACGTGGTGTTGGTCAAAGACGGATTGAATTGCAATACAAGTTTTAATACGACCGTCGGACTCACCAACGATCTCACCCTCACGCCACAAACCGACCCTACCATCTGCGAAAGCAAGTCAACACAGCTAAGTGTTATTTCAAACGGATTATTATACAGCTGGACGCCGGGCACCGCCCTGAGCAATACCACCATTCCCAATCCGGTGGCGAGTCCGACGGTCACCACTCAATACATCGTGACCGTTACCTATGGTCGTTGTGCGGCCAATGATACCGTGGTTGTCAATGTGAACCCTGCTCCGATCCCCAATGCAGGCCCGGACAGATTCATTTGCTACGGACAAACCTATCAACTCCAGGCCTCCGGTGGGGTACAATACCGGTGGACGCCCGCGACCTATCTGAGTAGTACAACCATTCCCAATCCGATCTCCACGCCTTCGAAAGACATCACCTATACCTTATCCATTTTGGCAGATGCCAACGGTTGTGCCTCGTTGGTTACCGATACGATGACCATTGATGTTACCCCACCCCTAAAACTCAAAACCTATCCGTTCGACACCATTGGATATCCGGGCGATCAGTTTCAGTTGTTGGCGGTGCCAAACGATCCAGATGCGACCAATTTTGTATGGTCGCCTTCGGTGGGCCTGAGCAATCCCACCATTGCCAACCCGGTTGTAACCGTGGGGGCGATCGGACAAGATATTCAATACCGCGTACTTGCCTACACGCAAGCCGGATGCAGAGGAGAGGGGTATGTTAAGGTAAGAGTTTACAAAGGTCCCGATATCTATGTGCCAACCGGTTTTACGCCCAATGGCGATGGGAAAAACGACAAATTCACCCCCTTCCCCGTGGGCATGAAGTCTTACAACTACTTCAAGGTATTCAATCGATGGGGGCAACTGGTCTTCAGCACCACCCAATTAAATAATGGGTGGGATGGCCGTTGGAGCGGGGCGGAGCAGCCGGCCGGAACCTATGTATGGATGATCGAGGGATTGACCAAAGACAATCGCGTGATCACTAAAAAGGGTACGGTGGTTATGATCCGATAGGATTTATCCCCATGCTTTTTTCCCTTATCACCATTTCGCTTTTTTATTAAGGGGATGCCCTCTCCTCCCATTATTTTTGCGTCGCGCCGATCCGCGCAATACAATTTCTGATCATGGTAGATGTTATTCTTGGTATGCAATGGGGCGATGAGGGAAAGGGTAAGATCGTTGATTTTTTTGCCAAAGATTATTCACTGGTTGCTCGGTTCCAAGGCGGACCCAATGCGGGGCATACCTTGTATGTAAACGGACAAAAGATCGTACTGCATCAGATCCCCTCCGGGATCTTTCATCCCGGCATTCAAAACTTGATTGGTAACGGCGTGGTGCTCGACCCCGTCACCTTAAAAAAAGAATGTGCCGCCGTGGCTGCCCTCGGGGTGGATGTCAAAAAAAATCTGTTCATCGCGCAGCGGGCACACCTGATTCTTCCCACGCACCGTGCGTTGGATAAAGCCGCTGAACTGGCCAAAGGCGAACAAAAGATCGGTTCAACGTTGAAGGGGATTGGTCCGACATACATGGACAAAACCGGTCGCAACGGCCTTCGGGTGGGGAATCTGCTGGATGCCGATTTTACGGCACAATACCAGAAGCTTCGGCTCAAGCACCAGCAGTTGCTCGATAATCACGGTTTCGCGGAAGATATTGCTGCCTGGGAGACGGAATTTTTTGAGGCCATTGAATTTTTGCGCACGCTCCATGTGGTGAACGGAGAGTATTTCATTAATGAGGCCATCGCCTCCGGACGAAAAGTGCTGGCCGAAGGTGCCCAGGGCAGTATGCTGGATATTGATTTTGGGACCTTCCCCTTTGTTACATCTTCCAACACCATATCGGCAGGGGTTTGCAGCGGATTGGGTATTGCCCCGCAAACGATCCGGGAAGTTTATGGCGTCACGAAGGCTTATTGCACCCGTGTGGGCGGCGGTCCGTTTCCCACGGAATTAAACGATGAGACCGGTGAGCGGTTGCGTCAGATTGGTAGTGAGTTCGGGGCTACGACTGGAAGACCCCGACGTTGCGGCTGGATCGATCTGGTAGCATTGAAATATGCCTGTATGCTCAATGGGGTAACGGCATTGGTGATGACCAAAGCGGATGTATTGGATACGTTTGCCACGCTTCAAGTGGGTATGGCCTATGAAATCAACGGGGTAAAGACGGATCAAATGCCGTTTGAGTTAATTGCCCCTTCCTTGAAACCCCTTTACCGTTCCTTTTCCGGTTGGCAACAGCCGATCACGGAATTCCGGCAGCCCGCTGAGTTGCCAACTCTCATGCAGGAATACATTCAATTCATTGAATCGTACCTGGGGGTTCCGGTTCGGTTTGTTTCGAATGGTCCGGGTCGTGATCAGTTGATCGAACGATCGGCATGTGCCCATTAAAAATTATGTCGAAAAATTTGGCGGATTTGTCGGAACGCAGAAAATTTACAGTATGAATCTCTTTTTATGCAAGTGATATCGAACCTTCAACTATCTGACCAACCATTTTGGGGAGTAACCACCGAGGGAGCACTTGTACTTGTTGCGGCGAAGAAAAAAGCGGAGGAAGAAGAACAAGAGGAGCCAGACGACGAATGGGAAAAAGATAATGAGGAGGAAGAAGCGTGGGATCCTGATTTTGATGAGTTCGACATTCCCAAATCCCGAACCGGCAAATCGGAGAATAAAGAAGAAGAGTTGAATTTTGAAGAGGACGAAGAATTGAATGATCTGTTCGACGACGAAGGATTTGATGAAGAAGCCGCCGACGATGATTACTGATCGTCGTTCCCTTTCCCGTTTACACCCATGACAAGACTGGAAAAAGACCTGCATGAATTGCCTTGGGGTCTGCCTGGGCTTCTTCGATGGGCCTCCACCCATGAGGTGTTTTGTGTGTTTGGCGGTTCGGCTGCGAAGGATCTCGATTATGCCTTTCCCCATCAACTTGCCCTAGGCGTTGCCCGGTCGTTTGAATTAGGTATGGACGGATCGCTGAATGATCTGGATGCTTTCCTTTGTTCCTCTGAAATTGGATACGTTGTACAAATCGGGTATGGATTAAAGGATCATCTGGAGAAACTTCCTTCCCGGCACCTCGATCCCATCGGGTTCCCCGACTTATACGTCTTTGAGCCGGTTGTGCGGATTCAACTTCTTGGCGACCGGATTCATATTTGGGCACCGGATGCCGCAGCTGTTTGGGAGCAGATCCTTGCTGGCCGAGACAGGTTAAGTTCTACGGAAATTCCTTCGATCGATTTTCAACCGCGCAGTTCTCGGGCTCAATACCGGGAAGCGTTGGAACAGGTTCTTTCGCATATTCGAAGAGGCGATTGTTATGAGTTGAATTATTGTCAGGAGTTTTACGCAGCCGGGGTACAGCTCGATCCTGTTACCGTTTACGAAAGATTGTGTGCGGTTGTCCAAGCACCTTTCGCCAGTTTTTATCGAAACAAGCACCGCTGGATGATGGGGGCCAGTCCGGAGCGGTTCTTAAAAAAACAAGGCGATCGGGTAGAGTCTAGGCCCATGAAAGGAACGGCGCCTCGAGACATTCATCCGTCGGTCGATTCAGAACTGGCGCAGGCCCTGCAAGAAAGCCCCAAGGACCGATCAGAAAACATCATGGTGGTAGATCTGGTACGAAACGATCTTTCCCGGGTATCCAAAAAAGGAACGGTGCGAGTGGAGGCTCTCTGCGCCTTGCATAGTTTTCCGCAGGTGCATCAGTTGGTATCGACGGTCAGCGGACAACTTCGGTCCGGCACCGGTTTTCGCAACATTCTGGAAGCCTGTTTTCCGATGGGATCCATGACGGGAGCGCCCAAGGTGCGGGTGATGGAATTGACCGATCGGTATGAGTACAGTGCCCGCGGGTTGTATTCAGGATCGGTCGGCTACCTCGAACCCAATGGCGATTTTGACCTGAATGTAGTAATCCGCAGCCTGCAGTACAACGCCAGCAGCGGGTACCTTTCCTATCACGTAGGTTCTGGTATTACGGCATATAGCGATCCTGAAAAAGAATGGGAAGAATGCCTTTGGAAATCGAGGGGCATTCGGGAAGCATTAAAAAAAGAGAGCGACGAGCCTTAAGATAAATTCGTTAAGACTTGTTGGTTTCGCTGGTGCTGTCTTCGATTTCTTTTTTTACATTGTTTTTAGCGTCTTGGAATTCGCGTATACCCCTTCCCATACCACGCATCAGCTCGGGAATTTTCTTGCCACCAAATAAGATCAAGATAATGATGATAATTGGAAGTAACTCTTGAAACGAGAATGCCAGCAGCAAATTCTGTATCATAACTCAAGATTGAATATCAAAGATAGCAACAATCGCTATGCCTATACAAATAAAAAATCCCGAAAAATATACTGCTTGAAAAGGCCCGATTCATTACTCCGATACGGCCATGCGCTTTTCGCGGATGCGGGCACTCTTACCACTGCGTTTGCGCTGATAAAAGAGCTTGGCGCGACGGACGTTTCCGGTCTTGTTCAATTGGATCGATTCAATGTTAGGAGAGAAGAAGGGAAACACCCGCTCTACCCCTACGCCATCCGAGATCTTGCGAACGGTGAAAGAGGCAGTAGCGCCACGTCCCTGTGATTTGATCACGTCTCCTTTGAATGACTGGATACGCTCTTTTGAGCCCTCAATGATCTTGTAGTTTACGGTGATGTTATCGCCCGGCTTGAAAGCAGGGTAATTCTTTTTTCCCGTGAGTTGCTCGTGGATGTACGTGACCGCGTTCATGGTTTCCAATTTTTAGGGAGGGCAAAGGTAAGGGATGTGGTCGAATTCCTGAAATAAAGAGATGAAAAACCCCCGGCGGAGGGCCGGGGGCAAATGCTTGACCCTGAGGTTTTTCTGTTTATCGGGCAACGTTCACGGCTCTTTTTTCACGAATGACCGTCACTTTGATCTGTCCGGGGAAGGTCATTTCGGTCTGAATCTTCTGGGCGATCTCAAAAGAGAGGCGGTCCGAGTCCTGGTCACTCACCTTGTCGGCCTCCACGATTACCCGCAATTCCCTGCCGGCCTGGATGGCATAGGCCTTTTCTACGCCGGAATAATTCATGGCCAGGTTCTCTAGGTCCTTGATCCGCTGCAAATACTGTTGCATGATCTCGCGACGAGCACCGGGACGGGCTCCGCTAATGGCATCACACGCCTGTATGATGGGAGAAATCACGTACTGCATCTCCGCTTCATCGTGGTGGGCTGCAATGGCATTGACCACAGCAGGGTTCTCGCCATATTTTTCAGCCAGCTTGGCACCCAGTAGGGCGTGACTCAATTCGCTTTCTTCATCGGGAACTTTTCCAATATCGTGGAGCAGTCCGGCTCGCTTGGCCAACTTTGGATTCAGACCGAGCTCCGCGGCCATCGTGGCGCAAAGGTTGGCTGTTTCCCGGCTGTGCATGAGCAAATTCTGTCCGTATGAAGAACGGAATCGCATTCTTCCCACCATGCGCACCAGCTCTTTATGTAAACCATGTATGCCGAGTTCAATGACGGTGCGTTCTCCGATCTCCATCACTTGCTCCTCGATCTGGCGACGGGTTTTTTCGACCACCTCCTCGATGCGGGCGGGATGGATCCGTCCATCGGCCACCAAACGCTGTAAACTCAAGCGCGCGATCTCGCGACGAAGCGGATCGAAGCTTGATAACAAGATGGCCTCCGGTGTGTCATCTACGATTAGGTCTACTCCGGTCGCGGCCTCAATGGCGCGGATGTTGCGGCCTTCCCGTCCAATGATCTGCCCCTTGATCTCATCGCTCTCTAAATGGAATACGGTGATCGTATTTTCAATCGCCTGCTCGGCAGCCGTGCGCTGAATGGTTTGAATGATGATCTTGCGCGCTTCCTTACCGGCTTTTTGCTTGGCATCCTCAATGATCTCCTGCTGCAAGGCCAAGGCTCGGGTTTCGGCCTCTTGTTTCAAACTTTCTACGAGTTGATTGCGGGCTTCCTCGGCCGATAGGTTGGCGATCTTTTCCAGTCGGCGTACATGCTCCTCCTGCTTTTTGTCCAACTCCACCTTTCGCTGATTGTTCAGCTCGATCTGCCGGTTTAAGTTTTCTTTGATGGCCTCGTTGTCCTTGAGCTGCTTATCCAGGTTGCCTTCTTTCTGGCTGATCGACTGCTCTTTTTGACGGATGCGGTTCTCGGTGTCGTTGATCTTCTTGTTTTTTTCGAAGACCTCTTTTTCATGCGCGGCTTTTAACTGCACGAAACGTTCCTTTGCCTCCACCTCTTTTTCTTTCCTCATGGTCTCGGCGCGGAGCTCTGCCTCTTTCAGTATGGTCGCTGCATTCGCTTCGGCTTCCTCAATTTTTTTCTGCGTGCTGCCGGTAAAAATGAACTTGCCCAGGACGAGGCCCACGACCAAGCCCCCGCAAGCTAAAATGGCCAGTAATATATTCGGGTCCATGAATTCGGTTGTTTAATAGGTACACAAAAGAAGTATTATTTACAACTAGTTGATTTACAAATACTTGAATATCAATTGATCAGCTGTCCTACAAAGGTACGATTTCGGGGCGAATGCGGAAAATCACCTGTTAACCATGGTTGCCCCGCTTTGGCGGGAAGGGGTTAACTTGAGCGATAAAATAGTGTTATGCTGCGAACTGCCTTTGTTTTTGCGTTTCTTCTGCCCTTGTCATTGTTGGCACAGACCTCCTCGCGGGCTTTTGTAATAGAGGGAAAACTGATCGGGTTCGACCCGCTCTCCCAAAAGATACAGTTTCAATACCGGGGCGCGCAAGGGTGGAAAATGGACAGTGTGGTTGTGGAAGGCGGACAATTTCGTTTGGAAGGAAATATTGTTGAGCCCACGCTCGCCCGACTCATGATCCGTTCCACCACACCCGGAACCAAAAATCTGATGAAAGAAATTTTTCTGATGCCGGGCAGGCAGCGGGTTTCGATGACGGCGGATGCCAAACGATTTCAAGTTCGTGGCTCGGAAGCGCACCGGGCATTTGAAAAGCTGAAAAAGAAATCGGCAGGTTACGATGCGCAATACGAATCCTTGATCGGCGAGTATCAATCCTATGGGAAGGCAAAAGAAACGGCCAAGCAAGCGATGGTTGAAGAGAAATTAGGCTCGATCGATGCCCTGCGTCGTGAGAATGTGTATCGGCGCTTTTTGATCCAAACGTCTAACACACCAATCTCACCCTATGTGTTGCAAGAGTATGCAGGTTGGGATATTGATCCCGCCTCCGTCGAACCCCTCTATAACTTATTATCAAATAATGAGAAGCAATATCCTTCCATGATCGAATTCAAACAAAGTCTCGACATGGCCAAGCGCACGCAAGTGGGGGTGGCTGCAATGGAATTTGTACAAAATGATACACTTGATCAGCCTATAGCACTTTCCTCCTTTCGCGGGAAATATGTGTTGGTCGATTTTTGGTCCAGTTGGTGCGGACCCTGTCGCGTTGAAAACCCCAATGTGGTGAAAGCTTTTGAGACCTATCGGGACCGGAACTTTCAGGTACTGGGCGTATCGCTGGATCGCCCTGGGCAAAAAGACAAATGGATGAAGGCCATTCACGACGACAAGCTCGCGTGGACACACGTCAGCGACCTGAAATTCTGGAACAATGCCGTGGCCGTTCAGTACGGAATCCGGGCCATTCCCCAAAACCTGCTCATCGACCCCAATGGCATGATCGTTGGGAAAAATTTTAGAGGAGAGAAGTTGATGCGTACGTTGGAGAAAATGCTAAAGTAAGTTTAGTGTTTAGGGTTTAGCGTTTAGGGCACTAGGTTTATTACAGTACGGCAGTATGTTCTGTACTAAACCCTACTCCCTGTTCCCTAAACCTCCCATCATTTCATCCAGGAGTGCTTCGATCTTATCCATGCGCACCTGTAGTTCCTCATTCTCAATTCCCGCTGCTTGTTGAGCGATCTGCTCAGTGGCGAACCAGATGATCACCATGGCGATGTAGTCTTGCATGTCCTTTCCGGCGAATAGGGTTCGGAATTCCAGAATCTTGTCGTTGATCATTTTGAGGGTCTTGCGAACGACCTCCTCGTCCTGCGGTTGGATCTTGATCCGGTAGCTTCGGTCGCCAATGACAGCAGAGATGGGGATTAGATTGGACATATGATTTTTATTCACTGAGTAAGGCGATGCATCGGTCGATCTCTTTCAGGTACCCGTTGAGCTTTTTCTCGATCTCTTTTTTGTCGGCCGCATTCAATTCGCCGGCATTGAGCTTCAGGACATCCAGTTGGGTACGCAGGTGCTGAACCTGTTCCTGTGCCTGTTTTAATTTTTCTTCCGTTTCCCGTATATAACGCTGCAAGCGCTCGTTTTCCTGATGCAGGGCTTTGTGGCGCCGCGTCAGTTGCTGCAGTTTGTCCAGTATGCGTTTAAGGGTTGCTTCCAAGTAGATTATTTTCGGATCTCGGCTCCGCATTCAGAAGATAACGCATCGATCACTTGTTGCATCCACCCGTCGATCTCCGCATCCGTTAGGGTTTTTTCAGAATGCTGAAAGGTCAGGTTGATGGCCATCGACCGCTTGTCGGCACCGAGTTTGTCGCTTTCGAATATATCAAAGAGTTTGATACCCTGAAGATTTTCCAGTCCGATCTTCTGCACAGCACCCCGGATCTGGGTCCAGCTCATCGCTCTTCCCACCAGCAGGGAGAGATCTCGTTGTACGGCCGGAAACTTAGGAAGTGGGGTTATCTTCTTTTGGAGTTGCAGCGACCGCTCCACTAAGGGCTGCCAGGCCAGCTCGGCATAGAAAACCGGTTGTTTGATGCCAAACCGGCCCAGGGTTTGGGTAGCAACTTCTCCTCCTTCTGCCAGACAGATGCCTGAGGAAATCCAGCGAACCGGATCCAGCGTCTGTGCCAAGCTTTCGGGATATTCCTCGGTTACGTTTTCAATGCCCAGCCACTGAAGTAGGGTGTTTAGTTGCGATTTCACTTCAAAAAGGTCTGCTGCACGCGCTGCTTGTTTCCAATCGCCTTCTTGCAAGTTGCCGCTCCAGATCAGAATCAGTTTGGGGGTTTCTAGATATTGTGTTCCGCCCCGGTATTCATACGTTTTTCCAAATTCAAACAAACGAAGCGAGCTGTTTTTATGGTTCAGGTTGTGCGCTACTACTTCGAGTGCGGTTTCCAGCAGTCGTGGACGCATTACATTCAACTCCTGGCTCAGGCTGTTGATCATTTGTACCAGGTGGGCCGACTCTTCCTCGGAGAAGTAATCCCGATTGGTGATGGAGTTGGTGAGGATCTCCTGAAAACCTTGTCCCGCTAATCGATCGGCAATGGTTTCCTGGAGATGAATGAAACGGTCCTGGTTGGAAACAGCGGGACTGATCCGGATCGTTTGGGGGATCGGAATATTATCCAGCCCATCGATGCGTAAGATCTCTTCGACCAGATCCGCCGGCTGTTCGATATCCGTTTTAAAACTGGGTACAGCGACGCGAAATTCATTGTCGGATTCCCGCAGGATCTCAAAGCCCAGGGCCAGTAAGATCGAACGAACGGCATCCGGGTGATAATTTTTTCCGCTCAGTTTTTTGAGGTATTGCCAGCTCAGGGAGATCTCTACTTTTTCTTTTTTTCCGGGGTACAGATCGATCAGGTCGCCCACTACATTTCCCCCGGCGATCTCGGTGATGAGTTGTACCGCCCGTAGCAGTACGCGTTCACAAATTCCCGAATCCGTTCCTTTTTCAAAACGCAGGGCTGCGTCGGTGCGCAATCCGTGGTGAAAAGAAGTTTTCCGAATATTCACGCCGTGAAAGCAGGCGCTCTCCAGAAAAATATTTTTTGTTTGCTCGCTTACGCCAGATTCTTTTCCGCCAAAAACACCGGCTAGGCAAAGTCCGCCTTCGGCATCGCAGATCATCAGGTCGTCTGTCTGCAGCGAGCGGGATTTATCGTCGAGGGTGACAAACTTTGTACCCTTTTCCAATTTTTTTACCTCGATCCGTCCCCCGCGGATTTTGTCGGCATCAAAGGCATGCAGAGGCTGACCGGTTTCGTGGAGTAAATAGTTGGTGATGTCTACCAGGTTATTGATCGGCCGTACACCTACCGATTTCAAACGTTGCTGCAACCAGCGCGGCGATTCCTTTACTTCAACGCCTTGCAGGGAGATGCCACAGTAACGGGGACAATCCGCCGGATCCTGGATCCGAATTTCGATCGGAGCTTTTTTTCCCTTGGAAGAAAGCGAAGGGGAGGTGGGCAACACTGGTCTGCATTCGGTTCGTTCGTGGTGCGACAGATAAGCGCATACGTCTCGGGCCACGCCCCAATGGCTCATTGCATCCATGCGATTGGGCGTTAGTCCGATTTCGTAAACAATATCACTATTGGGTTTAAAATATTCCGCCGCAGGGGTTCCGGGTGTGAGCGGTTCGTTCAGTACGAGAATGCCGTCGTGTGAAGGGCCCAGGCCCAATTCATCTTCAGCGCAGATCATTCCCTGACTTTCCGCTCCGCGGATCTTCGCTTTTTTCAGGGTGATGGGATCTCCGGTAAGCGGGAAGATGGTGGAGCCGATCGTGGCTACCAATACGGTTTGCCCGACGGCTACATTGGGCGCACCGCAAACGATGTGCAAGGGTTGGGGCTGGCCTACATCCACCTGGGTGAGCCGGAGCCGGTCGGCGTTGGGGTGCGGAAGCACTTCCAATACCTTACCGATGACAACCCCTTGCAATCCCCCTTTTATTTCTTCATAAGGGATTTGTTTTTCCACTTCGAGTCCAATGGATGTCAAGATCCGACCGAGCCGATCGGGATCGATGGGCTGAGGTAAATATTCGCTTAGCCAGTGATAAGAGATCGTCATAATGGGTGGGGACGAAGATACGAAAGCGAAGCGGCGAAGAAAGAAGATTGCCTACTTTTGAGCCTCAATCCAATCAGATATGGCCAATCAACTGCTAGCCGGAAAATGCGGCATCATCTTCGGGGCACTGGATGAGAAATCCATCGCCTGGAAAACAGCCCTTCGTTGTCACGAGGAAGGCGCCAAGATCGTTTTGACCAATGCACCCGTGGCCCTTCGTATGGGCGAAATCAATAAGCTTTCGGAGCGGTGTGGCAATGCTCCGGTTATTGGGGCGGATGTCACGAATATGGACGACCTGAAAAATCTATTTGAGCAGGCTATGAAGCATTTTGGCGGGCCGATGGATTTTGTCTTGCATTCTATCGGCATGAGTCTCAACGTCCGAAAAGGCAAGCATTATACCGAGATGAATTATGAGTGGAACCAAAAAACATTGGATATCTCTGCCATGAGCTTCCATCGCGTGCTGCGGACGGCCTGGGATCTGGATGCGATCCGTGACTGGGGTAGTGTGGTGGCATTGAGTTATATCGCGGCACAGCGGGTTTTTCCGGATTACAATGAAATGGCCGATGCCAAGGCGTTGTTGGAAAGCGTCACCCGCAGCTTTGGTTATCATTATGGCTTTCGTCGAAAAGTGCGGATCAATACGGTTTCTCAGTCGCCCACCCGTACCACCGCGGGCAGTGGCGTCAAAGGATTTGACGGATTTATCAATTATGCTGAGGCGATGAGTCCGCTTGGCAACGCCACCGGCGAAGATTGCGCCAATTATTGTGTGACGCTGTTCAGCGACCTGACCCGCTATGTTACCATGCAGAATCTGTTTCACGACGGCGGGTTTTCCTTCACGGGAGTGACTCAGTCGGTCATCGAAAAAATGGGAGACTAATCACGTTGCTGCAATAAAAAAACCTCCCGAATAGGGAGGTTTTTTTGATCGTGTTATCGATTAGTATTCGTCCTCGTTGAACAGAAAATCATCCTGCGTGGGATAATCGGGCCAGATGTCTTCGATCGACTCAAATACATCGCCCTCGTCTTCTAGTTCTTGCAGGTTTTCGACTACTTCGATGGGTGCACCGGAGCGGATGGAGTAATCGATCAATTCGTCTTTCGTCGCCGGCCAGGGGGCGTCTTCCAAATAAGAGGCTAGTTCAAGAGTCCAAAACATGGATGTCGTTATTTTTCGCGAATGTAGGCAGAATATCCAATTTGCCAAATCCGTTAAAATGGGTATCGGCCCTGATTTTTTGATTAGTTTCGGGACCGCATCTGATCCAATGATAAACGGAAAAAACATTTCTAAAAAATTCAGAGACCTATCCGTGCTGCGCGAAGTGAGTATTTCCATCGCTGCGGGAGAGGTGGTTTCTCTGGTGGGGCCCTCCGGTTCGGGAAAAAGTACGTTGCTGCACATCCTGGGCACGTTGGACCAGCCCGATGAGGGATCGGTGGAAATCAATGGTACGGAGGTCACCCGACTTTCCAGAAACGAGCTGGCCGCCTTCCGCAATCGATCGATTGGATTTGTTTTTCAATTCCACCACCTGCTACCCGAGTTCAGTGCCCTAGAAAATATTTGCATTCCGGGTTGGTTGGGGAAACGCCCCCGTGCCGAGGTTAAAAAAGAGGCGCAGGGGTTGTTGGAGTTATTGGGAATGACCAACCGGGCGGATCATCGTCCCACGCAACTTTCGGGGGGGGAGCAGCAACGCGTAGCCGTAGCCCGTGCCCTGATCAATAAGCCGGCTGTGGTCTTTGCCGATGAGCCCACCGGAAATCTGGATACGGCTACTGCCCAGGATATGCATCGGTTGTTCTTTGACCTGCGCGATCAATTGAAACAAACCTTTCTGATCGTAACGCACAACGAGGAACTCGCCGCGCTCAGCGATCGGTGTTTGCGGATCCGGGACGGGCAGCTGAGCTGATCTCGATCAGGTCTATATCAGGGGTGCGCCAAATACCAGCTCTTTAATTCATCCAGCGTGTTAGTCACTTTGACGTTGTCGGTCCACCAATCATGAAATGTCAGTGGATAGCTGATCAGGCGTCTATCCACGCCCAGGACACCCAACCGGCTGTGCAGCGTACTGCTTTGATCGGGGTTAACGATGGGGTCGAGCGCGCCGTGAAAGAAAATGGTGGCCGGTGCGGTGGAGGTAGCCTGGTATTGGGGGCTACATGATTTGTAACGTTGCTCCGAAGTGGAGGTTACCGGCAACAAAGGGATTCCCAGATACGTAGTTAATACCGTTCCATAGACCACGTTGTTGTAATATGCCATAGCAAATAGATCGGTGGGTCCGGCCAGCGAAGCGACGGCCTTTATTTTGCCACTACCGTTGCGGGTATAGCTAAGTGCCAGCGATAGATGTCCGCCGGCACTGTGCCCGACCAAATAAATTTTTTGATTGCTGAACGTATAGTAGGTCGCTTTGCGGAAGCAGTATTGGATGGCGCTGTCGAGGTCATCCAGCTGCATCTTGTAATTGTCGGGATTGTTAGTGGAAAGCCGGTAATTCACGTTGGCTACGGCGAATCCGCGTTGTTTGAGCCCGTTTGACAAAAATTGAAACTCCGATTTGTCGCCCGTGACCCACCCGCCTCCATGCACAATCATCACCAGCGGCGTTTGCCCGTTTCGAAAGCCCGGCAAGGCCAGGTTTAATTTTTGTAAGGGGTCGTCGCCATAGTCCAGATTGTTCACCGTAGTGTCGACCAACGGAAAGGTTGGATTCGGGGATGGGTTGTCGGGTCTACAGGCTCCAAGCGTCAACAAGAAAAACGCGAGAGGAGGCAGGATAATTTTCTTCATCATATTCCCGAAAGTAGAAAGAAAAATCCCGATCCCTCGGTCAAATACTCAGACCCTTGGTTTCCAAGGAATCTCGGAGATGTTCAATTGCTGCCCGACGTAACGGGAAAGCACAAACAGATAGTCGCTCAGTCGATTCAGGTATTGAATGATTAGTGGAGCTACTTCTTCTCCCTCCAATTCGAGGCGCACGCAATGCCGCTCGGTACGGCGACAAACGCAGCGGGCAATGTGCAGGTGCGAAAGGGTGGGATGCCCGCCGGGCAGAATGAAATTTTTCATGGCCGGTAGTTCGCCGGTCATCCGGTCGATCTCTTTTTCCAATACCTGCACATCGGTCTCCTTCAGGTCGGGCAGCTTCATGCCCGGTTCTTTCACTGGGTCGCAAGCGAGGGCCGAGCCGATGGTGAACAAGCGGTCTTGTACTTCCCGAAGCAGTTTTCGGCTGTTTTCATCGCTGAGCAGATCGATGCAGAGCCCCAAATACGAGTTTAACTCATCCACGGTTCCGTATGCTTCAATGCGCAGGTGGGATTTGGGGACCTTGGTGCCTCCGATCAGGGAAGTAGTGCCATCGTCGCCGGTTTTGGTATAGATCTTCAGGGCCATTTTGAGTGCTTATATGGGGACTAACAACGTGAGCCCACGAAGGTTTGAATTGACTCAGGCAAAAGTTTGCTTGGGCTGATTTTGTTTATCGCTTTCGATCACGCCATCTCGTAAACGAACCACCCGGCGGGCATGGTTGGCAATGTCTTCTTCATGCGTGACGATCACGATGGTATTGCCCCGGCCATGTATTTGATCGAAGATCTCCATGATCTCGTAGGAGGTTTTGGAATCGAGGTTACCGGTAGGCTCATCGGCTAGAATGAGCGACGGATCATTCACCAACGCACGCGCAATGGCTACCCGCTGGCACTGACCGCCCGACAATTCATTTGGCTTGTGGTGGCTTCGATCGGTCAGACTCACCAACTCCAACATCGCCATCGCTTTTTCGGTTCGCTCCTTTTTTTTCATGCCTGAATAGACCAATGGCAGGGCTACGTTTTCCACTGCCGTTAAACGGGGCAGCAAGTTGAATTGCTGAAACACAAATCCGATCTCTTTATTCCTCACATCGGCCAGATCATCGTCCTGCATCTGGCTCACATCTTTTTCGTTTAAAATGTATTTTCCGCCGGAAGGAGTATCCAGACAGCCAATGATGTTCATCAGGGTGCTTTTCCCGGAACCCGACGGACCCATCAGGGCCACGTACTCGTTACCGTGAATGAGTAAGGACAAGCCCTTCAATACCTGCAGCTCGTGTTTGCCCATGAAGTAGCTCTTCTGAATCTGATCCAACCGGATGATCTCGTTTGACATAACGGATTCGGAATTTTTAATGCAGCCCTTTCCGAGGGTAAAGATAAACTCAACTGAGCACTTATTCTTACCTTAGCCCACCTATGCAGTCTTCCCAAAATATCGTGATGAGTGGCATTCGTCCCACCGGCTACCTGCACCTGGGAAATTTTTTCGGGGCACTGTGTAATTACGTTCGGATGCAAGAGGAATATCCGTGTTTTTTCATGGTGGCCGACCTCCATTCGCTCACCACGCACCCCGATAACCGAACCTTGCGGGAGAGCGTGACACGGGTGTTGGCAGAGAACATCGCCTGCGGACTCGATCCGGAGAAAGTGGCGCTCTATTGCCAGAGTCACGTACCGGAAACCACCGAGCTATATCTCTATTTCAACATGCTCGCCTATAAAGGCGAGTTGGAAAAGACCACCACATTCAAGGACAAGGCTCGTTTGCAACCCGACAACATCAATGCCGGATTGCTGACCTATCCGGTGTTGCAAACAGCCGACATTCTATTGCATCGGGCCAACTTGGTTCCGGTGGGAAAGGATCAAGAGCAACACCTGGAAATGGCGCGCAATTTTGCCCAGCGATTCAATCATCGGTATGGCGATATCTTCCCCGAGCCACAGGCCTTTAATTATGGGAAGGAACTCGTGAAAGTGCCTAGTCTGGACGGCGTGGGAAAGATGAGCAAGAGCGAAAATCAAAACGCCACGCTTTATTTGGCGGACGACGACGATTCGATCCGAAAAAAATTGATGAAGGCAAAAACGGATGCGGGTCCGACTGAGTCCTCTCAACCCAAGCCCGATTACATAGAAAATCTTTTTGTGCTGATGCGGCTGGTCAGTGCCCCGGATGTGATCGCCCACTTCGAAGCCGCGTATGATTCGTGTACGATCCGGTATGGCGATATGAAAAAGCAGTTGGGGGAGGACATGGTTGGTTTCATCGCTCCGATCCGGGCCCGCGCGGCGGATATTCAGGCCGACGAGCAATACCTGAAAAAAGTGATGCAACTCGGAGCCGAGAAGGCCCGGGCCAGTGCGGCGCAGACCCTAACAGCGGTACGGACAGCGATGGGACTGAACTATTTTTGAAAATTATCCCGGAAAGGGGCTGAATCCGAAAATTCGGAGTATTTTGTCCGCCCGGTCGGATGGTACCGGTATGTACAATTATGGCAAAGGCTAAAAAAGCAAAACACATTGCGATCGCCGGTAACATCGGTGCCGGTAAGACCACTCTCACGGAACTGCTAAGCAAACATTATCGCTGGATCCCTCATTTTGAGGATGTGGATCACAATCCCTATCTGATGGATTTCTATGAGGACATGCCCCGGTGGAGTTTTAATCTTCAGATCTATTTCTTGAACAGCCGGCTTCGTCAGCTCGTTGAGATCCAACAAGGAACCGAGACCATCATACAGGACCGTACCATTTACGAGGATGCCAACATCTTCGCGCCCAACCTGCATGAGATGGGCCTGATGAGCAAGCGCGATTTTGAGAACTATTTTGAATTTTTTCAAACGCTCAAGTCGCTGGTCCGCCCCCCCGACTTACTGATCTATCTGCAGGCTTCGGTTCCCACGCTGGTGGGACAGATCCAAAAGCGTGGCCGGGATTACGAGGAGAACATCCGGCTCGATTATTTGAAGCGCCTCAATGATTTCTATCAAAAATGGATCGGGGAATACAAAGAGGGACAGTTGCTCATCATCGATGTTGATAAGCTAAAATTCGGAGAGCGGGAGGAAGACCTCGGCGAGATCATCCGTCGAGTCGACGCCGAATTACACGGGTTGTTTTAAGCTTTCGGAGCCGCCGCCAACACCTCGGCACTCACGCCGCTGGCGTATTTTTCAAAATTCTTTACGAATAGTCCCGCCAGATATTTTGCCTTTGTATCATACGCAGCCGGGTCGCTCCAGGTATTGCGTGGGTTAAGGACCTCAGTGGGTATACCGGGACATTGATCCGGGATCGCCAATCCAAATACCGGATCATTCGAATACTCAGCGGCATTTAGTTTTCCTTCCAGCGCCGCGGTAATCATCGCGCGGGTCAGGGAAAGTTTCATGCGGTGGCCGGTACCGTAGGCACCGCCGGTCCACCCCGTATTAATCAACCACACATTCACTTTATTCTCCTGCATTTTATCGCCCAACAAGTGCGCGTACTCGCCCGGATGCAAGGGAAAGAACGGTGCGCCGAAGCAGGCACTGAAAGTTGGTTTGGGTTCGGTTACGCCGGCCTCGGTACCCGCAACTTTTGCGGTATATCCGGATATGAACTGATACATCGCTTGGCCGGGGGTCAATTTGGAGATCGGAGGCAGAACTCCGTATGCATCACAGGTCAGGAAGAAAATATTTTTGGGCAATCTGCCAACCGAGGGCTCTACTGCATTGCTGATGTAATGCAGCGGATAGGATACCCGCGTGTTCTCGGTGATACCGGCATCATCGAAATTTACGCGGTTGGTGCCGGGAAAGAAGTTGATGTTCTCTAGCAGTGCCCCCGGGCGGATGGCATGAAAGATCTCGGGTTCTTTTTCCTCAGTGAGGTTGATGGTCTTCGCATAACATCCTCCTTCAAAATTGAAGATGCCGTCGTTCGACCAGCCATGTTCATCGTCGCCGATCAATTTTCGGTTTGGATCGGCACTCAGGGTGGTTTTCCCCGTTCCGCTTAATCCAAAGAAAATGGCGGTATCGCCGGCCGGACCCAGATTGGCGCTACAATGCATGCTCAGCACACCCTGTTCTTTTACCAGTACATAGTTTAAGATCGTAAAGACACCTTTTTTGGTTTCTCCCGTGTATCCACTTCCGGCGATCAGGATCTGCTTGTCGCTCATCGAAACCACCGAGGCATTGTGCTGGCGCGTACCGCATCGTTTGGCATCGAGGTGCAGACCGGGAACGGATACAACGGTCCAGTCCGGTGCAAATCCTTCCAGATCCGACTCAGCGGGACGAATAAACATATTATAAGCGAACAAGTTGGTCCACGGTTTTTCCGAGATCACCCGCACCTTCAACCGGTAGCGCGGATCGGCACACACAAAACAATCCCGCACCCACACTTCCTTCAAGGTGCTCAGGTAGGTTTTGACATCGTCGCGGATACATCCGTATGATTGCGGAGATATGGCCTGGTTGAAATCGTTCCAGTTCACCGTTTGCTCGGTCAGGCTATCCTTGACTAGAAATTTATCCTTGGGAGATCGTCCGGTGAATTCTCCGGTCTTGATCACCAGTGCTCCTGAGTCGGCCAGCGTTCCTTCCTGCATTCGGAGTGTATCCTGAACCAAGGTATCGGGAGCGGACTGGTAGTGTATCGTGGTATCTTGTTGAATTTGCCATTCCGGGAGTTGGATTATACGTGCTGACATTCGTTCGTATTTGGACGGTAAATCTACCGGATTTCCGAACACCCGTTCAACAAATGGGATTGATTTTTAACGGATCAGGCCTGTGTGATGCCTGGTTTTTACTTGTTTTTTCCGTTAATTTTGAATGAGTTATAAAATTTTGACATGAAATACACACCATTGGATTCGGCCCTTTTTGTCCGGAACCGGGCTCGATTTCAGTCCCGAATGAAGAAAAACGCCATTGCCATTTTCGTCAGCAACGACGAAGTGCCTGTCAATGCCGATGCCCATTATCCGTTCAAGCAGAACAGTGATTTGTTTTGGCTATCGGGCGTAACACAGGAAGATTCGATGGTGATCTTGTTTCCCGACAATCCCGATCCCAAGTACCGCGAGGTATTGGTGTTGGTCCGCCCCAACGAGCTCAAGGAGAAATGGGATGGGAAGCGGCTCCGTGCCGGCGAAGCGAGGGACATCAGCGGCATACAGACCATTGTTTGGCTGGATAGCGTTGATGCGCTTCTTCAACCTTGGATTCATTTGGCGGAGTACATTTATTTGGACAGCAATGAAAACGATCGGAAGTCCAGTTTGCTTCGAACGCGCGAGTATCGGTTCATCGATGAGATGAAGGCCCGTTATCCGCTGCATCAATACCAGCGGGCGGCGGTGCTGATGAAAGACCTGCGTGCCATTAAAACCCGCGAGGAGGTAGAGGTGGTAAAAAAAGCCATTCAGATCACCGATAAAACGTTTCGCCGGGTAATGGAATTTATTCGTCCGGGGGTGATGGAATACGAGATCGAAGCCGAGATCTGGCATTCATTCTTATCGCAGCGCGCTACCGGTCCGGCTTATGGCAGCATCATCGCCAGCGGTGATCGGGCCCGTACGTTGCACTATGTTAGCAACAATCAGGAATGCCGCGACGGCGAATTGTTGTTGATGGATTTTGGGGCGGAGTATGGCGGGTATTGTGCCGATCTGACCCGGACCGTTCCGGTGAATGGGAAATTCACGCGTCGCCAAAAAACCGTATACAATGCTTGTTTGCATTTGCATGATTATGCCAAATCGTTGTTGAAGCCCGGCATCACTATTTTGGATTATACGGACAAAGTAGGGGAGGCGGCCACGCAGCAATTCCTCAAGATTGGGTTGTTGCGCAAATCGGATGTCAAAAATGAGGATCCGGAGAATCGGGCCTACCGGAAATATCTTTACCACGGCATCTCGCATCATTTGGGCATTGATGTACACGACCTGGGCACGCGTACGGCGCCCATTCAGGCGGGCATGTTGTTTACGGTAGAACCCGGCATTTATATAGAGGAAGAGAAAATGGGGGTCCGGATCGAAAACAATGTATGGATTACCCGGTCGGGGAATCAGGACCTAATGAAAAACATTCCCATCACCGTGGACGATATTGAAACCTGCATGAAAAAGTCGACTCGATGAAATTCATACCCAATTTACTTACCCTGCTGAATTTGCTATGTGGTTGTCTGGCCATTGCTTTTTTGTTGACCGAAGGCATGGTGCTGGTTTCAACGGATCAGGGTACTCTTTTTTTCGATTTACCGGCTTCGATTGGGATGGCTTCTGTATTCATAGGCGTTGCGGCGGTATTGGATTTCTTTGATGGTCGATTGGCTCGGTTATTAAAGGCTGACTCGGCGATGGGGATTCAGTTGGATTCGCTGGCGGATGTAGTTACGTTTGGCGTTGCGCCGGGGATGATCTTATTTTCTTTTTTTCGACTGGGTTGGTCGACCGAGCAGACGGCTATGGATGCCTCCGTCTTGAATTTATTACCGGCTTTTCTGATACCGTTGGCCGCTGCATGGCGGTTGGCTCGTTTCAATATCACCCCGCCGAAGTTGGATCATTTTGAAGGGGTGCCTTCGCCGATGGTGGGATTAACCGTTGCTTCCTTCCCGCTCGCGTATTGGATGGAGGGTCGATCCTGGCTGGTACGCTGGTTGCAGGAACCATGGTTTTTGTACTTGATTTCCTTCATTCTTTCGGCGGCCATGGTGGTTCGATTGCCCATGATGAACATCAAAATGCATTCGTTTGGTTGGAAAGAAAATCAGGCTCGATACCTATTCCTAGGAATCGGTGTGGGCTTGACGTTTTGGATGAGGTGGTCGGCTGCACTACCCATTTTTGCCACCTACGTTCTCGTATCTTTGTTTTTCCAAAAACGAATCCGATGAATTTTACGGTTCACGTACACGTTATGCCACTGAAAGATTTGCTGGATCCTCAAGGAAAGGCAGTCCTGGGTGGACTGTCCAGCTTGGGCATCACGGGGGTTAAAGACGTTCGTATAGGGAAAAAGATCACGTTGAATGTGGAGGCGGCCAATATAGACCAGGCCCGCGCCGTAGCGGATTCTTGTGCCAAGCAATTGCTTTGCAATGCGGTGATGGAGTATTACGAGGTACACGTTGATTCATAGCCATGCTTTATCTGGTTCCAACACCCATCGGTAACCTCCAAGATATTACCCTTCGAGCTTTGGAGGTTCTTCGCACGGTAGACCTCATACTAGCCGAGGATACCCGAACCAGTTCTGTATTATTAAAGCATTATTCGATCGAGAAGCCGATCACGCCGTACCACCAGCACAATGAGCATCAAGTCTTGACGCATTTGGTGAATCAGCTGATGAGTGGAAAAAAAATGGCCTTGATCACCGATGCGGGTACGCCCGGGATCTCTGACCCGGCCTTTTTGTTGGTACGCGAAGCGATCCGCGTGGGCATCCCCGTCGAAACACTGCCCGGAGCCACCGCTTTTGTGCCGGCATTGGTGAACAGCGGTATTCCATCCAACCGATTTTGTTTCGAAGGATTTCTTCCACAGAAAAAAGGAAGGCAAACCCTGCTGAAACAATTGGCAGAGGAGTCTCGTACCTTGATTTTTTATGAATCGCCTCACCGACTGGAAAAAACCCTCCACGAGTTTCAAGCGGTGTTCGGGGCGCAGCGGCGCTGCTCGGTGAGTCGAGAACTCACCAAGTTGCACGAGGAAACCGCACGCGGTACTTTGGAGGAAGTGGCTGAGCATTTTAAAAACAAAGGCGTCAAAGGCGAGCTCGTGATCGTCGTTGCCGGAAACGAATAACCTAATCATTAAATCTTTTTTTATGCGGTCCTCAATACTATTTTTTGCATGCTGCTTGATTTCTCAGTCGGTACTGGCACAACCCGATCGTTGGCAACAGCGCGTGAAGTACAAGATGGATATTGATATGGATGTTGCGACTAACCGATTCACCGGAAAGCAACAGCTTGAATACTGGAATAATTCTCCGGATACCCTGTATAAGTTATTCTATCATCTTTATTTCAATGCGTTTCAACCGGGCAGCATGATGGATGTGCGGAGTCGCCGTCAGGGAACCATTCCAACTGGGCGTGGCGCCGACTGGGACATGCGCGTGCGCGATCGGATTGCCAACCTTCGTCCCAATGAGATTGGCTACCAGAAGGTACTTTCCTTGAAAATGAATGGACGGGCACAAGCTTACCAAGAGTGGGAGACTATTTTAGAGGTAACGTTGGACAAACCCATCTTGCCGCATACCAAGGTAAAGTTGGAGATGGAGTTTGAAGCGCAGGTGCCTTTACAGATCCGGCGCAGTGGTCGGGATAACGCGACCTCCAAGGTTCGCTATTCCATGAGTCAGTGGTATCCCAAGCTCTGTGAATACGACTATGAGGGTTGGCATCCGACTCCCTATGTAGGAAGGGAATTCTATGGGGTCTGGGGCGATTATGAGGTGAATATCTCGATCGATCGAAATTACATTCTGGGCGGAACGGGGTATTTGCAAAACCCTCTGGAGATCGGGTACGGCTACGAGCCGGAGAAGGCCGTCGTGAAACGTCCCGCTACCCCTAAGCTGACGTGGCGATTTAATGCGCCCAACGTACATGATTTTATGTGGGCGGCAGATCCTGAGTACATCCATAAAACCCGAAAGGTCAACGACAGCGTTACGTTGCATTTACTGTACAAAATGAGTAACGCGACTCCGGCTCAATGGGAAAAAGTATTGGACGATGCAGCACGGGCGTTTCCAATGATCGAAAAAACCTTTGGCGTGTATCCATATCGTCAATATTCCTTCATTCACGGCGGGGATGGGGGAATGGAATATCCAATGGCTACCTTACTGGTTGGGCCGGGTGCCTGGTTGCACGAGTGGCTGCACAATTGGTATCACGGATTAATGGCAACAAACGAATTGCTCTATGCCTGGATGGACGAGGGCTTTACCTCCTATTCCGAAGACCGAATCAGCGCGCTACTAGAGGGAAATACAGGATTTGCGTACGAAGGAAGTTATCAAGGGTATCTAAGTTTGGTGAAGAGTGGAAGAGAGGAGCCCCTCACTACACACGCCGACCATTTCAATACCAATTCCGCTTACTCCGCCGCCGCTTATATAAAAGGAGCCGTGTTCCTGGAGCAACTGGGATATGTCATGGGCGCAGCTAGGCGCGATCAATTGTTGCTGGATTATTATCAGCAATGGCGCTTCAAGCATCCGAACGCATCGGATTTTATACGCTTGGCTGAAAAGCGAAGCGGCTTGAAATTGGATTGGTATAAAGAGTATTGGGTATACTCTACAAAAACCATTGATTACAGCATTGATTCGCTCTATGAAGTAGACGGGCAGACCAAGATCCGCTTACGTCGCATCGGACTCATGCCAATGCCCATCGATTTGCAAATTCGATTTACCGATAACTCAGTCGAGAACCATTACATCCCGCTGGATCTGATGTATGGACAAAAACCGGCAGAGGATTCTATCGCCCGTTTTTCGTACGCTCCCTGGAAATGGACGCACGAGGTATATACGCTGACGTGTAATCGAAAATTGGCAGATATTCGGCTGTTGGAGATCGACGCTTCGCTGCGTATGGCGGACATCAACCGAAGTAACAATAAACTGTCCCTGAGTTGGTGATCAGCGACCGTAAAACCGATTGACGGCCTCTACGCGGTTGGACACGTGCAGTTTCAGATAGATATTATACACGTGCTTGCGAACCGTTTCCGGCGATAAATTTACGTTCGCCGCGATCTCTTTGTAAATGAGGCCCCTGGCCAATTGCTCTAATATCTCCCGCTCGCGTATGGTTAAGGTATGCATGTCGGCGGATTTCGATGAAATTTTTCGATCGGGCTGCGCTTGAAAATTGGCGATCACTTTGCGAGCGATCGTGCCACTCATGGGCGCACCCCCTTGCGATAAATCCTTGATGGCCTCCAGCATGTCGGGTGGATCGGTTTGCTTGATCAGATAACCCGTCGCTCCGACCTGCAACGCATCGAAGATCGTGTCCTCATCCTCAAAAACAGAAAAGATCATGAATTGTGTTTCAGGTAACTTCTGCTTCAATTCGCGGATCAGATCGATCCCGTTCTCCGATGCATTCAGGTGCACATCCATCAACACCACCTCTGGTTTCATCGTTAGAGTAAATTCCCGCGCCTCCGCAGGCGTACCAGCCGCACCCAAACAAATGCAATCCGCCGAAAGATTGATAATGTCTTTAACCACCGAACGCATGTCCGCCTGGTCCTCCACTAGTACAACGCCGATCTTACTCATGGGGTAAAATTCAGTCTCTCGCCGAGAATTCAATATACTACTTTGCGGTAGACTATTTTGCTAGATAGAGCAGGTATTTGTCTTCGAAGAAGGGTTCCGGAAAAAGATCTTTGACGCGCACGATACAGGGGAGGCTACCGCTTTGTTGTATTTCCTCATTCAGGTCACCGCCTTTCAGGCAGATCAATCCGGGTGGGTGATTGCCGGGAAGCGTTTTGTTGGGGGATTTGAGCAGGGGTTTGGCCCAGGACCAAAGTTCGGGGAGAGCGGCCACGGCGCGGGAGACGGCGAAGTCGAATGTTCGATCGCGGATGGATTCGGCCCGGGCGTGTTGGGTGGTTAGGTTTTGGAGGCCGATGGCTTCGGCGATCTGGTTTACTACGGTGAGTTTTTTGGCGATGCTGTCAACCAGGTGAAATGTCACGTGGGGGTAGTAGATGGCGAGGGGCAGTCCCGGAAATCCGCCGCCGCACCCAATGTCGATCACGCTGGTACCGGGCATCCAGTCAAAAGCAGCGGCGATGCTCAGGGAGTGAAGCACGTGGCGTTCGTAGAGGGCGTCAATATCTTTTCGGGAGATGACGTTGATCTTTTGATTCCAGTCGCGGTAATGTTCTTCCAATGCCGCAAACTGTTCGGTTTGTTGGGGTGTGAAATCCGAAAAATATTTCAGGAGGATGTCCATGTATCTAATTCCAGCTGCGGGTAGGCCGACGCCAGAGGGCTGGGGCAAAGATGAGATAATAGAAGAACATCCACATGTCCAGTAGCAGGAACCAAGGCCAGAGATCGCCTTCTCCTAATTTACGCATGGATCGGTAGAGGACGATTGTCTGCCATAGGAATCGAATGCCAAAAACGCCCAATACCCAGCGCCAGTCGAAGAAGCAGAGGGCCAGAATAAATAGGGGGTAATAGATGAATTGGGTGATGAAATAAAGACCAAGTAAGAATTTATGCTTGGGCTTGTAAAATTTCGCAGTGGTATAGTGGCGTGATTTTTGTCGCAACCAACCCGACCAGGTGGTTTTGGGAATGGAACGGGTGATGGCATCTGGATCGAGCACGACGCGGGTATTTTTCTTTGTAGCCACGCGATTAATGAACAAGTCGTCGTCGCCGCTGGGGATGTGGTTGATGGAGGAGAATCCGCGGTTGCGCAGGAAAAGATCTTTTTTGTAAGAGAGATTTCTGCCGACGCCCATGTAGGGAATTCCGGCCAGGGCATAGGAAAGATATTGCAGGGCCGTGTGGAAGGTTTCAAACCGGATGAGCTTGTTCAGCAGTCCTTTTTTTCGGTGGTAAGCCCCGTATCCCAGTACTACTTCAATGCCTTCGTCGTAGGCATCTTGCATTTTGAACATCCAGTCCTCGCTGGAGGGCACACAATCGGCATCGGTCAGCAACAGGATCTCATGTTTTGCTTCCCGGATACCGATGGAGAGGGGATATTTTTTTCCCGAGATGAGTTTTGCTTCTTGTGTGAGATCGACCACGTGTAGCGAGCGAAATGTTTTTTTTAGTTCCTGTAAAATGTACTTGGAGTCATCTACTGAATTGTCGTTTACCACCACGACTTCATGGGTGGTGGGGTATTTCTGTACCAGCACGCCGGGCAGGTTGCGGGCCAGGTTTTCGTCTTCGTCCCGTGCACAGATCACGACCGACACCGGGTGTTGGATCGTTCCGCTGCGGGATTTTTTCTTGTAGAAGGCGACGCGGGCGAAAAACCAGGAGTAGTAAAATAGCTGGATCCCACTGATGCTCGCAAATATGTAAAAGATGATCGCTCCCCAGTTCTCTATTGGCATGGGCACAAAAGTAAATATCGAGGTCAGCCAGAAAAACATTTCTTCGAAAAAGCTTTCCACAATGCTGTGCTTCCGTCCGCATCAACGAACTTTACCTTTATGCCAATGCTTTCTTTTCAGTGCGTGCATACCGATCTGCTTTCTGCCGCCCGAGCTGGTGTGATGGAAACGGATCACGGTTGCATCGAGACACCCATCTTTATGCCGGTGGGTACGGTGGGAAGCGTAAAGGCCGTCACCCAACAACAACTGCGGGAAGAGGTAAACGCTTCCATCATACTGGGAAATACCTACCATCTTTATTTGCGTCCGGGGTTAGACGTATTGGAGGCGGCCGGCGGCTTGCATCGGTTCAATGGGTGGGACAGGCCCATTTTAACCGACAGTGGGGGGTATCAGGTGTTTTCCCTTTCCGGTACCCGAAAAATCGAGGAAGAGGGCGTTACGTTTCAGTCACACATCGATGGAAGCCGACACCTATTCACCCCGGAGCGGGTAATGGATATTCAGCGAACGATCGGCGGCGATATTCTCATGGCTTTTGATGAGTGTCCGCCGGGTGCCTGCAATCATGCTTATGCAAAGCGTTCGATGGAGCTGACCCATCGCTGGTTGGACCGGTGCTGGCAACATTTTCATCAGACTCCCCCGAAATACGGCTATTCACAGAATCTGTTTCCCATTGTACAAGGAGGAACGTTCAAAGATTTGCGGAAGGAGTCCTGCGACTACATCGACTCAAAGCAGGCGGTGGGAAATGCCATTGGGGGATTGAGTGTGGGGGAGCCCGAGCCGGTGATGTATGAAATCTGTGGATGGTGTTGCGAGCACTTGCCGCAAAACCGGCCTCGTTACCTGATGGGAGTGGGTACGCCTTGGAACATTTTAGAGTGTATTGCGCTGGGCGTAGACATGTTCGATTGTGTGATGCCCACCCGAAATGGGCGCAATGCGATGCTTTTTACAACAGAAGGAGTCGTGAACATTGACAATCAAAAATGGGAGAAAGATTTTTCGCCCTTGGACCCGGGTTTGTCCAATCCGGTCAGTCAGCAATACACCAAGGCCTACTTACGGCATTTGTTCAAGGCAAAGGAGTATCTCGCCTACACGTTGGCCAGCGTTCATAATTTGGCTTTTTATATGTGGTTGGTGCGGGAGGCACGGATGCATATCGTGGCGGGCGACTTCTCCTCCTGGAAAGCAGAAATGGTGGTCCGTCTCCGTCAAAAATGTTGAGTCGATTTTAACGGCTGGCCGCCGGTTTTTGGATTAGATTTGCCCTCGTGCAACGAATCGACTGGTATATCCTCAAAAAATTTCTGGTCACCTTCTTTTTCTGCCTGGTGCTATTCACCTTGGTAGCTGTGGCGGTGGACAGCAGCGAGCACGCCGATGATTTTGTGCGGGCAAAATTCAATACGAGACAGATCCTAGAGAAATACTATTTCGGATTTGTGCCCTATATCTGGAGTTTGCTGTTTCCGTTGTTTGTCTTCATTGCGGTCATCTTCTTCACCAGCCGGATGGCGGCCCGCTCGGAGATCATAGCCATTTTAGCCAGTGGCACACCCTATAATCGCTTTCTCCGGCCCTATTGGTTGGGAGGCATACTGTTGGCCCTGTTGTTATGGTTTGGCAGTCGGTATTGGATCCCGAAGGCCAACATCATACGCGCGGAATTTCAGTCCAAGTACATCGATCAAAACGATCCCACCCGCAATGCATTACTCAGTACCTGCGCGCATTGCTTTTACCGGCGCATTGACACCAACACGTTTGTGGGCATACGCGATTACGATACCGCCAGCCGTACCGCCCGGGGATTTTTTCTGGAGCGGATCAGGGGGAATCGGGTTTATTACAATTTGCGTGGCGAAACTATGACTTGGGACACCTCGCTGCTTAAGTGGAAGCTTTACCGGGTGGTGGAGCGGAATGTGGATTCGGTAGGCGAGCGGATCCGATACCTCGACACGATGGTGCTGGCCATGACCCTGCGGCCCGAGGAGCTCCGACGGGATGACTATCTGAAAGACAAGCTCACCACTCCGGAATTGAAGGCTTTGATCCATCGGGAGCGGTTACGGGGGACGGAGGGACTCAGCAGCATGGAGGTGGAGTGGTACCGGCGAACGGCTACACCGGTGAGCGTGGTCTTGCTGACCCTCATTGGAGTGGTGGTGGCCAGCCGAAAAACGCGGGGCGGGAGCGGTGTGCACCTGGCCATCGGAATCGCCATCGCATCCTTGTACATCCTCTCCGACCGATTTTCCACGGTCTTTGCGGTAAAGGGAAATTTTTCACCGCTCCTGGCTGCCTGGTTGCCTAATCTGGTCTTTGGTGGGGTAGCTCTTTGGATGTATCGGCGCACACCCAAATAATTCCGTTTCTCGGTATCAAGATATTTTTTTCCCGATTCGGTCTTTAGTAATTTCGCGTACCCGTTTCCGGGTGCTTGTCAAGATTAAAATTTTCGTCCCATGGGAATCATAAAAGACCGCTTCAAGGCAAAAGCCGATGCCCTTGCGCTGGAGATCAAAGATTTGCTCAAAGAGCATGGAAATAAAGTGCTTGGGGAGGTTACCCTTGCACAGATCTACCAAGGTATGCGGGGCATCACCGGCTTGGTCACAGAAACATCCTTGTTGGATGCGCAAGAGGGTATCCGGTTTCGTGGGTACTCGATTCCCGAGCTGCAAAAAAAACTGCCCAAGGCACCCGGTGGACAGGAACCGCTTCCCGAGGGATTGTTTTATTTGATGCTCGTGGGAGATTTGCCAACGGAGGACGAGGCCAATCACGTCACCTCCGTCTTGCAACGCCGAAGCCATGTGCCCACGCATGTGTTTGAAGCCATCGATGCGCTTCCGATCAGCACCCATCCCATGACCATGTTCGTAGTTGGTGTGATGGCCTTGCAGACCGAGAGCTATTTTCAGCAGAAATATGCAGAGGGCATCAATAAAAAAGATTATTGGCTGCCCATTTTTGACGACAGCATCATCCTCTTATCCCGCTTACCCCGCATCGCCGCCTATATTTACCGCCGTAAATACAAGAACAGCGAACACATTCAACCCAATGGAATGTTGGATTGGGCGGGAAACTTTGCGCATATGTTGGGTTACAGCGATGAGAGTTTCAAGGAATTGATGCGGTTATACATGACCATCCACGCCGATCATGAGGGTGGTAACGTATCGGCACATACGACGCATCTGGTTGGTTCGGCCCTGAGCGATCCCTACCTGAGCTATGCGGCCGGTATGAACGGTTTGGCGGGTCCCCTGCACGGCTTGGCCAACCAAGAAGTGATCAAGTGGATCTTTGAAATGCAAGCCGAACTACAAACAGATCTTCCTTCCAAGGAGCAGATTGCGGACTATGTAAAGAAAACCTTGAGCGAGGGGAAAGTGGTTCCGGGATATGGTCATGCTGTACTGCGCAAGACCGATCCGCGTTTCACTGCGCAGATGGAATTTGGAAAAAAACACATGCCCGATGATAAGTTGGTGAATACGGTTTGGAACATATACGATACTGTTCCGCCCATTTTGCAATCGCTGGGCAAGATCAAGAATCCCTGGCCAAACGTCGATGCACACAGCGGCGCTTTGCTGGTGCACTATGGCATGGTGGAGTATGAATTTTATACCGTGTTGTTCGCAGTAAGCCGCGCATTGGGTGTATTGAGCAGTCTTTGCTGGGATCGTGCTCTGGGATTCCCATTGGAGCGGCCCAAGTCCGTCACCACCGACAATGTAAAACAGTGGCTGGCCGGTAAGGAAAGCATTTGGGGAGAGTAATAACTCTTCAACCTCTTAAGCTATTCAAACTTCTCAAACTTTTCAAACTACTCAAACAAAAAAATTTTTTGTTTGAGTCATATGCGCGTTTTGGGCATCATTATTCTGACTTGATCCAAACCAGATCGTCGTCTTTGTCGTAGAACCAGCTAAGATCTTTGTGGCTGGCGACCAAGTTGTATAGAACAGGAATTTCTTTTATCTCGTCCAATATGTTTTCGGTTACCCAACGAAGTTTCATCATGGATACGTTATCACTTTTCGATTGGACGTAGAATGGGTTGAATCGAGAACTTATCTTACAAATTCTCCAGCTTGTATTCGTTAAATGCTCGCTCATTGTGTAGGCGCTTTCTAGCACCGAAGCATCCGGTTCGCAATAACTAATAAACAAATCATCGCCAATACGGGTAAGATGGCCTACATAAGTTCTATCTGTGCTCCAACTTTCCATTTCCTTGGAGTAGGATATTTCTTCGATCTTGATGATGTTTTGGTTTCCGGGAAGAAGTGCCACTTTAAATTTTGTAATGTCCTTGTCCTTTTCGTTAAGCTGATCCGATTTGATCCAAGTCCCCATAATACTAGAAGGAACTCTGTCGGCTTTGTTTGATAAGGGCACTTCTGTTTCTAAGCAACCTGTTAGAATAAACGTCAAGGATGCGAACAGCATTAATTTCCAAACTGTTGAATTTGTTTTCATGAACATTTTTTTATGTATACAAGTTTAGCAAAATCTTTGTCAACTTCATCATTGCTGTCCGAATTTACTGTTGCAGCGGTGTTATAATTCATCTTTTTTATGCCACAATATATTCATAATTAAATCATTATGCCAATGGGTTAGGTAGTTGTCTTCATCTGAATAGGCAAACATCCGCTCCGTGATTACATGAATTTTGAAGCATGTTTGCCTGTAATGTTTTCCGGTCAGGGTGGAGGTTGCGTCCCTCGGGAAAAGATTAATTTTCTATGTGCGTCAGATTTTATGATTTAAACTATTGCTATCGTTACTCGTGATGTCTAAAAGTTGCACCGGATTTTTGTGTTGCAACAACAGCTGGTCCAGCACACGTTCAATGACCAAAAGGAGTACGTCTGAAGCAGAATCGGGACTCTCTCAAACAAAAAATGACATAAAAAAGCCTGCATCTCAACGCAGGCTTAGTGGAGAACAGGGGAGTCGAACCCCTGACCTCTTGCATGCCATGCAAGCGCTCTAGCCAACTGAGCTAGTTCCCCAAGGGGTGCAAATATACCAAGTCAACGCATACTTGCCAAGCCTCTACCACCGATCCACCTGATCATCGAATTGCTGCTTATTCCACGGCGCATTCGGATTGGTATGACCGGATGATTGGTTGTTACGCGGGGCTTGCTTGATTGGATTGGGTTTTGGCATTTCCGCCTCCCGGTTCTGTTTGCGACGCGGCAGGGTCGGTTGGTTTGACACCGAACCATTTCTATCTCTCATCGGACTCCGGTCACCGGACACCGGACGTTTTTGGTCACCGGACACCGGACGTTTCTTTTCTGATATTGGACGTTGGCCATTGTTCATTGGACGCTTTTGCTCTCTCATTGGACTCCGGACACCGGACACCGGACGTTTTTGTCTTCCTCCATGCGGTACGCGCTGCAACGCTGCGGCTACTTCAACAGGCGCATTCGGATCAACCGGATAAGGATGATCGGCTACGACGGGAACATGCTTGCGAATCAATTTTTCGATATCGCGCAAAAATGGTTTTTCGGCGGGCTCGCACAAGGAGATGGCTACGCCGCTGACACCGGCGCGACCGGTTCTTCCGATTCGATGCACATAGGTTTCCGGAATGTTCGGCAGGTCGAAGTTCACAACGTGACTGAGCTCATCAATATCAATTCCGCGGGCAGCAATATCGGTAGCCACCAGCACGCGTGTTTTACGGCTCTTGAAATTCTCCAAGGCCTGTACGCGGGCGGTTTGTGATTTGTTTCCGTGAATGGCCTCGGCGCGGATACCCGCTTTGCTGAGTTGTTCACACAGGCGATTCGCCGCATGTTTCATTTGGGTGAAGACCAGTACGGAGCGAAGATTTTTATCCTCCAGCAAGTGAATCAGCAAATCTTTTTTGGTCTGACGGTTGGTGTGATACACGTGTTGTTGGATCATCTCGGCGGTGGAGGAGACGGGTGTAACTTCCACTTTTATCGGATCGGTCAACAATTCTCCGGCGAGTTGTTGAATTTCCGGGGGCATGGTAGCTGAGAAAAATAAGGTTTGTCGTTTTACCGGTAGTTTGGCGATCACTTTGCGTACGTCGTGAATGAATCCCATGTCGAGCATGCGATCGGCCTCGTCCAGAATAAAGAATCGGATATCGTTCAAGTGTACAAAACCTTGTTGCATGAGATCAAGCAAACGGCCCGGTGTAGCCACTAGGATGTCGATGCCTCGTTTGAGTCCGTCTACTTGTGGTTGTTGTCCCACGCCTCCAAAGATCACCAGGTGTTTAAGGGGAAGGTTCTTTCCGTAGGCGGCAATGTTATCGCCGATCTGGATGGCCAACTCACGGGTAGGGGTCAGGATCAAGGTTCGGATCGGGGGACGTTTGGCGGCAGAGGGTGGTGACACGTGCAGCAGTTGCAGCACGGGCAGCACGAAGGCAGCCGTTTTTCCGGTGCCGGTTTGCGCGCAACCGAGCAGGTCACGTTGTTGCAGGATGGCCGGGATGGCTTTTTCCTGAATGGGGGTAGGATGGGTGTATCCTTGTTGTTGCAGGGCTTGTAAGATCGGATCGATCAGCCCCAGGGGTTGAAAACTCACTGGTTAAATGATTTAAGTAAAAAAATGTGATAAGGCGATCAAGAGATCCATTATCCGCCTTCAATTATGCCCTAACGAGAAGCGGAAGGAACCGCGGGTACCCAATGTGAGCTAACAGAAGAAATACAAAGATAGGGTAAACCAACGTAACCATCGCTTGTTACATTTGTATAATGAGTGTAATCAAACAATTGGCGGAGTATCTGTACTTGCGAAAAAAAGATCCCAATCGGCCCAAAAGTGCGTGGATCGGCTACATGCACGGCATCAATCGGATTAGCTTATTGATCTTTTTGTTGTGTCTTGTTATTTTGGCCGTCAAGTTACTTCGCTAATTCCCGAACAATGATCCGCGCGGCATTTTCAGCGGCGGCGCCGCCTATTTCCAGCTGCGATCGCAGTGTCTGAAAGTCGGCTTTCATATCTACTCTTCTTCCTTCGTTATTCAGCAGTTGATCCAATTCGTTTCGAAGATTTTCCTCATTCATTTGATGTTGTACGAACTCCTTGACCGCGGGTTTACCCAGGATCAGGTTGACGAGGGATATGTACGGTATTTTAACCAGTCGTTTGGCGATGGCATAGCTGAGCGGATTGCCTTTATAGCATACGGCTTCCGGGATGCCGAGCAGCGCGGTTTCCAGGGTGGCCGTGCCGCTGGTAACAAGCGCAGCGTCTGATCCCAATAAAATGTCATAGGTATGCCCTTGTCGGATCTCCACATTGGAATAGCCGTGCAGGAAGGATTGATAAAATTCCATGTCCAATCCGGGTGCTGCCGCCACCACGAATCGGTGGTGGGGGAAGTGGCGGGTGACTGCCAGCATCACCGGTAATTTTTTTTGTATCTCTTGTTTGCGGCTGCCGGGTAGCAGGGCCACTTGGCTCGATGGATGGGCGACGGGTGGATGGGTGGCCAGTTTTTCGGCGGTTACTTGTGCCAGTGGGTGACCGACATAGTCGACTTCCCAATTCCAGTGTTTTCGGTAGTATTCATCTTCAAAGGGCAGGATCACCAGCAGGCGATCGATGCATTCTTTCATCCTGTTCACTCGGTTTGCTTTCCAGGCCCATACTTGGGGGGATATGTAATAGACAACTTTATATCCGGCGTATTTGGCCCATTGGGCGATGCGGAGGTTGAACCCGGGATAATCGATCAGCACCACTACATCGGGATGAAAGGATTGGATATCTTTTTTGCAAAAGCTCAAATTTCGGAGGATGGTGGGGAGGTTGCGGAGTACCTCGAAAAATCCCATGAAGGCCAGGTCGCGAAAATGTTTGACCAAGGTGGCACCTTCTTCTTTCATGCCATCGCCCCCCCAGCAGCGGATCTGTGCCAGGGGATCTTGTTGCCGCAGGGCGCGAACCAAGTAGCGGCCTTGAAGGTCGCCTGAAGCTTCTCCGGCGATGATGTAATACTTCAAGGGATCAGTTGAAGATTTTCAAGACCAGGATCCCGATGCCGTAGATCACGGTGGAAATAAAAATACCTTTTGCGGTTTCGTCGCGCTCGGTATTGATGTACAGCGTGAAAAGTACGGCATTGGCCAGTAGGCTCAGCGAGCCGATGGAGGTGATGAGTCGGTTGCTGGAAAGATATTGTTCCAAAAATTCGACAAAGGTGATCTGATCAAATTTCAAGAACCAGATGATCACCAGACCGAGGAGGGGCCCAACCAATCCCAAGGTCAGTCCAAGTCGCAGATTATCTTTTTTCAGGATCATAATTTCCAGGTTTTCTTGAGTCGCTCGAGTTGTTCAAAGCGCGTCAGATCATATTGAACGGGCACAACACTTACATAATTGTGTTCCAGGGCCCAAACGTCGGTATCTTTTCCCTTGTCGTGGTTCACGAATTCCCCGGTCAGCCAATAATAGGGTTTGCCGTAAGGGTCGTGTCGCTCCATGAAATCCTCCTCGTATTTCGCATAGGCCTGACGACATAGACGCAGTCCCTTTAATGTTTCCAACGGTTTAGCCGGAACGTTGACATTGAATACTGTGTGTGGATCCAATTTGGTATTGAGCATGTGTTGAACCAGCTCGCGGGCATAGTGCCGGGCGGCGGTAAAATCCGCTTCAATGCTGTAGTCGAGCAAGGAAAATCCCGCAGCCGGAATGCTTTCGATGGCGGCCTCGACGGCGGCCGACATGGTACCGGAGTAAATGACATTGATGCTGTGATTGCCCCCGTGATTGATGCCGGATAAACAGAGGTCGGGTTTACGATGGAGAACTTTATCTACCGCCAATTTCACGCAGTCCACCGGGGTGCCGGTGCACGAGTATGCCTCGATCTCACCGAATTGATGCGATTTGTGTAGGCGGAGCAGGTGTCCCACCGTAATGGCATGCCCCATGCCCGACTGAGGTTTGTCGGGCGCCACCACAACGATCAGCCCCAGGTCGCGCACGGCCTCGACCAGATTTTGAATGCCCGGTGCCGTGATCCCATCGTCATTGGTAATGAGAATAATGGGTTTCCGAGAGGAGGGTTTTTTAGGGGCAACGGGCTTTTTCATGTGCCCAAATTTATCATTCCCCTGCCGTAATCGCCCGCCGCTCAAAAAATCTTTTGGAGAATTCTAAAATATTTAGCATATTGCACTAAATAAATTAGGTTTTATGGCCTACGCAAATCAAAACCTTCGGTATTTACGCAAGCTCCGTGGCTGGACGCAGGAGGAGTTCGCCAACAAACTCAACATCAAACGTTCCTTGTTGGGCGCTTATGAGGAAGAGCGGGCTGAGCCTCGGATCGATGTTTTGGAGCAGATCGGGGACATGTTCAAATTGACCTTGGATGATCTTTTGCGAAAGGACCTTAGCGAGCAGAAGGGAACGTATTTATCCAAGCGCCGCGCCCTGAAAATGGCGGGTACTCGAACGGAAATCCCTTTTGTGCCGGTTAAGGCGGCCGCGGGTTATTTAGCCGGTTATGCCGATCCGGAGTTCATCGATGAGTTGAACACCTTTACGCTTCCAATGCTGGCGGGCGGTAGTTATCGGGCTTTTGAGATCGTGGGCGATTCGATGTTGCCAACGCCGAGTGGATCGGTGATCGTAGGAGAGAAGGTAAACGACCTGGAGGAAGTAAAGAACGATACGCCTTGCATCGTGGTGTCGCGAAACGAAGGGATTGTATACAAGCGGGTGCAGAAAAACGGCCGACAGAGAAACAAGCTTACGCTGGTTAGTGACAATCCTTCTTTTCATCCATACACCGTCAGCACTGAGGAAGTGATTGAAATGTGGCAGGCGCAGGTGGTCATTTCCCGTCCTCCGGCACAGAATCGATGGGATATGTCGCAGCTAGCCAATGTGGTCAACGGACTTCAACAACAAGTCAGCTCGCTGAAGAAGCGTTTGAATTAGTTAAAGGGGTTTGATCCTTTTACCGCAAGTTGGTATGACCGGCTTGCTTTCTTTTTCTACTTTTGCATCTTCATGCGGATATTTCCACTGTTGTTTCTCCTGGCGGGTTTTTCTCAGTTGGCCCTGGCCCAGCCGGCCCCCAAAAAAGCTTCGGCGGTTTGTGTAGCCCGCGCTCCGAAACTGGATGGACTGCTTACCGACTCCGTGTGGAGTCAGGCTGCTTCGTTGACCGATTTTATACAGGTTTTTCCGCAGCTGGGTGCACCGGCTCCGCAATCGGCTACGGTACGGATCGTGTACGATAATCAGGCGATCTACGTGGGAGCGGAGTTGACGGATGATCCTCGTTTGATCCGCAAGCAGTTCACGCCCCGGGATGCGGAGGGGCAGGCGGATGTTGACTTCTTTTCCATTTTTTTTGATACGTATAACGACAAGCAAAACGGATTTCAGTTTGGTGTAACCACCGTGAATGTGCAAACCGATGCCCGGATCACGCCGGCCTTTACGGGTTCCTTCGGGATGTACGGGGACAAATCCTGGGATGCGGTTTGGGATAGTCGGGTGCGCATACACGATCGAGGGTGGACCGTAGAAATGATGATTCCTTACAGTGCGTTGCGGTTTGCCAAGCAGGACGTACAGGATTGGGGCATACAAGCCTTGCGTTTTACCCGTCGGAACAACGAAAGAAGTTTTTGGAATCCGATCGATCCGCAGCTGGATGGATTTGCCAATCAGTTCGGGGTACTAACCGGACTAACAGCGATCGAGCCTCCATTGCGACTGAGTTTATCGCCTTATGTATCGGCCGGGTATGCCCGCTCTCCGGCACCCGGCGGGTTTGAGCGAGATGGGTTTCAAAATGGGGGGATGGATTTGAGAGTAGGCGTGAATGAAAGTTTCACGCTTGACATGACGCTTGTTCCCGATTTTGGTCAGGTTATCTCCGACAATGTCATCAACAACTTGACACCGTTCGAAGTACAGTTCCAGGAGAACCGTCCCTTTTTTACCGAGGGAACCGAGTTGTTCAACAAAGCACGTTTGTTTTATTCGCGTCGGGTCGGGGCGATTCCTAAGGGATACAATGCGGTCAACGGATTTGTGCAGGCCAATCCGGATTGGGAGATCCGGCACAATCCGATCCGGACGCAACTCTACAATGCCTTAAAATTTTCCGGAAGAGATCAAAACAAATTGGGGATAGGCGTATTCAATGCCATCACCGCGCCGATGGAGGCACGTATCCGTCGACGCTCCAACGGAAAAGATTCCAGTATTCTTACCGAGCCATTGGCGAATTACAATATTGTGGTATTGGACCAGGCCCTCAAAAACCGCTCCTCGCTGACCTTCACCAATACCAATGTGGTGCGGAACGGCTCGGCACGTGATGCCAATGTGATGGGGTTGGACTTGGCCTTATTCGACAAAAGAAACGTGCATGTGTTGCGGTCAAAGGCGCGCTACAGCCAGGTGTGGGATGCTATTAATAAGTCCGGGTGGATGGGAAATCTGAAGTTTTCCAAGATCAGTGGACTTTGGCAGTACGACCTCACTACCAATATTGAGTCTAAGAACTATGATCCAAACGATCTGGGATTTTTACTGGCCCCCAACGAAATGAATTTTTTTGCTAACCTGGCGTATCGGGAGCAACGACCCACCAAGCGTTTCAACTCGTTCAGTTACTCGATCAATCCCCGTTTGCAGTATTTGTATAATCCCCGCCGGTTCGTATCAACGGATATACGGTTTGAGGGCTTTTGGTGGTTTAAGAATTTCTGGGATGCCAGAGTCAACGTGGGGATCTCACCGGTATGGACCAACGATTATTTCGAGTTGCGCACATCCGGTCGGGTGTTGCGATTGCCTCCCAATGTATACGTTGAAGTATCGGGAAGTACTGACAGCCGTAAAAAATTATTTTGGCGATATAGTTTGGTCCTCGCGCGGGCCCCAAAATTTGACAATGAATATTTTTTGTTTGGAAGTGGACTACGCTTTCGGTTCAGCAATCGCTTTTTACTCGAGCTGCAGTCCGACTCCAAATTGGAAGAAAATCAATTGGGAAATGCCTTTGTACGGGAGCCGAATGGGAGCCCGCTCGTTGGCTTTCGCCGAAACCAGGAAGTCACTAACTTGTTAACCGGCATCTATCATTTTGCCTATCGGCTGAATCTTTCGCTTCGGATTCGGCATTATTGGAATCAGGTTACTTACTCTTCTTTTCACCGCGTGGATACACGCGGAGACATTTCTTCTCATCCTTTTTTATCGGGTCGTGACAACAATGTTAATCTATTCAATGTAGATGCGTTTTTGACGTGGGACTATCGACTGGGCAGTCGATTGATCGTAGGTTATAAAAACTGGTTGACCGAATTGGACCGTTTGCCACTTTCCTTGTCCAAGTGTCCCTATTTCGACAATTTGGCGGGCAGTTTTGATTTGCGACACGGGCATGAACTCAGTGTTCGCTTGATCTATTTTTTGGATGCGGAGCGTTTTCGCCGCCGCCCCTAGGTTTTTCGTTCCAGGATATCGGATTGACAGAGCCAGACCAATTGATCCTTTCCGGGTTTTACGGAATCAACCCCCTTGGGTTTGCTGAAGGCTGGAAGGAGTGCATGGTCTGGTGTCAGGAAAAAGCAGGGCGTCCCTGCCGCTTGCCGAGGGGCGTCGTAATTTTTATAGCCTGGGTCTTGGTACCCACTCATCATGAATTCGGTTGCTCGACGCGCCTCCCACTTCTCTGCTGCTGTTCGGCTGGCTATCTAACAAAATGGTCCTTCTGTCAATTCATCCAGCTGCACTTCAATTCCCATTGTTGCCAATAGTGATTCGACAACGGGACTGCTTTTGGGAAGAATACAAACGAGGGATAGGGAGGGAAATTGCTTTCGCCAACGGATAAATTCATCCAGATACCGATTACTTTCCGGAAGGGCAAAGCCGCTCAGTAGCAAAACGCGTTCTGCCTTGAAAAAAAGTATTTGTTCTTGTAGTCGGTCGAGACTGGATCGTTCTGAAGAAGCCGTTGTTGGTTCGGCCATCCGCCCCAGCTGAAACGCGCCTGCCACCAGTGTTTTATTTTCTTCCCAAAAAAGGCAACGGGCGGGAGAGAGCCAGCAGGATTGGGATCGGATCAGAAGCGGGACCGGTTCAATCATTTGGGTTATCGAACGGAACGGATGAGTCCGTCCACGCGTTTTACAAAATAGAGTTTCTTATTCTCATAGTAATCGATCTGCCCAAGCGCCTGATTCATTGCGGGTTGCCAATCTATTTCGGCAAATAGAAGTTTTCTTTTGCCCGGCAAGAAGGAGGACAAAGGGGGTGAGGAAGATTGTAAATATGGATGCAGGAACCATGCCAGCTCATATCCGCGTACATACGGATCACTTATCTTTCCATAGTTCTGGTCTTGGAACCGTATTTGAAGCCATTTGCTCAAAGCATCCGTTTTGGGGTAGTGGAAGGGAGTTGGAATGGTAATCTCTACATTGCGGTAGCGGTTGGTATTGAATTCACGAACGATGTCCCAGGTCGACATACCCATCAGTTCAATTTTGTAGCCACTTTTTTTCATTTCAGTAGCGGCTGTTGCCAAGTTTCGGGCAAAGCGTTCCTCCAGGCTAGCACCTACTAGTAAGACTTTCTGAAATGTATCCAACCCCATGTTGAGTTCCTTTGAGGTGATCGTATCACTTGTTTCGATGAGGGAGTAGGTGATGGGTACGCCTGCTGTTTCCTCCCCCAGTTGCTGCCAGTAATTGAGAATTTTATCTTCCATATTCCCTTTTTTCCGAACAAACAGAATACGGTATAGGGGATAATTTTTTTGCAGGAACTGATAGATGCTCTCACATTGGGTTTTCAATGTGGTATTGCACATGAAGTAATAGGGATTCTCCTGTATGCCGGCGTCATTGGGAAGATTAATGTTGAAAAGAGGAACCTGAAAGGCTTTTGCCAACTCGGCGAGCTGCCTACTTTCAACGGCGTTCCCTAACAGCAACCAGGCTTTCGCCTTGCTTATTGAGTCTTTTTCCAGCAGCGTGGGCAAGGATAAATTATTGGCTCGGGTATCGACTACGATTACATCTATGTTCCCTTTTCTTTTTTTTAGGGAGTCGAGGGCTTGTTCAAATCCCTGGTAAAATTCTAAGGGGCCACCCACAAATCGAGGAAATTCACCTTTATTGTATTTGAATTCCTGTTTTTCATCGAATATACTGTCCAAGTATAAAGGAAGAAACAAGACGACTTTTTCCGTCTCTGTTGGGGGGATCGTTTGTGCATTCGCTGGCGGAGCCAGGAAGCTCATCCCCGTCAGCAAAGCCCCAATGAGATGTTGGTTTATTCCCATTCGATGGTGGCGGGTGGTTTACTGCTAATATCGTAAACAACTCGATTGATTCCGCGTACTTGGTTGATAATCGAATTGGAAACTTCTGCTAAAAATGAATGAGGCAGATGTGCCCAATCTGCTGTCATTCCATCTACACTGGTAACAGCGCGCAGCGCCACTGAATATTCATAGGTTCGTTCATCGCCCATAACCCCAACCGATTTTACCGGAAGCAGGATGGTGCCGGCCTGCCAGACTTGATCATAGAGGCCGGATTCTTTCAGGGCGTTGATATAAATATGATCTGCCCGTTGTAGTAAGGAAACTTTTTCTTCGTTCACCTCGCCGAGGATTCGTATGGCGAGTCCGGGACCCGGAAAAGGATGTCGATCAATCAAGGCAGATGGGATCCCGAGTTCTCTGCCCACGTTACGAACCTCATCTTTGAAAAGGAATCGAAGCGGTTCGATTAATTCCAAGTGAAGGTGTTCGGGTAATCCGCCGACGTTGTGATGGGATTTGATGGTGGCAGAAGGACCGTGCACCGATACGCTTTCGATCACATCGGGATAGATGGTTCCTTGTCCCAGGCCCTGCACGCCTTCGATCTTCTTGGCTTCTTCCTGAAACACATCGATGAAAAGCCGGCCGATGGTTTTTCGTTTGGTTTCCGGATCAGTTAACCCGGCCAATTCCGTATAAAACCGTTGCCGGGCATCGATGCCGGTGATGTTGAGTCCGAGTGAACGATAGGTTTCCATCACCTGATCGAATTCTTTATACCGAAGCACGCCATTGTCGACGAAGATGCCGTGGAATTGATTGCCAACGGCGCGGTGAATGAGGGTGGCGGCCACGGTGGAGTCCACTCCTCCGCTAAGGGCCATGATCACTTTTCGCGTACCGATCTGTTGGTGCAATTGCTCAACGGTGTCGGAAATGAAATGGGCCGGTGTCCAATCTCCTGCACATCCACATATGTCGGTCAAGAAATTTTTGAGTAATTTCTTTCCGTCCGTCGAGTGATACACTTCCGGATGAAATTGCACGCCGTAGATCGGATGATGAACGGCCGAGCTGCCTGAGCGGAAAGCCGCTACGGGTATACTTTCCGTATCGGCCAGTAGGATAAATCCATCGGGTAATTGTTGAATGCTATCGCTGTGGCTCATCCACACCTGCGAGGAGGATGGAATATTTTTCAGGATCGGGTCTTCGGTCTTTGTTTGGAGCGAAGTGCGTCCATATTCTCGTTTGTTGCTTTTGGCTACGTGCCCTCCAAACTGTTTTGCGGTCAGTTGAGCTCCATAGCAGATGCCGAGCACGGGTCTTTTTTCAGCGAAGCTGCGTATGTTGACTGCTGGGGCTTGGGCATCGTTGACGGAGCACGGAGAACCCGAAAGGATGATGCCGCGAAGGTCATCCGTAAACGAGAAGGGTTGGTGGTAGGGAATGATCTCGCAGTAGACATTGGCTTCCCGAACGGCCCGGGCGATGAGTTGAGTGTACTGCGATCCAAAGTCGAGGATCAGAATCTTTTCCGTCATGCGGAGCTAAGTTACTGAATGTGCGTGTCGGGTTTGGGTAAAAATAAAAATGTCCGACGGAGTCAGACATTTTTTGAGTGCAGTTTGTTAGGGATTAATATCCGCCATCGAACCCACCACCATCGTAGCTGTCGTTACGGTTGCCACGGTTGTAGCCACCGCCACCGCGACGGAATCCGCCGCCACCGCCACCACCATTGAAGGGGCGCTTTTTGTACTCGCCTTCCGGCTTGGGACGGCTTTCGTTCACCACAATGTTCCGGCCATCAACGGCACTGCCATTCATAGCAGCGATGGCGGCTTGCGCCTGCTCGTCATTGGCCATTTCAACAAATCCAAAGCCCTTGCTGCGGCCGGTGAATTTGTCCGTAATGATTTTGGCAGAAGTTACTTCGCCATACTGGGCGAAAAGATTAGCCAGATCTCCGTCTTTCAGATTCCAGCTGAGGTTTCCAACATAAATGTTCATCGTGAGATGTTTTTAAATGATAGTGTCAACAGTAAACAACCCCGTGAACATGCCGAAAAAGCGAATGATACCGGTCTGTGAAACTGAAAGAACACCGATTTTTACAAAGTTATACCTTTTTGGGGACGCGCCGAATTAAATTTTAGACGCCTAAAAGGCCGCGTAATTAAATGAAAAACAGGGATTTGCGAGTTGGGGCCCCTTCGCTAATGCTTTGGCGGGTGAAAAGTTGAGGGGATGAGCGTTAGGGATATTCCTCAACCCCTCCTCTTTTTATCCACTAAATGCTTACTCAGAAATGAGTTCGAAGGAAACTTCGGCGCTCTTGCCGTTGCCGAAATCAATGGAAGCCTGATAGGTTCCCTTTTCTTTGATATCCTCGGGCAAATTAATCTTGCGTCGGTCGATCTCGTACCCGCGCTGTTCGCGGATGGCGCGGCTGATCTGGGGCGCGGTAACACTTCCGAAGATCCTTCCGCTGGTACCGGTTTTGACGCCGATCTTCAGCGGACCTTCATTCAGTTTGGCGATCACGTTATTGATCTCCGCCAGCATCAGCTCCTCTTTCTTCCGCACTTGCCTCAGGCGCTCCTCCAGCTGTTTGAGGTTGCTGGGACTGCACTCTACGGCCAGTTTACGGGGGATGAGGAAATTGCGGGCGTATCCGTTCTTTACTTTTACAACTTCGTTGACACCACCCAAGTTGTCTACGTCTTTGATGAGAATGATTTCCACGTGTTTGTTTTGTGCACCCAGTGAATGGACCACTGTCTTCTTCCTACAGAAGAGTTAGGGTGCGGTTATTTCAATAGATCTGTTACGTAGGGCAGCAGGGCCATCTGACGGGCTTTCTTCACCGCGTCGGATACTTTCCGCTGATATTTCAGGCTGTTGCCGCTGAGTCGGCGGGGCAACAACTTTCCTTGATCGTTCAGAAATTTTTTCAGGAATTCAATGTCTTTGTAGTCGACATACCGCATGCCGTATTTCTTGAAGCGGCAGAATTTCTTGACCCGTTTGTCGGTCTTGATCGCGGTGAGGTATTTGATTTCGTTCTTTGCCATGGCTTAGCTCTCCATCATTTTTTCGTTACCGGTCTTTACACCACTTTTCTTGCGGGCATTGTACTCGACGGCGTATTTATCGAGTTTGGTACAGAGGTGACGAAGGACACTTTCGTCACGCAACAGCTGAATTTTCAGCCTTTCCATGGATTCGGGTGCAGCGGTAAATTCCATTACCCAATACAACCCGGTTGTCTTTTTTTGGATGGGATAAGCAAGAGCTTTGAGTCCCCACGCATTCTCAGCCACAACGGAACCTCCGTTGTCAACGACCAGTTTCGCAAATTTCTTCTGCGCGACTTTGAAGTCGTCTTCGCTCAGAACCGGGGTGAAGATCACCATCAGTTCGTAATTGTTCATACCTGTTTAGGTTTTTTCGGTTTTCCCAATGGACATTCCCGGAATCCCCGGGAAAGAATCTGCGAAACCAGATTTGGGGGGCAAAAGTAGGGAAAAAAGTTTGGATAGTTTGGTCAGTTTGGACAGTTCGGCATTATTCCCATTTACGAGCTGATTGTCAGCCACTTAAATACCCAAACTGACCAAACTGACCAAACTTCCGTAAGGAGTCAGAAGCTCTTCTTAACCGGCGCGGTCTCTTTAAGCAGCACCAAGTAGGCAGGAAAGTGATCGCTGTATCCGCCGCGGTAGGTGAGGCCGTCCCAAGTGCGCATTGGGTAGCCTTTGTATCGGCCCCGGTTCTCGACCATATATTCCTTGTTAAAGATGCGGGCCGATTTGAGGAAAAATCCACTTTGGTTTTCAGGTAACCAGGGTTGGGAGATCAGGATCTGGTCGAACAGTCCCCAGGCATCCTGATAGGCCAGGGTGCCGTATCCTTTTTTATAGAGGTCGGTCCATGGGTTGTACATTCCTCCGCACATCACCTCGTCTTTATCGGCCTGAGCGCCGATCACTTGGCTGACACTTTTGTTGATGGGGTCATCGTTCAGGTCACCCATCAGCACCACTTTTGGAAATTTTTCCAGCCGGGCAATCGAATCCATGTGGTTGCGGCACACTTGCGCCGCCGCCATTCGTCCGGGTTCGCTTCTTTTTTCGCCCCCGCTTCTGCTGGGCCAGTGATTCACGTAAACGTGAATGTCCTCGCCGTCGAGTTTGCCCTTTACCCATAATACGTCCCGGGTGTAATAGGCATCCTTGCTTCCGGACGGGAGCAGGACGAAAAGCTTATTGCTTTTTTCTGGGGTAAAATACTTGGGATTGTAGAGAAGCCCTACGTCAATCCCCCGGGCATCCGGTGAGTTGTAATGGATTACCTTATAGCCCCTTTTCTCGATCAGCGGATGTTTGACCAGGTCTTCCAAAACCCCGGCATTTTCCACTTCAGCAACGCCCAAAATACCGGGTCCGTCCGGATTGATCTCCGTTCCCATTTGCGAGATCACCGTGGCCAGTTTGGTTAGTTTATCGCGGTAGATCTCCCCACTGTAGCGGCGTGGACCATCCGGCGAAAACTCCTCGTCATCCACCCCCGGATCGTTGATGGTGTCAAATAAATTTTCCAGATTGTAAAAGCCCACGATGGCTACTTTATAGGATTTTGACTGCGCCATTAAGGAGGCGGAACAGCCCCACATTCCCAGCAGCAAAAGCAGGATTCGAAACATCGGTACAAGTTAGGCAATTTGTGATTTATGGCTGGATCTTCTTGAAATATGAAGGGATTGTTATGTGTATACTTTTTTATCGTTATCCATAAGAATCCTAGTACTTTGCAGGTCTCTCAAAAAACTGCTTATCATGCGCCGAATTCTGCTGCTCAGCTTACTCAGTTGTTGCCTGTTTTCCCTGCACGCTCAAAAAGATACAACCATCATCAAGGTTGACACCACCATTGTGGAGGAGTTGAAGGATGGTGTGCTGGATAACATTCCCGTGGTTTCGGCAGATGACAATGACTTGGGCGACGGCGGAAGCACCAGCACCTCTTCCTTGCTCAGCGCCGGTCGCGACCCGTTCTACTCCGCCGCCACCTTCAATTTCAGTGCCGTTCGCTTTCGGATCCGCGGCTACGACAACGACCATTTCAGCACCTTTATGAACGGGATCCCGATGGATAACCTGGATAACGGATTTACGCCGTTCGGACTTTGGGGCGGACTCAACGACGTGATGCGCAACCGAGAACAAACCTGGGGACTCCGCAACACCACGTTCACGTTCGGAGACATCGGCGGCAACATGCAGATCGATGCCCGCGCCAGCAAACAACGGGCCCAGACCAGCATTGGCTATGCCTCCTCCAACCGCAACTACAACAATCGGCTGATGATCACGCATTCAACCGGACTCAGTAAAAAAGGCTGGGCCTTTTCGTTTAGCGCCAGCCGCCGCTGGGCCGGAGAAGGATATGTGCCCGGTACATTCTATAATGGATGGGGATACTTTGCTGCCGTTGATAAACGCATCAGACAAAAACACCTGCTCTCCTTCACCGCCTTTGGCGCGCCCACCGAGAACGGTCGACAAGGATCTTCCGTTCGGGAAATGCTCGACTTGGCCGGCACCAACTACTACAACCCAAACTGGGGATATCAAAACGGCATCAAACACAACGCCAGCATCGGCCGAACCCACCAACCCGTTATCCTGCTCACGCATGATTATCGGTTGAATAACAAGACTACGTGGACCACTGCCGCCGGTTTCTCGTTTGGTGACCGCAGCGTAACCGCCCTTGATTGGTATAACGCCCCCGATCCGCGCCCCGATTACTACCGCTATCTCCCCAGTTATACTTCTACCTGGGCCAGCACCACCGATCCGATTCAAGGACAACTGCTCCGCGATCGGATGAAAGCCGATATCAACCTTCGTCAGATTAACTGGCAACGCTTGTACGATGTGAACCGCGCCAATTTTGCTACCATCGCCAATGCCAATGGTACGCCGGGAAATAATGTAAGCGGTCGGCGTTCCCTCTATGTCTTGCAAGACCGCGTCATCAATACCCAGCGTTACAATTTCAACTCGGTACTCAACACCCAACTTGCCGGCTTCATCGATGTGACGGCCGGTGTATCGTATCAAAACCAGCGCAACCACTACTACCTGCTTGTGGATGACCTGTTGGGGGGTGATTTTTATGTCAACATCAATCAATTCGCCGAGCGCGATTTCCCAGCGGATAATTCTTCCAATCAATTCGATTTGAACAACCCCAACCGCATCCTGAAAAAAGGGGATACGTACGGATACGATTACAACATCAACATCAGTCGCGCTGCCGCTTGGGCTCAAGCCGTATTTAAATTCAATAAGGTCGATTTCTTCCTATCGGGCACAGCCTCCCAAACCTCCTTCTATCGACAGGGCAATACCCGTCACGGTCTTTTTCCCAACAACTCTTTTGGGAAAGGCACTGTCAACGACTTTTTCAATTACGGCGTCAAAGCCGGCATTACCTACAAGATCGATGGTCGTAATTATGTTTACGTAAATGCTTCTCAGCAAACCCGCCCTCCCTATTTTGAGAATGTATACGTTTCTCCTCGTACCCGCCATGCCCAACAAGATCTGGTAACTTCTGAAACCATTCGCACCATCGAGGGAAGCTACGTGTTGAATGCACCGCGTTTGAAGATCCACCTCGGCGGGTACTACACGCAGTTCATAGGTGGAATGGACGTGGTTACGTTCTACCACGATACGTACCAGAACTTTGTTAACTACGCCACTACCGGGATCGACAAACTCCACTTCGGCGGCGAGCTGGGTATCGAGGCCAAGCTTTCCTCCACCTTGACCCTGACGGGTGCGGCAGCCCTGGGACGATATTATTTTGACAGCCGTCAAAAAGCAACCATAACGGTCGACAACAGTGCCTTGCTACTGGGACAGCAGATCATTTACGCCGAGAATTTCCGTATTCCCTCAACGCCCATGGAGGCATATAGCGTGGGGCTCAGTTACCGCTCCCCCAAATTCTGGTTCGTTAGTCTGACCGGAAATTATTTTGATCAATCCTATTTGAGTTTCAATCCCGTTCGTCGCACCTGGGATGCCTTGAAATACCTCACCCCCGGATCGACCGATTACAATGCGGTGTTTGGTCAGACCAAATTCGATGCCCAGCAAACCCTCGATTTCTTCGGTGGTTACTCCTGGAAATTGCCCAAGGCGTATGAAATCCAAGGGAAATCCACCTTTTTGGTATTCAATGTGGGCGTGAACAACCTGCTCAACAATCAGGGAATTGTGACCGGTGGTTTCGAACAGTTACGGTATGATCCGCAATTGGCACCGACCGATCCGATGCAAGTGGGTAAGTTTCCGCCCCGTTTGTTCTACGCCTACGGCATCAACTTCTTTTCCAGTGTAACCCTTCGTTTTTAATTTTTCGATACATACTCATTTATCTCTTATGCAACATACTTATACGCTTCGAGTCCTCTGCTGTTTGATCGGTTTTGGTGCATTGCTAACCGCTTGCAGTAAGGAACCCGTCGGTCCCCAAGGTCCCGATCCCGCAGCCCTGATCAACACGGCTGAGTTGCGTGCTCTTTTTACCGGATCAACCACCGCAGCACCCAACGGACGCAAGATCACCGGTATCGTAATCAGCGATCGCACTACCGGAAATATCAACGGACAAAATATTTATTTGCAGCAGGGCACCGGCAAAGCAGGTATCTGTGTTCGTTTCACCGCTTCACATGCCTTCAACCTGGGCGATTCGATCGACGTGGAGGTATCGGGACAAGAAATTTCTGAGTACCGCGGATTGTTGCAGGTTAACAACGTACCCCTTAGTTATGCCAGCCTGGTCGCCTCCGGGAAATCCATCACCCCAAGGTCCACCACCATCGCTGACATCAATACTAATTATGAGGCATGGGAATCGACACTGGTTCAGATCACCGGTATTACCTCAATCACCGGCGGATCGAATGGAACCTGGTCGGGCAGCGTTACCATCAACAGCGGTGCTAACAGCCTGATCATCTTTACCTCATATTTTGCCGGCTTCGCAGGCGTTGTCTATCCCAGCAACCCCCAACGCATCACCGGCTACCTTACCCCCTTCAATACAACCAAGCAATTGGCCTTGCGCGCTGCGTCGGATGCCAATTGATCCCTTCCATGAATACGATTCTAATGAATATGAAACATACAACACTTTTTCTACGGGCGCCCGGGCTGATCGGAGTGGCCCTCTTGTTCACGCAACTCAGTTGTACCAAAAAAATTGCTGAGCCACCCGTACTTGGCGACGCAGGTATTACCGCCAACACCTCTATTCAGGCATTAAAAGCCCGTTACAATGGAGGGCAAGCGCTGCCGATCAACGATAATATCGTGATCGAAGGCATCGTTTCTTGCGACGACCGAAGCGGAAATTATTATCAGCAGATCGCCATTCAAGATGGTACCGGTGGCGTTTTACTTCGGATCGCCGGCAGTAACCATTATACGAGCTATCCAGTGGGAAGGAAATTGTATGTCAAGTGCAAGGGACTTTACCTCGGACAATACAATGGCACCCTTCAACTGGGTGGCGGATTGGATTCCAACTACCTCAGTCTAGGGGGCGTGACCCTGATCGCCCAAAACTTGTTGCCTGACTATATTGTACGTGGAGCGCTGAATCAACCCATCGACCCGGTGGTGGTGAACGTTTCTCAACTGACCACCACTTTACAAGACCGCTATGTGAGCACGCTGATCAAATTGGTGGGACATGAATTCAATGCGGCCGATACATCCAAGCCATTTGCCGATGCCGATCAATCCGGAAATCGGATCGTACAGGGTTGTGCGAATCCCTCCGGAAACCGAATCACGCTACGCACCAGTAATTATTCCAAGTTTGCGACACTGAATTTGCCCAATGGCAACGGGGACATCGTTGGTGTTTATTCTTATTTCGGCAGCACCAAACAACTTACCGTCCGCGATGAGAACGATGTTCAATTCAACGGGGCTCGCTGCGGAACGGGTCCTACCACATTAATGAACACCTCCGATCTGCGCGCCTTGTATACGGGAGCAATTACATACGGACCAAATTCTAAACGCATTACGGGAGTAGTAATCAGTGATCGATCCACCAACAACCTGAATGCCCGCAACATCTATTTGCAGCAGGGAGACGGTTTGGCCGGCATCGTTGTTCGTTTCGACGCAAACCATTCATTTAACCTGGGCGATTCGATCGATGTAAATGTAACGGGCATGGAACTCTCCGAGTTTAATGGATTGCTTCAGTTGAATAACGTTCCCCTTTCCTATGCCGCGGTTCGCGCAACCGGAAAATCAATCACGCCGCGTCAGGCTACCATCGCCAACATCATCGCCAATTTTGAAAATTGGGAATCTACTCTTGTGCGCACCGTCAACATCAATTCCCTTACCGGAGGTACTTCCGGAAGGTGGAATGGCAGTGTGAATTTGACGGATGCTACCGGATCCATCGTTGCCTTTACATTGGCATCTGCCAGTTTTGCCAATTCAACTTATCCCAATACAGCCAGTTCGCTGGTTGGATACCTGACGCCATTCGCGGCCACCTTTCAGATCGGCATACGCAATCCAACGAATGATGTGGTGGCAGGCAGCGGTCCGCCGCCTCCCTCCGGTTCAGGACTCCCCCTCACCACCTCACCGTACACACAAAATTTTGACGGAATCTCTGCCGGTTTGCCCGCCGGATTCTCTGCTAAAGTGGGTGCCACCGCCAGTTCGATCGGAACCGGAGATATGACACCCGTTGGAGCATGGGCGCCGACGGTTTGGAACAACGTCACGGCCGGGGCCAAGAATTTTGCCTCGGCAACGGGACTAACCGCCGCGGCAGATGCTACGGCACAAGGCGCCGCCACCAACCGGGCTTTTGGAATTCGTCAAACCAGCGCTACCGGATACGATCCCGGCTCCGCCTTTGTGATCCTGCTCGACAACACCACGGGTAAAACGAATTTTCAATTGAGTTTTCAATTGCAATCGCTCGACAATACTTCGGGCAGAACCACAACCTGGATCGTCGATTATGGCCTGGGCGATACTCCGACTTCTTTTACTCCTGTAAACACCACACCGGCTACCCTCACCACTACACCCACGTTTGGGGGCACCACGGCCACCGTCAACTTTGGCGCCTCGCTGAATAACCTGAACCAAAAAGTTTGGATCCGCGTGGTGTCGCTGAGCGCTACTACCGGAAGTGGTAATCGGCCGTCCTCTGCAATTGACGACCTTCAATTGAGTTGGAATTAATGCTATCGAAAAATCAAAACGTTTAATACAAAATCGGCATGAAAAAAATTATAGCTGTCTGGGTCGCTGTTGTGCTTTCCTTTTCCTCTTATGGGCAATTGCTGACGGAGGATTTTACCTATGCCGCCGGGCAATTGTTGACCGCCAATGGATGGTCGGCTCACTCCGGTGCCGGGACCAATGCACTAATCGTTACCACTCCCGGGCTGACCTATACCGGTCACCCCGGATCGGGTGTAGGTAACGCAGTGACCATGACGACATCCGGAGAAGATGCAAATCGAACCTTTACCAGTACCACCACGGGAAGTGTTTATATGTCTTTTCTGATAAACGTCAGTGCGGCACAAGGAGGTGATTATTTTATTGGATTGTATCAAACCTCTACGATTTTTCCGATAAGAGTTTATGCCAAGTCTGACGGAACAGGAGGATTTCAATTTGGTGTGGGAAAGAGCAACTCAACTGCCACCTATGAAACTGCTTCACGTACATTTGGGACAACCTATTTAGTGGTGGTCAAGTATACCTTCAATGCTGGCACCACGACCGATGACGTTGTTGATCTTTGGGTGAATCCGGCATTGGGAGGAGCGGAAACCACGGCAACCATTCCCAATGTTACCGCTGCCACGATAACAGATGCGACCAGTATTGGTGCCGTTTATTTGCGTCAAGGGTCAGCCAGTTCAGCTTCCACCCAACAAATTGATGCTATTTTAGCTGGCACCACTTGGGCCTCTGTTACACCCGGTGGTTCGGCAGCCTCGCCAGCTCTAACAATTGGGACGATCAATTCCTTTGGCTCAGTTGTAACCGGATCCAGTTCTGCTTCACAAACCATCTCTCTTTCCGGGGCAAACCTCACCGGGGCACCCGGCAACATTACCATCACTGCGCCCAACACTGATTTTCAGGTATCGAATAACAATACCTCTTGGGGTGCGAGTACTACGATTGCTTATACCTCCGCAACCCTTGCGGCTACATCTTTTTATGTTCGGTTCACGCCACAATCGAACGGACTAAAATCCGGTAACGTTAGTTTAAGCGGAGGCGGAGCAACCGGTACCCTTGCTGTATCCGGAACCGGAACATCCATCGATGCTCCTGTGGCCACTGCTGCTTCCGCCGTTGGCAGTACCGGATTCACGGCGAATTGGAATGCCGTCACAGGTGCCACCGGGTATTTTTTGGATGTGTATACCAAAGTGCCCGGATTGGTTAACGAAACATTGGCCGGATGGAATTGTGCAACTGCTACTTCTGCGAGTCAGACAGCCGATGCAGGCAATATTAATAACCTCAACATTCAGACAATCAGTTTGCAGGGATCTTCAGGAACGATATCTTATCAGTCTGGCCCTTCGGGTGCCAATGGAACGCCCAATCCTTATTCCGTTTCGGCGAATGGGTGGGATGGTGGACTGAACACTAAATTCTGGCAAGTGGAGGTAAATACTACGGGTGCTACAAACATCACGGTATCCTCCTTGCAGGGATCTTCTTCAACGGGACCAAAAGATTTTAAACTGCAATACAAAGTTGGATCATCTGGAACTTGGGCCGATGTAACTGGGGGAACAGTAGCGCTTACCATCGCGGTTGTTGCCGGGAATTTGACCACCTGGGGTGCACTGACCGATGTAGCCTTGCCTGCAGCAGCTAATAATCAAGCTTCGGTTTTCCTGCGTTGGATCATGACATCCAACGACGCAATCAACGCATCTCCGGTTGCCGCCGGTGGAACCAGTCGGACCTCAGCAATCTATGTGAAAGGACAAGTCAACGGCTTCGTAAATACTTATGTCCAGCAGAATTTGAATGTGGGTAATGTAACCAGCTATCCGGTAACCGGACTCACCTCCAGCACCACGTATTATTATGTAGTGCGCGCAACCAATGGCGTTTCGACCTCTGCAAACTCCAATGAGATTACGGCCATTACTACTGCTGCCCCCTCTGCAAGCCTGAGTGCGACTACCCTTTCGGCATTTGGTAACGTGTGTTTGAATGTGGCTTCTACCACCAATTCATTTACTATCACGGGCACCAATTTGTCTACGGCGAATGTTACGGTTGGTCCCCTTGCTGGCTATCAATTCGCCACCACGGCAGGCGGTACTTACAGTACTTCCTTGAACCTGACTCAAACGGGAGGTTCTTTCTCCCAGCAAGTATTTGTGCAACTACTGCCCACTGCGGTACAATCGTACAACGGAAACATTCCTGTGAGCGGGGGTGGGGCTACAGCTATTCAAGTGGCAGCCAGCGGGGCCGGCGTCAATACCTTGGCAACCGTTGCGGCCGGGTCGGCCTCGCCGGTTACACAAACCTCCGCAACAGTAGCCGGATCGATCTCGAGCAATGGTTGTTCCTCCGTAACGGCTTATGGAATCGAATACAGTACCACTTCCGGGTTTGCCAACGGAAGCGGAACGGCAGTTGCTTCTACGAATTTGTCGGCCGGAAGTTTCTCTTCAGCACTGAGCGGATTGACGCAAGGCACAACTTATTATTATCATTCCTTTGCTACCAATGGCGGCGGCACGGCATATAGTACAGAAGGTTCTTTCACCACATCTTCTCCGAATCCGCTGCTCACGGCGAGTTCACTTACCGGATTTGGAAATGTTTGTTTGAATGCGGTAGGCGGGCCGAACTCTTTCACTATTACGGGTACTAACCTGACTGCAGCGAATATTGTTGTGGGTCCGCTTACGGGTTATACCTTTTCCATTACCTCCGGTGGAGCTTATACCAGCAGCCTCAATCTTACGCAGTCGGGTGGGGCATATTCGCAACAGATCTTTGTACAATTCACTCCTACGACGGCCATTTCCTACAATGGAAATATTTCCGTTAGTGGTGGAGGGGCAACGGCATTGAACGTAGCGGTAACTGGAGCTGGCATTAACACGGCAGCGGCGGTAACCACCGGTTCAGCTTCTTCAATCACAGCAAGCGGTGCAGTTGCATCTGGTTCTATCACATCGATTGGATGTTCGGCGGTCTCCGCCTACGGTATTGAATACAGTACTACCAACGGTTTTTCGAATGGATCGGGTACGCAGATATCTTCTTCGAATCTTTCCGGCGGTAGTTTCACTTCTGCCTTGACCGGGTTAACACCAGCCACCACGTATTATTATAAGGCCTTTGCCACCAATGGAGGTGGAACCACTTGGGGTACTCAACAAAGCTTTACCACCGTTTCTCCTTCGATGACTGCCTCTACATTAACCGGATTTGGAAATGTGTGTATCAATACAACTACTTCCGCCAACTCATTTACGCTCACTGGAAGCAATTTATCGACAGCAAATGTGGTAGTGGGATCACTTGCCGGATATGCTTTCTCCACCACATCGACTGGAACATTTACTGCCAGTCTGTCTATTTCTCAGCCGGGCGGATCGTTCACGCAGCAAGTGTTTGTTCAGTTTACACCCACGGCGGTGCAATCGTACAACGGAACTATTCAGGTGAGTGGTGGAGGTATCTCCTCTTCGATCTCTGTTTCGGTTACCGGTGCTGGCATCAGTACGCCACCTTCTGTTGTTACGGGTTCTTCCTCTTCTGTGACGACGAACACCGCAACCGCAGGTGGATCCATTTCAGCTAATGGTTGTACCTCTGTTTCCGTTTACGGCATTGAGTACAGTACGGTTAATGGTTTTGCAAATGGAAGCGGTACCCAAGTGGTTTCTTCCAACCTGAATGCCGGAAGCTTTACGTCCGCCTTAACAGGTCTTACTCCGGGTACTACCTATTATTACAAATCCTATGCTACGAATGGTGGCGGTACGGCATATGGAGCGCAGCAAAGTTTTACGACGACAGCTCCGCCGCCACCGCAGTTGACGGCTACTCCCTTGGCATCCTTTGGTTCAGTGTGTGTGAATGCCCTGGCCGGTCCCAATTCCTTCACCATCAATGGCAGCAACCTGACAGCTTCATTGATCACGGTTGGGCCTTTGGCGGGATATAGTTTTTCTCAAACTTCCGGAGGCAGTTACAACAATACGATTGGCATCATAAATCCAGGTGGAACGCAGAGCTACACCATCTTTGTTCGCTTTAATCCGACGGCGGTTCAGTCCTACAATGGATCGATCCCCATTTCCGGCGGTGGGGCTTCATCGGTATTTGTGGCTGCTTCGGGAGCTGGGGTGAATACGCCCGCTACGGCGACGACCGGTGCCGCTTCGGCCATCACTACCCGCGGGGCTACGTTGGCGGGTTCGATCGCTGCAACGGGCTGCTCAAATGTTACGGCCTATGGTATTGAATATAGCTCGATCAACGGCTTTGCTGATGGATCGGGTACCAAGGTGCCGTCAACGAATCTCTCCGGCGGTTCTTTCCAGTCCGGTGTATCCGGCCTGCTGCAGGGAGCAACTTATTATTACAAAGCCTATGCTACCAGCAGTGGCGGTACCGCTTATGGACTACAGCGTTCCTTTACGCTGAGTTCGATCGGTGCCGGATTCCGGATTTTCCCTTCACCCATGCTTCCGGGTCAGTCGGTTAACCTGACGGTTTCGCTAACCGGATTGAACCCCGGCTATCATGGTTTGCAATTCTATGATGCATTGGGCAGAATGGTGCATGTTCATCACATGAATGTGCAGGGAAATTTCATCGATCAAAACTTCACCATTCCGGCGCATTTGCCCCTGGGTATTTATGAGGTTCGCTTGGTGAATTTTGAGAAGGAGTTGGGCCGTCAGCGGATCATACTTCAGTAAGCAGATTGAGTAAATAAAATAAACAAACAGAAAGTCCCGCAACCGGCGGGACTTTTTTATTTCAATTCAATCAGTTGTAATTGCGTTCGTTTGTTACCGGGATAGATCTCCAGATAATAGCTGCCATTGGCCAAGGGAGGTAGTGGCAGCGGATAATGCGTTCCGGCATTTAGTCTGGGGAGGCGGCCTTCCCAGACTAGTTGTCCGCCGGCAGAAAACAATCGGGCCGGGGAGGCCGGAAGGTTTTGGGTTATTTTTAAATAATAAGAAGATTGGCCCGGGTTTGGAAAAAGTTGGAGTCCCCATTCAGTGGCGGGAGACGGGGGCACATACGTAACCACTCCGGATAAATTATACTGAGAGAATACCGGATAGTGGTCGGAGGTGTTGCTGGCGGTTACATAGTCCGGCACAATGCTGGTTACGTCGGTTCGGACTTTGGCCGAATTGGGCACATAAAAAGGAATCACTTCATTGGAGATGACGTGGTTGTCTATGACATTGGGAAAGTTGATCATGGTGGTTTGTCCGGCCGCACCCAGGGGCAGCGTGATCGATTTATAGCTATCGGCATCGGTACTATCGGCTACGATGGAAATGTAGCTGCTCGTAGAAGCGCCGGGAAAGATGGAGGTATTCAGCGCATCGTTATAATCTCCGATGATCAGGCTGAGGGTGTTATTGAAATAGGCATCGAGTGTATCCTTGAGTTCCTGTGCAGCGGCGAACCGGCGATCGTAGTCCGATTGCGTGGAGCCGGCTTTTCCATGCAGCAAAATAAAATTCAGGTTTCGGCTGACGCCGTTGATCGTCGCGGTAGCACTGAGTTGAAAAGGAAAGCGTCCCGAGCCCCAATTGGTATACGCGGCACTGCTGTTTCGCATCATACCTCGAGTACTAATGTTGGAGAATATGGAGCGTCGGTAGATGTAGGCTTGTTTTTGTCCGCTGGTCCAGCTATTTCCCGTTCCGGTCGTATTGCTCGAGCAATAGGGGGCGATGACATACGCATATTCGCCTTGCCCCAGCGAGTCGACCAAGCGGCGAAACCGGAGGGTATCTACTACCTCTAAGACGCCGTAAATATCTGCGTCCAACATGCGCATGATGCGTTTGACGTTTAGCTCTTGCAGGTCTTTGTTTGGCGGGCCAGAGTTGTATGGTGCACCGAAATATTCGATATTCCAACCGATCACATCCAAGGTGTTGGCGGAGCTTTGTGTATGCGCGGGGATGGCGGAGAGCAGCATCAGGCCTGTAGCAAGCAGGGGCAGTAGAAAAATTCCAATTGACTTTTGGCTCATGACTGACAAATGTAGGAGAAATTAACGGGCTGACTCAGCGGATCGGATGTCGAGCACACGGATCTGCAGCGTGGTGTTTCCTTGGTATTCATTTTCCTCGATGTGACAGACCAGATCGATCGGTGTTCCCTTGAGCAAAAGGCTGCTTTTTTTAGCTAGACAAAAGCCGATGCCCGTAATGCGGTGTTTGTCTTGTTTGATCACAAAGCGAAGATGGTCTTCCTTCACCACTTTTGAATTGCCGGTATCCGTAACGTTTCGGATCAAAAAAACAGGGGGTTCGTTATCGGGACCAAAGGGTTCCATTTGATTAAGGATATCCATAAGTTTTTGATGGATGTCGGCCAGTCGGATCTCGGCATCTACCCGGATGCTGGGGGTGAGCAGTGCCGGATCGAGCGTGCGTTGTACGGCTTGCTCAAATTGTTCTCGGAAATCATCCACTTTTTCCAGTGGGAGGCTCATGCCGGCGGCGGCCATGTGTCCGCCGTAGCGGGTGAGCAATTCCCGGCAAGCATAAATCGCCTCGTATAAGTTAAATCCCGGTACGCTGCGCGCACTGCCGGATGCTTCTTCCCCGGATCGGGTGAGGACGATGGTAGGTTTGTAATGGTGTTCAATCAGACGGGAGGCAACGATTCCGACCACGCCTTTGTGCCAATCGGGATGGAAGACCACGGTGGTGACCCGTTCTTTCCAATGGGGATTGGCTTCGATTTGTCGGAGGGCTTCTTGGGTGATGGAGCGATCCGTTTGTTTCCGTTCATCGTTGTCGGCGTGCAGGGCCTTGGCAAATTCCATTGCGGCCTCTTCGCTTTCGGCGGTAAAGAGCCGAACGGCTTTTTTGGCATCATCCATTCGTCCCGCTGCATTCACCCTTGGAGCGATCATGAATACCAGGTTTTGGATGTGCAGGGTTTTGGTAAGTCCGCTGATCTTAGCCAGTGCCTGAATTCCGAGGTTCGGATTTTTGTTGGCCTTTTCAAGCCCCATATACGTTAGCACCCGGTTTTCGTCGCTCATCGATACAATGTCCGCCGCGATGGCGGTTGCCAGCAGGTCGAGGTATTCATCGGCTTCTGACTGGGGCCAGTTTATTTGTTCGCAGAGTGCTGTCATCAGTTTGTATCCCACCCCACAGCCACATAATTCTTTGAAGGGGTAGGTACAATCGGGTTGCTTGGCATTCAGGATGGCGTAAGCGGGTGGCAGGATTGGATCTGGTAAGTGGTGATCGCAAATGATGACATCGATCCCTTGGTCCTTCGCTTGTTTGATCAGGTCCACGGATTTAATGCCGCAGTCCAGGGTAATAATGAGTTGAACTTTTTGTTGGATCGCATAGTCAATACCAGCCTGACTGAGTCCGTATCCTTCGCGGTAGCGATGGGGAATGTAAAAGTCGAGTGGTGCATGGTGCTTTCGAAGAAAGCAATACATACTGGCCACGGAGGTGGTGCCGTCCACATCGTAATCGCCGTAAATGAGAATGGATTCTTTATTCTGTAAGGCATGTTCAATTCGGTCAACGGCCTTCTTCATATCCTTCATTAGCCAGGGTGCGTGCAGGCGATCGGGGTCGGGACGAAAAAAGCTGCGGGCTGTGTCCAGGTCTTGGATGCCGCGTTTGACCAGTAATTCCAATAACGCAGGCTGTAGGTTAAGTTGCGCGCGCAGGCGGGCCACGGCCTCCGGGTCGGGTGGTTGGTGTATCCAGCGTTTCTGCATGGTCGAGGGACTAGAATTTTCGCTCGGTGACAAAACGGACCATATCTTCCAGTCCTTGTCGAATGGGACTTTCCGGAAATTGGTGCAGTTGTTCCAAGGCCTGCGCTTTAAATGTATTCATTTTGTCGGTCGCATAGTCAATCCCCCCATACTCTTTTACGGTATGAATTACCCACTCAACACGATCTGACTGGGTGTTCTCATTCTTTAGGATGTAGATCAATTTTTTTCGGATCGACCTTTCTGCTTGTTGTAATGTATAGATCAGCGGGAGGCTTAGTTTTTTTTCTTTGATGTCATTCCCGGTTGGTTTTCCCACCCGTTCCTGTGTATAGTCGAACAGGTCATCTTTTATTTGAAAGGCCATTCCGGTTGTTTCTCCAAAAACGCGGAGTTTTTCAGTAAGGGATTCATCTTCTGTGGCCGACCAGGCTCCGGCCGAGCAGGCGGAGGCCAACAGTGAAGCCGTTTTGTTTTGAATGATCTCAAAATATACCTCTTCGCGCAGGTTGAGGCCACGGGCCTTTTCGAGTTGAAGAAGTTCTCCTTCACTCATTTTGCGTACTGCGTCGGAGAGGATATGGAGAATGCGGTAATCGCCGTGGTCGAGTGACAAAAGAAGTCCTTTAGCCAGCAGGTAGTCGCCAATCAGTACATTGGCTTTGGCTTTCCAGAGTGCGTAGGTAGAAAAGAAGCCTCTTCGTTCCAGCGAATCGTCTACCACGTCGTCGTGTACCAGCGTTGCCGTATGGAGGATTTCAACCAGCGAAGCAGCCCGGTATGTTTTTTCGTTGACGGATCCACAGAGCTTTGCGGAAAGCAGCACAAACATGGGACGGATCTGCTTGCCTTTTCGGTTGACCACGTAGCGCATGATCTGATCAAGCAGGGGCGCATCGCTTCGAACGGCTGCTTTAAACCGCTTGTCGAATTCTTTCAACTCCGATTCGATAAGATGCGTGGGAAGCCTCATGCGGGGTGTCAGCGGGTTGAATGATGTGAATTCTTGCTGTTTTCGCCCTCAACCTTCAACTTCAAAATTTCAATTAAGTAATTGAAAGTTAATGGGATATCCTTGCAAATAAACGAAGGAAATTTTGGAAAGTCCCTTGGCGGACGTAATTTTGTACAAACAAGCAATAATTCTTAAAAATTCTTAACAATATACTATGCAAACCAACCTTTTCAGTATTTCTTGCCTAACGGCCGTTTCGCTGGTATCCACTGCGTTCGCCCAAAATGTGGGAGGTGGATTTGACTTGCGGGATTCTTCCTTGATTCCCAATAAGCGGATGCCCCAGCATACCGAGTTTTTGAATGGAATTTACAATTTTCCCTCCAAGCCCCGCAACCAATGGGAAATCGGGTTAAAAGGAGGCTTGTTTCAGATCAACGGAGACGTTCATGCGCAGTTCCTTTCGCCTGGTTTTGGCTTACATGTGCGCAAAGCCTTCGGATATATTTTCTCCCTGCGGGCCGAGTTCATGAACGGTGTGGCAAAAGGGTATGCTTATACTGCCTCCGGCAATTATGGCAAAAATCCGGCTTGGGGTAGGAACATCTCCAATCCCAGTCAGCGTTATTCCGCTCCGTTGGCACAACCAGGTCCTGGTGGTGCCCTTGTGATAACCTCCTCAACCGGGCAACCCAACCGGCCTTGGGAGCAGGTTTTCTACAATTATAAAACCAATGTGCAAGAATTGAGTTTGCAGGGCATCTTCACCCTCAACAACGTTCGGTTCCATAAGTCCAACACCGGCATGAATCTTTATCTGATAGCGGGTGGCGGGGCAATGATCTACGAGACTTTTGTGAATGCATTGAATGGAAGTCAGAAATACAATTTCCAGACCCTTAGCTCTTCTACGTACAAAGACCGTCGGTCGTTCTTGAAAAACATGCGCAACAATGTCTTGGATGACGATTTCGAGACGCCTGCCGAAGACCACGGAACAACCCGCCCGAAGATTGCAGGAAAAACGCTTCGCCCGACGGGAACCATTGGGATGGGCGTAGCTTTCAAATTGAATGATCGATTGAATCTGGCGATCGAGGATCGTTTGACGATCGTTCGCGACGACCTATTGGATGGTCAGCGCTGGCAGGAACACGCTTGGGGTGATGCGGTCCTGACGCGCGATTTTGATTCGTATAATTATTTGAGTGTGGGATTGAACATCAATCTGGGTGGTCGCTCCGTGGAACCCTTGTGGTGGATCAATCCGCTGGATTATGCCTACAGCGAGATCCGCAACCCCCGTCTGATGAAATTTCCTAAACCTGTTTTACCGGATACGGACGGTGATGGGGTGACCGACCAATTTGATCGGGAGCAGACCCCTGCAGGATGTCCGGTTGACAGCCACGGCGTTAGTTTGGATACCGATGGCGATGGAGTGCCCGATTGCAAGGATAAAGAACTGATCACTCCTACTTACTGCCAGCAGAATGTTGATGCCGACGGTGTGGGCAAATGCCCCTGTCCGGAGGACTGCAAAGTGCAAGGTCCGCCTACGACTGCAACCTGTGCAGCAGCAATGGGTTCACTCCCCAGCATAGCCTTTAAGCCAGGTACCAACACCCTGAGCGATGATGCGAAATCAGCCCTTTCTGTTGCAGCAGTGGCCATCCGCAACAACCCCGGATGCAAAGTGGTAGTGATCGGTTACTGTGCCACCAGCAAAAAAGAGCAGCAGATGAGCTGGGATCATGTCAATGCCGTGATCAATTACTTTGTAGACAAAGAGGGGATCAACGTGAATCGATTCATCTTCAACTATGGTCAGCTCGGAGGCGATTGCGATACGGTGGATTTGCGTGCTGCCGGCGAAGGAGAAACAGGTCCCAACCGCGTGGAGCCTCCACACCCCAACCTGCGAAAGAACTAATCGATCAAATCATTCATATGGGAAGTCCCGCCAGCCGGCGGGACTTCTTTTTCCCTTTACCATAACCTTGACGGAGCTCCGATCCATTGAACGTAATTTTCCCCCAGATTTGCCCCGGAAACGTTAACTTTGCCTCCCCTATGTCACAACGCATCGTAGGATATTGGATAATGGGCTTCTGGGCATTGGGCGTGCTGACTGCTTGTAGCAACAGCATGGCCAAATTGCTTAAAAATCCCGACCCGGCTTACAAGTTGCGCATGGCGGAACAGTTCTTTGCCAAAGAGCAGTACATCAAGGCCCAACAGGTGTATGAAGATGTTATGCCTTATTACAAGGCCAGTAAGGAGTTCGAGGACATCTACTACAAATACGCTTATTGTGCCTATAACCTGCGCGATTTCATGAACGCCGAGAATCTTTTCAAAAGCTATCTGGAGATCTTTCCAAACAGCTCCAAAGCCGAAGAGATCGATTACATGCGGGCGTATTCATTCTATAAGCAGTCCCCCAAGGCTGAACTAGACCAGACCAATACCCTTCGTACCATGGGGATGATGCAGACCTTCATCAATACCCATCCCGGTTCGGAGCGCAACAAGCAGGCAAATGAGATCCTTGATATCTGTCGCGCCAAATTGGAACTGAAGGACCAAAAAAGTGCCCAGTTGTATTATGACCTGAGTCAATTCCGGGCCGCCGGTGTGGCCTTCACGGCCTTGCTTAATAATTACCCGGAATCAGATCGTGCGGATGCATACAAATTGATGATCATAAAGTCTTATTTCCGTTATGCGGAGATGAGCGTAGAAGAGAAAAAAGTGGAGCGTTTCGAGCGAGTGATCAGCGAATGCTATGAGTTTGTAGACCGATTCCCCGATAGCAAGCTTCGTAAAGAAGCCGAGGATTTTTTAACGAATTCAAAGACAAATATTAAAAACCTGACCAATGAGTAAACTTCGTCGCCAGCTGAGTGCCGGCATCACCAACAATGTGGAAACCCGCAACTTGGAAGATCTGAAAGCCAAGACTGGGAACCTTTATGCCTCCATTGCCATCGTAGGAAAGCGAGCCAACCAGATCAATATTGCCATCAAAGAAGAACTGCATAACAAGCTGGAAGAGTTTGCCAGCCACACCGAAAGCATGGAAGAGATCCACGAGAACAAAGAACAAATCGAGATCTCCCGGGCTTATGAGCGAATGCCCAACCCGGCCCTGCAGGCAACCCATGAGTTTCTGGACGATAAGGTCTATTTCCGTCAAAACGACGAGAACCTATTCAGCTGATCAAACCCTATCTTTTGTTAAACCGATGGCAAGCCATCGGTTTTTTTGTGGTCCAAATCTGTGAAAGCGGGTAAATTTGAGTTTGCAATGATGCGACTCCTCCTCCAAAAATTTCTATTGACCGGTTTATTTGGCATGCTCTTGGTGCAACCCGTCAGCGCACAGGAGATCTTTGCCCGGTTTTCGGTGAACTCCAGTAAGGTCAGTACACAAGTCGATAAAAAGATCTTTCAGACACTGCAAAATGGCATCACAAATTTTCTCAATACACGCAAGTGGACAAACGATGTCTTTCAACCCGCCGAGCGGATCCAATGCAGCTTTGTACTCAACATCGAACAAGACCTGGGCAACAATATTTTTAAAGGCAGGTTGACCATCCAGGCCGCCCGCCCCGCCTACAACACCTCCTACGATTCCCCACTCCTTAATTTTCAAGACGACAATGTTGTATTTAAATACATCGAATTCCAGCCGATTGAATTCAACGAAAACCGGGTACAGGGCAATGACCCGCTGGTGGCCAACCTGACCGCAATCCTGGCCTATTATGTGAATTTGATCCTGGGTCTCGATTACGACTCCTTCTCCCTGCGCGGCGGTGAGCCATATTTTTTACGCACCTGGAATATCGTTAACAACGCACCCGACAGCCGGGATATCACCGGTTGGAAATCTTTCGACGGACTTCGCAACCGATACTGGTTGGCCGAAAATTTCAACAACAATCGAATGGCCCTGGTACACGACGCCCTGTATGCCTATTATCGAACCGGACTCGACGTATTTTACGAAAATGAAGAGGCGGGCCGATCCGGTATTCTGAACGCCTTGAGTTTCCTACAGACCATCCAAACCGAAAACCCCATTACCATGGTGCTGCCCTTATTCTTCCAAGGAAAAGGAAATGAAATGGTCAAAATATTTTCTAAGGCAAATGGAGAACAAAAGTCCCGCGCCCGGGAACTGCTCTCCAAATTGGATATCACCAACGCCAATCTATACAAGGAACTCCGATGAATCGCCTCCCGATTTTCCTGTCGGTACTTAGCCTTTCCTTACTGGCCTGTTCCGGAAAAAGCAACGTACCCTCGGGCATCTTACCTGCCGAAAAAATGGAAGCAGTATTGTGGGATCTGTTACGCGCCGAGCAATTCGTGTCCACTTATGTAGTGGGCCGCGACAGTTCACTGGCGGCAAAAGCAAAAGGCCCCCAACTGTATGCCGCAATCTTAAAGAAACATGGGTTGACCGATTCCTTGTTCCAAGTCAACCTCGAATATTATAAGAAACACCCGCAGCAACTTCAACCGATTTTGGATTCAATCGGACAACAAGCTCCTCCGGCACCAACCCCGATGACAACCTTGCCTCCAACCACTCCGGTCGATTCCCAACCCAAATCCCAACCAACAATCAGTCCTACCCCGCCTGCCCCTGAACCTACGCCAAGCAACAAGCGTCCTAATTTCTCTCCCAAGCCTATGGAATATTAGTTCCGATTTTCTTGACTAATTTCACACGAACAAGTGTACGGATATGAATAAAGTGGTAGCCGGTGCCGACCAGGCCATTGCCGATGTTTCAGATGGTGCCATATTGATGCTGGGCGGTTTTGGTCTCTGTGGCATTCCAGAAAACTGCATTGCTGCGCTGGTGCGCAAAAAAGTCAAAGACCTTACGTGTATCTCCAACAATGCCGGGGTAGACGATTTTGGGATAGGATTGATGCTTCAACAGCGACAAGTAAAAAAAATGATCTCCTCCTATGTGGGTGAGAATGCGGAGTTCGAGCGACAGCTTCTGTCCGGCGAACTCGAAGTTGAACTCATCCCGCAAGGAACCCTGGCTACCCGATGCCTCGCCGCCGGATATGGGATGCCGGCAATCTACACACCCGCCGGCGTAGGAACGGAAGTGGCCGCCGGAAAAGAGACACGCGTATTCAATGGTAAAGAATACCTGATGGAAATGGCCTTTGCAGCCGACTTTGCGATCGTAAAGGCCTGGAAAGGCGATACACACGGAAACCTGATCTTCCGGGCCACCTCCCGCAATTTTAATCCCCTAATGGCCATGGCCGGAAAGATCACGATCGCCGAAGTAGAAGAACTGGTACCTGCCGGTCAACTGGAGCCCGACCATGTTCATACACCCGGTATCTACGTGCATCGGATCTTTCAGGGATCCAATTACGAAAAACGGATTGAGCAACGAACCGCGCGGACGCGTTAAAGAATTTTTTATGGCTATGACCAAAGAACAGATCGCTCAACGTATTGCCCGCGAATTGCGCGACGGATATTACGTAAACCTTGGAATCGGCATTCCAACCTTGGTGGCTAATTACATTCCAGCCGGGATGAATGTTGCGCTACAAAGCGAGAATGGCTTGTTGGGAATGGGCCCTTTTCCGTATGCCGGCGAAGAAGACGCCGACTTGATCAATGCCGGGAAGCAAACCATTACCACTGTTCCCGGTTCCGCTTTTTTTGATTCCGCCATGAGCTTCGGTATGATTCGGGCTGGAAAAGTGGATCTTACCGTATTGGGTGCCATGGAAGTCAGCCAAGACGGCGACATCGCGAACTGGAAGATCCCGGGCAAACTGGTAAAAGGAATGGGCGGGGCGATGGACTTGGTTGCCAGCGCCCGCAACATCATCGTAGCCATGATGCACACCAATCCCAAAGGAGAATCCAAATTGTTGCCCGCCTGTATGTTGCCGCTTACCGGCCGTCGTTGCATCAAACGAGTTGTCTCCGATCTGGCCGTGCTGGATATACACGACGGAAAATTTCATTTATTGGAACGGGCCCCGGGGGTGTCGGTCGATTATATCCGTGAAAAAACTGCCGGGGAACTGGTGGTGTTGGGCGATGTGCCCGAGATCGAATTTTGATCAATCGATCAGATCATTTTTTACCGCAAAGAAGACCAATCCGGCCGTATTCTTGGTGCTGAAGCGATCCATCAACCGATCTTTTATGGCTTCAACCGTACGGGGACTGATCCCCATCTTCTCGGCAATCTCCGCTGCGGTGTATTCCATATAAATATTTCTAAGCACATCCCGCTCCTTTTCAGTCAGCACGATCTCATTTTTCAAATTTGGGGTCAACTTGGAACGGGCATGCGATTTTTTCAGCAGGATCCGGGGCCGGACTGATCCTGTACGCCGTAAAAGCCGGCATCGTGGAACAACCGAACTGATCTGTTTTCCCAATACCTTCGTGTGGCCATTTCCTTTTGGAGATGGCTTTTTTAAATCATGCAGGCTCGACTCAACGGCAAATGGATCGATTCTTCTTTCGGCTCGGTTTCCATAGCGGACAGAGGGTTTCGCTATGGGGCGGGGTTGTTTGAAACCATTCGCTTCGAAAACGACCGGGCTCCGCTGTGGGATCGGCACCTCAGACGGCTAACCCGTTCCCTAACCATCCTCAACTGGTCGCTTCCCGCCCTGCTGACCCCCGATCGGTTGCAGGCGGAAATCATCCAAACCATCCAAAAAAATAAATTGAGCGGCTCCGTCCGCGTGCGCGTTACACTCACCCATGGCGAGGGCGGGTTATTCGACGGCGATCGAAAAATAAATGTGCTCATCGAGACCTGGCCGTTAGATCCCTCCCGAAAAGAATTCAATACCAATGGGTGGGTGATGGGAATTTTTGAAGGGGGACAAAAATCAACCGATGCGTTATCCCGGTGCAAATCGACTAGTGCACTTCTCTATACTCAGGCGGCTCAATTCGCCAAACAACAAAAATGGAACGATGCCCTGGTGTTCAATGCCGAGGGTGCGTTGGCGGACAGTTGCCTCGCCAATTTGTTTTTGGTAAAAGAAGGCAAGCTCTTCACGACCGATTCCGATCAAGGCGCTGTAGAAGGAGTGATGCAGGCGTGGTGGATTGATCAATTATCATCCACCATGCCCGTTCTACGCGGCCGCATCTTGCCAAACGATCTGCTGAAGGCCGATGAGGTATTTCTCACTAACGCCTTGTTTGGGATTCGTTGGGTGGGACGGATCGGGGACAGATCTTATCAAAATATCCTTTCTCAAACGCTCTATCAGCGGCATCTACGAACCATTTTCCCCTAAGCTTGTTTGCAAAATATGTCTACCCCCGTAGTTTTATTTTGGTTTCGGCGCGATCTGCGGCTGGCCGATAACGTCGGACTTTTTGCGGCCCTGAACAGCGGCTTGCCGGTTCAACCCATTTTTATTTTCGATACCGAGATCTTGGAAGAATTGGAGGATAAAGAAGACAGGCGGGTGCAATTCATTCATCAGGCGCTGGAGCGAATGCAAGAAGTGCTGACCGAATGCGGTGCTACCCTCGATGTGCGGCATGGTAAACCCCTGGCCATCATCCAAAAACTTTGCAAACAATACTCCGTTCGATCGGTTTATACCAATGAAGATTATGAACCCTATGCCCGTCAGCGGGATGAGCAGATAGCCAAGTGGCTCCAAAAGAATGGCATCGAGTTTCATGCATACAAGGATCAGGTCATTTTTGCCAAACAGGAAGTGGTAAAAGATGACGGCAAACCTTACACCGTATTTACTCCTTACTCCCGTAAATGGCGTGCACATTTGCTGCAACATCCGATCCGTTCCTTTGGGTCTGAGAAAAAATTAAATGCGTTTTATCCCCAAAAGCCATTGGCTATTCCTTCCTTGAAGTCGATGGGATTTCAGGCGGCGGAGCTTGCTTTTCCTCCGGATCGGTGGAATAAAAAAGTCATTCAGCAATACAAGCAGCAACGCGATTTGCCGGGGGTGGAGGGGACCAGCCGACTGGGCGTGCATCTACGATTTGGGACGATCTCTGTTCGGCAATTGGCCAAGGAAACCGCATCCCTCAGTGAATCCTTTGTGAACGAATTGATCTGGCGGGATTTTTATCACATGATCCTCTGGCATTTTCCACAGATCGTTCATCAATCTTTCAAACCCGAGTACGATCGTATTCAATGGCGAAACAATACTAAGGAGTTCGATGCCTGGTGCGCCGGTCGCACCGGATATCCGATCGTGGATGCAGGCATGCGCGAACTGAATGCAACGGGATACATGCACAACCGGGTGCGTATGATCGTAGCCAGTTTCCTGACCAAGCATTTGCTGATCGATTGGCGTTGGGGGGAGGCCTACTTCGCCAAGAAGCTATTGGATTTTGATCTGGCCGCAAACAACGGCGGTTGGCAATGGGCTGCGGGAAGTGGTTGTGACGCGGCGCCGTATTTCCGCGTATTCAATCCCTATCTGCAAACACAGAAATTCGATCCGGAATTCCGTTACATACGCAAATGGGTGCCCGAGTGGGAGGAGTTTAGTTATCCCAAACCGATCGTGGTGCATGAAGAGGCGCGCAAGCGTTGCTTAGCAACCTATGCGGTTGCCTTAAAAAAGTAAGGCCGGGCCCGATTGTTTGATTTGCTCAACTTGGCAATAAACCCGGCACAGGGTTTGAATCGATTCGATATCAAACTCCGATAATTCATTGGTATGTGCATTCACATACAGATCGATGTGTTGTCGCATGACCGACTCTTCCATCTCTTGCGCATTATCTTTTACGTAGTTGGGGAGTGTAGGCAGTTGGTCCCATGCCTGTTTCAGACTCTTTTGTATACACTGCGTCACTTGTTCGGCAAGTCTTTCGCCCATCGATCGTTTCAGGGCAATGCAACCCAGGGGCACAGCGCAACCGGTTTGAGTCTCCCAATGCGTGCCCAGGTCTTTTACTAAGTGCAATCCTCTTTGGGCATAGGTAAATCGGTTTTCGTGGATGATCACGCCCAGATCGGCCTGCCCTTGCAGCACGGCATCTTCGATCTCCGAAAAAACGAGATAGGATTTTTGGGTTGCCTCGGGGTAGGCATACGTGAAAAGCAGATTGGCCGTAGTGGTTTTGCCGGGTAGAACGATTCGTTTTTCTCGGATGCTTTCTGGTAAGTCTTCGATGGGTGCTCGGGAGATCAGAAGAGGACCGACTCCATTTCCCAGCGCAGCCCCCGTCCGCAGCAGTCGATACGTATTCAGGTTTCGAAACAGGGCGGGGAAACTGAGTTTGGTGATGTCTAACCGCGCTTCGAGGGCCCATTGATTCAGCGTCTCCACATCCGCCAGGGTAGTCGTTATCGGCAGGGCAGTGGATATTTTTCCGTTCACCCAGGCATCGAACAGAAAGGTGTCGTTGGGACAGGGGGAGAAGCCAAGGGTGTAGCTCATAACGATTTAACAATTCGGATCAGTCCCCGGTTCAAGTTTTCGATGGAAGCTTTCATATTCCATCGTTTCTTGTTTCGCTCCGCGATGTAGTTGCTGAAACTGCGCAGCTGGAGGAAGGGTATGTTTTCTCGTAGGGCTACATAGTGAAGTGCTGCGCCTTCCATCGATTCGACCAGCGGGTTGAAGTGTTTTCGGTAAAAGTCTTTTTTCTTTTTATCGGTGGTGATCTCGTTGACGGATATGCCGCGAACTTTTTTCAGGGGGTGTTTTTTTAATTCGGGTGATCGGTTTATCAGCCATCCTTTTTGGTAGGGGAATTGATCTTGGGGCACCAGTTGAAGATCGAAGAGTGTTTTGAGTTGATTAAGTTCGATCACGCTTTGATCGGCGATGGCTTCTTGTTTGACGAGCACCACTTCTCCCAGCGGGATGGTTTCATCAAAGCATCCGCCTACACCGGCCTGAATGATCAGGTCAGGTTTACGGAAATGAATTTGTTTGATCAGTGAATAGGTGGTGGCGGTGAGTCCGATCCCCGTTATCAGCACGTCCACTTCCCAGTTTTTAGGGGCGATGGATCCGCTTTTCCATTGTTTTAAAAAAGGATTGATCTCCAGTGGCGTGGCGGCTACCACCAACAGACGTTTTACGGGTTTTCGGCTCATGCTTATGGGGCAAGTTACTCATTTAGAAGGGGAACGGAAATGGGGTAGAATATGCGTACCTTTGCGCTCCCTTCGGTCGCGCCCGATGCTGTGTCTGAAGATTAAAAGTAAAGCATGGTTTACTTAACCCGGGTGGAGCATTTCAATGCCGCCCACCGTTTATACAATCCCGATTGGTCTGAGGAGCAGAACGATGCGGTTTTTGGCAAATGCGCAAACGCCAATTGGCATGGGCATAATTTCGAGTTGTTCGTAACCATCAAAGGACAGCCCGATCCGCAGACCGGATTCATTTTTGATGCCAAGAAATTGGGAGCTATTATTCGGGAGCGGATCGTTGACAAGGTCGATCATCGGAACCTCAACCTGGATGTAACCTTCATGATGGGCAAACTTTGTTCGATCGAGAATTTTGTGATTGCGATCTGGAAAGAGTTGGAGCCGACCCTGCCCCCACAGGTGCAGTTGCACTGTTTAAAACTGATCGAAACGCCCCGGATCTACGTGGAGTATTACGGGGAGTAAAAAATTATTGTATGTCCACACGTGTCGCCGTTTATCGAAAAGAGCATTTCAATGCCGCCCATCGGTTGTTTCGGTCCGACTGGGACGAGGCCACCAACGCGCGGGTATTTGGTAAATGTGCCTTACCCAACTACCACGGGCACAACTATGAGTTGATCGTGAAGGTGACGGGCGAGGTGGATCCGGAGACCGGGTATGTGATCGACCTAAAAGTGCTGAGTGATTTGATCCAACAACAGGTGATCGAGCGGTTCGATCACCGTAATCTCAATCTCGATACAACGGAATTTGCAAGGTTGAACCCTACGGCGGAAAACATCGCTGTGGTGATTCATGACTTGCTGCGTCCGCATTTGTCGGATCAACTCGACCTACAGATCCGTTTATATGAAACCCCTCGAAATTTTGTTGAATACCCTGCTTAAAAAATACTACCATGGCCTACAAAAGAATTGAACAGTACGACGAGCATTGTACCGCCCTGCTGGTCAAAAATTATAAAGAAGCCATTGCGCAACTGGGAGAGGATCCCGAGCGCGAGGGATTAATCAAGACCCCCGAGCGGGTGGCCAAGGCCATGCAATACATGACCCAAGGATATCAGCTCAGTGCACATGATATCCTCAACTCTGCGAAATTTCATGAGGATGGCAGTGAGATGATCGTTGTTAAGGACATTGAGGTATACAGCATGTGTGAGCATCACCTGCTTCCTTTCTTTGGAAAGGCGCATGTGGCCTATATTCCCAATGGGTGGATCACCGGACTGAGCAAGATTGCGCGGGTGGTGGATGTGTACTCTCGTCGAATGCAGGTGCAGGAGCGATTGACCATGCAGATCAGGGATGCCATTAAGGAAACCCTCAATCCGCTCGGTGTGGCGGTGGTGATTGAAGCTCGACACCTTTGCATGATGATGCGGGGTGTACAAAAGCAGAACTCGGTGACCACTACCTCCGCATTTGATGGTGAATTCCAAAAAAATTCGACTCGCAGCGAGTTCTTGAAACTCGTTGCCTCCAAACTCAGTTAACAACCGCACGATATACTTTTATGAAGCATGCATTTGTTTTTCCAGGGCAAGGTTCCCAATTTCCAGGCATGGCAAAGGATCATTATGCCAACAGCGCATTCGCCAAAAAAATTGTTGAACAGGCAAATGAGATCCTGGGTTTTCGGATCTCCGACATCATGTTCGACGGAAGTGAGGAGCAATTGAAGCAGACCAACGTAACACAACCTGCCATTTTTTTGCATTCCATCATTGCCTTTCGTTCCATCGATGGGGCCAAGCCCGATATGGTAGCCGGACATTCCCTGGGTGAATTCACCGCCCTGGTGGCCAACGGGGTGTTGAGTTTCGAAGACGGATTGAATCTGGTTTCGGCCCGCGCCCGGGCCATGCAAAAAGCTTGTGATCAGGAGCCCGGAACGATGGCGGCCGTGTTGGGACTAGCCGATGAAAAAGTGGAAGAAGTTTGTGCGGCCATTGATGATATTGTGGTGGCTGCGAATTATAATTGTCCCGGCCAACTCGTGATCAGCGGCTCTCAATCGGGTGTGGAGAAAGCCTGTGCTTCCCTGAAAGAAGCCGGTGCAAAACGTGCCTTGTTGCTGCCAGTAGGAGGAGCGTTTCATTCACCCTTGATGAAAGTAGCTAAGGAGGAATTGATCGGTGCCATTGAAAAGGCCAGTTTTTATACGCCAACCTGTGCGGTTTATCAAAACATCGTTGCCAAGGCCGTGATGGAACCTTCAGAGATCAAACAAAACTTGATTCGTCAGTTGACAGGGCCCGTTAAATGGACCCAATCCGTTCAAGCCATGATCGCGGACGGGGCTACTCGGTTTACAGAGGTAGGTCCGGGTAAAGTTTTACAAGGACTCGTTCAAAAGATCAACAAAGAAATGGTCGTGGATGGCGTAAGCTAACTCACAGATCGATCGATCCGTTCAGCCATTCGGGGTCGAAGGTGGCGTTATATTTTTTATAGAAGTTGATCGCGGGTTCATTCCATTCCAGGACTTGCCAGATGATGCATTTGAAACTTCTTTCTTTTGCTTCTTCAATGAGTCGATCGAACAGTAATTTTCCAATGCCTTTTCCTCGACTTTTTTCCGTTACGAGAATGTCTTCTAAGTACATGGCCTGTCCTTTCCAAGTTGAGTATCGGATGTAGTACAGGGCAAAGCCGTGTATGAATCCGTTTTCTTCCGCTACGAAGGCCCACCAAACCGGCTTCTCGCCAAAACCACTTTCGGTAAAATGCTCCAGTGTAATGGTTACTTCCTGTGGTGCCCGCTCGTAAAGGGCCAACTCGCGGATCAGTTCCAGCAAGCGGGGACAATCTTCTTTGCGGGCTCGACGGATCTGCATTGAATTTATTGAGTGGAGAGGGCCTGGTCGAGGTCGTGCAAAATATCCTGAATGCTTTCCATGCCTACGCTTAGGCGGATGAGTCCGTCCGTAATCCCATATTTTTCTCTTTCTTCCTTGGACACACCGAAATGGGTAGTGGAAGCAGGGTGACTGAGCAAGGTGTCGCAGGTGCCAAGCGAAACGGCCCGCACGCACATCTGCAAACGGTTTAAAAATTCCATACCTCCGCTCATTCCTTTTTTGAGTTCAAAACTCATCATGGCACCGGGGTGTCGCATTTGCTTGTTGGCGATGGCTTGGTCGGGGTGATGAGACAGTCCGGTATAATTCACTTTTGCCACGGCCGTGTGCGTATCCAGAAAATTTGCTACTTCCATGGCGTTGTGACAGTGACGTTCCATACGTACCTCGAGTGTTTTGATGCCTTGTGTCAATAAAAAGGCATCGAAGGGATTGGCATTTGCACCGAGCAATCGATGTTTTTTGGTAACGATGGTGCTCATGAATTCAACATCCGTACCGATCAGTACACCGCTGATGGCAGTGCCGTGGCCGTTCAAAAATTTTGTGGTGGAGTGCATGATAAAATCGGCACCGAAGGCGAATGGTTGTTGTAGGTAAGGCGTTGCGAAGGTGTTGTCGCAAGCCACTTTCTTCCCGTATTTTTTTGCCAGTCCGATCAGTCCTTCCAAGTCGATGCACTGCAGAGTGGGATTGGCCGGGGTTTCAAGATAGACCATTCGAATGGACGGATCATTTTTGAGGATCGCTTCGGCGTTGTTCAGGTCATGCAGATCGGTGATTACGGTTTCGATGTTCAGGTCTTTCAGTACGCGATGGATCAATTCTTCGGTACCACCGTAGAGTGAAAAATGGGTTAGAATCTTTTCGCCTGCTTTCAGGTTGGAAAGAAATAAGGTGGTCAGTGCTCCCATGCCGGAGGCATGCAAGATGGCTTTGGCCGGAATATTCAATCCGAATGTTTCGAGGGCAGCGATCTTGTCGGCTGCTTCGGTGATGGTGGGACTCCCGAACCGGGCGTAGATATAACCGGGTTCTTTTCCCGTGAACCGGTTCATCCCTTGTTCAGCCGTATCGAACACGTAGGTGCTGCCGGCATAGATGGGAGTCAGGTGTGCGTGGCGGGGATCTTTTTGGTGTCCGCCGTGAATGGCAACGGAACTCCAACCCGTGAGCGGAAACTTGGTTTCCATATGGAATGTTTTAAGAATTATAGGCCCATTTCACCCAGGTGGCACCCCACGTGAAACCGCCCCCAAAGGCAGCCAATACGATGTTTTCTCCTTGGTGAAGTTGCTTTTCCCATTCCCACAGACAGAGCGGAACGGTTGCCGCGGTTGTATTCCCGTATTTCTGGATGTTGATCATGACTTTGTCGCGCGAAAGTCCCATTCGGTTGGCCGTGGCATCGATGATGCGCAGGTTGGCTTGATGCGGTACCAGCCACGATACATCGTTGGCCGATAAATTATTTTTCTCCATCAGTTCGGCGCTCACATCGGCCATGCCTTTTACGGCGAACTTGAAAACGGATTGTCCCTCTTGATAGATGTAATGTTCCTTGGCCATGACGGTTTCGACGCTGGCCGGATATTTGGCTCCGCCCGCTTTCATCCGGAGGTAATTGGCACCGCTTCCATCTGAGCGAAGAATGCTGTCCATTAGTCCATATCCCTCGGTATTGGGTTCCAGCAAAACCGCTGCCGCGGCATCTCCAAACAGCACACAGGTGGTGCGGTCGGTATAGTCGACTATGGAGCTCATTTTATCAGATCCGCAGACCACCACTTTTTTATATCGGCCGCTTTCAATGAGGGCAGCTCCTTGGCTCAAGGCAAAAAGAAATCCCGAACAGGCGGCTGACAGATCAAATCCGAAGGCGTTGGTGGCGCCGATCTTTTCGCAGGCGATGTTCGCTGTGGCCGGAAAAACCATGTCGGGTGTAACGGTGGCCACGATCAGGCAATCGATCTCTTTGGGATCGATGCCGCGTTTTTCACAGAGTTGTTTTACGGCCGGGGCCACCATTTCCGAGGTTCCTCTACCCACCCCTTTGAGGATGCGGCGTTCGGAGATGCCGGTGCGGGTGCGGATCCATTCGTCGGTGGTGTCCACCATTTTTTCGAGGTCTGCGTTGGTTAACTTATCCTCCGGAAGAAAAGCCCCAACGGCGGTGATGGCAGCAGTTACACGTGTCGGCATACGAACATTTAAGCCCGGCAAAAATAAGCAAATGCAAGGGGAGTGGGCTTCGTTGCCCGTTGCCGGCTATAGATTTTTTAGCCCTAATTTGTAGCCATACCAGATGCGTTCTGTTTTTTCACACAAAAAGTAAATACCGTTGGCAAACGCGAAGTTCATCCACTCATTGACAGGTGCACCATATGGAAGGTTAAGTTGTCGGACCATCCACCCGTTTCGAATGCTGTAGAGTTCAATTCTGTTTTTCTCGTGATTCAAAACACCCAACTCCGCTCCGGATATGCCGGTATAGACCATGCTTGTGCTGTTGTACTGTTCGTTGAAGAGGTTGATGTTTTCGTCTTCGTCGTAGTTATCATTATCTTCCCTATCTATTACCATGAATTTCAATTCAATTGTGCTTATGTATTCGGCTGTTTTCGCATCATACACTTCAACCTTTCCCTCGCTGTTTAGGAAATACAAAACTTTCTCCTTGTAGTTGTAGACCCCCACCGATTGTTCACTGGGCTGATTCATGCCCTTATGCAATACGACCACATCACTCGGAAAGCCCTTTGAGTTCAACTTGTATTCGGCTCACCCGAAATCATTGTATCCGTTCATTTGTATTGTCTTGGTGGTTGGGTTGTACCAAAGCCCGCGCACGTCGAATAACGTCTCCTGATCTGTAGGGGAGAGAAGCTTGCCGGTATTGTCGTATACGGCTAACGAAAAACTGATGTTGCCGGCCATTGCCGCATAGTATTTCTTTTGAATTGGATGCCAGGCCACGTTGGCGGCGTTGGCCCCTCCCTCGCGTGGAATCACCAGCTGAATTACCTCTTTTAGTTCCCTTTCGAATGGTTGGCTGTGAAGTAAAAGGCTAGGAAAAACAATGACTAAAAGGATAAAAATTCTTTTCATAAAGGGATGATTTTTGATGTTGTAAGGTAGATAAATTTTTTTCTTTTGCCGCGAACGGGTTCTGTCAAAGCCCTGACGTTCCATCCTTGTTAAATCGAGGCTGGGGGGTATATTGCGTCATGTTCGCTTTCTTACGCGGCCGCTTTTTGGAAGTAAGTCCCACCAAACTCATCGTTGAGGTGGGTGGCGTCGGTTATGAGGTCAGCATCAGCCTGCACACGTACTCCGAGATCCACGGGAAGACCGAAGGCTTGGTGTATACCCATTTGGTGATCCGGGAGGATGCTCATTTGCTCTATGGTTTTTCTGAAGTTGTTGAAAAAGAGATGTTTATAAACCTTATTAGCGTTTCGGGGATCGGGGCTGCGACGGCCCGGATGATGTTATCGTTCATGCCCCCGAATGAGTTGGCCCGCTGTATTGTACAGGGGGATGTGCGGAGTTTGGAGCGGGTGAAGGGCGTTGGAAAAAAGACGGCAGAGCGCCTGGTTTTGGAGCTGCGGGATAAGCTGGGTAAAGGAGCTTCCGAATCAAATATTTCTCCCTTGATTCACAATACTTTGCATCAAGATGCGTTAGAGGCATTGACCGCACTGGGAATTCCTAGAAGCACGGCCTCTCAAGCCATTGAAAAGGTACGTCAGGCAGAACCCGACATCTCGGTGGAAGTGTTGATTAAAAAAGCGCTCAGAGGGGTGTGAGGCGGTTGAACCAACTGACTGTGTTTTGAAGCTTCGGACTGTACATATTTTTCTTTTTTGCCCTTTTTTATGGGCTCTTTTTCTGGGAGATGCCTTCGCAAAGATCCGATCGGATTCTCCCGGTCGAGATACGTTGCGTTTTCCCTTGTACGATCGGTATGGGGATCCATTCAGTTTTGGTCGCCGGGCTCATGCCTTTGATTTTCGTGATACGGGTTACCTGCGTCGTCGTATCGAATATGATCCGTCAACCGGGCAGTATATCCTAAGTGAAAAAATAGGGCGACGCGCGTATCGTCCCACCACCTCCCTCAGCGCAGAGGAATACCGTCGCTGGCAGGGGCGAAAGGACGAGGCCGATTATTTCCGAAAGCGAGCCGATCTGCTATTTAGCATGAACCGGCGATTTGATAAACCACCGTACCGCATGTCGAATGATTGGTTCAATCGGATCATGGGAACGGGGCCTGACGGAAAAGTGAAGATCGAGATCAATCCTTCGGGCTATGTTGATTTTATTGCGGGGTATCAAGGACAGAACATTGCCAATCCCACCCTGCCCGAGCGGGCGCGTCGCAACGGAGGTTTCGATTTCAACATGAACTCCCAGCTGCAGATGGATGCCCAAATCGGTGAGAAGCTCAAACTGCCGATCAATTACAATACACTGGCCAACTTTAATTTTGAGAATCAGCTCAAGCTGGATTTCAAGGGCAAGGAAGACGACATCATCCGTCAATTCCAGGCCGGTAATACCTCCTTTGCCTCAAAGGGTACCCTGATCCCCGGTGCCCAATCCCTATTCGGGATCAAAACCCAATTGCAGTTCGGAAAATTATTTGTGACAACCGTGCTGGCCAATCAGCAATCTCAACGGCAAAGCCTGGGTTTACAGGGAGGCACCACCGCACAGCGCTTTTCGCTCAAGGCAGATGAATACGACGAGAACCGTCACTTTCTGCTGGCCGAATACTTCTACAAGAATTTCAATGCCGCGATGAAGCAATTGCCCATCGTGAATTCGCGAATCCAGATCCTACGCGTTGAAGTATGGGTCACCAACCGAAACGGAAGCACCACCGATACCCGCGATGTGGTAGGGTTCATGGACCTGGGCGAACGCAATCCGTATAGTCCACTGCTGGCGGGTACGGGCGATGCGCTTCCCCACAACGATGCCAACAATCTGTATCGGATCCTGACCACCAACCCGAACTATCGTAATTCCTCGCTTACGCAGAATGCGTTGAATACACTGGGACTCGCCCCGGTGCAAGACTTTGAAAAGACCTTTGCCCGAAAACTGCAACCGAGCGATTATTATTTCAACAAACAGATCGGATTCATCTCCCTGAATCAACCCCTTCAACCCGATGAGGTGCTGGGCGTGGCGTTTCAGTACACGTACAACGGCCGCGTGTTTCAGGTGGGCGAGTTTTCGCAAGATGTTCCCCCCGATACCACCGGCAATTCGCAGCGGATCTTATTTCTGAAAATGCTGAAGGCCACTTCTCAGCGGACCAACCTCCCCATTTGGAAACTGATGATGAAGAATGTGTATTCGGTGGGCTTTGGTCAACTGGAACGACAAGATTTCACCCTCGATCTGCTGTATGAAGAACCCAGTTTGGGAGAGAAGCGCTATTTGCCGCCCGCCGATGTGGTGGATCCATACAAAGGTCAGCCCATCATTTCGCTGGTGAACCTCGACCGACTCAACAATCAAAACGACCCGCAACCCGACGGTGTTTTTGATTTTATAGAAGGATTCACCGTGATCTCCCAACAAAGCCGCGTGATCTTCCCCGTGCTGGAACCTTTTGGGCGCGACCTGGATTACGTCTATCCCAACGCCACGATCCGCGATAAATATCTTTACTATCCGCTCTATGACACCATCAAGGCCATTGCGCAGACCTATGCAAACCTGAACCGATTCAAGATCATGGGACGGTCCAAATCCTCCGGCATGGGAGGCGCCGGTGGAATGAGTGGCATGGGCGGTGTAGGAGGAATGGGGGGCAATGGCGGTGCGGCCGAATATCAACTGGGATTCAATATTCCGCGCGGATCGGTGACGGTTACGGCCGGGGGACAAGTGCTGGTGGAGAACGTCGATTACGAGATCAACTACGACTTGGGTACGCTGCGCGTGATCAACCAGGCCATCATTAGCTCCGGTGTGCCGGTGAATATTAATTACGAAAACAACCAGGCCTTTGGATTTCAGCAACGCAATTTTCTAGGATTGCGGTTGGATTATCTGGCCAGTAAAAAACTTACGCTGGGTGGAACCATTGTGCGTTTGGGCGAACGTCCCTTCTTCATCAAACAACTGTACGGAGAAGATCCGATCCGAAATACTATGTACGGATTTGATCTGGATTACAACAGTGAAGTGCCGCGGCTGACCAAATTGCTCGATAAACTTCCTTTCTATTCGACCAAGGCCCCTTCCTCGATCACTTCGTATGCAGAGGCGGCGGTGTTGCAACCCGGACATGCCCGGCAGATCAACGGAACCACTGCTGATGGGTCCAGGGATCGTTCGGGACAAGTTTACCTCGATGATTTTGAAGGATCCCGTGCGGGCATCGACTTGCGTTTCCCCCTGATTAGCTGGACGCTGGCCTCCATCCCACAAAACAATGGGCTGTTTCCGGAGTCGTCCTTGAGCAATGACCTGGCTTCCGGATACAATCGAGCAAAGATGGCTTGGTATAACATCGAACCCGTTTTGCAGGAGCGGCGCAATCCGAATAATCCGCTGCAAAACAGCTTGGATGAATTGTCCCGTCCGGAAACCCGACAAGTGCTCCAAAAAGAGATCTTTCCTCGAAGAAGTACGCAATTTGGCGAAGGCTTGCTCACCACATTTGATCTGGCTTTTTATCCGAAGGATCGGGGCCCCTATAATTTTGAAACGCGCAATACCCGGGTGGATGCCAACGGCCGGCTGCTGAATCCGCGTCAATCCTGGGGCGGACTCATGCGCAACATCGACCAGATCGATTTTGAGACCGGCAACATCGAATACATCGAGTTCTGGTTGCAGGATCCGTATTTGGCCAATGCGGGAAATCCGTTGGGCGGACAATTGTATTTCAACCTCGGAAACATCTCGGAGGACATTCTGCGCGATGGAAAGCGTCAATACGAAAACGGCCTGCCCACCCCCACCAACAATGCGCGGGTCGACAGTTCCACCAACTGGGGAAAAGTTCCTTCGATCCCCTTGCAAGTAACTAATGCCTTTAGCACCATTCCCGACGATCGTCAATATCAGGATGCGGGATTTGATGGATTGACGGACGATAATGAGAAGACCAAATTCCAGTCGTATCTCAATACACTTCAAGCCACGTTCGGTGCCGGCTCCCGCATTTATCAGCAGGCGCTGAACGATCCGTCGGGGGATAATTTCAAGGCCTATCGAGATGCCAGTTTTGATCAGACTCCTCTGGCCGGCATCTTACAGCGGTACAAGAACATCAACAATCCCCATGGAAACTCACCGGTAGCCAACAACAATACACAGTTCGTCAATGCCTTCACACAGTATCCGGATGCTGAGGAGTTGAATCGCGACAATACCATGAACGAAGTGGAAGAGTATTTTCAGTACCGCGTGGATATTTTGCCGAACATGAGTGTAGGGACCAATTTTATTACGGACGTACGAACACCTACAGTTACGCTGGCCAATGGTCAGTCCCGCACCGAGCGCTGGTATTTGTTCCGGATTCCCGTGGGCCAGTATTCGCGTAAAGTGGGTAATATTCCGGATTTCAAATCGATCCGGTTCATCCGAATGTTCATGACCGGTTTTCAGGACTCGATCGTGCTACGTTTTGGAAAACTGGAGCTGGTCCGGAATCAGTGGCGGAAGTATCGCAATAACATTGATACGACCGGCAATTTCATTCCCGCTCCTTTGCCCGATCCCGTAAATGTAAATGTATTGGCGGTGAACGTAGAGGAGAACGATCAGCGGCAACCGATCGTGTACCGGATCCCGCCGGGCATCGAGCGGCAACAACAGCTCAGCAACAACAATGTGGCCCTGTTCTTGAATGAACAAGCGGTGAGCATACAGGTCTGCGGATTGCCGATGCACGAATCACGCGGGATCTTCAAGAATATGAACATCGATATGCGTCAGTACGCCCGCCTGTCTATGTTCATTCATGCCGAAAGCGTACAGGGGGCTCAGCCGATCCAGTTCGGTGAATTGAATGCAGTGATACGGATTGGTAATGATTTTTCCGGTAATTATTACGAAGTGAAGATTCCACTTCAGGTTACTCCTTTTGGCGAGCGGGATAGTTTGAAGATCTGGCCGGCCGACAATAATTTGGACTTTGACCTAGCGGAACTGACCGATCTCAAGACCCGACGAAATAAATCCGGACTTTCCCCCTCGCGGTACTACAAAGAGACACTTCCCAATGGACGTTCTTATGCGATCGTCGGAAATCCGAACCTGGGAGAGGTGCGGGGAATGCTACTTGGGGTAGAGAATACGATACAAGAGGCGCTCTGCACGGAGGTCTGGTTCAACGAACTTCGTTTGCAACAGTTGGATGAGAAAGGTGGGTGGTCGGCTTTGGCCCGCACGGATATTCGGTTGGCGGACTTAGGAACCCTCTCCTTATCGGGTACGGCCCGTTCGCGCGGATTTGGAACGTTGGAGCAACGCGTCAATGAACGGAGTCGGGAGGATGTGTATACGTTGGATGCCTCCTTGAATCTGGAATTGGGTAAATTGCTGCCCAAGCAACTCGGACTCCAATTGCCCATGTATGCGGCGATCAGTCAGCGCAGCAGCACACCCGAATACGATCCGTACGACCTGGATCTGATCTTAAAAGACAAGTTGCGGTTGGCCGATGCGAACAAGCGGGATTCTATCCGCACCGATGCGCAGGACATCACGACCATCAAGACGCTGAATTTTACCAACGTCAAGAAACTGCGGGTGGGTGATAAAAAACCCAAGATCTGGTCGCTCTCGAATTTTGATCTGAATTACTCCTATATCCAAACCCTCAGCCACAATCCCCTGATCGAGCGGGATGAGATGCGCAGAACCCGCGGCGCGATCGGGTATAGTTATGCGCCACAAGTACAGCCGTTCGAGCCATTCCGAAAATGGATCAAATCAAATTCGCCCTGGCTGACCTGGCTGAAGGATTTCAATTTCAATTACGCGCCGTCTCAGATCAGTATCCGGGCCGATGTGTTTCGTCAGTTTGGGGCTACGCGTCCGCGAAACGTGGGGGGTGGTCCGTACCGCGTACCAGAGACTTACAACAAGTTTTTCACCTTCGATCGGTACTATGTTTTGCAGTGGAACCTGACCCGTTCGATCTCGGTTGATTTCAATGCCACCAACAATGCCCGCATCGATGAGCCGGCGGGTCGAATCAATACCGACGCCAAAAAGGATTCGGTTCGTTCAAACTTTTTCAAAGGCGGGCGAAATACCAATTATGCACAGGATGTAACGATCAATTACAACGTGCCCACGAATAAGATCCCGTTGTTGAGTTGGACCTCGCTGCGGGCCAGCTACAATACAAAATACAATTGGGTTACGGCCTCGTTGCTGGCCAGGTCGCTCGGAAATATCCTCAGCAATACGCAAACCCGCACCCTGAATGGGGAGTTGAAGCTTGAGGACTTGTATAATAAATCACGATTCCTGCGGGCGGTTTATTCCGGATCAAACGCACAACCCCAAGACCCGAATCTGGATCCTACGATGGGACAAGATGCAAAAGACAAGAAATCCGGTGGTGGAAGATCCAACCGCGACAAGACCGATAAATCGGGGGGAAGGCCCCAGTCCAACTCCGAGATGGGTCAATCGGACGATGGTCCCCAATCCCGCTACGATACCATCCGAAACAAAACAGGGAAGATCATTCGCATCAAAAAGCGCAAGATCAAAAAGACTCGGATTCCGCCATCGATGAAACCCCTTCCGGAAGTGGGTGCCGTTTCGCGATTCATCGCGCAGCTGGCTACTTCGCTCAAGCGGGTGGGGATTCAGTATACCGAAGATTTTGGCACCTCGCTTCCGGGGTACATGGACAGCACCCAGCTGTTCGGTTCTAACCTTCGAAGCGGGCAACCGGGATTCGCCTACCTATTCGGGTATCAGCCCGATACCAATTGGGTAAACCGGTTTGGGTCGAAGGGATTGCTCTCGCGCGATTCACTGGTCAGTGCTATGATCCAACAACGATACAATCAGCGATTGAACCTGACCGCGCAGGTGACCCCGTTCCGGGATTTCAATATTGACTTGAACCTGGACAAGACCTTTGACAAGCAGTATTCGGAACTGTATAAAGACACAACTGGTTTTTCGGGGTTGGCACGGCTCAACCCATATGCGATGGGGTCATTCAACATCAGCTATATTTCCTTCCAAACCCTGTTCGAACCGTTTGATCCAAATCAGGTGTCCCAAACCTTCAAAAAATTTGAATCGAACCGCCGTCTCATATCCGGTAAACTTGCTTCTATAAACCCTTATCAATCGGGAACTGATGCTGATGGCTATTTCAAGGGCTATGGTCGGTATGCGCAGGATGTGGTGATTCCGGCCTTTCTTGCGGCCTATACCGATAAAGATCCCTTGAGTGTGAAGTCGATTCGCAACAGCAATCCTTCGCTTCGATCCAATCCTTTTTCGGGACTGTTGCCGCTGCCAAACTGGAAATTGACCTATAATGGTTTGTCAAGAATTCCCGGATTGAATAAGATCTTTACGAATTTCTCTATCCGACACGGATACCGAAGCTCCTTAAGCATGAACAGCTTTAATACAGCACTTTTGTTCACCGATCCGTTGCGGGTTGGCTATCCCCTTTTCCGCGATACACTCACCGGTAATTTCATCCCTTATTTTCTGATCCCCAACATCACCATCCAGGAAGCCTTTGAGCCCTTGATCGAAGTGGATATGACCTTCACCAACCAGATCACAACCCGATTTGAATGGAGAAAGAGCCGGCAACTCAGCTTGAGTCTGATCGATTATCAATTGGCCGAGAACAACAGCACCGAGTACACCTTTTCTTTTAACTGGAGGAAGAAGGGCCTGCCCTTCTTCCAAAACCTCAAGATCGGCAAGAACGGCACGAAGCTCGACAACGACGTTACGATCCGGATGGATTTTGGTTTGCGTGATGATGCCACGTCAAACAGCAAGTTGGATCAGGGAACCTCTTTCGGAACCGGCGGCCAGCGAGTGATCCGTCTCGCGCCGTCCATTGATTATGTGCTGAACAATCGGATCAACCTCAAGCTCTATTTTGAGCAGAACCGAAACATCCCCAAGATCAGCAGCGCCTTCCCGATCACCAATACCCGGGGAGGGGTGCAGGTGCGGATCTCACTGGCACAATAAAAAAACCTCGGTGGAGGGATTTGTTTCAAACAGAAAATTTATTATTTGGCTTGGTTCGATGCGCTGGCCGCCGATTTCTTGAGCAGCATCACATATCCATTCAGGTTGCGCTTTTGTTGTTTGTTCACTTGAACCGGTCGCAGCATGTGATACTCCGAAGTTTTTGGGATGTAGAAAAAGGCAATGACATTGCCATCCACCTCGCCCCATCGGTTCTGTAAAAAAATAACTTGTTTTTCTTGCCAGTCGTACATGCGCACTTCGTATAGCCGGGAAGTTGGCTCGCCGATGAATACAAATTGATAGAAGGTTCCCTGCGTCAGGGGCAGCACGATGGGAATGTCGTACTCACTTTCCATTTGAAGGGGCGTCTCCCGCAGCAATTGAAAGCCGTCGCTCACATAGAGGTTTTTTAGGCTATCGGCTTGCTGACGGATCTGTTGAAGGGAGTGAGATTGTGCCAACGCAGGTGCTACCAGGGCGCCGATCAGGACAAAGGCAAGCAGCGTTTTTTTCATTGTTCAATTGGATTGACCTAAAAGTAACATCGCCCTTTGAAACATCGATAAATAGCGGCAAAAATCCTGAAAAATTCACCTGGAATCGGAAAACTACGAGGGGAAGTTTCGCAGATCATTCTTTCCAAAAATGGGTAGAGGAGCCTTGTTGGGTGCAGGTCAGGGTTAAGTCATTGATGCAGACATGGGCGGGTAATCCGGCGCAATAAAAAGCGACTGCTGCAATGTCTTCGCCGCTGAGTGGCTTGAATCCTTTGTAAACTTGTTTAGCTCTATCGGAATCGCCCTTAAAGCGAACCAAGGAAAATTCGGTTTCGGCTGCACCGGGGTGAATGGCGGTTACCTTAATGCCATGCCGCAGCAGGTCGATCCGCATCGCTTTGCTAATGGCATCGACGGCAAATTTGGTGGCACAGTATACATTCCCTTTTTCATAGACTTCTTTTCCGGCGATGGATCCGATGTTGAGGATGTGTCCGTTTTTTTGAGCCGACATTTTTTTGGCGACGGCTTGCGCCACATACAGCAACCCTTTCACATTGGTGTCGATCATCGTATTCCAATCGCTGAGGTTTGCCTCCTCAAAAAAATCACGCCCTAAGGCCAATCCGGCGTTGTTAATCAGCACATCTATTTGGCTCCATTCGGCCGGCAGTTGATCGATCTGTTCGGTAATCGTAGCTTGTTCGCGTACATCGGCTGCCAAGATCAGACTCTCGGTGCGATGATTTTTTTTCAAATCCTCAGCCAAGGATTCCAACCGGTCTTTACGACGGGCGAGCAGGATCAGCCGGTCTCCGTTTGCAGCAAATTTTTCAGTACAGGCTTTTCCAAATCCGGAGCTGGCACCGGTAATGAAGATGGTTCTGGTCATGTTGGTTTTTAACGGATCAAGGTTACGGTTCCTTTGCCAAAATAAGGTTTTCCCTCATAGTCCTCGGCACTCACCACCCAAACGAACACGGCCGAACCTTGGGGCTGCCCTCTGAAGATGCCATTCCAACCCTGGCGATCTTGGTTGGTGGTAAACACCAATTCGCCCCATCGGTTATAAATGGTGAAGTAATGGATCTTTCGGATGCCGACACAGATGGGGCGGGCCAGGTCATTGAGTCCATCGCCATTGGGGGTAAAAGCAGTGGGAACAAAAATGCTAACCGGCGTTTTGTATATGCGCACGGTCATGAAAGCCGAGTCGGCGCAACCCGCGGCATCGCGAACCACGAGTTTATATCTTACGGAATCAAGACTGGATCCATAGATACCAATGGGATTAGCGATGGTGGTGCTGTTGAGTCCGATGGCGGGCGACCAAGTATAACCCACTCCACCGGAGCCGTTGAGTTGGAGGGGTTGTCCCACGATCACACTGGTATCCCTGCCGGCATTGGCACGGATACGGGGCTGAACCGTTACCAATACGGAGTCGATACCGGGTTTCGGACAACCTTGGTTATCGTAGGCAAACAACCGATACATCGTGGTACGCGGAGGGGTAGTCAGCGGATTCAGGATGTTGGGGTTGTTCAGGTATGCGGTGGGGTTCCATTGAAACCGGCTGCCCGTGATCTGTGCTTGCAATTGTCCCGACGTATTGAAACATAGCGTCAGGTCGTTTCCGGCATTGGCTTGTGGGTAGGGAACGGTACGAATGGTCACGTTACGTACATCCCGACACGTGCCGATGCTACCCGTTACCTGATAGGTGATCAAAGGGGCGAGTGGGGTAGCGACGGGGTTTGGAATAGCCGTGTTGCTTAGGGCGGTTGGGGGCGACCAACTATACGCCGTGGCATTTCCACTGGCTTGTAATTGAACCGGATCTCCCCGACAGATCGTGGTATCGCTGCTGGCAAAAAGTTGAACACCTTGTGTTACCCGTATTCGAACCGAGTCGCGGTTGGTACAACCATTCTCCGTCAGATTCACATAGTACCAAGTAGTTGTGGAGGGATAAACCCGGGGGTTGGGGGTATTTGGATTAATGATATTCGTGTTGGGTTGCCAATTGAACGCTCCGGATCCGTTGGCTTGCAATTGGATGGTATCCGGCACGCAGATCAGGGTATCTCGGAAAGGCAAATTCAGGATGGGTTTGTCAAGCACCACAAAATTGACCTGAGCGGTATCGATGCACCCTTTGCTGTTGGTGACGATGAGGGTGGCGGTTTTGGGTCCGGGGCCGTTAAATGTCCACTGCGGATTTTGATTCCTCGAGGTATCGGCCAGCGTACTGAGATCGCCAAAATTCCAGGACCAACTGTTCACCACACCGTAATTGGTTCGGGTGGTATCGGTGAATTGATAGGGCGTGGTGTAACAACTTCCGTTTATCAGAAATCCGGGGAAGAATCCAGGATAAACACGGATGACCACGTTGGCGGTATCGGCACATAGTCCACCAGGCAACGAGATCTTCAGCTTTGCCAGAAAGGTGCCTGTATCGGTATAAGTATGCGTAGGGGCGGGCAGGTAAGAGGTATCGCCACTGCCGAGTTGCGGTTGACCGAAAGACCAAACAAATTCCGCATTCGAGGGATTGTTTACTTCGTTGCTGAAATTCACCGTGAAGCCTTCACAAGTCGTAGTTCGAGGCGAGAGTTGGGCATTGAGGGGTGTGCAGTCGCCGACCCGAATATGTAGTTCTTTTCGGGTCGTTCCGATCAAAACCCCGTTGCGGTATTCTCGTACGCAGACGCACACTACATATTCACCCGTCATGCTGGGTGCAATACCGCTGATGAGTCCGGTTTGGAAATTGATGTTCACGCCCGGCCCCATGGGGAAGGACCCGGTATAAGCAAATGAATAGGGAACGGAACCATAAGGCGGATTGGCCGCTGTTGGAGGGGAGTTGTTGGTCTGATCCCCACCCTCAATGGCATAGCAAAGATCATAGGCCAGTGAATCGCCGTTGAGATCGGAGGCTTGGAACGAATATTGAAAATAGTTGTTGGCGCAGACGATGGCGGTATCGTTTACGAGAAACTGTGGACTGCTGTTGGTTTCGGCGCCGGGTAGCACATCGGTTCCGGGGATCTGAATGGAGAACGTGTTTCCAACGGCTCCGGAATTCTGTATGTTATTGATGCCCGCGATCCGGCAGCAGCGTTGATAGGCGATGATGTAACCGGAGGCGGAGGGGGCCAGTTCAATGACAGGAAGATCGTAGATGACGATGGTGTAATAGCATCCGCTCTGATCGCCCGTGATACAGGGTTCGTCGGCTGCTTTGCCCAAATTGTATTGATTGGTGATCGGAACGCTGACGTTTTGGATGAACTGGTTGTTGCCGGCGTTGAAGATGCTGAAATTAATGGGGTTCGATAATTGTCCGGTTGATGGTCCACATATCATATACACCGTAAGGGTAATGCGGTAGCGCAGGTTGGTGCCTTGACCGGGACCGAGGTATTGATAGGAAAAGAAACCCCCTTTGATGTGCGCCGCTTCGGCGAATATCATCGACAGCGAAAGCAAGGCTGTGAGCAGGAATTTTCTCATGGAGACCTTAACAATAAATTTGTTGCGGGATGGATCGGTGAAATTATGAATTTTCCTTTCTCCGTCGAAACGCCAAGCACAGAATCCAGATCCCCATATAAAACGTTAACGCTCCTTTAGAAAGTATGTCGCCATAGCTAACAAAGAAGGTGGTGCCGCCGGATCGGATTGGAATTTTCTGCTTTACGCAGGCGGCGGTATCGTAGGGCTGCGGGTCGATCCATTTTCCGGAAGGGTCAATAAATCCGCTAATACCCGTATTGGCACTACGGGCAACCCATTGTCGGGTTTCGATGGCTCTCAAGGATGCGTATAGGGCATGTTGTTTGTGTCCGGGTGTGTTTCGCCACCAGCCATCGTTGGTGATGATGACCAACAAGTTGGCGCCTTCTTTAAAGTATCGGCTAAGGTGTTCCCCGTAAATACTCTCGTAGCAAATGGCCGGTGCCAATCGAAAACCATTTTTGGCAAGCAAAGGGGTTCGGTCAGCTTGCGGTGTATATCCACCGGAGGTGCCCCCAAATTCCTCAAACCAAGCCGATAAAAATTGCAAGAAGCCTGGCAGCGTTTCAACCCCAGGAACCAGTTTTGATTTATGATAGAATTGATCGGCACCCCCGGTATCGATCAAGGCGGCTCCGTTATAGGATTCAATAAATTGAGAACCGGGTTGTCCGGCTAGGCGAAGCCAGTCGGGCGCCGGAATGCTGTTCGGAGATTTTTTCAGTGTAACGGCATAACTCTCAACGCCGGTAAAAAGGGTAAGATCCGGATGACGTCTGAGAAAAGACCAAAGAGAATCAAATGCCGGGATTTTTTCGCGCAGCTCCTTTTCTCCAATGCCACCCAGACGGTACAGTGCGGTTTCGGGCCAGATCAATAATTGGGTTTGATCGGTCATACACGCCTCGCTTTGACGAATGAGGTTTTGCAATTGAAAATCAAAAGAGGCATAGCTGCTAACTTTCTCATAGGGATCCACATTGGGTTGCAACAGGGCTACCTCAGCCAAACGGGATGATTCCGGTTGCTTGCTCAATCGATGATCGATCCATTGGGAAAGTGCGATGGGTAAGACGATCGTGGCCAGGGTAATCCATCGATACGGAGAACGAGTAGTACTTGAGGCGCTTCGGTTTGTTTGCCAATGAAGGAACAACAACGTGTTCACAACTAGGATCCAAAGCGTTCCGCCACTGGTGCCGGTATATTCATACCATTGGATCCAGCCGGGTTGTGTGGCCAGTCCGTTGCCAAGTGTAAGCCAGGGCCAGCTGAGTCCCCAATCCTGCAGGTGAATGTATTCAAAGCTCATCCATCCGGTGAGCAGTGCAAGGAGTCCGGCTGTCTGTCCCCTTTTCTTCTTAACGAACCGGTAGCCCCACCAAGGCAAGCCCATCAGTAAACTATTGGCGAGGATGGCGGAAATGGTACCCGGTACACTGGCATACCAGATCCACCAGGTGGTCAGCCCATTCCAAACCAACATGTGCAGGTAAACCAATCCGCCATAGTGCCAACGACTCGAAACCCGGGTTTCCAGCCAGAGCAAGGGAATCCAAGCCACGAACAGCAGTGGGGTGAGGGAGAACGTGGGCCAGGCGGCCGAGAGCAAGATCCCCCCGATCAGGGAAAGCAGGATGGGCGGAAGACGATTCAAATCAGTTGATTTGGCATGGAGGTGAATTAAAGCGAAATTAACATTCTCTATGTAAGCAATGTATTAGCTTTATCCTAAAATCAATCGGATGAAACCTTATATCAAAACCCTTATTGTCTGTTTGACGGCATTGCTGGGGGTAACCGTTTTGGCCGGAGCCTATAAATATAAATTTCGTGCACAAGAGACCATCTCTGTGACCGGTCTGGCAGAAAAAGATTTTGCAAGTGATCAGATCGTATGGGACGGGAACTACAGCCGAACCATGATGGACTTGCGGGCCGCCTATGCCCAACTCAAGTCAGATGAGCAAGCCATCCGGAAATACTTGATGGATAAGGGGGTGAAAGACGCTGAATTTGTTTTTTCTTCCGTGAGCATTGAGAAGTTGTTCAATACTCGTTATGATTCAGAGGGTCGTACACTGGGTACAGATTTTGGCGGGTATAAACTAAGTCAATCCGTAACGGTCGATTCACGCGAAATCGAAAAAGTCGAGAAGATCTCCCGCGAAGCCACCGAGCTGATCGAAAGCGGCATTGAGTTCAATTCCTCCAATCCGTCTTATTACTATTCAAAACTTTCCGAGCTGAAAATCGATCTGTTAGCCAAGGCCAGTGCCGATGCGAAAGATCGGGCGCAGACCATTGCAAAAAATTCAGGAAGTGATCTGGGAAAAATAAAAAAAGCGACAATGGGTGTTTTTCAGATCACCGGACAGAACAGCAATGAGGATTTTTCTTATGGCGGGGTTTTCAACACCAGCTCAAAAAACAAAACAGCCTCTATTACGATCCGGATCGATTATGCAGTCGATTAACTCCGGCTGTAGTTCGGGGCTTCCTTCGTAATGTCGATGTCGTGCGCGTGGCTCTCGCGCATGCCCGCATTGGTGATCTTCACGAATTTGGCGTCCTGTAAGGCCGAGATGTTTTTCGCTCCGCAATACCCCATTCCCGCACGCAATCCGCCCACGAACTGGTAAACCACTTCGCGGAGTAAACCTTTGTAGGCAACTCGACCCTCGATGCCCTCCGGAACGAATTTTTTGGCATCCGATTCGCCGTCCTGAAAATAGCGGTCGCTGCTCCCGGTAGCCATGGCGCCCAGGGAACCCATGCCGCGGTATTCTTTGAATTTTCTGCCTTCGTAAATGATCGTTTCACCCGGACTTTCTTCCGTCCCCGCAAAAATGCTGCCCATCATCACCGCATTGGCTCCGGCGGCGATTGCCTTTACCATATCTCCCGTATATCGAATGCCTCCATCGGCAATCAGGGTCGTGCGCGATTTTTTCAACGCCGCCGCTGCTTCCATTACAGCGGACATCTGCGGCATGCCGGCACCGGCTACGATGCGGGTGGTGCAAATCGAACCCGGACCAATTCCTACTTTCACCGCATCTGCTCCGGCATCCGACAAGGCCTTGGCACCCGTGGCGGTTCCTACATTTCCGGCAATCACATCTACCCCTCGAAAATTTTTCTTTACGGATTTTAATGCATCGATCACGCCTCGGCTGTGACCATGTGCACTGTCGAGTGCGATCACATCTACCCCCACTTGTTGCAAGGCGGCCACGCGATCCAAGATGTCTTTGGTGATGCCCACGCCTGCGCCCACGAGCAGTCGGCCGAATGAATCTTTGACGGCGTGCGGGTGACTTTTCAATTTTAAAATATCGCTGTACGTGAAGAGTCCTACTAACTTTCCCTTCTTATTTACAATGGGCAGTTTTTCTACCTTGGTCTTCTTGAACAGTTGCTCGGCTTTTCTCAGGTCTGTTCCTTCGGGAGCGGTGTATAAATTTTCTTTGGTCATTACTTCGCTCACTTTTCGTTTCATGTCCTCTTCAAACCGCAGGTCGCGGTTGGTTAATATACCCACCAGTCTGCCTTGGTTGTCGATGATAGGAATCCCCCCGATCCGGTTCTCGCGCATGAGCCGAAGCGCGTCGCCGATGGTAGCATTGGCTTTCAGGGTCACCGGATCAATGATCAGTCCGCTTTCACTTCTTTTTACTTTACGTACCTGCTCGGCTTGTTTTTCGATCGACATGTTTTTGTGCAAGATGCCCAGCCCGCCTTCTCTTGCCAGCGCAATGGCCAAGGCGGCTTCGGTGACCGTATCCATGGCCGCAGAAAGCAGGGGAATATTCAGCGTGATACGGGGGGTGAGTCGACTACGGATATCAACCTCCCGGGGCAGCACTTCGCTGTAGCCCGGCATCAATAAAACGTCATCGAAGGTGAGACCTTCAAGCGCAATTTTTTCCGATAAAGTGGGGGGAGATTTTTTGGTTGCCATGTGCAAAGATACGGAACCGCACAAATTCGCACCAAACCCTATCGGATCAATACCACGGTCCCTTTTTGAGCAACGGCCTGACCGGTATCCCGATTGGTGTAGGTAAGCGTCCACACATAAACCCCGCCGGGTTGCTCCACACCGCTCCACTTTCCATCCCATTTCTCCTGCCAGTTGCGCGATTGAAAAATTAACTGGCCCCATCGATTGAAGACCTGAAAATGATAGTTGTCCGCCTTCAAGGCGTTATACGGACCAAACCGATCGTTTCGTCCGTCGTTGTTGGGTGTAAAACCCGTGGGTACCGCGACGGAACAAAAATTCAATACCCGCAAGGTCTTCCGCAGGCTATCGCTGCAATTCAGTATAGAATTATACGCAGTCAGTTTCACGGTATAAAAGGCTTCTCTTCCGCTGTTCGGCCATTGGAAAGGAGGCGGATCCTTTAGCGGGCTGCTTCCCAACAAGTCGTATTGCCATCGCCAGGTGGTAACGGTCCCCACCGTCGTATTCTTCACCATCAGGGCATCTTCCGGACAGATCACCGTCGGCATTTCAAAGGAAGCTTTCACTTCATTGTTTAGCACGACTTGCTGCGTGCTGGTGTCGCCACAGGTGCCGTTGCTTACGTACAGACGAATGGTATTCTGACTGGTGGCCGGAAAGATATGTGTGTACACTTGCTGGCTGCTTACAGCCGTACCATTGATTACCCAGCTCCATTGGTTCACCTGATTCAATCCGTTGTGCGAAAATCGTAACGTGTCGCGTTGACAACCTAATTTTTCGGTGTAGGTGAAATCGGCGTTCACGGTATCGGCCGTATTGAAATTCAATTGTTGGTTGGGTGTTTCCTGTCCGCATTCATCGATCAAAACCGATCCATCGTTGCCCGGTCGAAGCGAGAGCGTGTAGGTACCGCGCGTATAGATCGGAGAAGCAAAGCGCACCACCACAAAATCAGTCTTCCCTTGTATGCAATTACCCCCGGCGTAGGTGACGGAAACGGGGGTGGGACCGGTTACCACAAAATCCGATCCGTTCGCCGCAATGCTCGCGCAACTGATCCGCTTGGGAAAATAAACCCGGATCGAGTCGGTCTTGCAACTGGTCGTGCCAATGGAATCGGCATAGATGGGTTGGGGGGATTGATACGTGAACGGAACTTGCTCATTAACCGGAATCCCCCTTCCGCAATTGTCCAGTAATGTATTGGCATCACTTCCATTTTGGATTACCAACTGATAATTGCCATTGGGCAACGCACCGCTCAGCGTGAGTTCGATCTCATCGAAATCAAACGCGAAACTGCAGGAATCGGGTTGGGCACTCACTACGGTTTGTGCAGCCGGAACGATTTTGAATTCATTTCCGTTGGCGGTGAGCGATCGGCAACTGACTTTCTTATTGAGCTTCACCCGGATCTTGGTGCCATCGCAATCGGCCTTGGCATTTAATAAATGTGGCTCGGTAGGGTCGGTGATCACGGCCGTCCCCCCGGAAAAGGATAACGTATAACCGCTTTGGGTGTTGGTAAAATGACTGATCAGCAGCAAATACTCACGGCCCTGGATCAAGTTGGGCATCTTGGCAAAGGTGGGTGCATTGGCAGCGGGATCGGAGGCGCATTGAATGCCATTGGTTCCGTTGGCCGAGGCACCGGTGGGACCGTAAGTACCCGCCCAGTTGCCGGCAACCACCAAACTGTTTACGGTGAAGATGTCGTTGGGATTTCTCCCCGTGATGTCATACAACTGCCAATCATAATCTTCATTTTGGGCTAGCGGGGTAATTACAAATCCCAGCGACCCGGAGGTGTAACAAGTAAAGCGATAAAAAAACGGATTCCGGTTCTCATAATTTGCGCCGGTTCCGGAGCAGCCGGGAACATATAAACTGTTGGTGGCACAAAGTGGCACACTGGCTTGTGTGAAAGTGGTGGTTCCGCAAACGGGAAAAGCGGTGGAGGGCGTTTGCCCCAGCGTGGTACAGGCCTGCGCGCGTACAATGAGCGGAGAAATGGATCCTCCGATACACAGAAGCAAGAACAGAAATCTGATCCGACAAATTGAAAAACCCAGTATCAAGGTAGCAACCGGTATTGTTTGCCCTGCAAAGATAGGACCACCCCTTTCATTTCCAGTTGAAGCAAGCAACTGTTCAATTGTGAGGAGGGCATACGAAGTTCCCATCCGATCTGATCCTGGTGCAAAGCGTTTCGGTTTTGTAAATGATCCACAATCTTTTTTTCTTCATCTGACAATTCAGGAAACAGCGTGGGGGTAATTTTTTTTTCGATCGGCGAATCATTCCACCCCAACCGATCGAGCATCTCCAGTGTAGAGGTAAAGATTTCGGATTGATGTTGTCGGATCAATTTCAAACACCCCATACTTTTTTCGTCGCTGATTTTACCGGGAAGAGAAAAGACATCCCGGTTGTACTGGTTGGCCAGAGAGGCTGTAATTCGGCTTCCTCCTTTTTCTCCCGATTCGATGACCAGCGTAGCATCGGTCATTCCTGCTACCAACCGGTTGCGGGCGGGAAAATGATACCGATCCGGTTCCGTGCACAAACTCCGTGAGCAGCCCTCCTTCTCTTTCCATTTCCTGCGCTAGTTTTCGATGGTGGTACGGATAGATTCGGTCTAGTCCATGTGCCAATACGCCGATGGTGGAGAGGTGGTTGCGAAGCGCGGTGCGGTGTGCGATGGCATCGATGCCGGCGGCGAGTCCGCTGACGATGGTTGCCGAACAAGCTTTTAGTTCCTCGACAATGCGTTCGGTCCACATACTTCCATAATCAGTCTGTTATCGGGTGCCAATGACTGCCAGCATACGAGGGGCGTTGAGGTCTGCTTGTCCTATATAATGTAACAACACCGGTGGGTTGAAGCAGTGCAGTAGGCGTTTGGGATAGTCGGGGTCGTCGATGGCCAGTACGCGGATCTTTTGATTTTCCAGGAATCGGATCTCTTTTTCTGCGCGGGCAAAATCCCGAAAGCGTAAAATGTTCTGCGCTCTTTCCGGGCCGATGCCTTCTATTTGCAGCAGCTGGTGGCGTCTGGCACGAAAGATCTCTTCGGGTTTTAACTGTTGCAGCAACTGACGCGCCTGAACGGGTCCGATCAGCGGGACAAACGTAAGGGCAATGCGGTGCAGCAGTTGGTCCTACACCCGGCAAATCTATCGGGGTGGGGGGCGGGAATTATTTGCGAATGATTTTCATCTCGCTTCTTCTGTTTTTTGCTCGTCCCTCTGCGTTGGAATTATCGGCAATGGGTTGGCCGGCACCATATCCTTTTGCTTGAAGTCGGTTGGAGGGGATGCCCTGATCGGTCAGAAAATGCACTACGGCTTCGGCGCGGCGTTTGCTGAGGGATAGATTTTCGCTGGCACTGCCTTGGTTATCGGTGTGACCGCCGATCTCCACGATCAGGCCTGGATTTTCTTGGAGAAGTTCCACCAGACTCATGAGTTCGGCGCGGGAACTGTCGGCTAGTTCGGCCCGGTTGGTACGGAAGTAAACATGTTTCAGTACGACGGAGGCATTGGTGCTCAGGGGGCGCAACCGTACATTGAGTTGTTGGGGTTTGGCATCCGACGTTTTTTTCATTTCAAAAACTTCGCTGTGAAAAAAATACCCGGGTTGTCGGATCGTGAGTAAATAATTGGTGCCGGCGGGGAGGGTGACCAGATAATTTCCTTCCGTATCTGCTTGTACTTGTTTGATGGCGTTGCCGGATTCTGCTTCGCGCAGGTAAAGAATAGCGGCAATGGGTTTTCCAATAAGACTGTCGGTTACGTTCCCGCGGATCCAATACGTGGGCGTAGAGCGAGCGTGCTTGGGTAAACTGAATTGATAGAGATCCATTTCGCCATAGGAATCACTTCGGTTGCTAGCGTAATAGGCAGTGATGCCGTCTGCGGCGATAATCAGACTTCCATCCCGGTCGATCGTGTTGATTGGAAAGCCGAGGTTTTCGGGCTTTGACCAAGAGCCGTCGGGTTGTTTGCGCGACAGAAAAAGGTCGTCGTTTCCGTAACCGGGCCAACCCGGACTGGTAAAATATAAGGTCTGATTATCGGCGTGGAGGAAGGGACATTGTTCATCTCCGCTGGTGTTGATATTGGGACCAAGGTTCAAGGGATCATCCCATCGGCCGTTGCTGAGCAGGCGAGAAACATAAATGTCGCTTCCGCCCAATCCGCCGGGACGGCGGCTGACAAAATACAGCGATTGTTTGTCGGGCGAGAGACAGGGCTGGGTTTCCCATTGGTCGGTATTGATCCGCCCGCCCAGATTTATTCCAGGCGTCCACCCGGAAGGAGTTCGGTAAGAAATATATAGATCGCAACCGCCATAGCCATCGGGACGGGAGCAAGCGGCAAAAACCATCCATTCCCCATCTTGGGAAATATGCATGGCACCTTCGTTCATGGGGGTATTTACTTCTCCGGGTAAGGGTTGAGAAACTTTCCATTTCCCATTGCTGTCGAGTTCAGAGGCAAAGAAATCTTCATTTCGACTGCCGCGGTTACGGGTGAAGGCCAGTTGGCTGCCATCGATCGTGAGTGAGGGCAGGTATTCGGGATCGCGGCTGTTGACCAGCGGACCCAAATTTTGGGGTTCAAAACGATAGCCCGTATCGGTTCGATTGGCTTGGTAATTCACGCCGAACAAGTAGCGCGTTCTTCTTTTCTCGAGGTATTTTTTCATCGCTGCCGTACTTCCCAGCGGCGTCTGCATCAGTGAATCGGTCAACGACAACGCTTCAGAAAACGATCCGATTCCGGCCAGATCCTCTGCCAGTGTGGGTAAAAACGGTTCCATGGAGGTGGGGTCGAGCCGACGCGCTCGCAGAAAGGATTGTACGGCGACTTCATGTTGTTTGTGTTCAGACTGCACCGCTCCGATCCCGGCCCAGGCACGGGCAAGATTCGAGTCAATCGAAATCGCCTCGCGGAAAAGTCCCATTGCCTGTAAGTTCTCTCCCTCTTCCAAGCGCAGAAAACCTTGTTCGCAGAGTTGCTTCGCTTTTTTAATTGCTGCTTTGGATTGGGCCTGAACCGAAATTGGAATTGCCCACCCGAGTCCGATTAATATGAGGATCCATACACGCAACATGTAATTAAAGGAACGGAATTTTTTTCTTCCTTTTGGGAGGAGGATTTGTTAATTTTAGGGAACGTTCAGGTATTTATGTACTTGAAGGGTGGCGCGCCAGCGCGGATGAGCTTTTACATAGTCCACGATGAGTGGAATCATCTCGGCGGAGCGGTCCCACTCCGGTTGCAAATACAATACTGTATCTGTTCGCATCTGCAGGGCGTACTGCTCGGCCCAGGCAAAATCGCTGGGATGAAAGATCACCACTTTCAATTCATTGGTCATGGTGAAGATCTCCTGTTGGGGTGCCCGGAATTTTTTGGGCGAGAGACAGATCCAATCCCACGTGCCCGATAGCGGATGGGCGCCGGAGGTTTCCAGATGTGTTTTATATCCGGCATGTTTCAGCCGGGTAGTGAGTGTACTTAAGTTGTGCATCAACGGTTCACCGCCGGTAATGACGACGATCTCTGTAGGGGTTTGCTGGATGGCGGCGAGCAATTCATCAATGGAAAGATCGGGGTGTTTGGATCGGTCCCAGCTTTCTTTCACATCGCACCACACGCATCCCACGTCGCATCCGGCCAGTCGAATGAAATACGCTGCTTTTCCCTGATGCATACCTTCTCCTTGCAGGGTGTAAAAATGTTCCATCACCGGAAGCAAGTGGGGGATTGACATAGATCAGATATCTTTCTGCTGACAGGCCAGCAGGGTATTTTGCAAGAGCGCAGCGATGGTCATGGGTCCCACGCCGCCCGGCACGGGCGTGATCCAACTGCAAAGCCGCGATACGGTTGCGAAATCCACGTCGCCTTTCAATTCAAATCCTGATTTTTTCGACGGATTCTCGACGCGGGTGATACCCACATCGATCACGACGGCACCGGGTTTGATCATGTCGGCATTGACGAATTCAGGCTGACCCAGTGCGGCTACTACAATGTCGGCTCGACGAATATGTGCTGCGAGATCGGTTGTTTTTGAGTGACAAAGCGTAACGGTGCAATTGCCAACAGGTCCGGGTTGACTCAACAACACACTCATGGGTCGGCCAACAATATTACTTCTTCCGATCACCACCGCTTCCTTGCCTGCGGTTTCAATTTTATAATGCTGCAACAACAATTGTATGCCGTATGGTGTGGCGGGAATGAACCCGGGTTGTCCCTGCATCAATAGCCCCTGATTAATCGGATGAAATCCGTCTACATCTTTTTTCGGATCGATGGCATGGATCACAGCCGATTCCCGAATTTGTTTGGGCAGGGGCAGTTGCACCAGAATGCCGTCGACATCGGGATCGTTGTTCAGTGACTCAATCTTTTCGAGCAGCGTCTGCTCGGGCAGATCGTTTTCATAATGCAACAACGTAGAAAGAATGCCGGCTTCCTCACAGGCTTTGACCTTCGCACCGACGTAGGTGGCACTGGCCCCGTTGTTGCCGATCAGGATGGCGGTGAGGTGTGGTTGTTTTTTTCCTTCGCTTAGGCGTTGGGCAACATGCAAGCGGATCTCCTCCCGGATGGCCTGCCCGGCTTTTTTTCCATCGAGTAATTGCATGGCGCAAAGGTAGGTGCTGTGTTTTTCTCCGCCCCTGTCGGCAAAATACCTGCTCCCTTTTTTGCTAGGCCCCCACCCATCCATCTATTTTGAGAAATGACTAAAAATCCACCCCTTTTCCTGTTTTTGATTTGTATGGTTCTGTTGTATCCGAATTTATCGATGGCGCAACCGGGCTTTTCGCGTCAGGCCGGTCGGAATTGGGTTTTTACACGCAACTGCGGGTTCGGTTAAATGAACAGCATACGGTGGATGCGTTCGTGGATGTATATCGTACCGAGGAACCGAGTGCGCAAGTGAGTATGCCAGCAGTTGGTTGGGTGCGTGGTTTTAAATGGAACTATCAGCCCGACAAAAAAAATCTCGTATACATCCGGTTTCAGACCTCGCGTCGGGAAGTGGATGAAGAACAAGGTCAGATGCCCGTTGTGTGGAACCGATTGAATCGATCGGTTCGATTACATGGACAATTTTTTATCAGCGACCAAGACTTGCTGGCCTGCCGGGCGGAATGGGTTCGGGTACAGGTGGGAGGGCAGCGGGAGGAATCGGGCTTTTTATCTTATTTGGAATGGAGGCGGGATTTTGGTGGCTGGGTGGGGATGGATCTTAGAGCTTCCTGGGCCTCTAAGGGGGATGGGAAAGCCGGGTTTATGCCTACGAGCGGGATGTGCAATATAAGGTTGGTTTTCCGGCGTTTTATGGCCAACTCCTGAGATGCCACCCAAATATTCGGGTAATCTTAGGTAAGGCTACTACGGTTTGGGGGCGTATATTTTTCGATAAAAATGCTGAAAATCATTTAGTTATGAGCTTAGGCGGACCTGCCAGGCCCGGATTTACCCTTCAATTCCGGTATCAGTGGGGAGGCGACAGGCACTAATTTTTGCCTCTCCCCAACAGATTGTTAAAAAAAAGAGTAATTTGCCGCAGCAACTCGCTGACATCCTCTGTCTTGTACGGTGGATTGTCAATGTTTTGCTCATTGGTAGTTTTTGATTACCAATGTTCTTGTATACCAAAAAATCAATGTTTATTATGAGAAAAATCGCATCACTGTTATCGATGCTGGTGCTCTTCACAGCACTTGCAAACGGTCAGACCCGGGCTATCTCCGGAACCGTTACAGATGAGACGGGAGCTCCGCTTCCCGGTGCATCTGTACGTATTGAAGGAACTAAGACGGGTATTGCGGCCGACAACAACGGTCAGTTCCGTCTCACTGCTAAAACCGGCGATGTGCTGGTGGTCAGCGGGGCCGGTTTGGAAACAACATCAGCAACCATTGGTGCTGGTAACACAATCGTAATCGTTGTAAAGCGTGTGGTTATCAGTGGCACGGATGTGGTGATCACTTCTCTGGGTGTGGCCCGTCAGGCAAAAGAGCTAGGTTACTCCACAGCCAAAGTGAAGGCGACCGAACTGACACAGGCCAAAACCATCAATCTGCAAAATGGATTGACTGGTAAAGTATCCGGTCTGAACATTCAAACCGTTAACAATGGTGTATTCGCCGATACGCGTATCACGCTTCGCGGTATTCGTTCATTGACTGGTAACAACCAGCCGATGCTGATCTTGGATGGTGTGCCCATTTCGTTGGGATACATCAATTCGATTAACCCCAATGATATATTGGATGTAACGATCTTGAAATCGGCTTCTGCAACGGCCATTTATGGTCCGGATGGTGCCAACGGTGCTTTGGTGATCACTACCAAGCGTGGTAATAAGAACAAGCCTCAGATCAGCGTGAGCCATACGGTACAGGTAGAGCGCGTTTCTTATATGCCTGAGTTGCAAAATCAATTCGGTTCGGGTTCTTCTGTGGATGCCTTTGGATATGGTGTTTATGATCCCGTTGAGAACCAATGTTATGGAGATGCCTTTGATGGCACCATGCGTCAGATCGGACGGGATGGTCCCAACGGGGAGCAATACCTGGTTGAGTACAGTGCGCTCCCCAAGGAAAAACTCCGTTTTTGGAATACCGGTATCACGAATCAAACCGATGTTTCTTTCTCTACCGGCGACTTCTACATGAGTGCGCAAAATGTATTGATACAGGGGATCATGCCGAAGGATGTGAATCGTCGTATGTCGGTTCGCATGGCCGGCAACAAAGAGTTCAATAAGTTCCGTGCCGGATTCAACGTAAACTACACCCGCGGTAATTATGATGTAACTGCCGGTTCCAGCTTCGGAAACGGTCGTGACTACACCGTGTATTGGAACCTGATCAATACGCCTCAGCAAATTCCCATTACCCGTTTCAAGAACTGGCGGAATGATTTCTGGTCGAATCCCAACGGATATTTCAATGACTATTACACGAATCCTTATTTCATGATCGATAATTTCCGCAGCGTTGGTCGCACCGACGACCTGTTCGGAAACCTCGAATTCAATTACAAAGCCAACAATTGGTTGTCCTTTACCTACCGGTTGGGTGTAACCATGTCTTTGGGTCAGGCCAAGAGCCTTGCCCATGCGTTCAACTATAGCGACTTCGCAAAGGCTTCCGGTAAATCCAATGCACAGTCTGGCGACATTGTTTCCCAAGTGGGCGACGGAATGTCCACCTCCTTCCGGGTCAACTCCGAATTGTTTGCCAGTGCCCGCAAATCCATCGGCGAATTCAAGCTGGAGGGGTTGGTTGGTCAGTCTTTCCGCGAGGACAACTCCAAGAACATAAACGTATCGAGCAACAACTTGGCGTTCCCGACCTTGTTCAACATCATCGGACGTAAAGGGGAGCCCGGTGCTTCGGAAAGCAATTTCCGCTCTCGCCTGCAGCGCTTCTTCGGTAAAGCTTCGATCGGTTACAAGAACTGGGCCTTTGCCGAGGTTACTGCCAGCTACGACATGAACAGCCGCCTGGCCTACTACTTTAATTATGATGTAAAAGCGATCAGCTTCTTCTACCCCGGCGCCAGCCTCTCCTTCTTGTTGAGCGAGGCCATCCCTGCCATCAAGAACAGCAAGCAGATCTCCTACCTGAAACTTCGTGGAGCACACTCCAAGACCGGTAACGTAAACCTCGGCACGCAAGCGCTGGAGAATACATACGGACTGGGTGGTGGATTCCCGTACGGAACCTTGGTGGGTTATACGTCGGGTAACGTGCTTCGCTTGAATCGTTACACTCCGGAGTTCGTTCTGAACACCGAAGTAGGATTTGAGTTGGGCTTGTTCAAGAACCGCTTGAACCTGGAAGCCACTGCTTACACGCAGGACAATACCGATCAAATCGTGCAGGTGGCTTACTCCGGTGCTACTGGTTTCACCAGCGCCCTGTTGAATGCGGCCTCTTTCGTAAACAAAGGATTGGAGTTCGACCTGAAATTGACTCCGCTGATCAAGATTCGCAACGTTTCCATCGACTTCAAAGCGAACTATACCTATCAAACCAACAAGGTTAATCGCATCGTAGAAGGGGTGGACCAATTGGGTATCGGTAACGGAAACTTCGTGATGGTTGGCTATCCGGCCTATACTTTCCAGCTCTCTGACTATGTTCGCGACGATCAGGGACGTGTGGTGGTAAACCGTACAACCGGTTTGCCGAGTCTGGATCCGGTGGTTAGACCTTTTGGTCATACCCAACCCAATCACCTCCTGGGTCTGAACCTGAACTTGAACTGGAAGAACCTGACCTTTAGTGCCGTGGCCGATTACCGCGGTGGTGCTCAGATCTACACGGGTAACCTCGGAACCGGTATGGACTTCACCGGTATCTCGAAGCGCTCTGCACAAAATGCGCGTCAGCCTTTCATCATGCCGAATTCTTCTTACTGGGATGGAACCAAATACGTGGCGAATACCAACATTTACATGACCGGTGGTTACAACTTCTGGTCGCAGTCGGTGAACACTTCTGCCAACACCAACTACCTGGTAAGTGGAGATTTCTGGAAGATCCGCGAAATGAGCTTGAGCTACAACATTCCAATGAAGTGGCTGGGATTTGCCAAGAACGCAATCAAAGGTGCTCAGTTCACTGTATCCGGACGTAACCTCTTCATGTTCCTGCCGAGCACCAACGAGTGGACCGACCCCGAGTTCTCCAATACAACGGGTAACGCACAAGGGGTGAGTGGATTGGATAATACACCGCCGACTCGCATCTTCGGTGCCACCTTGAACCTCAACCTCTAACCCAACTACAAAACAACTAGATATGAAACTGAATAAAGTAATATACGGAACCGCAATGGCAGCAACCTTGCTCATTGCCGCGACGGGTTGTCGGAAGAGTCAGTTCAACATCAACCAAAACGTGAACAGCGTAACCGACTCTACGGTTACCTACGACGTGGTGCTGCCTGCTGCCCTGCATGCTTCCGGTTCAATTGTCGGAACTTCTTGGGGGACCACCCAAAACTGGATGGGTTACTGGGCCCGCTCCGGTACCTATGCCCCCAACGTAACGGAAGAGACCTATGACCTGACCACCAACTTTGGTAATGGTATCTGGAACTCTTGCTACGACAACAACTACGACTACCAAATCGTACAGAACAAGGCCGGTGGTGCAGGTGCTACCTTTTATGAGGGTATTGCCCGCGTTATGAAGGCACACAACTTCATGATCCTGGTCGACGTTTATGGAAACATCCCCTACAGCCAGGCGCTGAAGGGCGGTGGAAATCCCACTCCGGGCTATGATCAAGGCATCAATGTTTACCGCGACTTGTTCCGTCAACTCGACACCGCGATCGGTCTGATCAAGAATGCCGTGGTTACCACCACCAACGCCAACCAGCGTATCTCTACTAACGACATCGTCTTCCAGGGTAACAAAGGCAAGTGGATCCGTTTTGCCAACACCCTGAAGTTGCGCATGATGATTCATGCCTATGCCGTTGCCGGTATTAATAAGGCCGCTGAAATGGCCCGTATCGCTGCCGAAGGATCCGGTTTCCTCGGAATTGGAGAAGATGTAATGGTTCAGCCCGGCTATTTGGCTGACAAACCCAATCCTTTCTTCAACTTGTACAAAACCTCTGTTGCCGGTGCCCAAACCGCCAACAACGTTTACTACCGTGCAAACAAGTGGGGGATTGATTACTACAAATACAACGGAGATCCTCGTACCACCCGTTTCTATGAGGCTGGTTCAAACGGGCTCGTAGGGGTGCAATACGGACTACCTCCGGTGACTGCAAATGCTGCTGCCAACCTGGCGGGTATTGGCCCCGGTTTGTACAAGACCAACCTATCCCCCCAGACCATCATGATAGCTGCTGAAAGCTTCTTCCTGCAAGCCGAAGCACGTCAGCGTGGTTTCATCACCGCTGGTCCTACCGTGGCTACTCTCACCAACACCGGTATTGCAGAAAGCTTCCGCTACATGGGTGCAGGCGATCCCTCTACCTATTTGGCGAACAATGCCGGCTACTCCGATGTTGATATCAATGCCGTCGCCAACTCTCCGGTTAACCCGGCGGGTACACAGCCGACTGGCGGATTGTACACCATCATCTCTCAAAAGTGGTTTGCCTTAAATGGTATCAATACTTTGGAAGTGTGGACGGATTATCGTCGCATGGGCTACAACGAGGTAGTAACTACCTCTCCGGCCAATGACCGTTTTGTGTACGGCGCCGGTGTTGGATACGATCCCGGACCGCCCATCTCGGTCTCTCCACAGAACACCGCAACTAAGATCCCTGTTCGTTACATGTATCCCCAGAGCGAATACAATTACAATCCTATCAACGTTGGTGCTCAGGGTACGGTTGATCGCTATTCTAAAATCTTCTGGGACCTTAATTAATCTACCATTCAATAAATATGCGAATCATGAAAAATATCTTCAACAAAGCGTTTCTGGCTCTCGCGCTGCTTTCCCTTACCCTGACCGGGTGTTTGAAGGACAAGGGTTTTGAAAACTATCAGTACGGGATCAACGATCCGGATACACAGCCTCCCGGCGTAGGTTTTCCCTTTGCCGCCAAAGGCATGAACGGATATGGTTTGGATGTGTCGGGAAGTCCGCAGACCGTAGCCGAACTGACCTTCTTGAACCTGAATGCCGGTAATCCTGCTCCTGCAGACATTACCATCAACCTGGCCATCAAGAGCACAGAGTTGATCGGTGCCTACAACACGGCCAACGGGACCAACATTCAGATCCTGCCCTCCACCTTGTACACCATGCCCTCCACCGTTACGATTCCCGCCGGTGCACGTAATGTAATTGTACCTTTAGTGGTTACCAGCACGCTGTCGCTGAATCCAAACATTGCCTACGGTGTTGCTGTTCAGATCACTTCTGCTTCTGGCAACTACATCGTGGCCGAGAACCTCAAGAACCTCTTGATCCAGTTCTCCATCAAGAATAAATATGACGGGGTGTACAACCTAACCGGTTATCACAACCGTACTCCTTACACCTTCCCCTACCAGACTACCATGCACATGGTAACATCCGGCCCCAATGCCGTTTACTTCTTCTGGCCCTTGGTCGGTGGGGTAGGTCACCCGATCGGTATCGGTCCCAACAACGCGCTGAGCTGGTATGGACCGGTTGTTGCTCCAGTGGTTGTGTTCAACACTGGTACAAACCTCGTGACCAACGTGTTTGGTAGCGACCCTGCCGGTCCTCCCATCACCATGTTCACCGGTGCGGGCAGCCGTGTTGGTCGCTGGGATCCCGCCACCCGCAACATGACGGTTGACTGGAACTACAACAACAATCCGCTTCGTGCCTTCTTCGACGACCTGCAATACCTGCGCGCTCGTTAATCAGACACCAATAAGATTTTCAAAAGGGATTGTTTAACAATCCCTTTTTTATTCCCCTTTGATGGGCATGGCATTTGATTAACTTTGATAAAACGATCTATGAAACAGCGACTTTTAATTTTCCTGTTTATGCTGCTTGCCAGTGCTGCTTTCGCACAATCGGGGATCATTACGCCCACCGTGGGCTGGGTCGACCCGGTACTGAATCACAACCGACTCCTCCGTGAGCAAACAGGGGAAGGCGTATATAAGTTGATCGGACCCTACCGGGTGATCGGTAGTTCCTATTTTTTGGGGGAGCGAAACAATGGCAATATCTACTCCCCAGATGCCACGGCCGTAAACATACAACTGGGGTACAATACCTACACGCAGGAAGTTGAATTCATTTCCCCGTCCAACCCGGGGCAACCGCTGATCAAATCGCCGGGAGAGGTGGATTCGTTTGTGTTCCTGGCCAATAAAACAATGGGACTAGAAGCCGACATGCGGTTTGTGTATGGCAAGTATTTGGGATCGAGTGAGAAGTCCTATTTCTTGGAATTAGCGACCAGTACCAAAGCCAGTATCTATAAGCGTTACAAGGCCGATGTAGGCTATGTGTCAAGCAACTACGTGCAATCGGAGCTTCGTCAATTTGATCTGTTATATGATTATTTTGTTTACAATGCTTCGAATGGTACGCTCAAAAAAGTGAAGAATAGTTACAATGGTCTGCTGAAGGAGCTCAATGCCTTTGGAAATGTTACGGCGGTGTTTACTTCGGAAGCGTACAACCAGAATCCTGATCAGGCCCTGAAACAAGCCATATCCCTTATCAATCAATAACCATGCAAGAGAACAATCCCCCTGCGCCCAATCAATTGAACATTGAGATCTCCGAGGAGGTCGCTGAAGGACAATATGCCAACCTGGCCATCATTACGCACTCACATGCCGAGTTCGTGATCGATTTTGTGAACGTGATGCCCGGCACCCCCAAGAGCAAAGTGAAGTCCCGCATCATCCTCACCCCGCAACATGCGAAGCGACTCATGCGTGCGCTCACCGAAAACATCCAAAAGTTTGAAGGCGCACATGGTCCCATTCAGGATATTGAAGAAGTGCAGTTGCCGTTGAATTTCGGCGGACCGACGGCGCAAGCGTAGCTTGCGCCGAGTTTGGATAATTAGTTTATAGTTAGTTGTTGGTTAGCGATATCATTGACCGGTTTTATCGTTTTTTCTAAGGTATCGGATCAGGCTAAAGATCATTCGTGATATTTCATCGAGAAGCGACATGAGTTCGTCGTGCGAGACAGCAGAGATGTATCCATAGTCCAGGCTTCGGGTGAGTTGGGAGCGGGTTTCCATAGCAGATCCGTTGGCGATTAGAAGAAAATTCACAAACTCCCGATTCCCCATACGGCCGAATCCTTCAGCGATATTGTCCATCACGGAACCAGCCGACCTCCGGATCTGGTCCTTTAATTTCCATTCCCGATCAAATGCTTGCAAACTCGTCAACTGAACGACCTGTTTATTCAACATCCTCGCTTTCTGCAAACCACCAAATCCTCATATCTCCTAACTGTTGCCATATCTATTTTTAATTGAACTAATAACTAACTATAAACTAACTACCCAAACTATCCAAACTGTCCAAACTGCCCAAACTATAATATGCCTTCGTCCGCAAAACTGTAATACCCCTCCCGACTCACGATCAGGTGATCATGTACCGTCATATCAAAATACTCCGCGGCCCGGCGTATTTTTTCGGTGAGCTCGCGGTCGGATTCGCTTGGATGCAAAGCACCCGAAGGGTGATTGTGCCCCAAGATCAAACTCACCGCCCGTAGCGATAAGGCCTTTAGGAAAATGATCCGCGGATCGGCAACCGTGCCCGTAATACCACCCTGACTCACCTGCTCCAACTTGACCAACCGCAAGGCCCGATTCAAATACATCACGCAAAAAACCTCGTGATCCAAATACCCGATCTGCGCCTGCAAATACCGGACAGCCTCAGATGAAGATTGCAAGGGCGTTCGCACCTGCCCCAACCGAAAAGTCAATAACCTCCGACCCAACTCACAGGCAGCCCATAGCCTGTCCGCCCGCTCCGCACCCAACCCCCGCACCTGCATGAGCTCCTCCGGGTCCATCGTAGCCAGCCGACCCAGATCGCCTTCAACGGACTCCCTTAAAATCTGAGCACCCTTAGAGGTGCCCAAGATTCGCGCCAATAAAAGCGGGGTGGGGGTCCTGGCGACCATCACCCCCCAACCCCAGAATTTTTTTCTGTGCCATCTTCAATGATACGATGGCCAACAGCCCGTCTCCATGCCACAAATCGTTATGCACAGCCCGACTCCCAACCAAATACATAGTTTTATCTTCGCCACACAATTTCCCCTTCATGCAAAAAGCCAAAATATTCGCGGGCACCGGATCACAGGAGCTGGCCACGCAGATCTGTGCCTCGTATGGAACACACCTCGGACAAGTCAACATCCAACGATTCAGCGATGGGGAGATCAGCCCCATTTTCATGGAAAGTGTACGGGGCGACTACGTATTCCTCGTTCAAAGCACCTTCTCCCCGGCCGAAAACCTCATGGAACTGCTCCTGATGATCGATGCCGCCCGAAGAGCCTCCGCCTACAAGGTCATTGCCGTGATTCCCTATTATGGGTACGCGCGACAGGACCGAAAAGACCGCCCCCGGGTAGCCATTGGTAGTAAGCTGATCGCCAATATGTTAGTCGCCGCTGGGGCCAACCGGATCGTGACCATGGACCTCCACGCCCCCCAGATCCAAGGGTATTTTGACATACCGGTTGACCACCTCGACAGCCACGCCGTTTTCATCCCCTATCTCCAGAATCTGAAGCTGGAAAACCTTACCTTTGCCGCCCCCGATGTAGGGGCTACCAACCGGATCCGGGAAATCGCCAGCTATTTCAACGCAGAAATGGTCATTTGCGATAAACACCGGAAACGAGCCAACGAAATCGCCAGCATGGTGGTCATCGGAGACGTCACCGACCGGGATGTGGTCATCATCGACGACATCTGCGACACCGGCGGCACCCTGGCAAAAAGTGCTGGGATGCTCAAGGACAAGGGAGCCCGTTCGGTCAGGGCGCTGATCACCCATCCGGTGCTCAGCGGCAAGGCCTACGAGAACATCGAGAACAGCGTGTTGGAAGAACTGGTGGTCTGTAATACGATCCCCCTCCGACAAGAGAGCCCAAAACTAAAAGTGCTCTCCGTAGCTGAACTCTTTGCGGTGGCCATCCGCAACGCGTTTGAAAACAAGAGCATCACCAGCCTCTTTGTCCATTCGCAGCGGCGAAACAAGTAAACCTTTAACTCAGATACTATGAACACGATTACCATCGAAGGACAACTGAGGACCGGATTCGGCAAGTCAGCCACCCGTCAACTCCGCTCTCAGGACCTGGTGCCCGGTGTAATTTACGGGGGTGCAAATGAGATCCATTTTCACGCACCGGCAGCCGCATTCAAAAAGTTGGCCTACACCCCCAACTTCCAGATCGCCGAAGTGAAAGTAGACGGACAAACCTATCGGACCATCATGAAGGACCTGCAATTCGACAAGGTGAGCGACAAACTCACCCACATCGACCTGCTGGAACTCGTCGAAGACAAAAAAGTCGTAGCCGACATTCCCCTTCACTTCACCGGCGTCTCCAAAGGCGTAAAAGACGGCGGTAAACTCATCACCAAGATGAAATCCCTCAAGGTGAAGACCTATCCGAAACACCTCCGCGAAAAAATCGATGTGCCCATCGATAACCTCGACCTCAACGGAAATATCCGCGTGGAAGATGTACAGGTGGAGAACTATGAGATCCTAAACTCCCCCCGCATTCCCATCGCTTCCGTGGTGCTGACCCGTCAGCTCAAACAAGAAGAAGCCGCCTCCCCGGCCGCCGCTGCCGCTCCGGCCGCCGCCCCCGCCGCTGCCGCTCCGGCCGCGAAAAAATAATCGCTCCAATCAAAACTTTCAGACCCGCACCCCACCGGATGCGGGTCTTTTTATGTTGAATCGAGTATCTTGAACCCAATGAAATACCTGATCGTCGGCCTAGGTAACGTGGGAAATGAATACGCCCACACCCGCCACAACATCGGCTTCGATGTGGTCAACACCTTCGTGCAAAAACATGGCGGTGCCTTTCGAAACGACCGACTGGCCTACGTCTCCGAGGTAAAATGGAAGGGGAAAACATATGTCTGCCTCTTGCCCACCACCTACATGAACCTCAGCGGCAAAGCCGTGAAGTATTGGATGGAGAAAGACAACATACACCATGAAAACATTCTGGTCATCGTCGACGACCTGGCCCTCCCGCTCGATCAACTCCGCCTCCGCACCGCCGGAAGCGACGCCGGTCATAACGGCCTGCGCAGCATCCAGGAAGTACTCGGCAGCACCCAATATGCCCGCCTTCGCTTCGGCATCGGAAACGATTTTCCTAAAGGCATGCAAGCCGATTTCGTACTCAGCAAATGGAAACCGGAAGAAGAACCGCTGGTCAAACACAAGATCGATGCGGCTGTTGCCGTCCTCGAATCTGTTTTTCAACAAGGCTTCCCTTCCGTCATGAGCCAACTCAATCAACAACGCTATACACTCCCCTGACGGGCTTTTCTTAATTTAGCATCCTCCAATAACGGATATGAAAATCTTCTGCATCGGTAGAAATTATGCCGCCCACGCCAAAGAATTGGGAAACGATGTCCCCGAAGAACCCGTCATCTTCCTCAAACCCAAATCGGCCCTGCTGCCCACCGGTACCCTTTTCCATTATCCGGAATTCACCAACGAACTCCACTACGAATGCGAACTGGTGCTGCGGGTGAGCAAAAACGGACGATACATCTCAGCGCGACAAGCCGCAACCTATTACGATGCCATTACCGTAGGTATCGACTTCACGGCACGCGATATTCAACAAGACCTGAAAACAAAAGGACTTCCTTGGGAAAAAGCCAAGGCATGGGATCATTCCGCCGTCCTTGGATCCTGGCTCCCGATTGAATCCTTCGCCGATAAACCCTCTATCCTGTTCTCTCTACAAAAAGATGGGCAAATCGTGCAGCAAGGCGACTCCTCCCTGATGATCTACTCCTTCAACCGGATCGTATCCGAAATCTCAAATTATTTCTCCCTGCAGATCGGCGACCTTATCTACACCGGAACCCCCGCCGGGGTCGGCGAAGTGGTACCGGGCGACATGCTGGAAGGATTCATTGGCTCCGATTCCCTTTTCAAACTCGAGGTCAAGTAAATCAAAACGCCTCCATGCTCGCCACCGATATCCAACTCCGCGCATACCGACACATGGCCCTGCTCTCCGCCATGGCCAGCAAATACGAGGCGAACCGATCGATCTGTAAATATGTTCATGCCACGGCCCGCGGACACGAAGCCATCCAACTCGCAACCGCCTATCAGCTGGGTCCAAATGACTATGTAAGTCCGTATTACCGCGACGATAGTCTCTTACTCGGACTCGAATTCTCCCCCTACGAACTGATGCTGCAACTACTCGCAAAGGGCGAAGACCCTTTTACGGGCGGACGTGAATACTATGCGCATCCCAACTACCGCAGTCCCGATAAATCCACCATCATCCACCAAAGCAGCGCCACCGGGATGCAGGTTATTCCAACCACGGGGATCGCACACGGACTCCGTTATTGGGAAAAACAGGATCCCAACCATTCCTTGCTAAACGATTCACCTGTAGTGATCTGCTCCCTCGGCGATGCCAGTGTTACTGAAGGAGAAGTCAGCGAAGCCTGGCAAACCGCCGTACTGCATCAACTGCCTATTTTGTATTTGGTGCAGGACAATCAATGGGGCATCAGCGTCACCGCCGAAGAATCCCGTGCCATGAACGCCTTTGAATTCGCGGCCGGATTCAAAGGCATGCACCGCGTTCAAGTCGATGGCAGCGATTTTGAAGCCTCTTACCGCGTGATGCAAGAAGCCGTGCAATATGTGCGCGACAAACGTGCTCCGATCCTCGTACACGCCTCCGTTCCCTTGCTCGGCCACCATACCAGCGGCGTGCGAAAAGAATTTTATCGCGACGAAGCCGATCTCGAAAAACACCACGCACACGACCCTTTTGTCAAACTGAAACGAAAAATTCTTGCGGCCGGAATAGCTGAATCCGAATTGGAAAATATTCGCGCCGAAGCCGAGTGGCTTATTGAACAAGATTTCGACCGCGCCGTTCAAGCCCCCGATCCAGACCCCGAAACGGTTCGCCAACATGTATTCGCCCCAACGCCCATCACACAGGAACAAGGCGAACGAAATCCACCCGGTGCGGCCAAAGTGATCATGGTCGATGCCGCGCTCTTCGCGATCCGCGAGCTCATGCAAAAACATCCGGAAGCCATCGTATACGGACAAGACGTAGGCAAACGGCTGGGCGGCGTGTTTCGTGAAGCCGCAACCTTGGGCGATCAATTCGGCGATCACCGCGTATTCAATACGGCTATTCAAGAAGCATATATCGTAGGGTCAACCGTGGGCATGGCCGCCGTGGAGATTCGTCCCATTGTGGAAGTACAATTCGCCGATTATATCTATCCCGGACTAAACCAACTGGTCACCGAACTTTCCAAAAGCTGTTATCTGTCGATGGGAAAATTTCCTGTGCCCATGATCCTGCGCGTTCCCATCGGGGCCTACGGCGGCGGTGGTCCCTACCACAGCGGCTCGGTCGAAAGCACCCTGCTCTCCATCAAAGGCATCAAAGTGGTCTATCCCTCGAATGCGGCCGATATGAAGGGACTCATGAAAGCGGCCTATTACGATCCCAATCCCGTTGTGATGCTCGAGCACAAGGGACTCTATTGGAGCAAAGTGCCCGGTACCGAAGAGGCCCGCACCCCGGAGCCCGATGCGGATTATATCTTACCGCTGGGGAAAGCACAGATCGTATTACAGGCCGAGGAAGATTATCTGGATGCCGGCGATACGCTTTTGATCATCACCTATGGAATGGGCGTGTATTGGGCCAAAGAAGCGGCAATGGATTTTCCCGGACAGATCGAAATTATCGACCTGCGTACCCTGGCACCCGTCGATGAAGACTTGCTCATCGCCCGCATCCGGGTACATGGAAAATGTTTGATGCTCACCGAAGAACAAGAGACGCACTCCTTCGTACAATCGCTGGCCGGAAAACTCACTACGCATTGTTTCTCCTCACTGGATGCACCCATTCAAGTGATGGGCGCACTGGATCTGCCGGCCGTACCGATGAATATGGGATTGGAAAAAGCTATGCTCCCCAGCGCGCAGAAAGTAGCCGAGCGAGTCAATCGCCTACTGAACGAGTAAGATCATTTTTTGAGATCCAACCGGATCTGCAATTCGTCCAGTTGTTTATCATCGATCGATGAAGGTGCATCTAGCATCACGTCCCTTCCGGCATTGTTCTTCGGAAACGCAATGAAATCACGAATGCTCTCGCTGCCTCCGAGGATCGAACAAAGTCGATCGAACCCAAAGGCAATGCCCCCATGAGGAGGCGCTCCGTATTCAAAGGCTCCGAGTAGGAATCCGAACTTGTGCTGTTGTTCTTCCTTATCCATTCCAAGGGCGGCGAACATTTTTTCTTGCAAGGCCCGTTGATAAATTCGGATAGAACCACCACCGATTTCATTCCCGTTCAATACCATATCATAGGCATTGGCCTTGATCTGCGCATACGGGTGATCCAGGTATTTGCTGGCATCTGAGATTGCCGGCTCTTTCTCGATCATCGTGGTTATCTGTGTGGGTTTGGGCGCGGTGAACGGATGATGACGCGCTACCCATCGATTGCCTTCTTCATCGTATTCGAAAAGCGGGAAGTCCAATACCCACAGCAATTTGAATTCATCTTTTTTACGAAGACCCATTCGCTCTCCCAATTCCAACCGCAATTCACTGGCGGCCTTCCGGGTTCTTTCTTCGGCGCCGGCTACGATTAGGACGAGGTCGCCGGGCTGGGCCCCACAGGCCTGCGCAATGGCTTGTAATCGCTCTTCCGAATAGAATTTATCGACGGAGCTTTTGAAGTGGCCGTCCGACTGACACTTGATATACACCAATCCTTTCATCCCGATCTGCGGACGCTTCACCCACTCGGTCAGTTCATCGGTTTGTTTGCGGGTGTATTCGGCTGCACCGGGAACGGCTAGGGCGATCACGGTTTCAGCTTCATCAAAAACTTTAAAATCGGCTCCGCAGATCAATTCAGGCGATGCGTTGCGGTCGCGGTAAACCGAATCCGGTTTTTTCAGGTTAAGCAGTTTCATGCCAATGCGGATATCGGGCTTGTCGTTGCCGCAAGTCCACATGGCTTCCTCCCAGCTCATCCGCTGCACGGTTTCTGTGTAATCGATTCCTTTTACTTCCTTGAAAATACTTTTGATCAGCCCTTCGAACATTTGGAGAATATCCTCTTGTTCCACGAACGACATTTCACAATCGATCTGGGTGAATTCAGGCTGACGGTCGGCACGCAGGTCTTCATCGCGAAAACATTTCACGATCTGATAATAACGATCGTAGCCACTTACCATCAGCAATTGCTTAAAGGTTTGGGGCGATTGCGGGAGGGCGTAAAATTGTCCAGGATTCATCCGAGAGGGTACCACGAAGTCGCGGGCCCCTTCGGGGGTCGACTTGATCAGAAACGGCGTTTCAATATCCAGAAATCCTTCTTGATGCAGGTAATTGCGAGCGGCACGGTTGACGGCATCCCGCAGCTCAAGATTATTGCGCACGGCTGGGCGACGCAGGTCAAGGTATCGATAGCGCATCCGCAGGTCGTCGCCCCCATCGGTATCGTCCTGAATGGTAAAGGGAGGGGTAGCGGCGGCATTGAGGATGGTGAAGGAAGAAACCAGTATTTCAATGTCGCCGGTAGGCAGTTGGGTATTTTTGTTGCTGCGTTCAGAAACGGTGCCGTTTACTTGCAGGACGAATTCTCTTCCAAGGGGATTTTTTTCCAGCTCGGGGTTCAGCGACTCATTGAACAGCAATTGGGTGATGCCATAGCGGTCGCGCAGGTCCACAAACGTGATCGATCCGAATTTTCGGATGGTCTGTACCCAGCCGGCCAGGGTCGTGTTTTTTCCAACATGACCGGCCCGCAATTCACCACAAGTATGAGTTCTGAACATGAAAGTAATTTTCCCTCGCAAAGATAACCCGAATCCGGGGCAACGGAAACGGAGTTTATAGAAGGGTGGTGGTTCTTTTCTCGCGTATTTCCCGAGGGCGTTGAAATAGATAATAGTTCACCAGAATCAGCACTCCGATAAAAAACGGGATCAGGGAGAGTTGTTTTCCGGTAATGTCCCTCCATATGATCGCCACATCGAATCCCAAAAACTCCGAGATCATCCAAAACGAGTTGGCACTGATCCAAAACGCCACGGCCAGATTGTGCGCCAACTCGGAGGCAATGTGGCGGGTGCGCCAGCTGATCATGATCGCGATGGTCAGCGTGGGCAGGATCATTGCAATTCCCAATTCCTTCCAAAACAAACACCAGCTAATGTCTTTGAGGAGCCAGAAAACAATGTGCATGTTCTCCATCCGTCGAAAACGGGCGGGGATGTAATAAACGGATTCGGTTTGCTCGGGCATGTTCGTTGGTTTGGGGAAAGATAATAAAAATTGGTTTCAGCGCGCGATTGAAAACCGCTCGATCGAAGCCTCGGGGTGAATCGGTTCTTCCAGAAACCAATGCCTAATCAATTCCCGGGCAAAAAAGGGTGCCAGCGAACAACCTTTGGTGCCCATGCCATTGAGTATTCCTATGCGTGGCAGTTGTGGATGAAATCCGACGAAGGGCCGGCGTTCGAGGGTAGCGGGACGAACCCCGGCCCGGTGATCGATCACTTGAAAGGGAAGCGTCAGCCAGCTCTTTAACGTGCGCTCCATTTCTTCTCGGAAAGCCGGGGTAGGGTGAGGGTGGTTGAACGACCATTGATAACTCGATCCGGCCCACCAGGTACCATCTGAGAGTGGTGCCAACATCAATCCGTGTTTGTACAAATGATCCCTTTGCAATCCGGGTATGTCCAGAATCAAGACCTCCCCTTTGTTGGGGGCAAAAGGAAGGTTCGGAAAAAAATGAGCGGATAGCCCCGCGGTTCCCTCACAAAAAACGATCCGTTCAGCCCGGATATCCTTGTATCGAACACCATCCGGTTCGATTCGTAGCTGCGTTGCCTCCACTTGCTCTTCCAACAAGGATCCGGTATCGATCAACTTTTTTTGATTTCCCTCGAGAAATGCGGGCAGGTCGATCAGAAATACGGGGTTGATGATGCCGGCTCCATGCGGTTGATCAAACGGGAGCATAGTTATCTGTGTTTCTTGCGCTAGGGAGACAAATTTTCCGTTTTGTGCGATCCGATCCTGAAAGCTCTTGCACATTTGATCGGAAGGGAAAAAATCGATCAGGGTGGTTTGGCGGATCAGCGGTCGGTTCAAGGTTTCCGACATGGATGAGTAAGCAGATTTTGCGTGCGCGAGCAACTCGTCGGATAACCAGACTTCCACCTGTCGCCTTCCGGTAATGGGATTGATGATGCCCGCGGAGATGCGAGAAGGAGAATTGGGTCTTTGTGTATCCAGTACACAAACGCTTAAGCCGGCCCTTTGGGCTTCATAACTCAGCCAGCTGCCGCAAAGGCCTTGACCAACGATCAGTAGATCTACCTGCATGCCACTAGTATTCAAGAAAAAACCGCATCGGAGATGCGGTTGGGTTGTTATATTCCGAGGACTTCGGCCATTTTCTTTCCGATGTCGGCGGGACTGCTCACCACATGTATTCCGCACTCACTCATAATCTTCATTTTCGCAGCAGCGGTATCATCCGCGCCGCCCACGATGGCACCTGCGTGACCCATACGCCGACCGGGCGGCGCGGTTTGTCCCGCGATAAATCCCACTACAGGTTTTTTATTGCCTTGTTGCTTGATCCAATGAGCCGCTTCGGCTTCCATCCTGCCTCCGATCTCGCCGATCATCACAATCGCATCGGTATTCGGGTCATTCATGAAAAGTTCCATGGCATCGCGGGTGGTGGTGCCAATGATGGGGTCGCCTCCGATTCCTACGGCTGTAGAAATACCCAGTCCGGCCTTGGCTACCTGATCGGCCGCCTCATAGGTGAGGGTGCCGGATTTGGAGACGATGCCAATTCGACCGGGGATGAATACAAAACCGGGCATGATGCCCACTTTGCACTGACCGGCGGTGATAACACCGGGGCAGTTGGGACCGATCAAGCGGGTGTTTTTGCCCAATAAATAATTTTTGGCCTTGACCATGTCCTGTACGGGAATTCCCTCCGTGATACAGACCACCAGTTCAATGCCGGCCTCCGCAGCTTCCATGATGGCATCAGCGGCAAAGGCCGGGGGAACGAAGATGATGCTCACGTTGGCACCGGTAGCTTTTACGCCCTCTGCAACCGTATTGAAAACGGGTCGGTCGAGGTGTGTGGTGCCGCCTTTACCCGGGGTAACGCCCCCCCCCACCTGGGTTCCGTACTCGATCATTTGTCCCGTATGAAAACTGCCCTCCGTTCCGGTAAATCCTTGTATCAGAACCTTGGATGATTTATTGACGAGTATACTCATATGTGCCTTGTAATTGTCCGCAAAATTAGGGGGAAGCCGGGCTATTTCAAGAGGTCATCCATGTTCCTTTCCGGATCGATCTTACCCCGCTCCTCTAACATCCGCATGTCCTTGGCATCCTTCAAAAAGTCGGAAGCAAAAATAAAATCATTCAACCGCTGGTTCTTGCTGAAAATGATCTCTTTATTGCTGCCTTCCCACTCTTTTTTGCCCTGATACATGTACAAAATATAGTGACCGATCTCCATCACGCTATTCATGTCGTGGGTATTGATCACCGTAGTCATGTTGTACTCGAGAGTAATGTCGCGGATGAGTTTATCGATCACCAGCGAGGTTTGCGGGTCCAATCCCGAGTTGGGCTCGTCGCAAAAAAGATATTTGGGATTGAGTACGATGGCGCGGGCCAAGGCCACCCGTTTTTTCATCCCCCCACTAAGCTCTGAGGGAAATTTTTTATTGACTCCGGGTAAATTAACCCGCTCTAGTACCTGATTCACCCGTTCATTTTTTCCGGCCGGCGTATCGGTCGAGAACATGTTGAGGGGGAACAAGATATTTTCCTCTACATTCAAACTATCGAACAGGGCCGATCCCTGAAAAAGCATACCGATATCCTTTCGGATCGCCGTGCGCTGTTCTTCGTTCATTTGCGTGAACGAAGTGCCATCATACAAGATCTCGCCTGATTCGGGTTGAAAAAGTCCCACCATACACTTCATCAGCACGGTCTTTCCACTGCCGCTGGCCCCGATTATCAGGTTGCACTGACCGGCTTTCATCACCGCATTCAAATCCTCGATGATGACTTTTCCGTTGAAGGACTTCTGTATATTTTTTACTTCGATCATGGTTAGAGCAATAGGGCCGAGAGAATGTAGTCGGCGAACAGGATGAGGATGCAACTTACCACCACTGCCTTAGTACTGGCACGTCCAATTTCCAGGGCTCCTCCACGCACATAATAACCGTAAAAGGCCGGAATGGTGGAGATGATAAAGGCGAATACATACGATTTGGTAAGGGCGAAAAAAACATTGTAGGGGACAAACAACTCCACCAATCCCTTGTCATAAATATTGGCGGGGATGATACCTGCCATCGTGCCTGCCAGTCTTCCGCCCAAAATGCCCAGGACCATCGCAATGACCACCAGCAACGGGATCATGATCAGGGCCGCCAGGATCTTGGGCAAGATCAAATAGGCCTTGGAATTGATGCCCATGATCTCCAACGCATCGATCTGTTCACTGACGCGCATGTTTCCCAGCTCACTGGAGATCCGGCTTCCGGCTACTCCGGCGAGTACGATGCAAACCAGGGTGGGAGCAAATTCCAGGATCACTGTATCCCGAACGATCTGGGCAATGGTGGTGAGGGGAATCAGCGGACTCACCAGCTGGTAAGCCGTCTGAATGGTGGAAACTGCACCGATGAAAACAGAAATGATCGCTACGATCCCCAATGAACCAATTCCGATCTCGGCGCACTGTTGCATGAACTCGCGCCAATACATCCGTCCGTTCTCGGGTTTGGCGAACATGCCTTTCAGCATGATCACAAATCGTCCAATATCACTCAGTAGGTTCATCTTACTGTGCCTGTGGCAAGGGTTTACGGAAACGTTTCCACCAACGAGAACGTTTTACGATCTCGGCAGTTGCGGTACGGGATTTCAATTGCGCATCCACCACGGCAATCATCGCCATATTCACGATGCTGCGCACGGTAGAACCCAACTGAAGGATATGCACCGGGCGTTTCAGTCCCAGCAGGATCGGTCCCACCGCATCGGCCGTCTCCAATTCCTTCATCAAATTATACGCAATGTTACCCGCCGCAAGGTTGGGGAAGATCAAGGTATTTACCTCCTGATCGGCCAGTTCGCTGAACGGATAGTTTTCTTTGATCAACTCCTGATTGAAAGCCACGCTGGCTTGCATTTCTCCATCTACGATCAGATTGGGCATTTTTTGTTTTACGATCTCGCGTGCTCTTGCCACCAAACGTGCTTCTGGTGAATCGCTGCTTCCAAAATTTGAATAACTCAGCATCGCAATGCGGGGAACGATGTTGAAATTGCGTACTTCCCGCGCGGCCAGTAAGGTGATCTCGGCCAGTTCCTCGGCAGTTGGACTAAAATTCACCGTAGTATCGGCCAGGAAAAGGGGACCTTTTTTGGTCAGCATCATATACATCCCAGCAATCTTGTTTGTTCCTTCTTCGGTGCCGATTGTTTGTAGCGCGGGACGAATCGTATCGGGATAATTTTTCGAAAGTCCCGAGATCATCGCATCCGCATCGCCACACTCTACCATCATACATCCGTAATAGTTTCGGTCCTTCATGATCTTCTTGGACTCATATGCGTTAAATCCTTTGCGTCCCCTTCTGGCAAAAAACAACTCACCGTAATGATTTCGTTTTTCTTCGGCCGCATCGCCGCGCGGGTCGATGATGGGGAGTCCTTCCACATCAATGCCATTGGCCTCGGCAATGCTGCGGATCCGGCTTTCATCCCCCAATAAGATCGGATAACCCAGGCCGTCATCAAATACGATCTGCGCGGCCTTGAGCACTTTTACATTGTCGGCCTCGGCAAACACAATGCGTTTGGGATCACGACGGGCCTTGTTGCCCAAAATGCGCATCACCTGATTGTCTAACCCTAAGCGTTTATTCAATTCTGTCACATAACCCGGCCAATTCGTAATGGGCGTTTGCGCCACCCCACTTTCCATCGCCGCTTTGGCAACGGCAGGCGCTACCGTCGCCAGCAAACGAGGATCCAGCGGCTTGGGGATGATGTAATTCGGACCGAAGGTGATGTTGCTCTCGTTGTATGCCATGTTCACGATGTCGGGCACGGGAGAACGCGTCAGCTCTGCCAGTGCTTTCACCGCAGCCAATTTCATCTCCTCATTGATGTGTTTGGCTCGTACGTCGAGCGCTCCGCGAAAAATATACGGGAAGCCAAGAACATTGTTGACCTGGTTGGGGTAATCGCTTCTTCCGGTGGCCATGATCACATCCTTGCGCGCACCGGTGGCCGCTTCCCAGCTGATCTCGGGGTCGGGATTGGCCATGGCGAATACAATGGGATTCTTGGCCATCGACTTCACCATCTCCGGCGTCACCAGATTTCCGGAGCTCAATCCGATAAATACATCGGCATCCTTCATCGCTTGCGCCAGCGTCATCTCTCCCTTGGCATTGGCATAATTCTTTTTGAATTCGTCCATGTCGGTCCGACCCTTATGCAACACTCCCTTCCGATCAAAGAGCAGAAAATTCTCCTGCTTAGCCCCCAGTGCTTCATAAAGTTTGATACAAGCCATGGCCGCAGCGCCCGCACCCATCACTACAAAACATATCTTATCAATTCTTTTCTTTTGGATCTCGAGCGCATTGAGCAGCGCGGCCCCGCTGATGATGGCCGTTCCGTGCTGGTCATCGTGCATCACGGGAATGTTCAATTGTTTTTTCAGCTCCTGTTCGATGTAAAAACATTCCGGGGCTTTGATGTCCTCTAAGTTGATGCCTCCAAACGTGGGTTCGAGGGATTTCACGATTTCTACAAACTTCACCGGATCTTTTTCATTGATCTCGATGTCGAATACATCAATGTCGGCGAAGATCTTGAACAATACGCCTTTTCCTTCCATTACGGGTTTGCCGGCTTCGGGACCAATATCACCCAATCCCAATACCGCCGTGCCGTTGCTGATCACGGCCACCAGATTTCCTTTGGCCGTGTATTTGTAAACATTCTCGGGGTTTTCAGCGATCTCCAGACAGGGACTGGCCACGCCGGGTGAATAGGCGAGGGAGAGGTCTCGTTGGGTCTTGGCTTCTTTGGTGGGCACCACTTCGATCTTGCCGGGTCGCCCCTTGGCATGATACTCGAGGGCCTGCTGTTTCCTCAGGTCGTTCTGCATAGTGTGTATTAGAGGTTGCAAGGTACAAAACCCCGAGGGAAAGGGGGCTAATCGGCCAGCAGGCGCATGCCTAACCAAGCCATGAGTCCCACGCCCGTCTCAATGGCCGATTCCTCGACCATAAAACGAGGCGTATGAACGCCGTGGACGATCCCCTTTAATTCATTGCGTGTACCCAGTCGGAAAAAACAACCGGGGATCTGCTGCGCATAAAATCCAAAATCTTCCGCACCCATCCGAAGCTCTGTTTCCGAAACGTTTTCCGCACCCAGATAGGTTTCCGCTAGGAGGCGACAAGCCTCGTTTACCTGCGGATCATTGTGCACGCAGGGATAGCCCACATCAATATGCAAATCCAATTCTCCACCCATTGAGCGCACCAAACTCTCTGAAAGTTGACGAATCTTCTGATGCGCTTCGAAACGCCAGGACTCCTCCATGGCCCGAAACGTACCCATCAGTTTTACTTCATCGGGAATGACATTGGTCGTATTCCCGCCGTGGATGGAGGTGATGGAAAGTACGGTGGGATTGAAAGGATGGTTATGCCGACTGATGAGTTGCTGCAAAGCCGTAATCAGGTGGGAGCTGATCAAAATGGGATCAACCGTCAGGTGGGGTGAAGCGGCATGCCCGCCTTTTCCTTTGATGGTAAAATACAGTTCATCGGCACTTGCCATTACTTTTCCGGAACGAAAACTCACCTTTCCCGCTTCCAGAATCGTATTGACATGCAGCGCGGCTATGGCTTGCGGTTTTGGATTTTCCAACACCCCTTCTTGAATGAGCAATGAGGCACCACCCGGATTTTTCTCCTCTCCGGGTTGAAAGATCAACTTGACCGTACCGCTCCACTCGGTTCGAGTTTCCTGTAAAATTTTTGCAGCCCCTAATAAACAAGCCGTGTGCACATCGTGTCCGCAGGCATGCATGATGCCCGGGTGGGTGGATTTAAATGAAAGATCGTTCTCTTCCTGAATCGGCAGGGCATCCATGTCGGCTCGTAGGGCCACTATGCGACTCTCCGGATTTTTACCTTGGATCAATCCAATCACCCCCGTAGTGGCCATAATCTCAAACGGAATGCCCATCGCTTGAAGTTTTTCCTGAACAAAGGCAGCCGTTTTAAACTCCTGATAGCTCAGCTCGGGATGGGCATGGAGGTGGCGTCTCCATTCAATTACCTCCGACGCTATTTTATTTGAAATCTCCTGTATGCGTGCAAGCATGACTATTTTTTCTTTTTATTGCCGGAAGGAGTCGGTTCGTTTAAAAAGTAGGTATCGATCACATCCGTCATAATAAAAACCCCCTTCGGGAAATGCGGTCGCAGTCTTTTTTCATAGATCTCAGCAACCTCCCTGTTTTTGAAATTGCCCGCCTTGATCTTGTAATAGGGCGTTTGATGCCAGAATTGCGATTTCAGCTCAGGGAATTTTTCATAAAGCAAGGCTTTTGCATTGATCGCTTCTTGGCGATCCTTGGTGTTTATGACCAACAATCGAAAGCCTACGATTAACCGTCTGCCGGAACGCGTAGTCACTTCATTCACCTCGATCTGCTTTTCGATCAATAAATCAAGTCTTGGGTCCTTGAAGATCCGAACCAATCCGGTATCGGTAGGGGAGCGAGATAAGGTATCCTGCCCGCCTGCATCCTTCGCAAAGCCCAGCCATAGAAAAAAAAGCGACAAGTATAGAAACCGTTGCTTCATAGGTTAATAAGCGGCACCCGATGGAGCAATGTTCTCAATGGGGTGCCAAGTGGTTTTAATTTCTTGAAGGTCCAATATACGATAAGGCGATAAAACATCTTTTTTGTTAAACTTGATCACCCGTTTCAGATTCCCAGTCGCCGTTTGCGCTAAGGCTTCTCTGTCAAGTTTCACATCCGGGTCGTATAAGACCGCATTTATATCCATGTGACTAGCCATCCAAGGCAACAACTCCGATACGTTTCCGGTTAAAATATTCACTACGCCCCCCGGGAGATCTGAAGTGGCCAGCACCTCTGCAAAATCGATTGCCGCCAATGGATTATCCGTATTGGCCACAATTACGCAGGTGTTTCCGCCGGCAATCACCCCACACATCGCTTGAACCAATCCCAATAATGCATTTTCAGAAGAAGAAATAATTCCCACTACACCCATGGGCTCCGGCACGGAAAAATTATAATGCGAACTCGCCACCGGATTCACCGAGCTGAAGAGCTGCTGAAACTTATCGCACCAACCCGCATAGTGGATCAAGGTTTCGATACAAGCGGTGATCTCTTTTTTAGCTTGACTGGCAGACGCACCACGCTGTTGCAATTCGCGGATCATTTCAGTTTGTCGCGATTCCAATACTTCTGCCATTCGATACAGGATCTGTCCCCGGTTATACGCCGCTCGTCCACTCCATCCGCCAAACGCCGAACGCGCGGCGGAAACGGCATCGCGCAGGTCTTTTCGAGAGGATAAACAAGCATTGGCCAGGGGATTTCCGCTGGCATCGTTTACGACGTAATAGCGGCCGGATTCCGTGCGCGGAAATTGTCCGCCGATATACAACTTGTATGTCTTGAGGACGGAGAGTCGGGTAGATTTATTTTTAGTTGGCATGACTTTCCGTTTTTAAATGATTTCTAAATAAGGGGTTAATCCGTGCAATCCGCCTTCGCGACCAAATCCACTTTCTTTATATCCGCCAAAGGGCGAAGCCGCATCGAACTTATTGAATGTATTTGCCCATACCACTCCTGCGCGCAATCGACGCGTCATATTGAATATGCGCGAACCTTTGTCGGTCCACACCCCCGCACTCAATCCGTACGGCGTGTTATTCGCTTTTTCAATTACCTCATTATCGGTGCGGAAAGTGAGAATGGCCAAGACCGGACCAAAGATCTCCTCCTGCACAATCCGGTTGCTTTGGGCCACATCGGTGAATAAAGTAGGCGGACACCAAAATCCTTTTTTTGGCAACGAGCAGGCGGGCTGATAGATCGCAGATCCCTCTTTTTTCCCAATCTGAATATATTTCAAGATCGTATCGAGCTGATTTTTTGAATTGATTGCCCCGATATCTGTATTCTTATCCATCGGATCACCCACGATCAACGTAGCCACCCGGTCTTTTAGTTTTTGGATGAACTCTTTCGCGATCGATTCCTGCAAATACAACCTCGATCCGGCACAGCATACATGTCCCTGATTAAAATAGACCCCATTTACCACCCCCTCCACGGCCTGATCGATGGCCGCATCTTCAAATACAATATTAGCGGCCTTACCACCCAACTCCAATGTCGAGCGCTTGTTTGTTCCGGCAATGGAGTGCTGTATGATCTTTCCCACTTCGGTAGATCCGGTAAAGGCGATCTTATTTACATCGGGGTGGTTGACCATCGCCACGCCGGTCTTTCCCGCGCCGGTTATGATGTTCACCACACCGTGTGGCAGGTCGGCTTCCTGAATGATCTCGGCCAATTTTAAGGCCGTCAGCGAAGTGGTCTCGGCCGGTTTTAACACCACGGTATTCCCGGTGGCCAGTGCCGGCGCAATTTTCCAGGCGGCCATCAGCAACGGAAAATTCCAGGGAATGATCTGAGCCGCTACGCCCAGCGGGGCAACTTTTTTATTTGGAAAGGCATAGTCCAGTTTATCGGCCCATCCCGCATAATAGAAAAAATGCTGCGCGGCTGTGGGTACGTCAAAATCGCGGCTCTCCCGAATGGGTTTGCCCCCTTCCAGGGTTTCAATGACCGCCAACTCCCGGGCTTTTTCCTGCATCATCCGGGCAATGCGAAAAATATATTTTCCACGCTCGGCGGGTGCCATTTTTTTCCAAACTTTCTCGTAAGCTTGTCGAGCCGACCGCACAGCACGATCCACATCTTTTTCATTCGAACCTGCGACGCGACTGAGAGTTTTTTCGTTGGCCGGGTTGATGGTTTCAAAATATTTTCCGCTTTGGGGTTTTTGCCAGCGGCCATCGATGAACAGGTCGTACTGGGCATTGATCTTGGCGGCGGACGCCGATTCCGGTGCCGGATCGTATTGCCAATCCGTATCGAAGCGAAGGGTTTTTATTTTTTTTGCCATGGTAGTTGCTTGGTTAGTCGACCGAGAAATATGCAGCCGACTGATATTGTCCGGTTCGTTCTTTTCGGATCTGCATCAACACATCATTGGCCAAACTGCTGGCTCCGAATCGAAACCACTCGTTGCTCATCCAGTCCTGCCCCAAGGTCTCGCGCAGCATCACCAAATAATGCAGGGCTAATTTGGATTTCGAGATCCCTCCGGCAGGTTTCATGCCCACTTGTTTGCCCGTTTTATAATAAAAATCCCGAATGGCCTCCAACATCACCAGTGTAACGGGCATAGTGGCCGCAGGTTGGATCTTTCCGGTTGATGTTTTGATAAAATCCGCTCCTGCATACATCGCGATCTCGCTGGCCCTTCGAACTTTATCGAATGAACCCAGCTCACCGGTTTCCAGGATCACTTTCAATCGGGCCTTGCCGCAAGCTTCTTTGATGGCTGCGATCTCATCGAAAACAAAATTGTACTCGCCGGCGTGGAATTTACCTCGACTGATCACCATGTCCACTTCATCGGCCCCTTCACTTACAGCAAATCGCGTATCGGCCAGTTTGATGGCACGGGTGGATTGTCCGCTTGGAAACGCCGTAGCCACTGAAGCCACTTTGACGGAGGATCCTTCCAGTGCTTTTTTGGCGACGCGAACAAAATTCGGATAGACGCAAACGGCGGCCACAGTGGGGATGTTGCAAAGTTCATCGTGCAGGTGCCGGGCCTTGTAGCAGAGGTGGCGGACTTTCTGATCGGTATCCTTTCCCTCCAGCGTTGTCAGGTCGATCATACTGAGCACCTGATCAAGGGCTTGTCGCTTAGATGATTGCTTGATACTGCGCTTGGTAAAGCGCGCGGCCCGTTCCTCGATGCCGGTTTGGTCGACCACCCGGGTGCGTCGAAAATCGGGCAAAATCTGAGCGGGGGAGGAGCGTTTCATACTCGTATTCTCAAAAATAGAACTATTGTGTGGATTGCCCGTTTATAACTCCCCCAAAACAGCCCCAAATCAACCTCCTTTTTCAAGCGCTTTGTCAAGTATTTTCCGTTGATTTGTCCCCCCCTATCATTCACTCAATACCTGTTTTATGCGACCACTCCATCGTTTGCTGGCCTTGATGCTCTTTTCTTTCTCCGGACTCACGGCTTTTGCTCAACCGACTTTTCCGGAAAACGGCATTGCCGACCCTCGAACCGGTTATTACGCATTCACGCATGCCACCTTGGTGCAACATTCCAATTCGACGATCCAAAATGCGACCCTCGTGGTGCGCGACGGGAAGATCGTAGTCGTAGGTACCGGACTCCCCGTTCCCGTTGGGGCCGTGGAGATCGATTGCACGAATAAATTCATTTATCCATCCTTTGTGGATCTCTATGCCGACTATGGCATGCCCACTCAGCAAAACACTGGAAGGGGTGGATTCAATTTTGCCCAACCGGCCCAATTGGAAACCGCTACCAAAGGTCCCTTTGGATGGAACCAGGCGATTCGTCCCGAAGTCAACGCCTACGCTTCCTTCTCGGTAAACGAATCACAAGCCAAATCTCTCCGCGAAGCGGGATTCGGTACCGTGCTCACGCACATGAAAGATGGCATTGCTCGTGGTACCGGTGCACTTGTTACCCTGGCCACGGAAAAAGAAAATCTGGTGATGCTCAAAGAAAAAGCTTCCGCACACTATTCATTTAATAAAGGAACCTCTACCCAAAGCTATCCCAGTTCCATGATGGGATCCATTTCGTTGCTACGGCAAACTTATCTCGATGCCGATTGGTACAAAAACAAACCTGCCGCAGAGGGATTGAATCTCAGCTTGAAAGCGTTTAATGAAACCCGCTCGCTGCCGCAAGTATTTGAGGCAGGCGATAAGTGGAATGACCTGCGGGCCGACCGTATCGGCGATGAGTTTGGCGTGCAATACATTCTGAAAGCCGGGCAAAACGAATACCAACGGATTCGGGAGATGAAATCTACCAACGCTACATTCATTCTGCCACTGAATTTTCCACTCGCGCAGGATGTAGAAGATCCCAACGATGCCCGCTTTGTGTCTTTAGGCGATATGAAACATTGGGAGCTCGCACCCACATTAGCTGCTTCGTTTGAAAAAGCGGGTATTCCGTTTTGTCTCACGACCGCTGATCTCAAATCCGTTTCGCAATTCGCGGCTGCGATGAAAAAATCGATGGAATACGGACTCTCTGAAAAAGCTGCCATGGATGCATTGACGCTTAATCCGGTCAAAGCATTGGGTGTTGCGGATCTGGTGGGTAGTCTGGAAGCCGGTAAGCTGGCGAATTTTCTGGTGATGAGCGGACCGATGTTTCAGGAAAAATCAACTCTTCTGCAGAATTGGGTACAGGGTATCAAATACACCGTCAAGGAAGATGCCGGAGCTGTTAATGGCACCTATACGTTGACCGTGAATGGTCCCGCCGGTTCCGAGCAATACACCCTCGAAGTAAAAGCCGGTGGTGTTACTTCTCTTTATGCAAAGGATACACTGCAATCCAAGCTGACGGTCGACGGCAAACAGATCAAGTTAAGTTATGCGCCGGCTGCAAAACGGTTGCGTGCGCCCGGTGCTCCCGGAGCGGATACAACGCGTCAAGCTGCTGGAGGATTTGGTGGAAGAGGAATGCCTTCGGGAGCGGAGCCACTGCCGGTGACGGCGACAAGACTTAGCGGACTCGTAAACGGTAGCAGCTGGAACGGAACCGGAACGGATTCCTTGGGCAATCCGCTTAGCTGGACCGCCGTGCAGGTGAAGTCGGCCGAATACAAAGCCGACAGCGTAAAGAAAAAAGAGCTTCCCACACTGGGCGACCTAACTTATCCGCTGCTTCCCTTTGGCTGGAAAGAAGAAGATAAGCCCAAACAAGAGACGATCCTGATCAAGAATGCCACGGTGTGGACCAACGAAAAAGAAGGCATCCTGCAACAATCCGACGTACTTATTAAAAATGGAAAGATCGCTGCAGTTGGAAAGAATCTATCAGACCCAACAGCTCGGGTCATTGACGGAACCGGCAAACACGTTACCGCCGGAATCATAGATGAACACTCGCACATCGCTGCGGTTTCGATCAATGAAGGCGGACAATCCGTTACCTCCGAAGTACGCATCGGCGATAACCTCAACCCCGACGACGTAAATATTTATCGCCAACTCAGCGGCGGTGTTACTTCCTCTCATATCCTGCATGGTTCAGCCAATGTGATCGGCGGACAAACCCAGCTGCTCAAACTTCGCTGGGGAGGAAACGACGAGGACCTGAAATTCCGCGGATGGCCCGGACAGATCAAGTTCGCCCTCGGTGAGAACGTAAAACGTTCCTCCTCGCCCCTGGGCAACAACCGCTACCCCGATACCCGTATGGGTGTCGAGCAAGTATTGATTGATGCCTTTACCCGCGCAAAAGATTATCAGCGCAGCTGGAAAGAATACGAAGCCAATAAAGGCAAGAAAGGATTTACCGGATCAGCGCCTCGCCGCGACCTTGAACTGGATGCACTTGTGGAGATCCTTGAGAAAAAACGATTCATCACGTGTCACTCCTACGTACAAAGCGAGATCAACGGCGCTATGAAAGTGGCCGAGCAGATGGGATATACCGTAAATACGTTCACGCATATTCTGGAAGGATATAAAGTGGCGGACAAAATGCTCAAGCACGGTTCCTTTGTTTCTACTTTCTCTGACTGGTGGGCTTATAAAATGGAAGTAGAGGATGCAATCCCCTATAACGCGGCCATTATGCAAAAAGTGGGACTCACTGTGGCCATCAACAGCGATGATGCCGAGATGGCTCGCCGTCTTAATCAAGAAGCCGCCAAGATCGTGAAGTATGGCGGTGTAACGGAAGAAGAGGCGTTGAAGATGGTGACGTTGAATCCGGCGAAGATGTTACATGTGGAGGACAAAGTTGGAAGCCTTAAACCCGGTAAGGACGGCGACGTGGTACTGTGGAGCGATCATCCGCTAAGTATTTATGCCAAATCGCTTTACACCATTGTGGATGGAACGGTTTATTTCGACCGCGCCAAAGATGAGCAGATGCAAAAAGAAATTGATGCCGAACGGTTGCGACTGGTGCGAAAAATGAACGGAGAGAAAAGAAGTGGCGCGCCTACCATTCCGGCTCAACCTTCTTATCAATACATGCATACCTGCAGCGATCATGGGCATAGCCACGGATTGCTGGTCATCGATGCTGAAGAAAACTATTAATCACATTATTCACTACGCATACACAAGCATATGAAAAAGATATTATTCGCCGCACTGATCGGACTTAGTTATTCGCTGATGGCGCAGGAGACCGTGCTTCCTGCCAAGGCGCAGACCGATCCCATTTACATCATCAATGCCACCATTCATACCGGAAACGGCACCGTTATTGAAAAAGGAACGATTCGCGTGGAGGGTGGAATGATCATGGCCGTGGGCAATGACATTCCCGTTCCGCGCAGTGCCAATATTCAGGTGGTGGATGCTGCCGGTAAGCATGTTTACCCAGGACTCATCCTCCCCACCAGTGCATTGGGACTGGTGGAGATCAGTGCGGTGCGCGCCACACAGGATGCTCGAGAGATCGGTGATTTTAATCCGAGTGTGCGTTCGCTGGTGGCATACAATTCCGATTCGAAGGTGATCAACACGCTTCGTTCCAACGGGATCTTGCTGGCCAATGTGGTTCCGCAGGGAAATTTTGTGGCTGGTACTTCTTCTGTGGTGCAGTTAGATGCCTGGAATTGGGAGGATGCGGCCTATCAGTCCGATGCCGGTATGCATGTCTATTTTCCTTCGTTGATGCCGCGTCCGTCCGGTGGTCGGGGTGGCATGGGCGGATTTGGTGGTCCTCAACCCGGTGCCGGCGATCCGGTTAAGGAGGGTCTCGACAAGATCGAATCGTTTAAGCAATTTCTGCGCGAGGCAAAAGCGTATCATGCAATGCCAGTACACGAGCAAACCAATTTGAAGTTTGAGGCGGTTAAGAAGCTGTTGAACAAGCAGCAAAAACTGTATGTGCATGGAAATACCGTGAAGCAAATTCTGGCCGCGTTGGATTTTGCACAGGAGTTCGGGGTGGATCTGGTGATCGTGGGTGGCAGCGAGAGTTATCAGGTGGCCGATCTGTTGAAGAAGTACAATGTGTCGGTGATCTTGCAGCAATCACATAGTTTGCCTACGGCGGAGGATGACGATGTGGATCAGCCCTACAAAACGGCTGCGGCCTTGCAAAAAGCCGGTGTGTTGTTCTCCATCTCGGACGACGACTCTCAGACCCGCGGACGAAACTTAGCGTTCAATGCCGGTACGGCAGCCGCTTACGGATTATCGAAGGAGGAGGCTCTTGCTGCCATTACCCTCAACGCTGCTAAGATCATGGGTGTTGCCGATCGTACGGGTAGTATTGAAGTGGGCAAAGACGCGAACATTGTTGTAAGTGAAGGCGATATTTTGGACATGAAGAGCAGCAATGTAACCATGGCACTTATTCAGGGCCGGCAGATTGATTTGACGGATAAGCACAAGCTGCTGAACCGCCGTTTCGAGGAGAAGTATGAGATTAATAAGGGGAAGAAGGGGTTTTGAGTAAAATGTCCGCCGTCCGCTGCGCGGACTGTCCGATGACCGGTGTAGAGTGCAGTCCGCGCTGCGGACGACCGACACCGGACCTTACTCCCGTCCATGGCACTGCTTATACTTCTTCCCACTCCCGCAGGGACACGGATCATTGCGGCCAATACGCGGACCGGCAACAACCGGCGTAGCAGGAGCTTTGTCGCGCTCGTTGGCGGCATAATCATCGCCCAATGAGTCGATCTCGTCTTTGTTGATCTTCATGCGACTCATATCGGTTTTTTGCTGACGACCTTCCTTCAACTGCGACCGCTCGTCCTGAATGGGAATAGCGCTGTGGGTCAAAAACGAAACGATCGACTTGTTCACCTCCTCATTCATCGAACGAAATAAATTATACGCCTCCATCTTGTAAATCACCAACGGATCCTTCTGCTCCAAATACGCCGTCTGTACACTTTGCTTCAGATCGTCCATCGCGCGCAAATGCTCCTTCCACGATTCATCAATGATCGCCAGAGTGATCGTACGCTCCAAGGCATTGGTCAACTCCACACCCGAAGTCTCTAAGGTCTTGGCCATATTAGAAAGCACATTCAAGCCCCGCTTGCCATCCGTGAAAGGTACCACCACATTCTCAATATGACCGCCCTGCTGCAACTTGATATTCTTGAATACCGGCACCGATTGTGTTTGCAACTCCTTCTTTTGCCGTTCATACCTTTCCATCACCTCCGAATACAACAGATCCGTAAGTCCGCCCACATCCATCTTATTCAACTGCTCCCGGGTAATGGACGTATCCACCCCAAAACTCATAATCACGGCCAACTTGAATCCGTCGTGGTCCTCCTGCTCGCGGAACGAATGGATCAATCCCTCCGCCAAACTCACAAAAGCCGTATCAATATCCAACGCCAACCGATCGCCAAACAAGGCGTGATTACGACGCTTGTACACGGCATTACGCTGCATGTTCATTACATCGTCATATTCCAACAAACGCTTACGAATGCCAAAGTTGTTTTCCTCCACTTTGCGCTGAGCCCGCTGAATGGAACCGCTGATCCAACTGTGCTGGATCACCTCGCCCTCCTTGTATCCCAACTTGTCCATCATCGACGCAATCCGCTCACTACCGAATAAGCGCATCAGATCATCCTCCAAGGAAACATAGAATTGAGAAGAACCCGGATCGCCTTGTCGACCGGCACGACCCCGTAACTGACGATCTACCCGGCGGCTTTCATGCCGCTCCGTACCAATGATGGCCAGTCCACCGGCGTCTTTTAAACCCGGACCTAACTTAATATCCGTACCACGACCCGCCATGTTCGTCGCAATCGTAACCGCACCCGCTAATCCGGCCTCTGTAATAATCTGCGCCTCTTTCGCGTGCTGTTTTGCATTCAATACGTTGTGCGGAATCTTCTTCTGCTGCAACATCCGCCCCAATAATTCACTCACCTCCACCGATGTGGTACCCACGAGCACCGGACGGCCTGCATTGCGAAGGGCCTCGATCTCATCGATGACCGACTTGTATTTTTCCCGCTTGGTCTTATACACCAGATCCTCGCGATCGTCCCGAATCATCTTCATGTGCGTAGGAATGCTCACCACATCCAACTTATAAATGCTCCACAACTCCGCCGCTTCCGTCTCCGCCGTACCCGTCATACCACAGAGCTTGTGATACATCCGGAAATAATTCTGCAACGTAATGGTCGCATAGGTTTGCGTAGCGGCCTCGATCTTCACGTTCTCCTTCGCCTCAATGGCCTGATGCAATCCGTCTGAGTAACGACGCCCTTCGAGGATACGACCCGTCTGCTCATCTACGATCTTAATGGCCCCATCCATCACCACATACTCTACATCTTTAGTAAACAGGGTATAGGCTTTTAGCAATTGCTGCACGGAATGGATCCGATCTGCTTTTTGGGAATAGTCGGCCAATACGGCTTCTTTCAATTGCATTTTCTCATTGGCAGATCCCTCGGCTTTTTCCACTTCAGCGAGTTTTACGCCGATGTCGGGGAGGACAAAAAACTCCGGATCCTCACCGGTGCGGGTGATTATCGCCAATCCTTTCTCCGTCAACTCGACCGAGTTATTCTTTTCATCTATGTGAAAAAGCAATTCCTCATCTACTATGTGCATGTTGCGCTGCTGGTCCTGCAAATAATAATTTTCCGCCTTTTGCATTTTGACCTTGATGCCCGGTTCACTGAGGAATTTGATCACCGGGGAGTATTTCGGTAATCCGCGATAGGCACGGAAAAGAAACAGTCCGCCTTCTTTTGGATCTTCTTTTCCTTCCGCGAAACGTTTTTTGGCTTCGTTCAGGCAATTGCGCACCAACCGCTCTTGTTCCTGTACCAATTGCTGGATACGGGGGCGATGGATGTGGTATTGCTGGTCTTCGCCCTTGGGCACGGGACCGGAAATGATCAACGGCGTACGCGCATCATCGATCAACACGGAGTCCACCTCATCCACCATGGCAAAATGATGCTTGCGTTGCACCATTTCCTCGGGGGAGTGGACCATATTATCCCTCAGATAATCAAATCCGAATTCATTATTGGTTCCGTAAGTTATATCTGCGAGGTAGGCATTGCGACGTTCCTCGGAATTGGGCTGATGTTTGTCGATGCAGTCTACGGTGAGCCCGAGCCACTCGAAAATGGGACCATTCCATTCTTGGTCGCGGCGGGCCAGGTAATCGTTCACGGTTACAATGTGCACGCCCATGCCGGGAAGCGCGTTGAGGTAGGCGGGTAGGGTGGAGACCAGGGTTTTTCCTTCGCCCGTGGCCATCTCGGCGATCTTGCCTTGGTGCAGTACGGTACCGCCGATGAGCTGTACGTCATAATGCACCATGTTCCAGGTTACGGCGCCTCCGGCGGCGGTCCAGCTGTTCTGATAGATGGCCTGATCGTCCCGGATCTGTATGTAATTCTTTTTGACGGATAGGTCGCGGTCGAGCTGGATGGCCGTGGCCACGATCTCGGTGCCCTGGCTGAAGCGGCGGGCGGTTTCTTTGATGACGGCAAAGGCCTCTGGAAGGATCTGTTCGAGGACCTTTTCGAGGTGCTGGTTGCGTTCTTTTTTGAGGGTATCGGCCTCTTGGTAGATGGCATCGCGGCCGTTCAGGTCGGCTGCCGGCAGGGCCTCAGCTTCTTGCAGCTTTTCGGCGATGCGGGCATCGATGGGGGCCAGGTGCTCGGCGATGCGGGATCGGAACTCCCGGGTCTTGCCCCGGAGCTCGTCGTTACTTAGGGACTGATATTGCTGGAAGAACCCATTGATCTTGCCTACCAGAGGCTGGATCTTCTGGACATCTTTTTCGGATTTACTGCCACCGATTAACTTGGATAGGAAGCCTAGCATTTTGCCTTGTTGAGTGATGTTTCGGGGGGCAAAGATACGGGTTGGATGGCCGCGGGGCAATGTCCTGGAAGGTCCGATGTCCGGTGACCGGTGTCCGTTTGGGTCCGATGTCGGTCGTCCGCTTCGCGGACTGTCCGATGTCCGATGAGGTTGGGAGATTGGCACCGGTCATCTGACTACATCGGACACCGGTCACCGTACCCAAACGGACACCGTACCTAAACCGACACCGGACCCTCTCATACATCCAACCCCTAAATCTCTTACTTTTGCACCCTCAGAACTAGAAAAAAATGCCCGGACAACTCAAAGAAGTACGGACCCGGATCAAGTCCGTCCAAAGCACCCAGCAGATCACAAAAGCCATGAAAATGGTAAGTGCCGCCAAACTTCGCCGCGCCCAGGATGCCATCGTGCAAATGCGCCCCTATGCCGGCAAGTTGCAGGAAATGCTCAGCAACATCGTGAGCAGCTCCGATTCCGGTGCCGCTATGAGTCTGGCGGCAGAAAGACCCATTGAAAAAGTACTGTTGATCGTGATTACGAGTGACCGCGGACTGGCCGGTGCTTACAACGCCAATGTCGTAAAACTGACCAAAGCCACCATCGCCGAAAAATATGCCGATGCCTACAAAAAAGGCAATGTGCACATCTGGAATATTGGGAAGAAAGGATACGAAAGCCTCACCAAATCCGGTTATCAAACCGATGCCCGGTTCAAGGATGTTTTTCTGAACCTCACCTTCGAAACAGTTCAGCAAGCCGCACAAGCTGCGATGAAGGCCTTCGAGAACAAAGAATTCGATGTGGTCGAACTGATCTATAGTCAATTCAAAAACGCCGCCACCCAGCGATTTGAAGTGGAGCGCTTCCTGCCCATCCCCAAAGCCGCCCCCATTGCCGGTAAATCTCAAAATGATTTTATTTTCGATCCGAACCGCGAACAACTCGTGGCCGAACTCATGCCAAAGATCCTTAATACCCAACTCTTCAAAGCCGTGCTTGACGCCAACGCTTCCGAACATGGCGCGCGGATGACTGCGATGGACAAGGCCAGCGAAAACGCTAATGAAATTCTCCGCGCCCTCAAGATCTCTTACAACCGCGCCCGTCAGGCTACCATCACCACCGAACTCACCGAGATCGTAAGTGGTGCTGCCGCCCTGCAGGGTTGATGAAATACATTCAATGGAAATCCCGCAACTCATATCCCACGTAGAGGCCCTGATCTTCGCATCGGATCGTCCCCTCAGTACCCTCGAACTCACCGATCTGATCAATCAGGCTTTCGGGTTCATGGAGGATAAGATTCCGATGGATCAGGTTGAAGCCGCCATTGAGGGCGTGGTAGAAAAATACGCGGCTGAATTCTATCCGTTTGAAGTACGCCAAAGCGGCGGCGGCTGGCAATTCCTCAGTAAAAAAGAATTCCATAAAACTATCGCACAGCTCAATGGCGATAAATTCCTGAAACGACTCTCCACGGCATCACTTGAAACGCTGTCGATCATCGCGTATAAACAACCGGTCACCAAATCCGAGATCGAAGCCATCCGCGGCGTCAGCTCAGATTACGCGGTACAGAAGTTGCTGGAGAAAGAGCTCATTGTGATCAGCGGACGAAACGAAAAACTACCCGGACACCCCCTGCTATACACGACCTCTCGTAGCTTCATGGATTATTTCGGGATCAACTCGCCCGAGGACCTGCCCAAGATCAAAGAAGTATTGGCCGAGCAAATGATCCTACCCACTACGGTCGATGAAGCAATGGAAGGCATGAGCTCCGAAACCGCATCTACCGAGCCAATGATCGAAGAAACCGATCTGGGCGCCGGCGAAGAAAGCTGATGACATCCACCCTCACCAACGGGCAATTGCTGGAAGCGGCGCGCCGGTTCGGAACTCCGCTCTACGTATATCACGCCGAGCGTATCACCTATCAATTTCAACAACTGCAAACGGCCTTTGCCAATCAGCCCGTTCGCTTCTTCTACGCCGCCAAAGCCCTCACCAACCTGCACATCCTCGATCACATCCGCCGGATTGGCGCCGATATCGATTGCAGCTCGATCAACGAAGTAAAACTGACGATCCAAGCCGGCTTCAAACCCGATCAAATTCTTTACACCTCCAATAGCGTGGCCTTCGAGGAGATCGAAGAAGCAAAATCGCTTGGTGTGCACATCAACATCGACAGTCTGTCTAATCTGGAAAAATTCGCACGTGCATTCGGTAATACTTATCCCGTTGGTATTCGGATACGTCCCGATATCATGGCCGGCGGAAATTTGCAAATCTCAACCGGACACGATCGCAGCAAATTCGGCATCGCCCTCGCCGAACTGCCCAAGGTCTATCATCTGATTCAAGCGCAACAGCTATCGGTACGCGTGTTGCATATCCATACAGGCAGTGAGATCAAGGAAGTGGAAGTGTTTTTAAAGGGATTGGATTTGCTTTTTGATCTTACCTTGAATTTTCCCCAACTGGAAGTGATCGATCTGGGTGGGGGATTCAAAGTGCCTTATCAACCCGGAGAGACCGGTACGGATGTCAATGCTCTGGCCAAGGGCATCGAAAAAAAATTAAGCGAATACAAAGCTTCTAGTGGGAAAGCCCTCTCCATCTGGTTTGAACCGGGAAAATATTTTGTAGCCGACGCTGGTTCGTTGCTTTGCAAAGTAAATGTCATTAAGCAATCGGGTACTATTGAGTTCGTGGGGGTAGATAGCGGACTGAATCAACTCATTCGCCCCATGTTCTATGGGTCCTATCATACAATTGATAATCTTTCCAATCCCGAAGGGGAACAGCGTACCTATACTGTGGTTGGGAATGTATGTGAGACGGATACGTTTGCGGAGGACCGCTCGCTTCCTCAGGTACACGAAGGCGACGTGCTTGCCATCCGAACCGCCGGGGCTTACGGATTTGAGATGGCCTCTTCGTACAATGCGCGGTTTTTGCCGGCAGAAGTGCTGTTTCGCGGTGACGAGATGCAGCTGATCCGTCGTCGGCAGACGATGGAGGATTTACTGCTTACGCAGTTGCCGCTGAATAAGCAATCTTCCGATTAATTAACAGTGATCAGGGTGGTAGAAGTAGAATTGATGGGAAACTCCCCCATCCCGGTCACAACACTTCCGGTGGAGGTGGTGGTTAGTGCTTTTTCCTTTACAATTCCGGTTTTACGATCGACCGTGATCTTCCCTTCCGTTTTGTCTTTCAGGTTGATGGTCACTTCCATGCCCATGTTTTCTTGCACGCGGGAGCTGGCGGAATTGGAGAGATAATTCAGGATGATGGCATTGTCGTTGATCTCAGCAACGGAGTAGGCCTCTTCGATCTTGTTGCCGTTGCGGTCGATGGTGTTGGTCCATCCGTCGCCTTTTCCCACCTCCGTTGCCGGGAGCACCTTGAAGAAACTGGCCTCGCCTTGTTTAGGAGCCTCGGTCATTTCGCCGATACCGCCGATGAACTGGCTTAGCATGTTGGCACCGTCGGCGGTGGATTTGGAGGGGGCTCCGTCCGCCATGGCCATCAGCGTGTTGCCGGAGGCATCGATGACCATGTTGATCTTTTTGCCCAGGAGTTCTTTGATGGGACCACCGAACTGGCCTTTGAGGTCGCTTTCCTTATCGGAATCAAAATTGATGTTATTACCCATGCCTTCGGAGGTCATTCGGATGCGCTTGATCTCCTGGCTGAGGGTGTGACTTTCCTCCGTGGTGTTCGTGACTTGTACGAGTTGGTCGACGGTCGATTCGGATTTCAGTTCGATCTCTTGTCCCATCGCACTCACCAGATTGCTCATCGAGCTTTTGGTGGTGATGTTGAGGACTTGTCCGGGTTGGAACACCAACTTACCCGTGACTTTTTGAGCTTGGGTAACAAATGTGATTAAGGTCAGGGCGAGGAAGGTGATGAAACGCATATTTAGATTAGTTTGGGTAGTTTGGACAGTTTGGGTAGTTTAATTTGGCAACAAACTTACCGCCGGACAGTTCACGAGCCAATAGTAATTTATAAATTTAACATACCTGTTCTAAACGCTAAACCCTCAACCCTAAACCCTGCCGTCAGGCAGGCCTAAACCCTAAACATTGCATTCCGACAAATTCATCGCCCAAGTCCATAACCGTTGGAAATTCAAGTTTTTCCAGCTCTGGAAGCTGCCTGCCTCGTTCTTTTCGGGGGTGAGGGTTGATTCGTTGATTTCGGAGGCTTGTGTTTGCTCGGTGCCGCATCGGTGGATCACGCAAAATCCGTTTCGGTCCACCTACTTCGCTTCGCTGTCAATGGCGGCGGAGATGAGTACCGGGCTGCTGGCCATGGCGCATTTATACCAATCTGACCCGCCCGTAAGCATGCTGGTCGTGCGATTGGAATCCGATTATTTCAAAAAGGCCACGGAGCGGATCTTTTTTACCTGTGCCGACGGAAAATTGTTTTATGAGGCGGTGAAGGGCACGTTGGCCGACGGACTGCCCCGGACGGTACGGGCGCGGTCCACCGGCAGAAACCCTGCCGGCGAAGTAGTGGCCGATTTTTATATCACCTGGTCGATCAAGGCCAAAACCTCCAAATAATTTTTATGAAGATCGCATTTCACGGGGCGGCCCGTACGGTGACCGGATCCAAGCATTTGGTAACGCTGGCGAGTGGGAAGAAGATCCTGCTCGATTGCGGGATGTTTCAGGGGATGGGCAAGGATACCGACCGACTGAATCGGAGTTTTGGTTTTCGTCCCGAAGAAATCGACGTGATGGTACTTTCGCATGCGCACATTGATCACAGCGGACTGATCCCGAAGCTGGTCAGCGAAGGGTTTACCGGCAAGATCTTTTGTACACATGGTACCGCGGAATTGGTGACGATCTTATTGGAAGATTCGGCACAAATACAGGAAGATGATATTCGCTATTTGAACAAGCGGCGCAAGTTGAGGGGGGAGCCCTTTCTCAAGCCCTTGTATATGATTGAAGATGCGCAGGCGGCGGCCAAGTGTTTTGTGGAGGCGGATTATGGGGTATGGACAACCATTATGGAGGGGGTGGAGTTGCAGTTTACGGATGCGGGGCATATTATTGGCAGTGCTTGTGTCCATTTGAAGATTAAGGAGAATGGGAAGGATCGGGTGTTGACGTTTAGCGGGGATGTGGGTCGTTACCGCGATGCGATCTTGCGTTCGCCGGCACCTTTTCCCCAGTCGGATTATATCGTGATGGAATCGACGTATGGGAATAGTTTGCATGACTTACATCGATCTACTCCGGATATGTTTTTGGAGTGGATCGAGAAGATCTGTTTGAAGAAAAAGGGGAAGTTGATCATTCCGGCTTTTAGTGTGGGGCGGACGCAAGAGATCTTGTATACGTTGAATCAATTGGAGTTGGAGAATCGGTTGTCGCCAATTACGTATTACGTGGATAGTCCGCTGAGCGTACACGCTACTGAGGTGGTAAAGAAGTATCCGAATTATTTCAACAAGACGGTGCAGCGGGTGTTGGAGACGGACAGGGATCCGTTTTCGTTCAGCGGGCTCAAGTATGTAAAGACGGTGGAGGAGTCGAAGCAATTAAATTTCATGGATGGTCCGATGGTGATCATTTCTGCCAGTGGCATGGCCGATGCGGGCCGGGTGAAGCATCATATCAGTAACAATGTAGAGAACAGTCGGAATGGAATTTTATTTACGGGATATTGCGAGCCGCGTTCACTTGGCGGGCGTTTATTAGCCGGGCAAAGCGAAGTTGGCATTTATGGTGTTCAGCACGAGGTCCATGCCTCCGTAGGTGTGATCCGCAGTATGAGTGCGCATGGGGATTATGACGATTTGAGTCAGTGGCTTTCTTGTCAGGATGCCAAGGCCGTGCGGCGTATTTTTTTAGTACATGGTGAGTACGATGTGCAGCAGGATTTTAAGGAACGGCTTTTGAAGAAGGGGTTTGGGGATGTGGAGATACCGGAGATGCATTATGAAGTTGGGTTAGCGTGAAATAGTCCGATGTCCAATGTCGAATGCAGTCCAATGACCAATGTCGAATTTTCCAGCCGCATCCCCGATAAAGGATGGTGTTATAATTCATGTTTGTCTTGACCTTTTACCCCCGACCCCTAAGGGGGCTTTTCTTTCGTTCTTTTGCCTTGATGCAAAAGAACCAAAAAATCAAGGAAATACGATTGGCTCCGCCCGTTTTTCCGGCCCACGCACACATCCTGTTTCAAACCAGATCATATTTAAAACTGACTTTAGAATTGTGCATCAGCGGACGGCGGACCACAACTGACCCCAGCCTTCGCCAAGGCTTCGGCTGGCAAGTCGGACATCGGACTGTATTCTAGCTCAAAAGCTTAACCGCATATCGAAAAAACCGTCTCATCGCAATCGCCGACGGTGACTGTCGACGCGTTCTCAGGCGTATCGCCTTGAGGTATATGCAGCGGGCAATTTCAAAGCCATCTGCGGGGTCGTTGTGGGTAAAGCAGATAACGGCGCTGTCTTCCGGTATGGAGGATATTTTCGCTCGAGAAACGACCAGGATTTGGTTGGCTGATTTGCGTTGTAGCACCTGCTGGAGCTGACCTTCATCACCTTCATGAAAGTAAAGGGTCAGGGCCTGCGGATCGGAGGCGGTGGGCTCAGCAAAACGAGTGCTTATACCGTTTGAGCGTAGTGTTTCCAGTACTGCCGGAAACGATGTATACGCTCCTGAATATTCTACTACCGGAGACCCGTTCGAAATAGTTCTATTGGGAAAGGATAAGATCATGATTCAGAAGTAAATGTATAGAAATTTTTAAGATGATTGTCAGGGGGTGACATATATGCTATTGTTGGTAAGTTTGTTTTAATTCAGTCCGACTTTCCAGCCGAAGCTTTAAATAGTCCAATGTCCAATGTCGAATGTCCAATGCTGTTCGGTTCGATATTTCGTTAGTTTCCAATGCTTTTGTTTGAGAAAAATGCTATTGATCGGCCTCGGAAAAAGAGCGTTAAGAAAATGGGGGAGCGAGCTGTAAAAGCCGCCACTGTCTGAGCCCCGAAGGGGCGAGTTTGGCGGGTTTAGGCGAGGGAGACCATTTTTAGCGATTTTTCCGCAGCCTTGACTTTTTTTGCTTCTTTTTTGTGTCAAGACAAAAAAGAAGAGATAAAACCCGGAGGGTTGGGGGGTAAATGCATTACGGCAAAAGAATGAAAGTAAGCCCTTTAGGGTTCGGGTGAAAAGTCAATACAAAAAAGAAGAGATAAAACCCGGAGGGTTGGGGGGTAAATGCATTAAAAAAGAGGGGTCAAAATCCGCTGGATTGAAAAAATGAACACTATCATTTTTTTCCAAAAAAACAGGTAATTTTAACTACTTCTCGATCTAATCGAGTACCTTTACTACTCATTATTGTGTCAGTTCCCAAAACGCTCCTGTAACTGACCGTGGCTTTGCCGTCTCCAACCACTGCTATATTGTTCGACCATTTATTTACCGGTAAGATTCGCTTGCGGTTGCTGTCCCGATTGTTATTGAATCCGGGTAGCCAGGTCTATTTGCGTCAGTTGCAGAAGGAGTTAAATGTGAGCAGCAATACGGTGCGGTTGGAATTGAACAAGTTGATGGAGATGAAATTGATCAATGTGGTAGAAGGTAAAGACGGAAAAGAGGCGAAGATCAAAAAATACTGTGCCAATTCTTTTCACCCGTTATACGATAATCTCCGCTCAATCATTTTCAAGTTCATCGGGGTAGATCAATTGTTGGAGCAGGTATTCTACAAATTGGGAGATGTGGTGGAGGTGTATCTCACTGGAGATATGGCGGAGGGGAAAGAGAGTCCCTTTATTGATCTCGTGGTTGTCGGCGACATCGATCGGACTTATTTTGACAAACTATGTATCAAAGCGGAAAAGCTTTTGAATAAAAAGATCCGCACCGCCGTGTACACCCTAGTTGAATTTGATCTGGCGCTTATTCACGAATTACCGCATGTGTGTGTGTATAATAGTGAATGGGGGAGGGGGGGGGGTAAATTCTAATTAGAATTAGTGTGGTCCAGACCGAGGATGGGTATTTGCTAATAAGTATATAGCCTTAAAGTATTGGTAATCACAACCTTTCTAATAAATAAGTTTCTTTCAAATCTTCAATAATCAAGCAAAATTATAAGTGTTGGTGCGTAGTTTGGTGCGCAATAAATATTAAGTAATAAATTATGAATGTAGAAAATTCAAAAATCGCCATTATTGGCCTAGGTTATGTTGGACTCCCTTTAGCAATTGAATTTGGCAAAAAGTACAAAGTCCTTGGTTTTGACATAAATCAAGCTCGGATTGATGAACTCAAGTTGGGTAAAGATAGAACCAATGAAGCAAATTTAGAGGGGTTGCAGTTTGCAATGGATTTAGCAAGTGAATCAGGTAAAGTAGGTTTAAAGTTCTCTTCAAATATCGACGAACTGAAGTCTTATAATGTATTTATTGTAACAGTCCCAACACCGATTGACCAGTTTAAAGCGCCTGATTTAACACCGTTGTTAAACGCTTCTGAGATGTTGGGTAGGTTAATCAAAAAAGACGATATCGTGATATATGAATCTACGGTTTATCCTGGTTGCACTGAGGAAGACTGTGTTCCTGTGTTGGAAAAATATTCTGGATTAAAGTTTAATCAAGATTTTTACTGTGGTTATTCACCTGAACGAATTAACCCTGGTGATAAAGTAAACACGTTAACCAAAATTAAAAAAGTAACTTCAGGGTCAACTCCAGGTATTTCAGAGTTAGTTGATCAATTATATAAATCTATTATCACTGCTGGAACACATAAGGCACCAAGTCTTAAAGTTGCAGAGGCATCTAAAGCGATAGAAAATGCGCAAAGGGATGTAAACATATCTTTTGTCAACGAATTGGCCTTGATTTTTGATCGTATGGGTATTGACACTAATGATGTATTGGAAGCCGCAGGTACTAAATGGAATTTTTTAAAATATAAGCCAGGATTGGTTGGTGGCCATTGTATCGGTGTTGACCCATATTATTTAGCTCACAAAGCAGAAAGCCTTGGATATCAGCCACAAGTAATTCTTAGTGGTAGACGTGTTAATGATAACATGGGCGTATTTGTTGCCTATAAAGTAGTAAAATTAATGATCCAAAAAGGGATTACAATTAAAGGAGCAAAGGCTTTAGTGCTAGGAGCAACTTTTAAAGAAAATTGCCCTGACATTAGAAATTCTAAAGTGGTAGATATATACAATGAATTAATTCAATTTGGACTAAATGTAGATGTTTATGATCCTTATGCCGATACAAAGGAAGTAAGTCTCGAATATGGAATTAGTCTGGTTGCAAATCCAATAAAGTATGATGCGATAATTCTTGCAGTGTCTCATGAAGAATTTATTCATATTAATTTGAATGAGTTGAAAAATTCAGACAATTGTGTAGTATTTGATATTAAAGCAATTTTGGATAGAAATCAAATTGACGGAAGATTATAATTTAAAAAATGAGTAAAAAAACACTAGTTATGTAAATCGTCAGCATAAATTGGACAAAATATAGTCTAAATTAGTAGAGTGTTTCCATCATTAATAATTAAACCAATAATGACATGGAACAGAAGCCAAAACAATCTACAGAGAACTTCATTAAAGA